>DASWEI010000108.1:0-7848 GCA_036394835.1 Anaeromyxobacter sp. | reverse complement strand
GAGGAGATCGCGCGGATGGCGCTCGGGATCATGAACGAGTACCAGAAGGAGAAGTACAAGCAGACGAACGAGGTGGACCTCGCGTACGGCGTGCCGGGCCTCGGCCGCTTCCGCGTGAACATCTTCCAGCAGCGCGGCACGCTCGGCATCGTGCTGCGTGTCATTCCCTTCAAGATCCAGACGATCGAGCAGCTCATGCTGCCGAAGGTCCTCGAGAAGATCGCGGCCGAGCAGCGCGGCCTCGTCCTCGTCACCGGGACCACCGGCTCCGGCAAGTCCACGACGCTCGCGGCGATGATCGACCACATCAACGCGACCGAGACCTGCCACATCATGACGATCGAGGACCCGATCGAGTTCCTCATCCGCGACAAGCGCTCGATCGTGAACCAGCGCGAGGTCGGCGTCGACACCATGAGCTTCGGCCAGGCGCTGAAGAGCGCGCTGCGCCAGGATCCCGACGTGATCCTCGTCGGCGAGATGCGAGACCTCGAGACGATCGAGACCGCGCTCACCGCGGCAGAGACCGGCCACCTCGTCATGTCGACGCTCCACACGCTCGACGCGACCGAGACGATCAACCGGATCATCTCCGCCTTCCCGCCCTACCAGCAGAAGCAGGTGCGGCTGCAGCTCGGCTCCGTCCTCAAGGCGGTCATCAGCCAGCGGCTCGTGCCGCGCTCCGACGGCAAGGGCCGCGTCCCCGCCATCGAGGTGCTGCTCGCGACCGGCCGCGTGAAGGAGCTCATCGAGGACAAGGACCGGACGAAGGAGATCTCCGACGCCATCGCGCAGGGGCACGTCTCCTACGGGATGCAGAGCTTCGACCAGTCGCTCATGGGCCTCCTCAAGGCCGGCGTCATCACGTACGACGAGTCGCTCCGCCAGGCGACGAACCCGGACGACTTCGCGCTCCGCGTCTCCGGCATCTCCGGGACGAGCGACTCGAAGTGGGACTCGTTCGAGAAGCCGAGCGACGCCGCCTCAGTCGCTCCGGCGGTCGCCGCGCAGCCCCGCCAGACCGCGCCGCCGCCGCGCCCGGCGCCCGCCGGCGGCCCGCCCGGTCCCCCCCAGCAGCTCGGCCGGATCTCGACCGGCAAGGCGCCCCCGCCGCCGCTGCGCCCCGCGGCGGCCGGGAAGCCCGCCGAGGCGGCGGGCGGGGACGACGACTTCCAGATCGAGCGGTTCTGACGTCGAGATGAGACGGCGAGCGCAGGGGCAGCCGGATGAGGCTGCCCCGGCCCCCCAGGGGAGCCCCAACGCTGAGCGCGGCTTCGCCGCGGGTACTGATCTCGACCGAGCGGGCCCCCCCGTCGAAACATCGCCGCCGCTCGCCCGCGCGAACAACGTCGCCCTCCGCTACCTCGCCGCCGGCGCCCGCACCGAGGCCCAGGTGCGCGCCCGCCTCGCTCGCGCGGAGCTCGCCGGGGAGGCCGACGAGGTCGTCGCGTGGCTCCTCCGGCTCGGCTACCTCGACGACGCGGCCTACGCGCGGGCGCACGCCCGCGCGCTCGTCGCCCCGGGACGGCTCGGCCCGCGGCTCGCCGAGCGGCGGCTGCTCGTCGCCGGCGTGGACCGGGGGCGCGCGCGCGAGGCGATCGCCGCGGCGCTCGCCGAGGCGGGCGCGGGCGCGGGGGAGACGGCCCTCTGCCGCGCCCTCGCGGAGAAGCGCGCCGGGGCCGCCGGCCTCGCCGGGCTCGACGACCGCGCGCGCAGCAAGCTCGCCCGGTTCCTGCTCGGGCGCGGCTTCTCCGGGAGCGCCGTGGCGCGCGTGCTCGGCCTGTACGAGGACGGGTGACCCCGGCGCGGCGCCGGATCTCGCGCCTGCGCTCCAGGCGGGCCTCTGTTATTCTCCCCGCCCCATGCGCCGCTCCCTCGCCGCCGCCCTGCTCCTCGTCCTCGCCGCGTGCTCGTCGAAGCACGTCTCGTTCAGCGGGGAGGCGAAGCTCCGGCCGACGGCGGAGGAGAACTACCAGGCCGGGCTCGAGCTCCTGAAGGGTGACAACTGGCAGGACGCGCAGAAGTTCTTCGAGTACGTCCGGACGAAGTTCCCGTTCACGAAGTACGCGGCGCTCTCCGACCTCCGGCTCGCGGACGCGAAGTACGGGCAGGGGCTCCACTCCGAGGCGGCCGACGCCTACTCGCAGTTCATCCAGCTCCACCCCTCGCACGAGGACGTGGACTACGCCGAGTTCCGGATCGGCGAGTCCTGGTTCAAGGACGCGCCGAGCGACTGGGCGCTCTTTCCGCCCGCGTTCGAGAAGGACCTGCGCCAGGTGAAGAAGGCGTCGGACGCGCTCCACCGCTTCCTCGAGAAGTACCCGAAGTCGAAGTACGTCCCGGACGCGCGGAAGCTCGCGGACCAGGCCGACGTCCGGCTCGCGGCGCACGAGTGGTACGTCGCCGAGTATTACTTCAAGCACCGCCACTACGCCGGCGCCGCGGGCCGCTACGAGACGCTCGTCGACAAGTTCCCGGGGTCGAGGCACGAGCCGGAGGCGCTCCTCAAGCTCGCGCGCGCGTGCGTCGCGATCGAGGAGAAGCACCGCGCCCGCACCGCGCTGCAGAAGCTCATCGTGAAGCACCCCCAGGACCCGCTGCGTCCCGAGGCGGAGCGGATGCTGACGTCCCTGCGCTAGCGCGCGTGAACGTGGACGTGGTCGTGGTCGTGGACGTGGTCGTGGACTTCGACTTCGACTTCGACTGACCCGAAGTGAGCATGTCCAAGTCCAAGTCCAGGTCCAGGTCCAGGTCCGTCCCGTCTCTCACGGTGTGCGCGCTCGCGCTCCTCTCCTGCTCCGTCGCGAGCCCCGCGACGGAGGTGAAGGAGGCGCTCGCGCGGGCGGCGCCGCTCGAGGTGGACGCGGGCGGCGCGCGCATCGCCATCGCGCGCGCCGTGTTCGCCGACGTGGCGGTCTCGGTCGATGCCGGCCGCGCGCTCGTCGTCGCCGTGGTGGACGCCGACGGCCGGGTGTCCACGGGCGGGAGCGAGGTCCGCGTCGGCTACGTCGGCCGCGAGGCGTTCGAGATGGAGCGCTGCCCGCGCACGCGCTGGTGCGCCGCCGGCGCGCCGCTGCCCGCCCTCGCCGGCGTCGTCGAGGCGCTCGCGGCTGCGCCGCGCCCGGACGGGCGGCGGCCCGTCGCGTGGCAGATCCGGGTCGAGCGCGATCGCGCTACGGTCGGCGAGGACGCGCTCGCGCCGGACGGCGCGCGGGCCCCGCGCGGCGTGCTCGCGCTCGTCCGCGACGGGGTGCGGTGGCGGCTCACCTCGCCCTGACCGGCGACCGCGGGTGTAGACTCGGCCGCGGAGGGCGACGACATGGACGAGACCCTGAAGCAGGCGCTGGCGCTCGGGCGCGGGTACTACCTCAAGAAGGAGTACGGGCTCGCCGAGCAGTACCTCACCCAGGTCGTCGAGCAGAACCAGTCGTTCGCCGACGTCTACAACATGCTCGGCGTCATCTACCACGACCAGGGGCAGTACCAGAAAGCGCTGCGCGCCTTCGAGGCCGCGCTCCGCCTCAACCCCGGCTACACGGACGCCGCGCTCAACCTCGCCGTCACCTACAACGACACGGGCAAGTACAAGGAGGCGCAGGAGACCTACCGCCACGCGCTCTCCCGCTCGGGCGCGCGCCAGGGCAAGGTCGACCGCTTCGTGCAGGGCAAGCTCGCGAACATGTACGCCGAGATCGGCGACGTGTGGCTCTCCTCCGGGCTCTACCAGGAGGCGATCCAGGAGTACCGCCGCGCCCTCGAGCTCGGGCCCGCCTTCGCCGACATCCGCTCGAAGCTCGCCGGCGCGCTGCGCGACGCGGGCGAGCGCGAGCAGGGGATCAAGGAGTACGAGGAGGTCGTCCGCCAGAGCCCGAGCTACGTGCCCGCGCGGCTCAACCTCGGGCTCTCGCTCTTCGCGGCCGGGCGCAAGGAGGAGGCGGTGAAGCACTGGCGCGCCGTCCTCGAGATCTCCCCGGGGAACCGGAATGCGGAGATGTACCTGCAGCTCGCCGGCGTCGTCTGACCCGCCCCTCGCTTCGCGCCACGTTGCCCCCGCGCGGACGCGCGGGTATGGAACACGCCGATGACGGAGCCCGAGAAGAAGGTCCGGCTCACCGCGTTCAGCCACGGCGCGGGTTGAGCCTGCAAGATCCGCCCTGCGGACCTGGCGCAGGTCCTGCGCCACCTTCCACGGAGCGAGGACCCGCGCGCGCTCGTCGGCCACGACACGAGCGACGACGCGGCCGTGTACCTGCTCGGCCCCGAGCACGCGATCGTCGAGACGGTGGACTTCTTCACCCCGGTGGTCGACGACCCGTACTCGTTCGGCCGCATCGCCGCCGCGAACGCCTTCTCGGACGTCTGGGCGATGGGCGCCCGACCGCTCTTCGCGCTGAACCTCGTCGGCTGGCCTGTCGGGAAGCTCCCGATGGAGCAGCTCGGTGAGGTGCTCCGCGGCGGCGCGGAGACGGCGCGGCTCGCCGGCGCGTCCGTCCTGGGCGGCCACAGCATCGACGATCCCGAGCCGAAGTACGGGATGGCGGTGACGGGGATCGTCCACCCCGACCGCATCCTCAGGAACGTCGGCGCGCGGCCCGGCGACGTGCTCCTCCTCACGAAGCCGCTCGGCTCCGGGATCGTGACCACGGCGCTGAAGCGGGAGATCGCGCCTGCGGCGCTCGTCGACCGTGCGGTCGAAGTGATGTCGGCGCTCAACCGGGCCGCGGGCGAGGCGCTCGCGGCGAGCGGCGCCGTCCACGCGCTCACGGACGTGACCGGGTTCGGGCTGCTCGGACATGCGTGGGAGATGGCGCGCGGCTCCGGCGTGGCGCTGCGCCTCCGGGCGGCAGCGGTGCCGGTGCTCGACGGAGTGCACGACCTCGCGGCGAGGGACGTCGTCCCCGGCGGGTCGAAGGCGAACCTCCGCTGGGTGACGCCGAACCTCCTCGTCGCGGACGGCCTCGCGCCGACCTGGCCCATCGTGCTCGCCGACGCGCAGACGAACGGCGGGCTCCTCGCGGCCGTCGATCCGGTGCGCGCCGAGGCCGTGCTCACCGCGCTCCGAGAGGCGGGGGTCGGGGCGGTCGCGATTGGCGAGGCGCTCGCGGCCGAGGCGCCGCGCATCGAGATCGTCTAGCGCCGCGGCGCGGCGGCGGAGTCGGCGCAGCGCTCCCCGAGGAGGACGAGCAACCGCTCGCGCGTCCTGTCCACGATGGGGCGCAGCGGGATCGCCGCCGCCGCGAGGCGCAGCGCCTCCGCGCTGTCGCGCGGGTGCGTGCCGATCCCGCCGCCGCTCCGCTCGGAGAAGGTCGAGTCCGCGCCGCACGCACGCCCTTCGACGAACAGGGTGGCCGTGCAGACCTCGAGCCGGCTCGAGTTGAGCGCGCACAGGCTGTCGACGTGCGTCTCCACGACGACGCCGATCTCGCCGCGGCACGAGGGCGGTCCCTCCTCGGCCCGCCACCCCGCCTCGCGGATCGCCGCGACGAATGGCGCCGAGGCCTCGGGCGGGTGGAAGCCCGCGCCCATCGCCACGACGGTGACCACGTTCCGGCGTGCCTCGGCGAGCCGCGCGGCCGCCGCGCTCCAGCGCTCGAGCCGCTCGCGCCCCCACACGTAACGGCCGGAGAGCGCCAGACGCGCGAGGTCGAGCGCGTCGATCGCGTCCGCCGCCGCGCGTGCGTCGCACCAGGCGGCCGACGCCTCGACCCACCGCGGCGTCTCCGCGATGCGCTGCCACGCGGGCATCGCCACGGCGAGCGTCCGCGCCGCGGCCGCGTCGACGACCGCGTCGAGCCGTTCGCGCGTCGCCGCCGCGACCGCCGCGAACCGCACGCCGATCCTGCGCGTCCGCACGGGCTTCAGCGCGGCCCCGAGGTCCGGGACGAGGAACGAGACGGCCCGCTCGACCGCGCGCCGGTCGGAAGGGCCGTCCCCGTCCCGCGCCCGCTCCGCGCTCCAGGCCTCGAAGCGCCGCTCGATCTCGGCGCGGAGCGCCGCGGCGAGCGCCGCGCGCGCCGCCGCCTCCGCCTCCTCCGCCGTCCTGCCGTCGCCGGTGCCGATGACGTGGGTGGCGGGCGGGTTGCTCGCTCGCGCCATCGCCTCGAAGCCGGCGCGCTCGCGATCCGGGTCCACGTGGGAGCAGGCGGCGGCGACCGCCGCGGCGAGCGCGGCGCAGCGGAGTCGCACCGCGCCGGCGCGCGAGCCGCGGCCATCCGCTCGACGGTCGCAGCGACGACCCGCGCGCTCCGCCTCCTTCATGCGTTCATTCCCCCGGCTCCGGCGAGGGCCTCGGGGGCGACGCCCCGGTTCCCCGTGGATCACTTAACACGAAGGCGAGGCGCCGCCGCCGCCGCGTCCGGGTCACCCCCTCGCCTCTGGTAGAATCCCCCGGTGCTCTCCCCCCTCGCCGCCGCCACGTTCGCCCTCGCGCTCGCCGCGAAGGGACCCGCCTTCGTCGCGGTGATCGACCCGGGGCACGGCGGCGACCAGGACGGCGCGCTTTCGCCGGCGGGCGAGAAGGAGAAGGACGTCGCGCTCGACCTCGCGCTCCGTGTCTCCCGCCGCCTGAAGAAGCTCGGCGGCAAGGTGGTCCTCACCCGCACCGGCGACATCTCGGTGCCGCTCGCGAACCGCGCCGCGATCGCGACCGCGCTGCGCGCCGACCTCTTCGTGTCGGTGCACCTGAACTCGATGCCGACGCCGGAGCAGCGCCGGCGCACCTCGGGCATCGAGACCTACTTCCTGTCCGCGGACGCGACCGATACCCGCGCGAGCGCGGTCGCCGCGCGCGAGAACGCGGACCGGCTCGCGGGCGAGCCGGAGCACGACCCGAACGACCCCGTCGCCGGCATCCTCTCCGATCTCGAGGACGCGGCCTCGCTGCAGGGCTCCTCGCGGCTCGCCTACGCTATCCACGAGCGGCTCGTCGCGGCCCTCGGCGCCGAGGACCACGGCGTGAAGCAGGCGCCGTTCTACGTGCTCGCCGGGGCGCGGATGCCCGCGGTGCTGCTCGAGGTCGGCTTCATCTCGAACGACGCGGAGGCGGCGAAGCTCCGCACCCGGGAGCACCGCGAGAAGATCGCCGACGCGATCGTGGAGGGCATCCGCGCCTTCCGCGGCGAGACGCGGCGCGCGAGCCGGTAGCAGAGGAGCGAAGCAGCCGCGTCGACGGGAAGGGTGAAGCTCTCGGCCTGATCCTCCCTCGCCCCCGCGTAGCGCTCGTGATTCGTCGCATCGCGGTTGCGCGCTCGGGACCTGGCGTTTTCGCAGAACGCCGGACGGACTGGGGCATCGAAGGGGCGCCGCGGGCGAAGCGTCGCCGCGGGGAACCGAACCGTCCCGGCGAGATCGGCTCACCCGCCATCCAGGCGAGCGCGCTCGGGTCGAGCGACATGCGCTCACGGCGCCGCCGCGAAGCCGACCACAACGCGACGGACTCCCCTGCGGTTCCTCCCCGCGTGAACCTGTCCATCCACGCGTCGCCGTAGATCTGGCGCGCGGCGAGCTGGTTGTGAAACCGGCAGAGGCATCGCGTGTTCTCGATCGTCGGCGGCCCACCCCGCCCCCGCGGCACCACGTGATCGAGCTCGACTTGATGAGTGGAGCCGCAGACGCCTCCTCCGTCCACCGCCCACTGTCGAGAACCGGCGCGTCACCGTCACGTGGAACCGCCTCAGGTTGGCGGTGAGAGGCTCGGCGGTGGTGCGAGGCGGCGACGCCGGGATGGTCGGAGTCGGCTCCTGGACCGGGTTGGCACGCGGAGTTTCGTCCGGATGAAATGGGAATCCCAGGATGGGGTGCCGCGCTGCAGGCGCGGCGAGCGCAGGCGCGGCCGTGGGGCGCACGGCG
>DASWEI010000107.1:0-11328 GCA_036394835.1 Anaeromyxobacter sp. | reverse complement strand
CTTCAGGTCCTTGTGGACGAGGCCGCGGGCGTGGACGTCCGCAACGGCGTCCGCGACGCCGATCGCGAGGTCGAGGAACCGTTCCAGGGGGATCGGGCCATCCAGCAAGCGCTCGAGCGGCTCGCCGCCGCAGTCCTCGAGTACAAGGGCGGGCATCCCGCGGTAGGTCTCGAGCCCGAGTGGCCGGGCGATCGACTTGACGTCGAGTGAGACTCCCATCTCGTACTCATGCCGCAGCCGCTCGAGATCCCTTTCCCGGCAGCGGTGTGGGTCGAGCACCTTGAGGATGACGGAGCGCGGATCCCCACTTCGAAACGCCCGGTACAGCGTGGTGCGCCCGTCCTGATGGAGCGTCTCGGTGGCCGTGTATTCCTGGTGGGCAGGCGGGCTCATCGGGTCACCGAGGGTCTCTCGGCCAGACGGGCACTCTCGATTGTAAACGGACGGCTACGGCTTCGCCGCGAACCCTTCGAGCAGCGCTGGCCTAGGCCCGGTCGACCCGCGCGGACCGCGCGGCCATCCGAACGGCTGCCGGCCCACCAGGCGGTCCGGGGCGGATGGTCCACGAAGAGGCGCCTCCTGCCGTCCCGTATCGACACCATCGCCGCGCGGGCGCCGCGTCAGGCGCGGGAAGTCCTCACGGGCGTCATGGAGCCGGTGATCCTGACGGCCCTGCGCGGACCTTCCTGAGGACGAGCAGCAGATCGCCTTCGGCCGGGAGCGGCCGCTCGGACTGCCACGCGAGCGCGTGGAGGCGCGCCGCGCCGGCGAGCGCCTCCACCTCGCGAACGCCGAGCGCGGCGTCGGCCGCGCGGAGCTCGGCGTCGAAGCGTGCGAGCCGGCCCTGCAGCGCGACGCCGCGGCGGGTGAACGGGCCCGCGACGACGAGGAGCCCGCCGGGCGGGAGGATCCCGGCGGCGCCCGCGCAGAGCGCCTCGAGGCAACCCCGCGGCGCGACGTGGAGGACGTTCACGCAGAGCACCGCGTCGGCGCGCTGCCCGAGCCACGTCGCGACGCGCAGGTCGAGGTCGAGCGGAGCGAGCAGGTTCGGGAGCCCGGCGTCGCGCGACCACGCGGCGATGGAGACGCGCGCCTCGGGATCCGGATCGGACGGCTGGAAGACGAGCGCCGGAAAGGCGCGCGCGAGGCTCACGACGTGCTCGCCGGTCCCGCTCCCGAGCTCGAGCACCCGGCCCGAGGCGGGGAGCACGTCGCGGAGCGCCGCCGTGAGCGGGGCGAGGTTCCGGAGGGCGGCGGCGCTCGTGCGCTTCACCCCGGGATCTTGCCGGGCGCGCGCGGCGCGCGCGAGCGGAACCGCGCACCCCCGACGAGAACCCCCCGAGCCTCGCGTCGCGGCGGCGCCCGGATCGAGGTAAGACGGTCTCGATGACCCGCCGCCGCGCCGTCGTGGAAGAAGTCGCGCTCGTCGCCGTCCTCGCCCTCGGCTCCGCCTGCGCGCGGGTCCGCCCCGCCGCGACCGCGCTCGCTCCGCCGCCCCGCTTCACGCAGCGCGCCCTCCTGGTCCGCGATCACGGGCGGCTCCTCGTCTCCGTGCCGCCCGGCTGGACGGCGAGCGAGGGCGAGGAGGACGACGCATCGGTGCCGTCGCTGCGCCTCGAGAAGTCCGGCGCGGACTTCCTCCTCCTCCTCACGCCCCTGTGGAACCCCGGCGAGCCGGAGTCGCCGCAGGCGCGCATCGACACGGCGCAGCTGTTCGCCGACATCGCGCGGCGCAAGGCGCTCGCGGGCGCGGTCGAGCCGGAGATCCCGCTCGAGGAGCTCGCCGGCCCTGGCGTGCGCGGCTTCTGGTTCGCCGCGACCGACCGGGACCTCGAGGGCCGGGAGCCGGAGCCCGGCGAGTGGCGCCACGTCCTGCAGGGGGCGGCCGCGATCGGGCCCGTGATCCTGGCGTTCACGCTCCTCGACGACGGGCCGGGTCCGCAGCGCGCGCAGGTGCTCGATCTCGTCCGCGGTGCGCGGCACGCGCCGGACGCGGAGGCGAACGACGAGGCGTACGGCGAGCTCGAGCCGATGCCGGGGGTGCAGACGTCCCCGCTGCGCGTCGCCTGGTCCGGGAAGAGCTGGGCCGTGCTCGTCGATCTGCCCGGGTTCGAGGTGCTGCGGGTGGCGCGCGCCCGCGTCGAGCCCGACGCCGTCCACGTGATCGGCAGGGACGCCGAGACCAACATCGTCGCCTCGGTCCTCCTTCGGAGGGCGAACGTCGCGACGGACGCCCGCGCCTGCCGAGCCGCGGCGCTGAAGGAGCTCGCGTCCGCGGCTGGACCGCTTCTCGACCTTCGCCTGGACGAGAGGGGCGGGGCGGCGCGCGCCTTCTTCGGCCGACAGGAGAACGTCCGCTGGGAGCACGCCCACGCGTTCCTGCATCGCGACCGCCTCTGCGCGGACTTCCACGTCTCGAAGGCCGCGCTGGCGCCCGGCGACGACGTCCGGATCGAGGCGATCCTCTCGTCTTTCCGGCTCGTGGAGGACCTGTAGGCGTGGAGCCGAAGATCTCGCGGCTCGAGTCGTTCCCGGTCCACACGTACGAGGTCGACGCCTTCGGGGTGCTCGAGGTCCCGGCGCTGTCCGGGTACCTGCAGGAGGTCGCGGGCCACCACGCCGCCGAGCTCGGGGTCGGCCTCGACGCGCTGCGCGCGAAGGGGCTCACCTGGGTCCTCGCGCGCCAGCGTATCGAGCTGCCGCTGCCCGCCGCGCTCGGAGACCGGCTCGAGATCGAGACCTGGCCGTGCGGCGTCGAGCGGCTCGCGGCCTTGCGCGACTTCGTCGTGCGGCGCGGGGACGGCGCCGAGATCGCGCGCGCGACCACGCTCTGGTACGTGCTCGACCTCGGGAGCCGCCGCCCGGTCCGCCCGGACGAGGTGCTCGACCCGCGCTTCCCCCGCACGCTGCGGCCCGCCGTCGCGCCGCTCCTGCGCGGGAAGCTCCCCGCGCTCGCCCACTGGGAGCGGGAGAAGCGGTTCCACGTGCGCTACGCCGACATCGACGTGAACCTGCACGTCACGAACGCGAGCTACGTCACCTGGGCGATCGAGGCGACGCCGGTGGAGCTCTGGCGCGGCTCCCGCCTCGCCTCGCTCGAGGTCCACTACCTCGCGGAGGGGCTCCATGGCGCGGCGATCCTCTCGCGCATGATCCGCACCGGCGAGGCGAGCTACGCCCACGCGATCGTGCGCGAGGAGGACGGGAAGGAGCTCGCCCGACTCGTCACGGCGTGGACGCCGCGGGAGCGGGCGGCGCCGTAGGCTATCGCTCGCCGACCGATCGAGCCTGGACGTCCGGACCGTCCGCGGGACAGCGCACGCTCCTCGCTCAGCTCAACGTCCGGCGAGCGCCGCCGCGACCGCCTCGCCGAGCTGGTGGACGTCGATCGGCTTCGAGAGGAGCGCGCGCGCGCCGATGAGGCGCGCCTCCGCCTCGTCGAGGCGCGGGCTGTACCCGGTGCAGATGAGGACCGGCAGCGACGGGCGCACCGCCAGGAGCGCGACCGTCAGCTCGTCGCCGCCCATGCCCGGGAGCGTCTGGTCGGTGAGGACGACGTCGAAGGCGGCGGGGTCGGCGCGGAACCGGTCGAAGGCGGACTCGGCGTCGCCGTGCGTCGCGACCTCGTACCCGAGCGTCTCGAGCATGCGGCGCATGGCGCGGGCGACGGGCGGATCGTCGTCGACGAGGAGGACCCGGGCGCGGTGGGCCGCGCCCGGCGTGACGGGGCGGGGCGAAGGGCGCGGCGCCGCGTCGGCGTCGCCGAGCCGCGGCAGCCAGACCTCGACGCGCGTCCCCGAGCCCTGGGCGCTCTCGAGCGACACGGCGCCGCCGAGCCCGGTGGCGATGCCGTGGACGACCGAGAGGCCGAGGCCGCTCCCGGCGCCGACCGGCTTCGTCGTGAAGTACGGCTCGACCGCGCGGGCGCGCGTCGCCGCGTCCATCCCTTGGCCGGTGTCGCCGACGACGAGCCGGACGTAGCTGCCCGGCGCGAGCCCCGCCGGCGCACCGGTGGACGGCGCCTCGACGCGCTCCACGACGACGTCGATCACGCCGCCGCCGCGCGTCGCCATCGCGTCGCGGGCGTTCGCGCACAGGTTGAGGAGCACCTGGTGGAGCTGGGTCGGGTCCGCCCGCACCGCGCCGGCGTCGACGTCGGTGCGCGCGCGGATCTCGACGTTTGCGGCGGTCGCGGCGCGCACGAGCGTCAGCTCCTCGCGAACCGCCCGGGCGACGTCCACGGCCGCGGTCTCCGGCGGGCGGCGCCGCGCGAACGCGAGGATCTGCTGCACGATCCCCTTCGCCCGGCGCGCGGCCGCCGCGATCTGCTCGGCGTCCTCGCGGCCGATGGATCCAGGGGGCAGCTCGCCCGAGAGCGCCTCGGCGTGGCCCATGATCGCGGCGAGCACGTTGTTGAAGTCGTGGGCGACGCCGCCCGCGAGCGTCCCGAGCGCCTCGATCTTCTCCGCCTGGCGGAGCCGCTCCTCGAGCGCCGCCCGCTCCGCGCCCGCGCGGTGGCGCTCCGAGACGTCGCGGAGCACGACCAGGACGGAGCCGCCGTCGAGCGGCGCGGAGGTCACCTCGGCGAACGTCGCCGTCCCGTCGAGCCGGATGAGCCGGTGCTCCATGAGCGGCGCGGGGGAGCCGCGGAGCGCGCGCGCCATCCGCACGCGCACCGCGTCGCGCGACTCGGGGTGGATGCGCTCGAGCGCGGGGGTGCCGACGAGGTCGTCCGTGCGGGCGGCGCCCACGATGCGTGCCGCCGCGGCGTTCGCGAAGGCGATGCGGCCGTCGGCGGCGTACGTGAGGACGCCGTCCGGGAGCAGCTCGACGAGCTGCCGATAGCGCTCCTCCGACTCGCGCAGCGCGCGGCGGGCCGCCTCCTGATCGGAGACGTCGCGGGCGAACGCGACGACGAGCGGCGGGCCGTCGCGGCGCACGAGGACGAGCCGGGTCTCGACCGGGAACACCGTCCCGTCCTTGCGGCGATGGACGGCGCGAAACGTCGCGAACCGCTGCTGCTTCAGGAGCTCCTGCATGCGCGCGAGCGCGTCCGCCTCGAGCCCCTCGACGAACTCCCGCACGTGCTTGCCGGAGAGCTCCTCGCGCGAATAGCCGAGGGTCCGGCACGCCTCCTCGTTCAGGTCCACGACGAACGCGGCTGCGTCGAGGAGGAACACTGCATCCGGCGCATGGCCGAGGATCTCGGGGAACGGCGTCATCGGCAAGCGAGGGATTCTCCACTCAGCGATACCGGCGAGGCCACCCGCGGTCAAGCCGCCGCCCCCGCCGCGTTCACGACCCGAACAGGAAGCGCACGACGATCACCGCCGCCGCCATGCCGGCGGCGTCGGCGAGGAGCCCCGCCGCGAGCGCGTGACGGAAGCGCGTCACGCCGGCCGCGCCCATGTAGACGGCGAGGACGTAAAAGGTCGTTTCGGTCGACCCGGCCATCACGGAGACGAGCCGGCCCGCGTACGAGTCCGGCCCCTCCGCGCGGAGGACGTCGCCGACGACGCCGAGCGCGCCGCTGCCCGAGAGCGGTCGCACGACGAGCATCGGCACGACGCTCGCGGGGATCCCGACGAGCGCGGTGACCGGCGCGAGCGCGCGCGTGAAGACCTCCATCGCCCCGGACGCGCGGAGCATCGCGAGCGCGACGAAGATCGCGACGAGCGGCGGGATGATCCGGATCGCGGTCTCGAACCCCTCCTTCGCCCCGGCGACGAACACGGGATAGACCTTCACGCGCCGCGCGAGCGCGAGGAGCGTGATGCCCGAGAGGAGGAGCGGGATCGCCCACGCGGAGACCACGTCGACCGCGGCGCGCAGCACCTCAGCCCTCCCTGCGCGGCGCGGGGAAGAGCCGCGCGAGGATCTTCGAGGCCGCGATCGCCACGGTGACGGCACAGGCGGAGGCGAGGATCGTCGCGCCGACGATCTCGTGCGGCGCCCGCGATCCGGCGGCGGCGCGCAGGGTGAGGACGCTCACCGGCAGGAGCTGCACCGACGCGGTGTTGAGGGCGCAGAAGAGCGCCTGCGCGTTCGTCGCGGTGCCCGGGTGCGGGTTTTGCGTTTCGAGCTCCTGCATCGCCCGGACACCGAAGGGCGTCGCCGCGTTCCCGAGGCCGAGGACGTTCGCCGAGACGTTCATGAGCATCGCGCCCATCGCGGGATGATCCGGTGGCACGTCGGGGAAGAGCCGGACCAGGAGCGGCCGCGCAGCGCGGGCGATCGCCCGGACGAGCCCCGCCTCCTCCGCGACGCGCATCACCCCGAGCCAGAGCGCCATCCCACCCGCGAGCCCGAGCGCGTAGGTGCCCGCCTCGGTCGCCGAGCCGAGCGCCGCCTTCGTGACCTCGGCCATCCGGCCGTTCACGGCCGCGGCCACCGCGGCGGCCGCGAGGAGGACGGTCCAGATCGCGCCCATTCGCGCACGATCGTGGCATGGCGGGTCCCGAACGCGAGTTTTTGATAATAAGGGCCGGACCTCGGAGAGACCGCGCCCATGAGTCGGACTCACCTCGCCTTCACCCTCGCGCTTGCCCTGCCGCTCGCCGGCTGCCCGGAGCAGCGCCCGACGCCCACGCCGCGCCGGCCGCCCCAGGCCTCGCTCGCGGCGGGCGCGGGCGCGCTTCCCGACGTGCTCACCGTCCGCCGCCCCGACGCGCCCGAGTGGTTCGGGCTCTACCTCGTCGGCAAGAAGGCGGGCTTCACGCGTACCGAGCTGCGTCGCGAGGTGCGGGACGGCCGCGACCTGCTCGTCGGCCGGGCCGAGACCCTCATCCGCGCGACGGTGGGGGGACGCGACGTCGAGCGGCGGCAGGACGAGGAACGGGTCTGGGAAGCGAGACCGGGCGGGCGCCTCCTGTCGTTCAAGGCGGTGTGGGCTGGGGATGGCGGCGACCGGACGGTGACGGGGACCTGTGACCGGGGCACCTGCCGCGCGGTGCTCGCCTCCGGAGCGGCCCGCGAGGAACGGACGATCGAGAACGTCCGCGAGACGGCGGAGCTCGCCGACGGCGCGCGGCTCGCCGCGGCGCGGCGCGGCGCGATCGTGGGCGGGCAGCTCGACCTCGAGAAGCTGCACGTCCGCGAGGTGCGCGACCAGTTCGTGCGGCGAGACACGATCGCGGGGGCGGGCGTCTCGGAGGAGGTCTCGGTCGTCTCCGAGGAGGAGCCGGGGGACCGCATCGCCGCGGAGTACCGCGTCGCCGACGACGGGCGCATCCTCGAGATCAGGCTCGGCGAGGCGATCGTCGCGAGGCCGGAGCCGGAGGAGACGGCGCGCCGCCTCGACAAGATCGACCTCTTCGCGCTCGCGCGCGTGGCGCTGCCGGCGGCGCTGCCGCGCGACGTGCCGCGGACGATCGTGTACCGGCTGAAGGGGCTCCCGCCCGCGTTCCAGAAGGGCGACGCGCGCCAGCGCTTCGAGAAGGGGCCGGCCGGGACGACCGTGCTCGCGGTGACCGCACGGCGCCCCGCCGCTGCGGATCCGGCGAAGGACACGCCGCTCGCGCGTGCCCGCGTCGGCGCCTCTCCGGACGAGCTCGCCGCGACGCCGCAGGTGAACTGGGAGACGCCTGCGATCAAGGCGCTCGCCCGCGAGGTGGCGGGGAGCGCGAAAGGCACCTACGAGGCGGCGCGTCTCCTCTCCGACCACGTACACGCGCGCCTCGAGAAGGTCTACGGCGCGAGCCGCGATCGCGCGAGCGACGTGCTCGAGTTCGGGAAGGGCGACTGCACGGAGCACACGGTGCTCGTCGTGGCGCTCGCGCGCGCGCTCGGCATCCCGTCGCGGCCGGTCCACGGGCTCGTGTACGCGCAGTACGGCGACGGCCAGAACGCCCTCTACTGGCACGCCTGGCCCGAGATCCGCAGCGCGGGCGAGTGGATCCCGCTCGACCCGACGTTCGGGCAGCCGGTCGCGGACGCGACCCACGTGGCGCTCGGGACCGACGCGCGGGCGGACACGGTCGGCCTGCTCGGCACGCTCCAAGTCGTCGCGGTGGAGGTCCGGGAGGCGAAGTGATTAGGATGCGCGTCCCGAACCCGATCCCGGAGCCCGCATGAACGGCCTCGACCACGTCGCCATCCTCGTCTCCGACCTCGAGGCCGCGGTGAAGCTCTACCGCGACGTCTACGGCCTCGAGCTCGCCGAGATCGAGGAGGTCCCCTCCGAGAAGGTGCGCGTCGCCATCTTCGGCCACGGCCGCGGCCGCATCGAGCTCGTCGCGCCTGCGGGCCCGGACAGCCCGATGGCGAAGACGATCGAGAAGCGCGGGGAGGGGCTCCACCACGTCTGCCTCGAGGTGCCGGACGTCGAGAAGGCGATGGCCGCGCTCAAGGCGCAGGGCGCGCCGCTCCTGGACGAGACGCCGCGCCCCGGCGCGGGCGGCTCGAAGGTGGCGTTCGTGCACCCGAAGGGCAGCCGCGGCGTGCTCGTGGAGCTGAAGCAGGCGAAGTAGCCGCTCCTCCGCTTGACCGCCCTCGGGGCGCATGCTGTAAGAGCCCGTCCGCTCTCACGGAAGGGGTTCCCGCATGTCCCGCCTCGCAGCCGCGCTCGCGGCCGTCCTCCTCGTCCCGATCGTCCCGCTCGCGCAGGAGGCGAAGAAGCCCGAGGAGGTGGACGCGAAGACGAAGGCCGCCATCGACCGCGCGGTCGAGAAGGCGAAGGAAGACCTCCGCAACGAGGTGCGCGCCGAGATCCAGGGCGCGCAGTCGGCGGCGGAGTTCCTGGGCGCCGTCGCCGAGGGGCCGAAGCTCGAGTTCTTCCAGGTGGACGGCTACTACCGCTTCCGCGGTCAGCTGTTCGTGCACCTCGACCTCGGCGCCGGGCGCGACCCGTCGGGGCGCTATCTCTTCCCGATCCCGTTCGACCAGAACGGCGGCGAAGGGCGGCACACGCTCAACACCGCGAACATGCGGCTCCGCGTGGAGCCGACCCTCAACGTCTCCGAGCACGTCCGGGTCCGCGCGCAGCTCGACATCCTCGACAACCACGTCCTCGGGTCCTCGACGTCGTCGCTCTATGACGACCCGAACAGCCCGTACCCCGTGCCGTTCTACGGCTCGTCGCGCGTCGTCGCGCCCGGCTCGAAGCAGCTCGATCGCCCGTACATCTCGCCGAAGCGGGCGTGGGCCGAGGTGCAGACGCCCGTCGGGCTCCTCTCCTTCGGGCGGATGCCGTCGGAGTGGGGGCTCGGGATCATGGCGAACGCCGGCGCCGGCCTCGACGAGGACTTCGGCGACTCGGTGGACCGGATCCAGTTCGCGCTCCCGCCCGTGTCGACGCCCATCGGCCGGCTGACGTTCGTGCCGATCCTCGACTTCGACAACGAGGGTCCGCTCTACCGCCAGCCCTTCGCGGCGGCCGGCACGGGCCAGCCGTTCGACGCCGAGTCGGGCGACGATGGCCGGACCTACGCCCTCAAGATCGCGCGGATCGACACGGACGACGAGGTCCGCCGCAAGGTCGAGCGGAACGAGGCGTCGGTGAACTACGGCGCGTACTACAACTACCGGACGCAGCGGTACACCTACCCGGACTGGACGACGCAGGGCTTCGACGCGGACCTCGCGTCCACTACCGCCGGCCCCGTCACGTCGGTCCACCGCGCGGCCTACGCGCACGTCCTGGATCTGTGGTTCCGCTATCTCACGTCGCGCTGGCGGGTCGAGGCGGAGGCGTCCGGCACGTACGGCTCGATCGGCGATCCGCGCAGCGATCTGACCGCGGCGCCGAAGATCCTGCTCCGGCAGTGGGGCGGGGCCCTCGTCGTGGACTACAAGGTGTCGCCGAACAAGTTCACGCTCGGCGGCGAGGTCGGCGCGGCGAGCGGCGACTCGGCGCCGGGGTTCGGCAACGCCCCCGGCTTCGGTCCGCAGCCGTACGGCTCGCTCGAGGGGGCGCAGTGGTCCGGGGCGGACCGCTCGATCCGCAACTTCCGCTTCAACCCCGCGTACCGCGTGGACCTCGTCCTGTTCCACCAGATCCTCGGGCAGGTCACCGACGCGCTCTACCTGAAGCCGAAGTTCCGCTGGGACCTCCTGCCCGGCCTCGCCCTCGACGGTCAGATCGTCTACTCGCGCGCGCTCGAGGCGAAGTCCACCCCGAGCGTGCGGGCGGACGGGAGCGGCGGCAGCGCGAACCTCGGGATCGAGGCGGACGCGGTGCTGACCTACGGCTCCGGCGACGGGTTCCACGCCTGGGCGCAGTATGGCGTGCTCCAGCCGCTCGGCGGCCTCGAGACGCCGGGCCGCTCGCTCTCTCGCGCGCACGTCATCGCGACGGGCCTCGCCGCCAAGTTCTAGTGGCCGAGCGCGTCTTCCACGTCACCGTGGACGGCGAGCCCGCCTGCACCTCGTCGCGCGTCCGCGCCGACGAGCGGCTCGAGCCGCCCGTCTGCGGGACGCGCAGCGCCTCGCGCGCCGAGGAGTACGCCGCGCTCCTGCGCGCGCGGCACCCGGACGCGACGATCGCCGTCGTAGCGCACGGCTGCCCGATGCGGGGCGAGTAGCGGCGGGGCGTCAGCGCCGCCGCGAGCGCCGTCAGCTCTCGCGCGGGGTCCCGAGCGCGGCCCGGACGGCGTCGAGCCCCTCGTGGAGCCGTGCCCCGTCCCAGAGCGCCGGCGTTCGCCCGCCGCCGTGCGAAGCGAGCGCGTCGCGGTGCGAGTCGAACGCCACGTTTCGGAAGGCCACCGCCTCGAGGAGGCCGAGGTCGGCGACGAGCTTGCGCGCCGCGGCGGAGTCCGGCTCGGCGAGCCGGTGGAAGAGCTCGAGCGCCATCGGCCGATGCTACCGCGCCGCGGGCAGCACGATCGGCGGCGGGAGCTCGAGCACTTCCGGTTCCGTCGGCGGCGCGCGGAAGATCCAGACCGACTCGGGCGGCAGCCCGACCCAGTACGGGCGGTCGGCCGGCGCCGACGCCGCCCACAGCCGCAGGCGCGCCGTCCCGGCGCGGAACAGGTAGTCCCAACGGTCGCCGAGGTAGAGCGCCGCCTCGAGCCGGACGGCGAGCGCGTTCGGCGCCGGCGCATCGAGCAGGCGGGTCCGCTCGAGCCGCACGACGGCGACGGCCCGGTCCCCGGGGCCCACCTCCTCGCGCACGAGACCCGAGACCTCGAACCCCTCGCCGCGCACCCGCGCGCCCGCCCCGCTCCGCTCGGCGACGACGCCGACGAGGCGGTTGTTCGTCCCCATGAACTCGGCGGCGAAGAGCGAGGCCGGGCGCTCGTAGATCTCCTGCGGGGCGCCTTGCTGGGCCACGACGCCGCGCTCGAGGAGCACGATCCGGTTCGCGATCGCGAGCGCCTCCGCCTGGTCGTG
>DASWEI010000106.1:0-88620 GCA_036394835.1 Anaeromyxobacter sp. | reverse complement strand
CGGCGGCCTCGTGGCGCTCGGCTACAACCCGTACGTGCTGCGGTTCGCGATGATGGGCTGGAATGCGTCGTCGAACCAGAAGATCTACACGTCGTCGTCGACCCAGACGATCTACGGGCTCGGCGGTCCGATCGAGAAGTAGCGGAGCGTGACCCCGGCCGCGGCGGTCCTCGTGATCGCCGCGGCCGTTCTGCGCCCGGAGAGGCGGGGTCGATCAGGGGACCGCCGCGGCCCCCTCGAAGCGCGGGTCGCTCGCCGCCTCGCGAAGCCCGGTCTCCCAGTCGATCCGGACGGCCTGCGCGTTCCCTAGCGGCCTCGGCGGCGCCTGGAGGACGTGGCCGCGCGCCTCGAGCGCGCGCGCCGTCGCCGCCTCGAGGCCGTTCGGCTCGACCTGCACGGCGTCCGGCAGGTGCTGGTGGTGCAGGCGGGGCGCGCCGAGCGCCTCGTCGAGCCGCATGCCGTCGTCCACCCAGTGCACGATCACCTGCGCGACGGTCGTCGGGATGGTCGATCCGCCCGGCGATCCCACCACGAGGTCGAGCCGGTCCTTCGCGTCGAAGAGGAAGGTCGGTGCCATCGACGAGAGCGGGGATTTCCCGGGCTGCGGCGCGTTCAGCCCGGTCCCGACGAGCCCGTACGCGTTCGGGACGCCCGGCGCCGCCTCGAAGTCGTCCATCTCGTCGTTGAGGAGGATGCCCGTCCCGGGCACGACGACGCAGGAGCCGAACCGGTAGTTCACGGTCGTCGTGAGCGAGACCGCGTTCCCCTCACTGTCGACGACCGAGACGTGCGTCGTGTGGGGCGCCTCGCGCGCGGCGGGCACGTCGGCGGCGGCGGTTGCGCGCTCGCCGACCTCGGCGCGCAGCGCGGCCGCGGCGTCGCGCGAGAGCAGCTCCTCGACCGCCCTCGAGACGCCCGGCGCGAACGCAGGGTCGGCGAAGATCGCGGCGCGCCGGGCGTAGAGCCGCTTCTCGAGCTCGATCATCGCGTGGAGGAACCGCTCGGGCCGGTAGCCGCCGGCGCGCGGGTCCTCGCCCTCGAGCGCCTGCAGGAGCGCGATCACGAGGGCGCCGCCCGAGGACGGCGGCGGGAACGAGACGATCCGCCTGCCGCGGTAGGTCCCCTCGAGCGGCGTTCGCTCCCGGACGGCGTAGCGCGCGAGGTCCTCCTTCGCGAGGACGCCGCCGCGCGCGCGGACCGCCTCGACGATCTTGTCGGAGAGGGGGCCCGCGTAGAACGCGTCGGCTCCACCGCGCCCGATTGAGCGGAGCGTCCTCGCGAGATCGGGGCGGACGAGCCGCGCTCCCGGCAAAAGGGGCGCGGGGTTCCCGTCCGACCCCTTCCCGAGGAACTCCCGGGCGGCGGCGCGGTCCCCCGCGAGGCACTCGAGCCGGCGCGCCGCGGCATCGGCGTAGTCGCGCCCGACGCGGAACCCGCGCTCGGCGAGGACCGCCGCCGGGCCGACCAGCTCCTGGAGCGGCTTCGTCCCGAAGCGGCGCGCGAGCTCGGCGTAGCCGCGGACCGCGCCCGGCACCGCCACCGCGAGGCCGCCGTCGAGCGAGCGCTTCGGCTGCGGCGTCCCGCCCTTCAGGAACATGTCCGGGCGCGCCCGCAAGGGCGCCACCTCGCGGAAGTCGAGCGCGTGGACCTTCTTCTCCTTCGCGTCGTACACGAGCGCGAACCCGCCGCCGCCGATCCCGGAGCTCTGGTTCTCGACGACGGAGAGCGCGAACGCGGCGGCGACCGCCGCGTCGGCGGCATTCCCTCCGGCGCGGAGGACCGCCGCGCCGGCCTCGCTCGCGAGCGGGTGCGCGGTCGCGATCGCGCCGCGCGGCGAGGCGGCGGTGACGGAGAGGGCGGCGGCGAGCAGGGCGGCGAGGTGGGTCATCGATCCTCCCGGGCTTCGGAGCGGCGAGGGTAGCGGATCGAATGGCCGCGGGGGAGCACCGGCGGCGCGACGTGCTGCCCTGCGGCGTCCGCGTGCGCACCTCTTCTTCGGATTGCGCGCGATAGACAGGCTCAGGGAGGCAGGCATCCGGCGGCTCGGCACGCCGCGGTCAGGGTTCCGGTACCGGCGCCCGGACGGCCGGCGTCCGAGCCGTGCCGACCTCGAG
The DNA here is from genome assembly GCA_036394835.1 of Anaeromyxobacter sp. Lineage (GTDB taxonomy): Bacteria > Myxococcota > Myxococcia > Myxococcales > Anaeromyxobacteraceae > Anaeromyxobacter. The sequence goes on along the minus strand of DASWEI010000106.1, from coordinate 86,506 downwards.
CGGATCCGCTGGCTCCGCATCCCGCCGGCCTGGACCGAGGTCCACGTGACGCCGCTCCCGGGCGCGAAGCTGCAGGCGATCGGCCGCGACCGCGCGGGGCGCGTTCAGTACCGCTACCACCCGGAGTTCCAGCGGCGCCGCGCGGCCGCGAAGTACCGGCGCCTGCTCCGGTTCGCGCAGGCGCTTCCGCGCATCCGCGAGAAGATCGCGCGCGACATATGCCGGCGCGATCTCTCGCGCGAACGGGTGGTCGCGGCGATGGTGCGCGTCCTCGAGGGCTGCCACATGCGCCCGGGGAGCGCCGCCTACGCACGCGAGAACGGGTCCTTCGGGCTGACGACGCTCCGCCCTCGCCACGTGCGGCTCGCGGGCGACCTCGTCGTCTTCGACTACCGCGGAAAGTCCGGGCAGCGGCAGGTCCGTGAGCTGCGCGATCGCCGCGTGGCGCGGCTCGTTCGCGAGCTCCTGCGCGTCCCCGGGCGCGACGTGTTCAAGTTCATGGAGGAGGACGAGGTCGTCGACGTGCGGCGCCGGCACCTGAACGCCTACCTGCGCGACGCCTCCGGCACCCCGTTCACCGCGAAGGACTTCCGCACCTGGGCCGGGACGCTCCTCTGCGCGAGCGAGCTCGCGCGCGCCGCGGCTGCCGCGGCGCCGGACGGGACGACGGCTCGCCGGCGCGCCATGAACGATGCCGTGAAGGCCGTCGCCGCGAGGCTCGGCAACACGCCGGCGGTCGCGCGCGCCTCGTACATCAGCCCCGCTGTATTCGATGGGTTCCTCCGCGGGCGCACCATCGCGTGCGGCCTCGCCGACGGCGAGGTGCTCGGGAAGACGCCGGGAGGGCTCCACGAGGCGGAGCGCGCCCTGCTCGCGTTCCTGCGCGCATCGGCGCGGCGCGCGCCTCCGCTGCGGCTCGTGCGCGGCGGGCTGCGCGAGCGGCTCCGCACCGTCGGCCCGGCCGGCTCGACGGCGCAGCCGTTCCGGCGAGCGGCGCGGCGCGTGGAGCGCGACTGAGCGGCGCGCCGACTGCGGGACGTGATCAGCGGAGACACGGCTCGCAGTTCCACGTCAGCGCGGCGAGATCGTGTCCTCATCGATGCCCCCCGCGTCTCACGAGGGCATTCTCCGCCGCTCTTTCGGGGCTCCCATCCCCTCGCCGGGCGCTCGGCTCATGGCCGCGCCCGCCTGCGCGCACCAGCCTTCGTGCAGGGGCCCTGCTCGCGCGGGCCCGCGGGGGGGGACTCGATGCGCGTGCTCGGGCTCGTGCTGCTGGCTTGCGTCGCCGGCGGCTGCACGTCGGTGAAGATGGTCCAGCGCGACGGCTGCTGGGTGAGGCGGACCGAGAAGAGCTTCGGTCGGGTGGTCGAGGACGTCGGCCCGTGCGTGCGCCCACAGCCGAAGTGGGTGGAGGACCGGCTCACCCGGCTCGTGCAGGAGTGCGTCGCGCAGGCCGACTACCGCTGGCAGGTCCGCGCGATGGAGGCCTGGTCGAAGCGGTCCCCCTACCCCGCGCAGCCGCCGCAGCAGGAGATCCTCCACACGTGCATGGAGGACGCACGCGTCGGCCTCGTGACCGAGAGCGAGACGCTCAAGTCGCGGCTCGCCGAGGTCGCCGGCGATCGCGAGGTCCTGCGACAGCAGACGGCACAGGATCACGCGCAGCTGCGCGCGAGCCACGACCGGATCGCGCAGCTCCTCGGCGACGCCGCGCAGAAGCCGGCGGGCACCGCGACCGCGACGGCGACCTCGACGAGCGACGGGAAGGCGTCGAACGAGAGCGGGGCGACGCTCGCGAGCGAGAGCGGGTCCACCGCAGCGCCCCAGGCGAGCCCCGCCGTCCCGGTCGCCGCGCGCGGCGCGAGCCCGCCGGTCGCGTCCTCCGCGCCCGACGAGAAGCCCGCCGCCGGCGCGCCCGCCGCGCCGGCGCCGCCGAAGCCCACCCCGGCACGCGCGAAGGAGGTTCGCGCGCGGCGAGCCGCGGCGATCGTGAAGGCGGCGCGGCGGGACGGCTGCGATCCGCCGACGCCGGCGCGCTGCGATCCGGCGCCCCCGGAAGCCGCGCCGCCGCCGGCGGCGCGATAGCACGAGGACGCCGCGCGCGGCGGCCGGCCGCGTCAGCGATGGAGCTTGCCGAGGACCACGTCGCCCGGGGCGCGCGGGCGCTCGGGGCGCGCGCGCGGGTCGATCCCGAGCTTCTCCATGACGGCCTGGACCGCGGCGAGGTCGAACGGCTTCTGCAGCACGGGCTGCGGCTGCCGGTCGAGGAACTCGCGCGCCGCCTCGGTCGCGGCGCCGCCCGTCATGAACACGACGCGGCCCTGCACCTCGGGAGCGCGGAGGAGCAGCTCCTCCCAGAACCGCGCTCCGCCCCCCATCGGCATCATCACGTCGCAGAGCACGAGGTCCCACGGCTCGCGCGTGAGCGCCGAGAGGCCCTTCCACAGCCCTGGCGCGACGCTCACGTCGTGCTCGGTCGCGATGAACCGCGCGATCGCGCGGAGGACGTGCGGGTCGTCGTCCACCACCAGGATCCGGGCGCGCCGGGGCGCGGGGCGCACCACCGCGGCCGGGAGATCGGCCGCGGAGGCGGCCTGCTCGCCGCGCGCGAGCTCGAGGATGGCGCGCGTGCCCTTGCCGGCCGCGCTCTCGAAGACGAGCGTGCCGCCCATCTGCTCGACGAGCCCTCGCGAGACGGCGAGCCCGAGGCCCGAGCCGGTCCCCGGCGCCCTCGTCCCGTAGAACGGCTCGAAGACGTGGAGGAGCGTCTGCTCGCTCATTCCCTCCCCGTCGTCTTCGACGAGGATCCGGACGCGATCGCTTGCGGTCTCCGCGCCGACCCGCACGGTCCCGCTCCGACCGTCGGGGAACGCCTGCACCGCATTTACCACGAGGTTCGAGAGGACCTGCACGATCGCCGCCTCGCGGCCGACGGCCGTGAGGCCCGCCGGCAGCGAGGCCTCGAGCGCGACCCGCTTCACGCCGCGCGCCCGTCCGGACTTGAGCGCCGCGTCGGCGGCGGGTCCGAGCCGCACGTCCACGAGCGGGTCCTTCTTGGCGTGGGCCGTCCGCCCGGCGACGAGGAGCTCCCGCGTGAGCGCGGTGACGCGGCCGAGGGCCGCCTGCGCGTCCTGGACGCTTGCCCAGACCTGGTCGCGTGGGTCGTCGCGCAGCGCGCCGGCGAGGTGCTCGAGGCTCGCCGAGATCACGGCGGCAGGGTTGTTCACCTCGTGCGCGAACCCTGCGGAGAACTGCCCGAGCGCGGCGAGCCGCTCCGCGCGCGCGAGCGCCGCCTGGCTCTGCTCGAGCGCCCGCGTCCGCTCCACGACAGCGGTCTCGAGGCCCGCGCGGAGCCGGTGCAGGTCGGTGGCGGTGCCGACGACACGGCTCAGCGTGATCACGGCGATCACGGCGGCGGGGCCGTAGAAGGCGAAATCGAGCAGGTACGGCGTCGGCACGGACACGCCGACGACGACGACGGCGTCGTGGGCCCCCATCGCGAGGAGCGCCGCGACGACGGCGAGGTGCGTGCGCGGGAACGGGAGGCCTCGGCGGCCGGCCGCCCCGACGAGGAAGACGCCGCCGGCGCCGTACGCGGCGATGACGGCGAGCACCACCGCACCGGGAACGGCGAGCGCCGGATCGTGGTAGACGACGCCGAGCCAGCGGACCGGGCGCAGCGTCACGGCGTCGCCGAAGACGAGCCCCGGCACGACGGCGGCCGCGCCGGCGACGAGAAGCGGCGCGAGGAGCAGGCGGATGCGCGAGGGCGCGAGCGGCCGCGCCCATTGCAACGCGTAGCGGAACCAGGCGGCGACGTGCAGCGCAACGGCGAGGACCTCGAGGCGCCCGGTCCAGGCATAGACGGGCAGCGGGACGTCGAGCGTGGCGGTGAAGTTGCAGGCGGCGACGAGCGCGCCGGTGAAGCCGACTGCGGCGAGCGGCTTCACGTCGTCCCAGTCCGGCGCCCGGCCGAGCACGAGCGCGCCAGCCCCCGAGAAGAGGCTCACGACGGCGCTGAGCAGCGCCGAGACCGATGCGGGAGTGAAGAGGTCCGACGTCATGGCGGGTCGGCGCAGGGTGGAATCGTACCCGTAGCACGTCCTCACACCCACGGACCGAGGATGCGCGTGCCGAGATCACGGGACGCGCCGCGGCGGCGCAGCCTCGGATACCCGCCCGGGTCAGAGCGGGAAGGCGACGCCGATCCGCGCGAGCCCGGAGCCGAGCTCGAGCCGGAACGTGACCGACTGGAGCCGGTACATGAGGCCCGCGGCGCCCTGCAGGAAGAGGCCGCCGAAGTCCGTGCGACCGTAGCCGTAGCGCGCGTCGAACCCGCGGTACCAGCCGTACCACCAGCCGATGTCGAGCTTCGGGTACAGCGCGAAGCGCGGCGTCAGCCAGAAGTTCCAGGTCGCGCCGCCCACGAGGAGGAAGCCGTTCCACGAATAGTCCACGTAGTACGGCGCGAAGCCGATGCGCTCGCTGTAGTGGACGAAGTCGGCGCCGAGCTCGAGCGTGAGCTCGTCGCGAACGCTCGGGGCGTGGAGCAGGCCCTCCGGTACGAGCGGCAGGGTGAGCCGGCCGCCCACGCCCACTCCGTCGGGGCCGGGATCGACCACGCCCCACACCGAGAGCGAGCGCGAGCCGGGCCCCGGCGCGCCGCCGCCCGACGAGGCCGGCTTCGCGGCGACGGGCGATGCGGCGAGGAGCAGCGACAGGACCAGAGCTGCGGGCGTGTAGGTGCGGATCCTGGGGTTCACGGGACCGCCTCATATCATCGAATCCCGCTCGCTTCCATGGGAAAGCGGCCCGCCAGCAGCCCCATCGGGTGCAGCCAGTCTTCGCCTCCCGACGGCGAGGGTCATCGGATGCGCGCTAGTCGAGCTTGCGCCGGTCCACCACGCGGCGCGCCTTGCCGTCGGATCGCTCGAGCGTCTTCTTGCCGACGAGCTTCACCGCGACGGTGACGCCGAGCTCGGTCGCGAGCCGCCGGACGATGGTCTCCTCGAGCTTTCGCTGCCGCTTCATGTCGTCGAAGAAGATCGACTCGGAGACCTCGACGAGCACCGTGACGCGATCCGCGCCGGCGTCGCGGTCCACCTGCACCTGATAGTGCGGCTCGATCCCCTCGACCTCGAAGAGCACGGCCTCGATCTCGGAGGGGAAGACCTTCGCCCCCTTCACGATGAGCATGTCGTCGGTCCGCCCCTTCACGCGCGCCATCCGCCGGAAGGTGCGGCCGCACGGGCACGGGTCGGGGAGGAGGGCCGTGAGGTCCCGCGTCCGGTACCGCACGAGCGGGATCGCCTCCTTCGTGAGCGTGGTGATCACGAGCTCGCCGACCCGCCCTGGCGGCAGCGGCGCGAGCGTCTCCGGGTCGATCACCTCGAAGATGAAGTGATCCTCGGCGAGGTGGAGCCCGCTCTGCTCGAGGCACTCGCCCGCGACCCCAGGCCCCATCACCTCCGAGAGCCCGTAGTTGTCGGTCGCGACGATCTCGAGCTTCTCCTCGATCTCGTTGCGCATCGACTCGGACCAGGGCTCCGAGCCGAAGAGGCCGTGACGCAGCGAGAGCGCTGCGGGGTTCACCCCCATCTCGATCATCGCGTCGGCGACGTTCAGCGCGTGGCTCGGCGTCGAGACGAGCGCCGTCGTCCGGTAGTCGCGCATGATCCCGACCTGCCGCCGCGCGTCCGCGGACGAGACCGGGACGACCGAGGCGCCCAGCCGCTCGCAGTGGGACGGCGAAGAGGCCGTAGGGGTGATTCTCGCGGAGGTCGGCCTTCGTCGTGAAGGGGAGCTTGCGCAGGTCATCGAGCGAGCGGAACTCGTCCGGGTCGAAGCGGATCTCCTCGAACCTCTTCCGGTAGAACGGGACGTGGCGGACGACGCGCGTGAGCGTCGCCTCGAGCCGCTCGAGCTGCAGCTGCTCGAGCTCCGCCCGGTCCATGCACTCGCACTGAGGCTCCCAGATCCTCGTGTCGGTCCCGTTCATGGCGCCACCCTGTTCTCCGCGTCGAGGTCGCTCCCGAGATACGCTCGCTGCACGTCGCGGTTCGCGAGCAGCTCCTCCGCGGTGCCCTGCAGGACGATGCGCCCGGTCTCGAGCACGTAGCCGCGGGTCGCGATGCGCAGCGCGCTGCGCGCGTTCTGCTCGACGAGGAGGACGGTCGTCCCCTCCTCGCTGATGCGCTTCACGATCGCGAAGATGTCCTTCATCACGAGCGGCGCGAGCCCCATCGACGGCTCGTCGAGCATCACGAGCTTCGGGCGCGCCATGAGCGCTCGGCCGATCGCGAGCATCTGCTGCTCGCCGCCCGAGAGCGTTCCGGCGAGCTGCCGATCGCGCTTCGCGAGGATCGGGAAGAGGCCGTGCACGCGCTCGAGATCGCGGGCGACCTCGTGGCGATTCCCGCGCGCGAGCTGGACGTGCGCGCCGAGCAGCAGGTTCTCGCGCACCTCCATCGGCGCGAAGACCTGCCTTCCCTCCGGCACGAGCGAGCAGCCGAGAGCGACGATCCGCTCCGTCGCGAGCAGCGTGACCCTCTGCCCGTCGAACACGATCTCGCCGGCGCGGGGGCGCACGAGCCCGGCTATCGTCCGGAGCAGGGTCGTCTTGCCCGCTCCGTTCGCCCCCACGATGGTGACGATCTCGCCCGGGCTCACGTGGAGCGAGACGCGCCGCAGCACGGAGAGGTTGCCGTACCCGGCGTCCACGTTGCGGAGCCTCAGCACGCCTCGTCCCCCAGATAGACCCGGACGACCTCGGGGTCCTTCTGCACGGCGCGCGGCGTCGCGTCCGCGATCTTCTGCCCGTAGGAGAGGACCGCGACCTCGTCGGAGACGTTCATGACGAGCCCCATGTCGTGCTCGACGATGAGGACGGTCACCCCCGCGCCGCGCATCCGGCCGATGAGCTTCGCGAGCTCGGTCGTCTCGCGCATGTTGAGGCCGGCGGCGGGCTCGTCGAGCAGGAGGAGCTCGGGATCCGCCGCGAGCGCGCGCGCGAGCTCGACCGCCCGCTGCTGGCCGTAGGAGAGGTTCGTCGCGTCCTGGTCGGCGAGATCGGGCGCGCCGACGAAGTCGAGCGCCTCGCGGGCGCGCTCCTCGACGTCGCGCTCCTCGCGCCAGGTCCACGGGAGGTGGAACATCCCCGCTACGAACCCGGCGCGGCTCCGCGGGTGGACTCCGACCATGACGTTCTCGAGCGCGGTCATCTGCGCGAAGAGCCGGATCTGCTGGAACGTGCGGGACACGCCGAGCGCCGCGATCCGGTGCGCCGGGTGCCCGTGGATCGCCTCGCCGCGAAGCGTGACCGTGCCGGCGTCCGGCGGCAGGACGCCCGAGAGGAGGTTGAAGAGCGTCGTCTTCCCGGCGCCGTTCGGGCCGATGAGCGCCTTCACCATCCCCTTCTCCACCCGGAAGGAGACGTCCTTCACGGCGTCGAGACCGCCGAAGCGCTTCGAGAGGCCGCTCACCTCGAGGAGGCTCATCCGTCCTCCCCCGGGCGGAGACGACCGCGGACGGCCGCGAGCGCGCCGCGCAGGTCGAGCCGGAGCACGCCGTCCGGCGAGAACAGCATCACGAGGATGAGCACGACGCCGAAGACCGCGTCGTCGAGCGTCCCGAAGTAGCCGCGCAGCGAGAGGAAGGTCAGGACCGCGCTCGTCGCGACCGTGCCCCACAAGCTCCCCATGCCACCCACCGCGACGATGGAGACGTAGCGGACCGACTTCATGATGCCGGCCTCGCCCGGACCGATGCCGGCGTTGAAGTGGGTGAGGAACACGCCGGCCACCGCCGCGAGCACCGCCGAGAGGACGAAGGTGCGCAGCTTGTAGCGGGCGACGTCGACGCCCATCGAGGCGGCGGCGTCCTCGGCGCCGTGGATGGCGCGCAGCGCGCGGCCGACCCGCGACTCGACGAGGTTCGTCAGCACGAGCAGCGCGAGCGCGACGAGCCCCCACGCGACGTAGTAGTTCGCGACCCGCACGTCGCGGCCGCCGCCGACGCCGAGCCCCGGCAGGAGCGGGAACGGCGGGACCGACCCGATGCCGTCGGCGGCCCCGAGCCTCTCGGACGCGAGCAGCACGCTCGACACGATCGTGCCGAAGCCGAGGGTGGCCATCGCGAGGTAGTGCCCCCTCAGCTTCAGCACCGGGACGCCGACGAGCCACGCGACCGCGACCGTAGCCGCGATCGCCGCGACGAACGCAGCCCATGGGTGGACCGAGAGCGCCTCGCTGCCATAGAGGTCCGGCCGCGGGACTACGACGTGCAGCCGCGCGAGCAGCGCGACGAGCGCGCGCGCGCGCTGCGCGGAGAGGTCGATCGTCGTCAGGAAGGCGCTCGTGTACCCGCCGATCGCGAAGAACGCCGCGTGACCGAGCGAGATCTGCCCGGCGTAGCCCATGAGCAGCGAGAGCCCGGCCGCGACGAGGGTGTAGTAGGCGGCCATGGTGAGCTGGGTGAGGAAGAACGGCTTCCCCGCCGCGTGCGCCGCGAGCTGCACCGCCGCGACGACCGCGAGGAAGAGCGCGACTCGGGCGTAGCGGGAGCGGATCATGCCGCCTTCAGCCGGGCGACCTCGCGCGAGCCGAACAGGCCGCTCGGGCGCAGGAAGAGGATCGCGAGCAGCACCGCGACCGAGATCGCGTCCTTGTAGGCGGTTGGCAGGATCGAGACGCTGAACGACTCGAGGATGCCGACGAGGAACCCGGCGGCGACCGCCGCGGTCGAGTTCCCGAGCCCGCCGAGGATCGCGACGGTGAACCCCTTCATCGCGAGGCCGGTCCCGACGCCGTACGAGGTGTAGGTGATCGGCGAGACGACGCACCCGGCGAGCGCGCCGATCCCGGCGGACAGGACGAAGGAGAGCGTCACGAGGTTCTTCGTCGGCACGCCGCAGAGCGCGGCGGCGTCGCGGTTCGCGGCGCACGCGCGCATCTGCCGGCCGATCGAGGTGTGCTGGAAGAAGAAGCGGAGGAACCCGACGATGACGACGCAGGTCCCGAGAGACCAGATGACTTGGGGGGAGACGTGCACGCCGGCGAGCGTGAGGGAGGTGACCTCGTCTCCCGTGAAGTACGGCAGCGCCCGGACCCCTTCGCCCCACACGAGCAGGGCGAGCTCGCGGACGACGATCGAGATCCCGATGGTGATGATGATCATCCGCAGGACCGATGGCTTCCTGAGCCAGCGGATGAACGTCACCTCGATGAGCGCGCCCGCGAGCATCGTCACGACGACCGCCCCGGCGACCGCGACGGGGAGTGGGACGAAGCGGTGGAGCGTCACCGCAGTCATCCCGCCGAGCATGACGAACTCACCCTGGGCGAAGTTGATGATGCCCGTGGCGTTGTAGATGATGTTGAACCCCACGCCGACGACCGCGTAGATCGTGCCGTAGGTGAGCCCCGCGACGAGGTACTGGAGGACGAGCTCGAGCGCCATCCGGAAGCTCAGTCGCCCATCACCGCGAACTTCCCGTCCTTGACCGTGACCATCTCGAACGCGTCGAGCGCGAGGCCGTTGTGGTCGGCGGGAGAGAAGTTGAAGACCCCGGCCGTCCCCACGAACCCCTTCATGTTCTCCACGGCGGCGCGGACCTGCTCCCGGTCGAGCCCGGCGTCCTTCACCGCGCGCGCGAGGATCATGAGCGCGTCGTACGCGTGGCCGCCGAAGGTCGACACGTCCTCCTTGTAGCGGAGCTCGTAGCCCTTCTTGTAGCCGGCGACGACGAGCTTCTGCGGGTGCTTCTCCGCGAGCCCTTCCGCGACGACGATCCGGCTCGCCGGGAAGATGACGCCCTCTGCCGCGGCGCCGGCCGCCTTCGCGTACTGGATGTTCGCGAAGCCGTGGCTCTGGAAGATCGGCACGGTGAGCCCGATCTGGCGCGCGTTCTTGATGACGATGGCCTGCGCGGGCTCGATCGACCAGTTGAGGATGGCCTGGACGTTCGCCGCCTTGAGCTTCGTGACCTCGGCGGTGAGGTCGGTCGCCGCCTTGTCGTAGACCTCCGAGACCGCGATCTCGATGCCGTGCGCCGGGGCGAGCTTCTCCACCTGCTCCTTTCCGGCCTTGCCGAAGCCGGTGTTCGACGAGAGGAAGCCGATCCGCTTCACCCCCATCTTCTTCATCCGCCGGAAGATCATCTCCGCGGCGAAGCTGTCCTTCGGGGCCACCTTGAACACGTGCGGGAGGGCCGGATTCACGATGACCTCGGCGGCGGCGCAGGAGAGGAGCAGCGTCTTCCCCTGCTCCGCGAGCGGCTTCACCGCGATGGTCTCGCCGCTCGTCGCGGGCCCGATGATCGCGAAGACCCGATCCTCCTCCATGAGCTGCTTCGCGAAGGAGACCGCCTTCGCGGGATCGCCGCCGGTGTCCTTCACGACGAGCTCGATCTTGCGGCCGTCGATCCCGCCCTTCCCGTTCAGCTCCTCGACGAGCATCTCGAGCGTGCGGGCCTCGGGGGCACCGAGGAACGAGGCGGGGCCCGTCACGGCGAGCAGGGCGCCGACCTTGAGCGGGTCCTTGCCCTCGGCGCCGGCGTGGAGCGCGGCCGCGAGGAGCGCGGCCGCCGCAGCGAAGCGGAGCGTCTTCATTTGGTCCTCCGGTGGATCGCGGGGGGCCTACTTTCCGAGCAGGACGAACTTGCCGTCCTTCACCGTCACCATCTCGAACGCGTCGACGTCGAGTCCGTTGTGGTCGGCCGGGCCGAAGGTGAAGACGCCCGAGGTGCCGACGAACCCCTTCAGCCCCTCGATGGCCGCCCGCACCTTCTCCTTGTCCGGGCCGACGTCCTTCACTGCCCGGACGAGGAGCGCGAAGGCGTCGTGCGCGTAGCCGCCGAACGCGCTCGCGTCCTCGCCGTACCTCGCCTCGTAGGCCTTCTTGTACGCGACGAGCACCGCCTTCTGCGGGTGCTTGTCCGGGAGCGCCTCCGCGACGACGATGCGGCTCGCCGGGAAGATGACGCCCTCCGCCGCGGCGCCGGCCGCCTTGACGTACTGGATGTTCGCGAACCCGTGGCTCTGGAAGATGGGTGCGGCGATCCCGAGCTGGCGGGCGTTCTTGATGACGATGGCCTGGGCCGGCTCGATCGACCAGTTGAGGATGGCCTGGACGTTCGCCGCCTTGAGCTTCGTGACCTCGGCGGTGAGGTCGGTCGCTGCCTTGTCGTAGACCTCGTCGGCGACGATCTGGATCCCGCTCTCCGGGGCGAGCTTCGCGATCGCCTCGCGCCCCGCCTTCCCGAAGCCGGTGTTCGAGGAGAGGACGCCGATCCGCGTCGCGCCCATCTTCTTCATCTGCTGGAACACCTTCAAGATGGCGTGGCTGTCCTTCTGCGCCGTCTTGAAGACGTACCGCGCGACCGGGCTCACGATCGCCTCGGCGGCGGCGCAGGAGAGCAGCGGCGTCTTCGCCTCGTCCGCGATCTGCTTCACCGCCATCGTCTCGCCGCTCGTCGCGGGCCCGATGATCGCGAAGACCTGCTCCTCCTCGATGAGCTGCTTCGCGAACGAGATGGCCTTCTCGGGGTTCGCCCCGGTGTCCTTCACGACGAGCTGCACTTTGCGACCGGCGAGGCCGCCGCTCCGGTTCAGCTCCTCGACGAGCATCTCGAGGGTGCGGGCCTCCGGCGCTCCGAGGAAAGAGGCCGGTCCGGTGACGGCGAGCAGCGCGCCCACCTTGATGGGCTCCTGGGGAGGCGCCGCCGCGAGGGCCAGCGCGAGGAGTACGGGGGTCGGGGTCATCGTGAGCTCGATCCTCTTCCTTCGGGTTCGCTGCGCCGCCTCGCGGCCACGCTGCTGGGCTGCTGCGCTGCTGCGCTGCTGCGACGGCGGTCAGAGCTTCTGGAAGTCCTCGGCGGCGAGGATCGTCGCTCCGGCCTTCGTCAACGACTCGACGGCGGCCGCCGGATCCTCGAACCGGAACACGACGAGCGCCTGCTCGCCGCTCTTGCGGACGAAGGCATACATGTACTCGACCGCGATCCCGCGGAGCGCGTGGAGTGTCGTCGCGAGGCCCCCCGGGCGATCGGGGATCTGGACGGCGACGACCGGGGTCTTCCGCACGGTGAACCCTGCGTCCTTCAGCACGACCGTCGCGCGGTCGGTCTCGTTCACGATGAGCCGCAGGATGCCGAAGTCGGTCTCGTCTGCGAGCGAGAGCGCGCGGATGTCCACCGCGCTCTTCGCGAGCACGTCCACGACGTCGGCGAGGCCGCCGGTCTCGTTCTCGAGGAAGACGGAGAGCTGTTCGACCACAGGGGCTCCGGAGAGCCGGGGAGCATACCCCATGGGGCGCGGCGACTTCACCCTCCCCGACCAGGACCTCGGGCCCGCTACGGCGGGCGGCGCCGCGGCGGCTGGTCCGCGCGTCCGACCGCGCGCGCGCCTCCGTCGACGACGACCGTCCCGGAGCTCGGCCTCGGGGCGAGGCCGGCGCCGCCTCCTCCGGCGCCGACGTAGCTCACCTCGTACCGGTACTCCCCCGGCGCGAGGTCGCCGCAGGCATCCGCGAGGTCCACCCGCAGCTCAACCTGGTCGCCTGGCGCGAGCGCGACGGTGTCGTCCGGCGTTGGATCGCGCCCGTCCGGCTTCGCCGCCGCCGCGGCAGGCTCGATGCCGCAGACCCGCGCCGTCTCCGCCCCGGGGAAGATCGCGACCCGCGCGCGCGCCGAGTCCGGCTCCTCGATCCGCAGCGTGCTCGCCGTCCCGTTCTCGAGCGCGAAGCGGAGCGCGCGCCCCTCTCCCGCCGACCAGTGGACGACCGGGGGCGCCCAGATCCGCAGGGCCGGCTCGGGCGGATCGGGGTGCCGCCTCCTGCCCCCGACCCCGCCGCAGCCCACGGAGAGCAGCCACACCGCGGCCGCCGCCGCCGCTGCCGCCGGGCGCCCCCTCATGACCTACGCTGGTGATCACTAGATTGCCCGGGCGAGGGGGCACCCATGTTCCGGAGACACCCGCGGCCGCGGGCGGTCGCGGATGCCGCGGTGGGCGCGGCGAGCGGGCTCGCGGCGAGCTTCGTCATGTCGGCCGTCTACCGGCCGCTCATGCGCGCGGGGGGCGACGAGACGCTCCGCCGCGAGAAAGAGGCGCAGGCGGGCATGCCGCCGGCGACCATCCAGGCGGCCGGGGCGGCGGCGAAGGCGGTCGGCCGCGAGCTACCTCCAGACCGGAGGAGCCAGGCGCTCGGTGGAAAGGTAATTCACTATGCGTACGGCATCGCGTGGGGCGCCGCGTTCGCGCTCGCCGTCCGCGCCGTCGCGCCTCGGCGCCCGGTCGCGACGGGGCTCGCCTTCGGACTCGTGCTCTGGCTCGTCTCCGACGAGGTGCTCGTGCCGCTGTTCCGCTTCTCGCGGCCGCCGAGCCGCTATCCGCCCTCGACGCACCTGAAGGGGCTCGCGTCGCACCTCGTCTACGGGGTCGCGACCGACGCGGGCTGGCGGCTCGCGCGCGCGCCGATGCGCTGACGCGGGACGCCGCCGAACGGCCGCAGCGGAGGCCTTGGTTGCCCCGCCGCCCGCGAGGCGCTTGATGGACATCGGACGGCCGGCGAAGATGTGCGGCCGATGGAGACCCCTCCCCGCCCCGAGCGCCTCCGAAGACTCCTGCGCGGGCTCGCGAACACCGCCGCGGGGACGGGCGAAGGGATCCGCAGCGGGCTCTCGCAGGTATTGCCCGAGGCGCCGCTCGAGCTCCGGCTCGTCGGGCGCGTGTTGCTCCACGCCGCGGTCGTCGGCGTCGCCGCCGGGATCGTCGGCGCGGCGCTCTTCGCCGGGCTCGAGGCGGCGCAGCGGCTCGTGCTCGAGGGGCTCGCGGGGTTCTCCCCGCTCCGAGCCCGCGGCGAGGCCATCATCGCGTCAGGCACCGATCGCACCTTCCGCCCATGGCTCCTCGCGCTCCTCCCTGCCGCGGGCGGGCTCGTGAGCGGGCTCCTCACCTCGTTCTTCGCGCCTGAGGCGGCGGGCGGCGGCGGCAACGCGACCGTCGAGGCGTACCACCGCGGCGGCGTGACGATGCGCGCGCGAGTGATCCCGGTGAAGATGGTGGCCGCGATCGCGGCCCTCTCGACGGGCGGCTCCGGCGGACGCGAGGGGCCGACAATGCAGATCGGCGGCGCACTCGGCACGTTCGTCGGCCGGGTCCTCCCGACGAGCCCTGCGGAGCGGCGCATCCTCTACGTCGCGGGGATCGCGGCGGGCATCTCGGCGGTGTTCCGCACGCCCCTCGGCGCAGCGCTCCTCGCGACGGAGATGCTCTACCGCGACGACTTCGAGGCGGAGGCGCTCGTCCCGGCGATTCTAGCAAGCGTCGTCTCGTACTCCATCGTCATCGCCGCGTTCGGGGAGACGACGCTCTTCGGCGTCTCGAGCCGGTTCCCGTTCCACCCCGCCCACCTGCCGCTCTTCGCCCTGCTCGCGCTCGCCGTGTCGCTCGTCGCGCACGCGTTCGTCCGCGCCCTCGCGCTCGTCCAGGCCGCGGCGCGGCGGCTGCCGGGACCGGCGTTCCTGCGGCCGGCGGTCGGCGGACTCGCGGTCGGGCTCGTGGGGACCGGAATCGCGCTCGCGCTCGAGGCGCGCCACGGCGTCGCGGCGCGCGCGTTCGGCGTGCTCGGGGGCGGGTACGGCGTCGCGCAGGCCGCGATGGACGGTGCCGCGTGGCACCCGACCGGCTGGCACGCCGTCGCGATCCTCGGCGCGCTCGCGGTCGCGAAGCTCGTCGCGTCCGCGCTCACCGTAGGCTCGGGCGCGGCCGCCGGCGACTTCGCACCGTCGCTCGTCGTCGGCGCGCTCGTTGGCAGCGCGTTCGGCCACGGCGCGCTGGCGCTCACCGGCGACGCGAGCATCCGCCCGGATGCCTTCGCGCTCGTCGCGATGGGGACGTTCTACGGCGGGGTCGCCCACGCGCCGCTCTCCGCGCTCGTGCTCGTGTCGGAACTCGCCGGGAGCTACGACCTGCTCGTCCCGATGATGCTGACCGTCGGGATCGCGTACGTCGCGCTGCGCCGCTGGACGCTCTACCCCGCGCAGCCGGCCGGACGGGCCGCCTCGCCAATCCACCGCGCGCAGTGAGGCGCGGCGGGGCGGGCGCCCGCGCGTGCCTTCTGCGTGCGCGCACCCCATCCGGACCGTAGAACCACGTCCCCGGCCCGCGTCGACACCGAAGCGCGTCCGTGGTTACTTGCGCCCATGTTCCAGGCGAAGCACGAGTCGCCTTACCCCGCCCTCGCGCAGGCCTGGTCGCGCGCCGAGGGGCCGGGGGGGGCGGCGATCGACGAGACGCGGGAGTCGCTCTCCGCGGTGCGCCCCGACGACCTCGTCGAGGTGGCGCCGCTCGCGGAGACGCTCCTCGCGCGGCTCGCGGATCCCGTGCTGCGGGAGCCGGCCCGCCGGGCGCTGTTCGCGCTCCTCGACGGCGTGCGCCGGCGCTCCTTCACGACGGGCCTTCCGGCCGCCGACGTCGATCGCTGGCTGGCGCTCGTCCTGCGCGTGGTGCGCGAGGCGGACTACGGGTTCGGCGCGCTCCTCCGCTCGCGCGAGGCGACGGACCCGAAGACGGTGGCGCTGCGTGTGCTCGGTCAGGAGGCCTGCGAGCTGACCGTCGCGGACCTCTCGCGGCGCACCCGCGCGATCGCCCGCGGCGTGCTCGCCCTCGTCGACGGCGCGCCCGACGCGAAGGTCGCGATCCTGTCGGAGAACTGCCTCGAGGCAGCGCTCTGCGACGTCGCCTGCCTGACGAACGGCATCCTCGACTTTCCGCTGCCGGCGAACGCCGTCGCCGAGCAGATCGTCTTCATGCTGAAGCACTCGGGGGCGCGCGTCCTGCTCGCCTCCGACGACGAGCAGGTGGCGAAGGTGCTGTCGTCCCTGCCGGCGCTCCCGGACCTGAAGGAGATCGTCGTCTTCTCGAAGACCGCGGCCGAGCGGAACGGGCTGCTCTCGCTCGAGCAGATGGTGAGCCAGGGCGCCGAGTTCGACGACGCGGCGCGGGCGGCGCGCGCCGCGGACGTGAAGGCGACCGACGTCGCGACGGTGATGTACACGTCGGGCACGACCGGGAAGCCGAAGGGCATCGTCTTCACGCACGAGAACATCGTGACGAAGCGCTTCGCCCGGGCGTTCGCGCTCCCGGAGGTGAACGAAGGCGACGTCTTCCTCGCGTACCTGCCGCTCTACCACACGTTCGGAAGGTGGCTCGAGCTCACCGGCACGCTGTTCTGGGGCGCGACCTACGTGTTCGCCCGCTCGACCGCACAGTCCGCGCTGCTCGAGGACTTCAACAAGGTGAAGCCGAGCGTCTTCATCTCGGTCCCGAAGAAGTGGATGGAGCTGCACGACGCGGCGGCGTGGGAGGCGAGCTCGGACGAGAACCCGGACGAGGTGGCGGCCCACCTGCGCGTCATCACCGGCGGTCGCCTCCGCTATGGCCTCTCCGCGGCCGGCTACCTCGATCCCAACGTCTTCCGCGCTTTCCACGCCGCCGGCACCGAGCTCTGCTCCGGCTATGGGATGACCGAGGCGACCGGCGGCATCACCATGACCCCGCCCGGCGAGTACGTGGACGACTCGATCGGCCAGCCGCTTCCCGGGATCGAATGCCGCCGCGCGGACGACGGCGAGCTGCTCATCCGCGGGCCCTACGTCTCGCCCGCCTACTTCAAGCCCGGGCGGGAGGAGACCGGACACGAGTCGGACGGCTGGTTCCACACCGGCGACCTCGTCGCGATCGACCCGTCGGGACATCACCGGATCACCGGCCGCAAGAAGGAGATCTACAAGAACCGGCAGGGGCAGACGATCGCCCCGCAGCGCGTCGAGAACCTCTTCCGCGACTTCGAGGCGGTCGCGCAGGCGTTCCTCGTCGGCGATCACCGCGAGTACAACACGCTGCTCGTCTGGCCGAACCCCGCGTCCCCCCAGGTCGAGGGGCGCTCGCCGGAGCACGTGCGCGAGCTCATCTCCTCGCTCGTCGCGAGCGCGAACCGCTTCCTGGCGCCGTTCGAGCGCGTCGTGGCCTTCCAGATCCTGACGCGCGCGCTCGACCTGGAGCACGGCGAGCTCACCCACAAGCACACGTTCAAGCGCGACGGCGTCGAGAAGAGCTGGAAGGAGCTCATCGACCGGATGTACGAGCAGAAGCACCTCGCGTTCCCGCTCGACGGGTCGTTCCTGCGCATCCCGAACTGGGTGCTCCGCGAGATGGGCGTCCTCCAGCACGAGGTGTCGATCGAGGGCGGCGTGCTCCGCGCCGGCGAGCGGACGCTGCGCGTCGGCGCGACCGCCGAGGCGCCCGGATCGACGCGCGTCGGCGATCTCGCGTACCTCACCGACGGGGCGGTGTTCGACCTCGGCGCGCTCCTCTCGCGCCCGTCGCACTGGCTCGGCAACGAGGCGCTGCGGCGGTTCATCGGCGACGAGGCGTTCACCTCGCTCGTCGCGCGGCGGCGCAAGGGCGGTGGCGACGTGCGGATCGACCCGCGCCTGTGGTCCCCGCCCCCGCCGGACCGGCTGTGGGACCTGCTCCGCGCGATCGACGCCGAGCCGACGACGCAGTCGATCCACGCGGCGGGCGAGCTGCTCCGCGCGGAGCGCCCGGAGGCGCGCCTCGCGCTCGAGCACCTCCACGCCGGCCTCCGCTCCGATCGGCCGGACCGGGCTGGCCGCTGCCGCGCCCTGCTGCGCCGCGCCGCCGACGCGCCCGACGAGGACATCCGCCGCCGCGCGTTCCGGCTGCTCTTCCCGCACGAGGAGCCGGCCGAGACGCTCGAGACGCTCCGGCGCTTCCTCGACCGGATGGGCCCGTTCGCGCTGCGAGACGACGATCTCGCCTCGCTCCCGGAGCGCGGGATCACCGACGCACAGATGAGCACGCTCCTCGCGTTCCTCGCCTGCGAGGACGCGCTCCGGGCTCCGCGCGACGTCTCCGACCGGCGGCTCGTCGTGGGCGCGATGCGGCTCGTCTCGGCGACGGCGATCGCCCACCCGCTCCAGTTCGCGCCGACGCGGGTGCCGCTCGCGCAGCTCACGCTCCACGACGACGCCGAGATCGCGGCGCGCGCGGGCGAGGAGCTCGATCGGCTCCGGCGCGGGTTCTCCAACTGGATCGGGCCGAACCTGCGGCTCGCGATCGACCCGAAGACCGGGGCGGAGTACGGCTGGAAGGACGTCCTCGCCTTCGACCCGAACGTCGCGCCCGCGGCGCAGCACCACCTGCTGCAGGCGCTCGAGGACACGACCATCGTGCGCGCCTCGGTGTTCCTGCTCGGCCGAGGCGTCCTCCTCTCGCTCGCAGACATCCCGCCCGGCGGCGCGGCGATCTCGCTCCTCGGCCGACAGCACGGGAAGAGCGTCTACCGGCTCTCGATCCACACCCGCGCCAACGAGGTCTTCGACGTCGCGATCAACGTCGCCGAGGACATGAACTTCGCCGAGCTGCGCCAGGAGGTGAACTGGCTCCTCGCCGCGGGGGCGGTCCCGCCGCTCGTCGAGCAGTTCGGCGGCTACTTCGCGGAGTGGGGGATCTTCACGGAGGAGTTCATCCCGGGCGACACGGTGGAGCGCCAGGTCGCGCGCCTCGTGCGGCAGGGGGAGCCGAAGCGCATCAAGTCGCTCTGGCCGTTCATCGCCTGGACTGCGCTCGAGGGGCACGTCCGGTTCTGGGACCGGACGGGGCGGCGGCTCGCGCTGCGCGAGCCCTCCCCGGCCGCCTTCATCGTGCCGTCGCACGACTACCACTCCGGCGCCCGGCTCGTGTCCATCTCCGACCGGACGTCGTGCACGACGTTCGACGAGCTGCTCGACCGCTTCGAGCGGGCGTTCGTGTCACGGATCGAGGCGTCGCGCCCGGAGCTTCGCCGGGACGTGGACGACGCGCTCCTCTTCTCGGCGGTGGTCGAGGCGCTCGGGCTCGAGCGCGGCGTCGCGCTCCTCTCCGAGGCGGCGCAGGATTCGCGGCGCGCGGTCGCGATCGAGACGTTCCTCGAGAGGCTGCGCGCGGGCGGCTTCTCCCCGAAGCGGGTCCACTTCGCGGCGCGGCGGTACCGGCGCTGGCTCGACCTGAACCCCTCCGCGACCATCGAGGCGCAGGGGAAGATGCTCGGCGACCAGTGGGGCACCTACCACCTGTCCGAGCTCGAGCAGGCCTGGCCCGACACGCGCATCCGCTTCTTCCGCCAGACCGTCTTCGCAGATGCGCGCGAGGAGCTCGCGAGCGCGCTCGACCGGCTCATGCAGCGCGCGCGGAACCTCCCGGCTGGCGGCCTCGACCTCGAGGAGGACGTCGCCGCGCTGCGCGGAGCGATCACTCCCACGGCGGAGGAGGATTACTTCCTCGCACGCCTCACCTACCGGTACCTCTCGCCGACGGACGAGGTGGCGCTCATCACGATGCCATCCCGCGGGCACTACGTGACCGAGGTGGTGGTCGCGCTGTCCGACGAGGAGGGCAACCGCTTCACCGTCCGCGGCCCGGTGTCGCCGCGGGAGGTGGCGCGCCTCCTGCACATGTTCCACGAGTCGAACCTGCAGGTGAACTTCACCACGGATCACGAGTTCCTGCTCTGCCTCGATGCGCGCGAGACCGTCATCGCAGGCCTGTTCTACAAGCAGGTGGCGCGGGACCGCGTGCACATGGAAAAGATCGTCGTGGCGCGCAAGCACCGCGCCAAGGGGGTCGCGGACGGCCTCATGAAGGAGTTCTTCCGGCGGCTCGCCGGGCGGGAGGTTCACAAGCTCGAGACCGGCTTCTTCCAGCCGGAGTACCTGGCCCGGTACGGGTTCCGCACCGACCCGACCTCCGGCGGCCTCGTCTGCGACGTCCCCACCTCGACCGCACCGGACGGCGCCCTGCCGCCGGCGACCGGCGACCTGCCCGAGCTCTCGAGCTAGCGCGATGGCCAAGCCCACCTGGAAGCTCATCGACACGACGCTGCGCGAGGGCGAGCAGTTCGCCCGGGCCAACTTCCGCACCGAGGACAAGCTCGAGATCGCGCGGGCGCTCGACACCTTCGGCGTCGAGTACGTCGAGGTGACCTCCCCGGCCGCCTCGCCGCAGTCGCAGCGGGACGCCGCTCAGATCGTGAAGCTCGGGCTCGGCGCGCGCGTCATCACCCACTCGCGCTGCGTGCTCGACGACGTCCGCGCGGCGCTCGACACCGGCGTGCGCGGCATCGGGCTCCTCTTCGCGACGAGCCGCATCCTCCGCGAGTCCTCCCACGGGAAGTCGATCCAGCAGATCATCGACGCGATGGCCCCGCCCATCGAGCTCGCGCTCTCGGCGGGGCTCGAGGTCCGCTTCTCCGCCGAGGACGCCTTCCGCTCGGAGGTGCAGGACCTCGTCACCGTCCACCAGGCGGCTGAGAAGCTCGGCGTCCAGCGGATCGGGATCGCCGACACCGTCGGCATCGCGACGCCGCGCCAGGTCTTCGTGCTCGTGCGCGAGCTCCGCAAGGCGGTGAGATGCGACATCGGCTTCCACGCCCACAACGACACCGGCTGCGCCATCGCGAACGCGTACGAGGCGATCTCGGCCGGCGCGACGCACGTGGACGTGTCGGTGCTCGGGATCGGCGAGCGGGTCGGCATCACCTCGCTCGGCGGCTTCGTGGCGCGGATGTTCGCGCTCGAGCCTCAGGCCGTGGCGGAGCGCTACCGCCTCGGGCAGCTCCGCGAGCTCGAGCGGCTCGTCGCGAGCGTGACCGGGGTCGAGATCCCGTTCAACAACTTCGTCACGGGCGAGACGGCCTACTCGCACAAGGCCGGCATGCACCTCAAGTCGATGATGTCGAACCCGGGCTCGTACGAGGTCATCCCGCCGGAGGCGTTCGGCCTCACGCGCCGTCTCATCCTCGGCAGCCGGCTCACGGGTCGCCACGCGATCGCCTACCGCGCGCGCGAGATGGGGATCACGTTCGGAGAGTCGGAGCTCAAGGCGATCACGAAGCAGATCAAGGAGATGGCGGACAAGGGCGAGCTCAGCGAGGCGCAGATCGACGCTGTGCTGCGCGAGTGGATGACGGCGTAGGCCCATCGCCGGGCGGACCTGGACCTGACGCCTGGATCTGGACCTGGACTGGACCTGACCGCGGCGAGGTGTACGAGCAGCTCGACTTCGTCGAGGTCGACATCTACGTCGAGGTCGAAGTCGAGGTCGAAGGTCGAAGTCCACGACCACGTCAGGTCGACGTCCACGCCGGGTGGTAGACTCCCCGTCCCTCATGCTCCGCAGCCGGCTCCTTCTCCTCGCCGCGGCCGTCCTCTGGTCCACCGCCGGCGCGGCCATCAAGAGCTGCGGTCTCGATCCCTGGCAGATCGCCGGCGGCCGCTCACTCGTCGCCGCGCTGTTCCTGTTCCTCGCGGTCCGCGACGCGCGCGCCCGCCCCGATCGACGGGTGCTCCTCGTCGGGGCCGCCTATGCGGTCACGGTGATCCTGTTCGTCGTCGCGACGAAGCTCACGACCGCGGCGAACGCGATCTTCATCCAGGACACGGCGCCGCTCTGGGTCCTCCTCCTCTCGCCGTGGCTCCTGCGCGAGCACCCGACGCGGGGCGAGCTGCTCGCGATCCCCATCTTCGGCGCCGGGCTCGGCCTCTTCTTCGTGGACGAGCTCGCGCCGGGCCAAGCGCTCGGCAACGTGACGGCGCTCGTCTCGGGCGTCGCGTTCGCGCTCGCGATCATCGGGCTGCGGGTGCTCCGCGAGCGGGGGCCGGCGGCGCTCGCGTGGGGGAACCTGCTCGCGGCGGCGGTCACGCTCCCCGTCTGGCCGCGTGGCCCCGCCGCGACGCACGCGGATCTCGCGCTCGTCGCCTACCTCGGCGTCTTCCAGCTCGGGCTCGCCTACCTCTGCTTCTCGCGAGGCATCAGCGGGACGCCGGCGATCGAGGCGTCGCTCCTCATCCTCATCGAGCCGGTCCTGAACCCGATCTGGACGTTCCTCGCCGCCGGGGAGCGGATGGGGCCGTGGGCGATCGGGGGCGGCGCGGTGGTGCTCCTCGCGACCAGCTGGCGGACCGTCGCGCCGGTGCTCACGCCGCGGCTCGAATAGCGGCCCGGCGGCGGGCGAATCACCCGCGCGCCTGCACCTTGCGCGGCGTCGCGCCGAAGAAGAAGTCGTCGATCTCGTCCCGCCGCGCCATGGTATCGGAGTAGCCGAGCTCCATGACCCGTTGGATGTAGATCGGCTCGAAGGCGAGATACGCGAGCAGGTCCTCGCCGGCGTGCCCCGACGCGCCGATGCCCTTCAGGAGGTAGCGCAGCATCCCCGGGAAGCGCTCGTACTCGTCGGCGGCGAGGCGACCGAGGTCCTGCGACGGCCGGAGCACGAGCGCCGGGATGGGCCGGACGTCGAGATCCTTGCTCGAGAGCTTCTCTCGCGGGATGAGGGTCAGCGTCCGGTTGATCCGCTCGAGCCGCTCGAGGTCCGAGTCGAGCGAGTCGAGGAAGACCGCGTTCAGCAGCACGCCCGCGATCTCCGAGAGCGGCAGCTGGTCGGTCTTCGAGCGCTCCTCGCGCTCGGCGACCTCCGACGGGGGGCGAAGGTAGCGCACGCTCACCGCGACGATCCGGTCCGCCCCGAGGTGGATCGCGGGGCTCATCGGGTAGGTCATCCGGATGACCCCGTCGCCGTAGAACGAACCCTGGAGCGCGACTGGCGGGAAGAAGATCGGGATCGCCGCCGATGCCATCACGTGCTCGAGCGTGATCCGGGAGCGGACGCCGATCCGAGTCGAGCGCATCCACGGCTCGATGTCCGCGGCGCCCTCGAAGAAGGTCACGCCCGAGCCCGTGTGGTAGTTCGTGGCCGAGACCGCGACGGCCCGCAGCCGCCCGGCCCTGAGGTGGCGCCTCATCCTGCCGACGGGGATCTCCCTCGCGATGAGCTCCCGGAGCGGCGCGGAGTCGAGCAGGTAGTTGATGCCGCTCTTCCCGATGAGGCCGCCCGCGGAGAGGTCGCGCACCCAGCGCGACCCGATCGACGCGAGCCGCATCGCGCCCGTCTTGAAGATCCGATCGGGCGTGAGCGACGCCCAGGTCTGGCGGAGCCGCTCGGCGACCGCCGCGAAGTCCTCCGCCCCGGTCGCGACGACGATTCCGTTGATCGCGCCCGCGCTGATTCCCGCGATCACGTCGAACGGGGAAGGCCCGGGCCCAGTGATCTCGGCGATCGCCCGGATGGCGCCGACCTGATACGCGGCGCGTGCCCCGCCGCCCGTCAGTACGAGACCGGTGTGGACCACGCGCGCAATGTAGCACTTCTGCCGCAGTGCGGCATGCGTGCCTCCTCAGCGCAGCGCGCGGACGGCGGCCTTCACGTCCTCGACCGCCAGGTAAAGGTTCACCTTTTTGGCGGCCTGCGCGGTGCCGACGTACGCGTACTGGATGTTGATGCCCACTGCGCCGAGCCGATCGGCGACGCGCCCGAGCGCCCCCGGACGATCCGCCACAGTCACCTCGACGACGTCGTCCTCGGCCGTCTTCCAGCCGTGAGCGGCGAACACCTTCTTTGCGACGGCGGGCCGGTCCACCACGAGGCGGACGAACCCCTTCCCTCCCATCACCGCGGCCATGAACGCACGGATCGAGATCCCCTGCTCCCCGAGCGCATCCGCCACCTGCCCGAGCATCCCGGGCCGATCGTCCACCCACGCCGAGATCTGCCTGGCCTTCGGCATCGCCACCCTCCACGTAGCCGGACGCCTCGAACTGGTCGTCACATAACTCCGCGAGGGTGCGCGGGCCACCCGGATGCGCGGTCAGGGAACGAGCAGGCGAGCGTAAGGGAACGTCCCGAACGCGCCTCCCGTGTGGACGAGCACGGCGCGGCGCGACGGCAGCGCGTCCTCCGCCGAGCGCGTCGCGAGCCCGAGCATTGCCTTCCCGGTGTAGACCGGATCGAGCAGCACTCCGTCCTCGCGTGCCGCCCGCCGGATGATCTCGAGGCCGGCGTCGGTCGCCTCGGCGTACCCCGGTCCGACGAAGCCGTCGTCCACGTGGACGGCGTCCGCGGACACCGCCGGCAGCCACGGCCAGCGGCGGCGGGCGTCGGCGCAGATCGCGGCGATGGTCTCGCGGAAGTAGCGGGCGTCGTTGCACACCGCGTAGCCGATCGCGCTCGCGCCGCGCCAGCCGAGGAGCCGGATCCCGAGCTCGATCCCGGCGCCGGTCCCACCCGAGCCCGCGGCATACGCGATCGTGACCGGCCCGTC
Organism: Anaeromyxobacter sp.; assembly: GCA_036394835.1. Classification (GTDB taxonomy): domain Bacteria; phylum Myxococcota; class Myxococcia; order Myxococcales; family Anaeromyxobacteraceae; genus Anaeromyxobacter. The sequence goes on along the minus strand of DASWEI010000106.1, from coordinate 62,292 downwards.
GCGCCACGCCGGCGGGAGCTGGTCGTGCAGCTCCGCCATCGCGAGCACGTACCCGAGGCTTCCGAGCCCGTTCGACCCGCCCTCGGGGACGACGTACGGGCGGCGTCCGGCCGCGCGCAGGGTGTCGGCGAGCGCGGCCATCACCTCGCCGCGGCGGCGGTACTCGTCGTGCGAGACGTGGCGGACCTCCGCGCCCGCGAGCCGGTCGAGGAGCGCGTTCGCCTCGGGCGGGGGCGGGGCGGCCGGGTCCGGAGTCCTCAGCAGCAACACGGCGCCGAGGCCGCGGCGCGCGGCCGCGAACGCCGTCGCGCGGCAGTGGTTCGACTGGACGCCGCCGCAGGTGACGAGCACGTCCGCGCCGGCCGCCTCGGCGTCCGCCACGAGAAACTCGAGCTTGCGCGCCTTGTTCCCGGAGAGCTCGAGCCCGGTGAGGTCGTCGCGCTTGTAGAGGAGGTCGAGGCCGAGTCGCGCTCCGAGGCGCGGAGACGCCTCGAGCGGGGTCGGGAGCCGGGCGAGCGGCACGCGTGGCGGGAGATCGGAGACGAGCGGCATCCCGCCTGAAGAGTACCAACCGCGAGCACCGGGTGGGAACGGCGCTTCCCCTTCCGCGGCGTCCGCGTGCCGCGCGAACGCTCGGATCCGCACGGCCCGGGCTGGCGCGCCGCTCGCAGATGCTCGGTGCGGGGGCGCCTGTCGCGCGGGCGCGTTGGGGGAGCTCGTGCAGGGACGGATCATCGCCGCGCTCGCGGCGCTCGCGACGGCGTGCGGCAGCTCGTCCGGCTCGCCGGCCGCGGGCCCGACGAGCGCACGCAAGATCGCGTTCGGCTCGCGCGGGCCGTGGCCGGTCGCGAACGTCGTCTACGGCGCCGCGGACGGAATTCTCGAGTCGCCGGTCGTCGGCGTCACGACCGACGAGGCGCAGAACCGCTGGGTCGCGACCCGCGATGCCCTGTACCTGCTCCGTCCCGGCGAGAAGACGTTCCGGCGGCTCGACGCGTCGGACGGCCTCCATCTCGGCGACAACGTCGTCCGCTACTGCGACGATCACCCGATCGGCCCGGGCGACCACTGCAGCGGTGCGCTCTCGACGGGCTCCGGCTTCGCGATCACGCGCATCGTCGGAGGCGGGCCCGACGAGGTGTTCGTCGGCTACCTCGGGCAGGACGAGACGCCCGGCGTGAAGTGTCCGCCGAAGGACACGTCGAAGGCGACGAGCGAGGGGTTCGGCGACTACTGCGATCCGGCGCGGCACACCGGCAAGCTCGACCGGGTCCGGATCCCGCCCGGCGCCGCCGTCACCGTCGACCGGATGGACCTCGTCTCGAACCGCCAGGGCGCCGAGTTCTGGCACGACCGGACGATCCAGAGCCTCGCCTACGATCACTTCGCTCACCCGCACACGCTGTACGCGGGGACGAACCACGGCGTGACGATCCTGTTCCCGGACAGGTTCCGGATGCCGCGGCCGGACGAGTGGTTCGATCTCGCGTACGTCGAGTGGATGGGGGACCACCTCCACGCGCGAGTCTGCGATCCGGGACCCTGCCCGGCGAGCACGGAGGGCCCGCAGCGGATGGGCGACTGGGCCGGCGTCGCCGTGGACGCGAAGGGCGACCTCTGGCACGCGGGCCGCTGGACCGCGGGGCTCATCACCTGGGTGCCGGATCCGGGCGAGTGGTTCGGGCGCAACGGCACCGCGTTCGCGCTCGCGTTCGGCGATCCCTACCCCGTCGCGGCGAACGACCAGGGGTTCGAGAACGAGCCCGTGTTCAAGGTCGCCCGCGAGGGCGACTCGCCCCACCTGACCGGCGTCGCCGTCTGTCCCGACGGGCGGGTCTGGTTCTCCTCGTCCGGCCCGCAGAGCGGCACCGGCGACACGGTCGCCGTCTGGAACGGGCGGAGCTTCCAGACGTTCGCGGCGGCCCGGCTCGGGCTCTCGGGCACCGCGGTGCGCGACGTCGCCTGCCTGCCCGACGGCCGCGTCGCCCTCGCCGGGTTCAGCTCCGGCGTCGTCCTGTACGATCCGAGGAGCGGCGCCTCGAAGCCGGTCCCGGGCCTACCGAGCGGGACGATCCTGGACCTGGAGGTCGACCTGATGGTGGCGCCTCCGTCGCTGCACGTCGCGACCGATGCGGGCGCGGCGGTGGTGCGGGTCCTGCCCTGAACCGGCCTCAGCGCCGCCGCGCGCCGGCGCGCCGCGCGGACTCGGCCAGGACCTCGTAGCGCTGGCAACCGACGATCCGCGTCGCTCCGATATCGAAGGTCGGGATCCCGGTGACGCCGGCCTCGAGCGCCGCGCGGCGCGCCCCGGCCACCCTCGCGAGGGTCACCGCGTCGCCGGCCGCGGCGAGCGCGGCGGCGGGCTCGAGCCCCGCCTCCCGCGCGATGGCGGCGAGGTCGTCGTCCGACTCGAGCGCCCGCCCCTTGCGCCAGTACGCGTCGAACGCAGCGGCGCGGAACGGCTCGAGCCTTCCGGCATCACGCGCGTGCTGCGCGACCGCGAGGGCGCGCCGCGTGGGCGCGAGCCGCAGCGGCGGCACGAGGTCGCCGATCCCGAATCCGGCGGCGAAGCTCCGCACGTAGCCGAGCATCGCGTCGGGATCGGGCAGGTACTCGGCGAGCGGGACGCCGCCGGAGGGCGTCCCGGGGTGGAGCTCGTACCCCACCCAGTCCACCTCGACATCCAGCTCCGCCTGCAGCCTGACCAGGCTGCTCCGCTCCGCGACGAAGCAGAACGGTCAGACGAAGTCTGAGAAGAGCCGGATCCGGAGCGCCATCCCCGCCCCAATAACCGCCCGCACCCGCATCCGCACCACTGCCACTGCGAGCGGCCGCCGCGCGTGCTAGATCGAAGCCCCGGCCGGGCGACACGACCCGGCGGACCCGAGACCTCCCGCCGATGACCTTCGCCTTCCGGACCGGTGCCCGCGACCCGGGGACGCGCGCGCGCCGCGGCACGCTCACGACCTCGCGCGGCGCGGTCGAGACCCCCGCGTTCATGCCGGTCGGGACGCGCGCATCGGTGACCGGGCTCACGCCGGACGACCTCCGCGGCGCGGGCGCGGAGATGATCCTCGCGAACACCTACCACCTGCTCCTGCGGCCCGGCCCCGAACTGTTCCGGCGGACGGGCGGCATCCACGGCTTCATGCGCTGGGACCGGCCGGTGCTCACCGACTCCGGCGGGTTCCAGATCTTCTCGCTCCCGGGCGACCGCACGCTCACCGAGGAGGGAGCGCGATTCAGGAGCTACGTCGACCAGCGCGCCCACCTGCTCTCTCCCGAGCGGTCGATCGAGGTGCAGACGGCGATCGGCTCCGACGTCATGATGGCGCTCGACGTCTGCCTCCCATCGACCGAGGAGCCCGGTGCGGTCCGGGCGGCGATGGACCGCACGCACCGCTGGGCGCTCCGGAGCCTCGCCGCGCGGACGAACCCGGCCCAGGCGCTCTTCGCGATCGTGCAGGGCGGCCTCGTGCCGGCGTGGCGCGAGGAGTCGGCCCGCTTCCTCACGCAGCACCCGTTCGACGGCTTCGCGATCGGCGGCCTCGCGGTCGGGGACACCCGCTCCGAGCGCGCCGACGTCGTCGCGCGCACGGCGGAGCTCCTGCCGGAGGAGCGGCCGCGCTATCTCATGGGCGTCGGCACGCCGCCGGACCTCATCGAGGCGATCGCCCGCGGGGTCGACCTCTTCGACTGCGTCATCCCCACGACGCTCGCGTGGCAGGGGACCGCCTTCACGTGGCAGGGGCGCGTCCGGCTCACCCGGAGCGAGCACCAGGTCGCGGACGGACCGCTCGACGTCGCGTGCGACTGCCCGACCTGCCGGACGTTCTCGCGCGCGTACCTCCATCACCTCGTGAAGTGCCGCGAGCCGCTCGGCCCGCGCCTGCTCTCGGTCCACAACGTCCACCACTACCTCGCGCTCATGCGCGCGGCGCGCCGGGCGATCGACGAGGGGCGCTACGCCGCGTTCGCGAGGGAGACGCTCGCGGCGATCGACCGGCACGAGCACGACGCGTCGAGGCGGCCTCCGGGGCGGAGGGCGGTGCCAGGTGTGGTGGCGACGAGCGCGATCGCCCCCTCACCCCGACCCTCTCCCCCGCTGCGCGGGGGCGAGGGAGGACGGGGATCCGGCGGGAGCGAGGCAAGACGGACGTCGAGCGCAAACGCGGTCCCCCTCTACCCCCGCAGCGCGGGGGGAGAGGGCCGGGGTGAGGGGGGCGACCGCTACGAGATCGTCCTCACCTCCCTCGGCGTACCCGCCGTCCGCGACGCCATCCTCGGCGAGGTCATGCACCCCGTCATCGGCCCGGACGTCGAGTCCGAGCGGCTCTACGTCGCGCAGTCGCGTTTGCGCGAGCGGCTCGCCCGTCCCGGCCCGCGCCTCGTCCTCTTCGACGTGGGGCTCGGCGCGGGCTCGAACGCGCTCGCCGCCCTCGCCGCGGCGGATGCGAGCCCGGACGGCGGGCGGGCCCTCGAGATCGTGAGCTTCGAGGCCGACCCACGCGCCCTCGCCCTCGCCACGTCGGACGACGGCGCGGCGCGGCTCGGCCTCGCGCCCCGCCCGCGCGACGCAGCGCGGGAGCTGCTCGCGCGCGGCCGCCACGAGGGGCCGCGGGTGCTCTGGCGGCTCGTCGAGGGCGATCTGCGCGAGACCTTGCCTCGCGAGGCGGCGCGCGCCGATGTCGTGTACTGGGACCCGTTCTCCCCGAAGGCGAACCCCGAGGCCTGGACGCTCGAGGCCTTCGCCGCCCTGCGCGCGCGGTGCGCGGACGGCGCGACCGTGTTCACGTACAGCACCGCGACCGCGACCCGGTCCGCCCTCCTCCTCGCAGGCTTCTTCGTCGGCGCGGGCGACCCGTCCGGACCGAAGGAGGAGACCACCGCGGCGGCGACCGATCCCGCGCTCCTCGCCCGCCCGCTCGACGGCCGCTGGCTCGCCCGCCTCGGGCGGTCGTCGGCCCCCTTTCCGCCGGACGCGCTGCCCGACGCGCTCGAGCTCGTCCGAGCGCACCCGCAGTTTCGATGAGAGCGCGCGCACCGACGCCGTCGAGATGGGCGCGCGCGGCGGCGCCCCGCGTCTACGCGCCCGCGCGCTGGCTGCGCGGCGCGCACGCCATGACGGTGTTCGCGTCGATCGCGCGTCCGTTTCCCCGCCCGCGCGCCCGGCGCGAGCGGTGGGAGCTCTCCGACGGCGACTTCCTCGACGTGGACCGCTACGCACCCTTCGGAGTGGGGGCCCCGGTCCTGGTCATCTGCCACGGCCTCGAGGGCTCGTCGCGCGCGCCGTACGTCCGCGGCCTCGTCGCGGTCGCGCTCGCGCACGGGCTCGCCGCGCTCGCGCTCAACTTCCGGAGCTGCTCCGGGACGCCCAGCCGGCTCCTGCGCTTCTACCACTCGGGCGAGACGGGCGATCTCGGCGAGGTGGTGCGCCGGCTCGCGGCGGAGCGACCCGGCCGACCCATCGTGCTCGCCGGGTTCTCACTCGGCGGGAACGTGGTCGTGAAGTACGTCGGCGAGCGAGGCGACGACCTCCCGCCCGAGCTGCGGGGCGCCGCGGGCATCTCGGTGCCGTTCGACCTCGAGCGCTCCGCGCGCGCGATCGACGGCCCCGGCTTCTGGAACGGGGTCTACCGCGGGCGGTTCATGCGCCGGCTGCTGCGGAAGGCGGCCGAGAAGGCCCGCCGCTTCCCCGGCGCGTTCGACGCGCCCGCCGCGGCGCGGGCCCGCTCCTTCGCCGAGTTCGATGGGATCGTGACGGCGCCGCTCCACGGCTTCCCATCGGCCGAGGTCTACTGGCGCACCTGCTCGGCGGCGCGCTTCCTCGCGGGCGTCCGCCGCCCGCTCCTCGCGCTCTCGTCGCTCGACGATCCGATCGTGCCCGCGGCCTCGATCCCGGTCGAGGCCGCGCGGGCGAACCCGCACGTCACCCTCGAGATGACGCAGGCCGGCGGCCACGTGGCGTTCGTCGCCGGCTGGCCATTCTGGCCGAGCTTCTGGGCGGAGCGGCGGGCCGTGGAGTTCCTCGCCGCCCTCGCGCGGTAGCGCAGCGGCGGGGCGCCGGCGCTGCGGCCGGCGCCTGCGCGCGCCGCGGGGCTACTTGAGGCCGGCCTTCACGAACTTCGCGAGCGCCTGGATCTCGTCGGCGGAGAGCTTCTGCCCGTACGCCGCCATCTTGCCCCTGCCGTTCGAGATGACGCCCACGATCTCCGCCTCGCTGTCCTTCAGCGTCGTGAGATCCGGGGCTCCCATCTTCTTGCCCACGGCGGTCCCCTTGCCATCCTTGCCGTGGCAGGCGCCGCACTTCCCGGCGTAGAGCGTCGCGGTCTCGGCGGCGAGCGTCGTCCCGGAGAGGGAGAGGGCGGCGATGGCGAACAGGAGGCGCGTCATGGAGCGTTCCTTTCTCGTGCGGCGTCAGTGCGTCGTGAGCCCGGCCGGGTTGGCCGGTGCGCTTGCGCCGGCCCGCTCCGGAGCCCGGAACGTACCGACGAGGATGGGGACCGCGATCTTCACGAGCAGCGTGAAGACGAGAAAGCCGATCCCGAAGACCCCAGCCGCGACACCCCACTCCATCGCGGTCGGCCGGTACTCGTAGATCTGTCCGAGCGTGTCGGGGGTCATGCCGGGGATGACGAGGCCGATGCCCTTCTCGATGTAGACGCCCGCCCAGATGAGCAGGCAGCCGAGGTTCAGCGTCACGAAGTTCTTCCGCGTGTGCGGGACGAGGAACAGGGCGAACGCCGCGACGCTGCAGAAGAGCGCGAACCAGGCGTAGGGCACGAGCGTGCGATGCCCGCCGATGCCGATCCAGTAGTACTGCGTGTAGAGGAGGTGCTCGGTCGCCGAGTAGAACTCCTTGAAGAGCTCCGCCCCGAGCAGGAACAGGTTCAGGAACATCGCGTAGGACATGAGCTCGGCGATCTTCCAGATCGCCTCGTCCTGGATCGGGAACTTGGCGGTCCGCCGGAGGACCTGGAACAGGATGATCATGACCGCCGGGCCCGAGCAGAACGCCGACGCGATGAACCGCGGCGCGAGGATCGAGGCGTTCCAGTACGGCCGCGCCGCCATCCCGTTGTAGAGGAACGCGGTCACCGTGTGCGTCGAGAGCGAGACCGGGATCGAGAGGAGCACGAGCGGCAGGAAGATCCGCTTGTCGTACGCCTCGCCCCGGTACGTCTTCACCATGAGGTACGAGACGAGCACGACGTTCACGAGGAGGTAGCCGTTCAGGACGAGCGCGTCCCAGGTGAGGAGCGAGCGCGGGAAGTTGGGCGTCCCGAGGAACGGCATGATGTGGAGGAACCGGTCCGGCCGCCCCATGTCCACGAGGATGAACAGCAGGCACATGACGAGCGCGCTGATCGCGAGCAGCTCGCCGAGGACCACCACCTCCTTGATCGGCTTCCAGTGGTAGACGTACGCGGGGATGACGAGCAGCACCGCCGCCGCCGCGACGCCGACGAGGAACGTGAAGTTGCCGATGTAGAAGGCCCAGGAGACCTCGTCGCGCATGTTCGTGACGATGAGGCCGCCGCGGGCCTGCTGCGCGTACGAGAAGGCGCCGACGAGGATGGTCGCGAGGAGGAACGCGACCCACGCCTTGTAGGCCCGCCCGCCGCTCAGCACGTGCCGGACGCAGCCGCGCAGGAAGTCGAAGGTGCCGGACATGAGCTCCTCGCTACGTCGCGTAGAAGTAGTAGAACTGAGGGTGCGTGGCGAGCTCTTCCTTGAAGACGAAGACGCGCTTCGTCTCCATGACGCGGCGGATCTCGCTCGCCGGGTCGAGGAGGTTTCCGAACTTCCGGGCGCCCACGGGGCAGACCTCGACGCAGGCCGGGTAGCGCCCGTTCCTCGTCCGCTGGATGCAGAAGGTGCACTTCTCGACGACGCCCTTCGGGCGCGGCCGGTTGCCGAGGTAGTGCTGATTCGGGTTCAGCTCCTCGGCCGGGAGCTTCGCGTCGGCCCAGTTGAAGTGGCGCGCGCCGTACGGACAGGCCGACATGCAGCAGCGGCAGCCGATGCACCAGTCGTAGTCGACGACGACGATGCCGTCGGGCTCCTTCCAGGTCGCCTGGGTCGGGCACGCCTTCACGCAGGGCGGGTTGCGGCACTGCTGACACTGCACCGGGAAGTAGAACTTTCCGGGCCGAGGCACCGCGTCGGCGTCGTAGTACAGCTCGGCGTGGGTGAGATCGACCCCGTGCTCCTTCTCCATCTCGAGCACCCGGATCCAGTGGATCTGCGGCTGCTCGCGGGACTGGTTGTTCTCCTTCACGCAGGCGTAGACGCAGCGGCGGCAGCCGACGCAGCGGGAGATGTCGAGGCCGTAGCCGAACTCGACGCCCGGACGCGGCCCCTCCGCGGTGACCTTCGTGTCCCTGCCGAACCGCTCCTTGTTCCGCTTCTCCACCTTCGCGAGCACCTTCGCGAGGTCGCCCTTCGAGAGCTCCTTGAAGTGGCGCGGCAGGAGGTCGCCGAGGTCCACGCCGCAGCCCGCGAGCGCCGACACCGCTGCGCCCGCTGCGGCGGTGCGCATGAAGGCTCGGCGAGAGGCGTCCTGGGGCCCGTCGCCGAGCGGGTCCACCCCGCCGGCCTGGAGAACGTTCAAGCCCTTGGGCTCAGCCATGCCGAACCTCCACGATCCCGTTCACCCTGAGCGTAGGCTCCGCGCAGCGGGGCCGGAGTCGAAGGGTCATCGGCCGGCCTCCTGGGTCGCCGCGGGACGCTTCGACTCCCGCAGCTCCTCCGGCCGCACCGGGCGCGGCTCCGGCTTGAGCTTCTGCAGCGTCGGGGCGACGGTGAGCTTCCCGTCCACCACGATCTCCTTCACGCCCTTGAAGGCGGGCGAGTGCGGGTTGTGGCAGGAGACGCAGAGCAGGTAGGTCTTCGGGCCGTCCCACATCCCGACCCGCCTCCCGTGCACGCCGGCCCGCCAGTCGCGGAACTTGTCGCCGTGGCACTGCCCGCAGAGCCGGTACGACTCGGTGAACGGCACCGTCGCGCCGCTCGCGAGCCGCAGCACGTCGCGGTTCTGGAGGTCGTGGCAGTCGAGGCACCAGCGGTGCTCGGCGTCGTGGTCGAAGATCGACTGCTGCTCGTCGTGGAAGCCGAGCTCGCGCCGCGTCGGGTCCTTCTGGTCCTTGTGGCACTCCATGCAGGGGAAGATCCCCTCGGAGAAAGGCGGCGGGGGGGCCTCGAAGAGGATCTCCTTCTTCTTCTCGGCCGGGGCGGCGGGCTTCGCCGCGGGCTGCGATGCATGAGCCGAGGTCGCGATGAGTGCGGCGGTGGCGACGATGCTGGCCACCAAGGGTGTGCGCTTTTGGCGCATCTGTCCTCCTGACGGATGCGAGGGTACCTCGCCGCCGGTTCTACAACGTGACGCATATCATTTTTCGAGGGGCCCTGAAAGGGCGGGCCCGCGTAATCACAGACGATTTCGGTGCGACTTCGAGTCCCACGCGAGCTGGGACGAGGTCGCGATCGTTCACTTGGAGTCGCCATGCGCTCGGCCGCTCGCGTGCGGCCGGCGAGGAGCGCGCGCGGGTCTTCGGATGGCTCAGGGCTCGGAAGCGGCGACTGGCTCAGAAGCGGCCGCGCGCGAGCAGGTCGCGCATCGCGACCGTGCCGACGACGCGGCGGTCGCCGTCGACGACCGGGAGCCGCTCGAGATCGCTGTCCCCGAACCGCGACGCGACCTCGGCGAGCGTCATCGCCGTCGTGAGCGGCTCGACCGTCCGATCGACGACGTCGGCGGCGACGATCATCCCGAGGAGCGCGCCGTCGCCGATCGTCCCCTTGAGCGCGTCGAGCCGGATGATGCCGAGCAGCTCTCCCTCCGTGGACGTGACGTAGAGGTCGTGGCCCGGATCGAGCGCGAGGAGCTTCTTCAGCACCTCCTCGAACGGCGTCGCCGGCCCGACCCGCGCGGCGTCGGGCGCGACGAGCGCGGCGACAGGAGTCGTCCGCAGCCACTCCGGGCGCGGCAGCTCCGGGAGCGACACGCCGCGGCGCCGCAGCGGCGCGGTGTAGAGCGAGTCCGGCTCGATCGCGCGGCTCGTCGCCGCGGCGACCGCCGCGGTGAGCATGAGCGGCAGGATGACGCCGTAATCGCCGGTCATCTCGAAGATGATGAGCACCGAGGAGACAGCGGCGTGCGTCGTCCCCGCGAGCACCGCGGCCATTCCTACGAGCGCGAGCGCACCGGGCGGCGCGCTGCCGGGGAGGACGCGCGCGAGCAGCTCGCCCGCGACGCCGCCGAGCGTCGCGCCATAGAAGAGCGATGGCGTGAAGAGCCCACCCGGCACGCCTGCGCCGGCGCAGAGCGCGGTCGCGAGGAGCTTCAGCACCGGCAGCGCGACGAGCGCGGCGAGCGGGATGTCCCCGAGCAGCACCTCGTGCACGGTGTCGAACCCGTTGCCGAGGATCGGCGGCCAGCGGATGGCGGCTACCCCGAGCACCGCGAGCGCGAGCGGCGGCAGCAGCGGCTGCATCCAGCGCGGCAGCCGGTCGAGCTGGACCTCGACCCAGCCCATCACGCGCACGTAGACCGCCGAGGCGAGGCCGAAGAGCGGCGCGAGCGCCAATCCGACGAGGAGCTCGGACGGCCGCAGGAGCTCGTAATCCGGGATGACGTACTCGAGGTGCGCACCCGGCAGCGTCCGCGAGACGGCAGTCGCGACCACGCAGGAGACCACGATCGGGCCGAGCAGCTCGAGCGCGAACGACCCGAGCAGCACCTCGAGGCCGAAGAGCGCGCCGCCGATCGGCACGTCGTACGCGGCGGCGATCCCGGAGGCCGCGCCGCACGCGACGATGACCCGCGCCTGCCGCTCCTCGACGCCGAGCCGCGTCGCGAGCCACGAGCCCGCCGCGGCCCCGGTCTGCACGAGGGCGCCCTCCCGGCCGAGCGAGGCACCCATCCCGACGGCGGCGATCGAGATGGCCCCGCGCGCGAGCGTCCGGCCGAGCGCCAGCTCGCGCCCGCGGTGCCAGATCGCCTCGATGATGCGCGCGGTGCCATGGCCGCCGAGCGGGACGCGAGAGAGCAGCGCGATGAGCCCGACCACCACCCCGGCGAGCGCGGGGATGGCGACGCGCCGGAGCGGGCTCGCCGCCTCGACCGCGCCGACGAACGTGTCCGCGGCAGGCCAGGCGAGCCGCTGCACCAGCCGGAGGCCCGAGAGGAGCGCGCCCGCCCCGATCCCGGAGAGGGCGCCCGTCGCGATGACGAGGACCCAGAAGCGTTGCGCCGCGCCGGGCAGCACGCGCAAGAAGTCGCGGAGCGAGCGAAAGAACAGCGGCGGCGCGCCGCCCGCGAGCCCGTCCCTCCGACCTGTGGGAATCCCGGCCAACCCGAATCCGAGCGTGCCCTCGTCGCCACGTTCAGCACCGGCGCCGCCCGGACGCAACGCCCCTCGCCGCGCCGGGGCCGGGACGACGCCCGCTATCAGTCAACGGCGCGGCGCCGCGAGCCAGTCGCCTATGACGCCGGCGGTCCGCTCGCGCAGCGCCACGTCCTGGCGCAGGCGCTCCAGGGTCTGCGCCGTCGCCTGGCGCGCCTCCTCGAGGGGGTGCGCCGCGAGGAAGACCTCCGCCTCCTCCAGGTGGCGGCGCTCGACGAGCGCGCCTATCGCCTCTACGACTCGCCGCAGGAGCATCGGGGCGGCGTGCAGCCGCCCGTGCAAGATCTCCCAGTCGGACCGGAGCCGGCCCCAGAACGGCTCGCGCGCCGTCCGGTTGCCGAGGAGCGTCCCCGCGAACGAAGCCGAGTCCTGGAGCGGCACCTCGTCGCCGAAGGCGAGCTCGATCCCACGTGCGGCGAGCGCCGGATCCTCGAACGACGCGAGCGCGAGCAGCCAGCGGCGCCGGAACGCGGGGTCGGTCTCCTTGTGGAAGAGCGCGCGGAACGCGTCGAAGCGGGCCACGTCGCCCACCCGCGCGGCCATGGTCACGGCGGTGTCGTGGAGGTTCGGCTCGAGCGCGGCGCGGTCGCCGGACAACCAGCGGTCGAGCCGCGTGCGGGCCTCCGCGACGACCCGCGGGTCGCGCGCGACGAGGCCGAGCCCGCGGACCGCGGCGGCGCGCCGGAGCCGCGCCACGTCGCCCTCCCCCTGCGCCGCGTCCCACCCGGTGGCGGCGAGCTGCGGCGCGAGCAGGCCGGAGACGAACGCCGCGAGCGCGGGGCGGTCGGCTTCGGCGACGAGCCGGTGCTCGATCGCCCCGAGCCGCGCGACGAGCTCGTCGAGCACCGCGTGGTCCTCCTCGCGCCTGAACCCGGCGCAGAGATCGAGGAAGGCCCCGATGTCCCGGGCCCCCGCCCGTACGAGCGCCCACTCATCGGAGAGCAGCGCGATCCGCTCCGCCGTCGCGAGCCGCGGCAGCGAGCGGACGAGCGCGGCGAGCCCGGTCGCGTCGTAGGCGACGCGGTAGAAGCCGGTCGCCCCGGCGTTCGCCACGACGAACTCCGGATCGCCCTCGCCCGCGAGAGGGACCTCCTCGGTCCGGCCGCGCAGGAGCACCCGCTGCTCCGTCACCCGGTCGCCGTCGCCGTAGCGCAGCACGAGCGGCACCGGCCAGAGCGACGCGTCGGGGCTCGCCCCGGGCTCGGAGAAGAAGCGCCGCTGGGTGAGCCGCAGGATGCGGCCGATCCGCGCCACCTCGACGACTGGGTATCCGGGCGCGCCGATCCAGGCGTTCGCGAGCTCCAGGACGGGCTCCCTCGACGCCTCGCCGAGCGCGTGCCACAGGTCGTCCGCGACGGCGTTCGCCTTCCCGTGCCGGCGCATGTAGCTCCGGATACCGTCGCGGAACCGCTCCTCGCCGAGGTACCCCTCGATCATGCGGAGCACCGCGCCGCCCTTCTCGTACGTGATGAGGTCGAACGCCTCGCCCGCCTCGGCGACGTTCCTGATCTCCGCGCGAACCGGGTGCGTCGAGCGGAGCGCGTCGAGGTGAAGCGCGCCCGCCTTGCCCTGATCGAACTCGAGCCACACGCGCCAGGCGGGGTTCCACTGGTCCACGATCTTGAAGGCCATCCAGGTGGCGAACGCCTCGTTCAGCCACAGGTCGTCCCACCAGGTCATCGTCACCCAGTTGCCGAACCACTGGTGCGCGAGCTCGTGGGTCACCACCTCGGCGACCCGCTTCTTCTGCGCGAGCGAGGCGGTCTGCGGGTCGAGGAGCAGCGCGACCTCGCGGTAGGTGACGAGGCCGGCATTCTCCATCGCGCCCGCCTCGAACTCCGGGAGGCCGACCTGGTCGAGCTTCCCGAACGCGTACGGGACGCCGAAGTAGTCCTCGAGCCGGGGCAGGACCTCGACGGCGACGTCCTGGCCGAACCCGGTGAGCGCGAGCTTCGCGGGCAGCGCGAACGTCCGGACCGGGACGCCGCGCACCGAGATCGGCGGGTGCGCGTCGATCCCGCCGACGACGAGCGCGACGAGGTAGGTCGGGAGCGGCGGCGTCTCCGCGAACCGGACGCGCCGCCGCCCGCCGAGGTCCTCCTCGCTCACCGGCGCGCCGTTCGAGAGGACGACGACGCCGTGCGGCGCCTCCACTGCGAGCTTCCACGGCGCCTTGAAGCCGGGCTCGTCGAAGCACGGGAACACGCGCCGCGCGTCGGCCGCCTCGAACTGCGTCGCGGCGAGCCCCTCGCCCGCGGGGTAGAGGCCGCGGAGCCCGTCTGTCATCCCCCCCGCCCAGCCGAGCTCGAGCGCGGCGGCGCCGCGCGGCACGGGCGCCGCGAAGCGCACGACGATCGTCTCGCTCGCCGTCGCGGCGACCACGGCGACCGGGTCCACGTCGCCGCCGGCGACCCGCAGCCGCGCGCGCGCCACGTCGAGGCCAGCGCCGTGGACCACGATCTCGGCGGTCGGCTCGAGGAGCTCCAGGTCGATGCGGATCGTCCCCGCGAACCGCCGGCCCTCGAGGTCGACGGAGAGCATCGCGTCGTAGGACGTCGGGCGGACGTGGAGCGGGAGCCTGTAATTCCGGTCGTCGGTCGGGTGGGCCATGGAGCCTCGCGGTGCGGACCACGGAGGATGACCACGGCGCCGCCTTCGCGGCAACGCGAAGTGGTGGCGGTCCCTCACCTGGGAAGGCGTTCGCCCTTGACTGCACGGGTCCGCGGGGCTCTCGTTCAGCCGTGCGCGCCATGATCCTCACCACCCCGCGGGCGCGGCTCGTCGAGGCGGAGCTGCCCCTCCCCGTCCCGGGGCCGGGCCAGCTGCGGATCCGGGTCGCGGCGTGCGGCGTCTGCCGGACCGACCTCCACGTCGGCGACGGCGAGCTCCCGCGCCCCAAGCTGCCGCTCGTCCTCGGCCACGAGGTGGTGGGGCGTGTGGAGGCGCTCGGCCCTGATGCGGGCCGGTTCGCGCCCGGCGACCGCATCGGCATCCCGTGGCTCGGCTGGACGTGCGGCGCCTGCCGCGCCTGCCTCTCCGGCCGCGAGAACCTGTGCGAGCGGGCGCGCTTCACCGGGTACCATCTCGACGGCGGCTACGCCGAGGCCGCCATCGTGGATGCTCGCTACGCGTTCCCGATCCCGGCGGGCTACTCGGACGCCGAGGCGGCGCCGCTCCTGTGCGCCGGCCTCATCGGCTACCGCTCCTGGGCGCCCGTGCGCGGCGCCGAGCGGCTCGGCCTCTACGGGTTCGGCGCGGCAGGCCACGTCGTCGCGCAGCTCGCGCGCCACGCCGGACAGCGCGTCTTCGCCTTCACCCGCGCGGGCGACGCCGAGGCGCAAGGCTTCGCGCGCTCGCTCGGGGCGGAGTGGGCGGGCGCGTCGGAGGAGCCGCCGCCCGAGCCGCTCGACGCGGCGATCCTGTTCGCCCCCGTCGGAGCGCTCGTCCCGGGGGCGCTGCGCGCGACCGCTCCCGGGGGGACGGTCGTCTGCGCCGGCATCCACATGAGCGACATCCCCTCGTTCCCCTACGCCCTCCTGTGGGGCGAGCGGACGATCCGCTCGATCGCGAACCTCACGCGCAAGGACGGCGACGAGCTCCTCGCGCTCGCCCCCGCGGCCGGGGTCCGGACCGAGGTGATGGCGTACCCGCTCGCACGGGCGAACGACGCTCTCGACGACCTGCGCGCCGGCCGCGTACGAGGAGCGGCGGTGCTCGTGCCCTGAGGCGCGCGGCGCACCTTCATGCGGGTGCGCACCGATGCCTGGGTGCCCCGCGCGACCGCCGCTGGGGTGGCGCCGACCGCGGATCGCTGGATTGGGCGCGATCTCGCGGTTGGCAAGGCCTTCGCAATCAAGGTCGACCATGGACCCTCGAACCGAAGCGCCGCACCGGACCGCTCTCCCCCGTGCTGCCGCCCCACGCAGCGAGCTTCCGCCCGCCCGACCGCTCGTCCTCGAGCGAGAGCTCGAGTACGCGCCTGGTGCGGTCGTGAGCCGCACCGTCGCGAAGGCGCGTGGCGGGACCATCTCGCTCTTCGCGTTCGACGCGGGCGAGGAGCTCTCCGAGCACACGGCGCCGTTCGACGCGTTCGTGCAGGTGCTCGACGGCGCCGTCGAGCTGACCATCGGCGGCGAGAAGGTGCTCGCGCGCGCGGGCGAGACGGTGCGGATGCCGGCGGGCGTCCCCCACGCGGTCCGGGCGATCGAGAGGTTCAAGATGCTCCTCTCGCTCGTGCGCGAGTAGCGCGTGCCGTACCCGCTCGCTACGACGGAGACGCCATGCTGACCCGGCTCGGTGCCACCGCGGCGCCCGACGCCTACTTCACCGAGGCGCTTCCGCTCCACGCACGCGACGAGGAGGAGTCGGTCCTTCCGCGGCTGCACGGGCGCGACTCCGCGGTGGACGCCGAGCTCGCCGCGATGGAGCGGGAGCACCGGGAGCACGGGCCGCCGCTCGAGGTCCTCGTCCGCGCGTGTCTCTACCCCGCCGCCCTCTGTCGCTTGCCGTACTCCTTGTCGAGGTAGAGCGCGGCGCCCGGCCGCTCGCCGACCATCCGCAGCCGGTCCACGATCTCGACGACCCGGGCCTCCTCCTCGACCTGCTCCGACACGAACCACTGGAGGAAGATCTGCGTGGCGCGGTCCTTCTCCTCCTCCGCGAGCGCCGAGAGGTCGTTCACGAGCGCGGTCACCTTTCGCTCGTGCTCGAGCACCTTCTCGAAGACGTCGTTCACGGACGCCCACGACGACGCCGGGGCCTCGACGGGCCCGAACTTCGCCTCGCCGCCGCGCGCGAGGAGGAAGTCGAGGCTCTTCCGCGCGTGGAGGAGCTCCTCGTCGCTCTGCACGCGCAGCCAGCGGGCGAACCCTTTCCAGGCCTTCGCCTCGGCCCAGGCCGACATCGCGAGGTAGAGGTACGACGACGCGGTTTCCGCCTGGACGTGCCGGTTGAGCGCTTGCTGCATCTTCGAACCGATCATGGTCGGGGCCCTCCTCGCTTCCCGTTGCGTCGCGCCCGTCGTGTGTCAAGCGGATCGCCCGGCGGCTCGTGCCCTCAAGGGGCACGGCGCTGCGCGCCAAGCCGCACCGCGTTAACTTGATTATGGAATCGGTGCGGCGCGCCCCCGAATGGCGCGGGCCGATCTCGAGGGCACCATGGCGAACGTCCAGACGAACGAGGAGATCCTCCACTCGCGGCAGGTCGCCGAGTCGGCGCGCGAGGCGGAGTGGCAGGGCGCGGGTTTCCTGCGCGAGCTCTTCCTCGGCAGGCTGCGGCTCGATCTCATCCACCCCTACCCGCTCGCCGGGCGCGATCGACCCGAGTTCCAGGAGTTCTACGGCGAGATGGAGCGGTTCCTCCGCGAGCAGGTCGACCCGGTGAAGATCGACGAGACGGGCGAGTACCCGCCCGAGGTGATCGAGGGCTTCCGCAAGCTCGGCGCGTTCGGCATGAAGATCCCGCCCGAGTACGGCGGGCTCGGCCTGAACCAGGTCGAGTACGCGAAGGTGATGCAGCTCGTCGGCAGCTACGACGCCAACGTCACCGCGCTCCTCTCGGCGCACCAGTCGATCGGCGTCCCGCAGCCGCTCAAGCTCTTCGGCTCGGAGGAGCTGAAGCGGAAGTACCTGCCGCGGATCGCGAAGGGGGCGATCAGCGCCTTCGCGCTCACCGAGGCGAACGTCGGCTCGGATCCGGCGCGCCTCGCGACGACCGCGGAGCCGACCGCCGACGGCAAGCACTACGTGCTGAACGGCTCGAAGCTCTGGTGCACGAACGGCACGATCGCGGAGCTGCTCGTCGTCATGGCCCGCAACCCGAAGACGAACGCGATCAGCGCCTTCGTCGTGGAGACGGCGTGGCCCGGGGTCGAGGTGACGCACCGCTGCCGGTTCATGGGGCTGCGCGCCCTCGCGAACGCCGCGCTGCAGTTCACGGACGTGAAGATCCCGGCGGAGAACCTCATCGGCAAGGAGGGCCGCGGGCTCAAGATCGCGCTCACGACGCTCAACACCGGGAGGCTCTCGCTCCCCGCGGCGGTGGTCGGCGGCTCGAAGGTGTTCCTCGAGGTTTGCCGCAAGTGGGCACAGGCCCGCTCTCAGTGGGGCCAGGAGCTTGGCAAGCACGAGGCGATCGCGCACAAGCTCGCCGAGATGTCCTCGACCGTCTACGCGATGGAGGCGGTCTCCGACCTCGCGCAGTCGCTCGCGGACCAGAAGGGCTACGACATCCGGCTCGAGGCCGCGGCGGCGAAGGAGTGGAACACCGTCAAGGCGTGGCGAATCGTCGACGAGACGATGCAGATCCGCGGCGGCCGCGGGTACGAGAAGGAGTCCTCGCTCGCGGCGCGCGGCGAGGCCCCGATCGGGGTCGAGCGCGCGATGCGCGACCTGCGCATCAACCTGATCTTCGAGGGCTCGTCGGAGATCATGCACCTCTTCATGGCGCGCGAGATGCTCGACAAGCACCTCGAGGTCTCCGGCGCGCTCATCGACCCGAAGGTCCCGGCGGGCAAGAAGCTTGCGATGCTCCCGAAGGTCGTCTGGTTCTACGCCACCTGGTACCTCGCGCTCTGGGGGCGCGGCCTCTTCGCGCCGCGCCACGCCGAGTTCGGAAGGCTCGCGCGGCACCTCCGCTTCGTCGAGCGCGCATCGCGCAAGCTCGCGCGGCAGATGTTCCACTTCATGGTGGTGTTCCGCGCGGCCGGCGAGCGAAAGCAGGCGTTCCTCTTCCGGCTCGTCGATATCACGAACGACCTCTTCGCGATGGCGGCGTCGGTGTCACGCGCCGAGGCGCTCCGTCGGGCCGGCCGGCCCGAGGCGGCTCGGGCGGCGCGGCTCGCCGACCACTTCTGCCTCGCGAACCGCCGCAAGGTGAGCGCGCTCTTCAAGGCACTCTGGCGGAACGAGGACGACGATGCCTACCGGCTCGGCCGGGAGGTGCTCGCGGGTGAGCACGCGTGGCTCGAGAAGGGCGGGATGGAGACCGGCCTCACCGTCGACGACCTCCGGCCCAGGCTCCCGGATCGCGCGCCGGCCCCGGCGCCGCAGCGGCCTGCGGCGGCGCTCGGCGTGAAGGGCGCGCCGGTGGCGTAGCGAAAGTTGCCCACGGCCTCCCCCAGCGCCCGCGGAGGGAGGCCGTTCCGGTTCCGGCGCTCACTGCCGCGCGGTCCCCTCCTCCTGCCTCGCGCCGCGGCCCTGCCGCTCCGAACCCTCCTCCTCCTTGAGCGAGCCGCGGATCTGATCGCGGAACTCCGGCGTGTCGCTGTGCCCGTGCACGTCGACCGCGTGCATCACCGCCGCGCGGACCACCTCGTCCTCCTCGCCGGCGATCGTCAGCGTGCAGCCCATCTCGCTCGGCATGTCGCGACAATCCACCATCTTCCGTGCCATGTGATCCTCCTCACGTTCATTCGCCGCGCGGACCGCCGTCGGCCCGCTCACGTGCATCCATACGAATCCCCCGCGCGCTCCGAAACGCGCGTGCGGGGGGCTCGGCAGGCCGGACGGGCGATCGGCCGGCGGCGCGATCATGATGGCGGCGGCGGCACGATCTCCGGCCCGAGCGCCCGGAATCCGTCCGCCACGGCGCGACACACGTTCTCGACCAGGTCCTCGCGCGCGTTCACGAGGTAGAGGCGAGGCCCGAGCGCCCACGTCTCGCGGACGACGCGGCGCGGCTCCGGCGGGGTCGCGCCGGAGCGCTGAAGCGCGGCGGCGAACATGGGGAGGACCTTGTCCGAGAGCCGGAGCGCGGTGTCGACGACGAAGAGGGCGAGATCGGGGCGCACCGCGCCGACCCGCCGGAGGAACGCGCTCACCTCCGCGCTCGTCAGGTGCTTCGGAGGCGACGACTTCGCCTCGAGGTAGACGAGCTTGCCTTCCCCGGCGGCGACGACGTCGAGGTCGCCCCCCACCCCGCGCGCGCCGGTCCGGACGCCGGTCGCGACCTCGAACCCGAGCCGCTCGCGCAGCTCGCGCGCGAGCCACCACTCGAGCGTACCGCCGAACGACCGCGCGCCCCGCTGCAAGCGGTAACGCCGCCCGCGCCCGACCCGCTCGGCGATGCCGAGGGCGACGGCGACCTCGGCGAGCTCGCGCACCTTCGCCGCGCTCACGTAGCGCGTCGCTTCGCGCGGCAAGAACCCGCGAGGCCGCAGGATGGCGCCGCGCAGGAACAGCCGGAACGCGTAGTGCCCGAGCTGCCGGGCGATCGCCGCATGGACCTCCGGCGCCGCGGACGGATCGAAGGGCAGGTCCGGCGCCGAGGGCCGCGGGTCGAGGCCGCGGCGGCGAAGCATGGCGAGCGGCTCGCCCCCGACCGGTCGCGACGCAGGGCGGGGCGCCGCCCTCGTGGCCGCGGCGGCCTCGAGCTCGCGCGCGGTCGGCCGACTGGTCATGCCGCCGCCGCGCCGACCCCGACGCGAGGCGCCCCGGCGCCCGATCACCCCGCTCGATACAGCCGGACCGCGAACCACGCCCGATCGTCCGTCCAGGCGGCCTCCGGCACCCAGCCCGCGATCGCGGCGAGCGCGTCGAACGCGCGCGGCTCCCACTTGTAGGCGCTCTCGGTCTGCAGCGGCTCGCCCTCCTCGAACCGGAAGACCCACCCCGCGACCGCGACGACCTGCGGCTCGATCGACACGAGGTGCATCTCCACGCGGGAGTGGCGCGGGTCCCAGATCGCGCGGTGCCGGAAGCAGGACAACCGGAACTCACCGCCGAGCTCGCGGTTCATCCGCGCGAGCAGGTTCAGGTCGAACGCCGCCGTGACGCCCGCTGCGTCGTCATAGGCAGCGACGAGCGCCGCCTCCTCCTTCGGAAGGTCGAGCCCGATGACGAGCCGCCCGCCCGGCCCGGCGTCCTGCGCCATGCGGCGGAGGAGCGCCACCGCCTCGGGTGGGTCGAGGTTCCCGATGGTCGAGCCCGGGAAGAACGCGACGCGCCGCGTGCAGCGGAAGTCGCCGAGGGGCAGCGTGAACGGCGAGGTGAAATCGGCGAGGACGGGCCGGACCGGGAGGCGCGGGAATCGCGCGCCGAGCGCCTCCGTCGCCGCGAGGAGCGGCTCGCGCGAGATGTCCACGGGGACGTACGCGGCGGGGCGCCGCAGCGCGGACAGGAGGAGCGCGGTCTTCCGCGCGTTCCCGGCGCCGTACTCGAACACGAGCGCGTCCGGCCCGATCGCGTCCGCGATCTCGCCGCCGTGCTCCTCGAGCAGGGCCGTCTCGACCCGCGGCGGGTAGTACTCGGGCTGCTCGCAGATGACCTCGTACAGGGCCGACCCGCGCGCGTCGTAGAGCCACTTCGGCGGCGTCCCCTTCCGAGGGCGCGAGAGCCCGTGCCGCACCTCCTCGGCGAACCGCACCGTCTCGACCGCGAGCGCCTCCCGCTCGAGCTCCACACCCTCGAATCCGATCACGCGTCGTCCCTCGCGAGCCGGACGCCGGTGAACTGCCACCGCGCCTCCGGCGGGAAGAAGTTCCGGTAGCTCGCTCGCACGTGCCCGCGCGGCGTCCCGCAGGAGCCACCGCGCAGCACGAGCTGGTTCACCATGAACTTGCCGTTGTACTCGCCGAGCGCGCCCGCGAGCGGGCGGAAGCCCGGATACGGCGCGTACGCGCTCTGCGTCCACTCCCACACGTCCCCGAGGAGCTGCGCGAGCCCCTCCCCCTCGCGCGCTGCCGCGGGATGGAACCGCCCGTCGTCGGCGAACGTGCCGTCCTCCCGCGCGCCCTCCGCCGCGACCTCCCACTCCGCCTCGGTGGGGAGCCGCGCCCCGGCGAAGCGAGCGTAGGCGTCGGCCTCGTAAGCCGAGATGTGCGCGACGGGCTCCGCCTCGTCCACCCGCCGCATCCCCCCGAGCGTGAACTGCCAGAAGCTCCCGCGCTCTTCGGTCCAGTAGAGCGGGGCGCGCCATCCGTTCCGCTGCACCGCCGCCCACCCGTCCGAGAGCCACAGCTCCGGCCGCACGTACCCGCCCGAGCGGATGAACGACAGCCACTCTCCGCAGGTGACCGGCCGGGAGGCGAGCGCGTGCGGCTCGAGGAGAACGCGGTGGCGCGGACGCTCGTTGTCGAACGCGAACCCGCGCGGGCCCGCGCCGATCTCGCGCACGCCCCCGTCGCGGGCGATCCACGCGAGCCTCGGCGCGGGGGCGCCGGAGGGCGCCGGCGCCGGCCCGTAGGCCGGACGGAGCGGCTGGACCGAGAACCCGTGCTTCACGTCCGTGAGGAGCAGCTCCTGGTGCTGCTGCTCGTGGGCGATCCCGAGCTCCACGACGTCGCGCAGCGCCTCGCCGCAGTCGCCCGCGAGGAGCGCCGCCACCCGGTCGTCGACGACGTCGCGCCAGCGGAGCACCTCCGCGAGCGACGGACGGGAGAGGAGTCCGCGCTCGGGGCGCGGCTGCCGTGACCCGGCCGCCTCGTAATAGGAGTTGAAGAGATAGCCCCACGCCGGCTCGTGCGGGGGGATCGGCGGCGCCGCCTTCGCGAGCACGAACGTCTCGAAGAACCAGGTCGTGTGCGCGAGGTGCCACTTCGCGGGGCTCGCGTCGGGCATCGACTGGAGCATCGCGTCCTCGGCAGAAAGCGGCGCCGCGAGCGCCACCGTCGCCCGGCGGGCCGCCGCGAACCGCTCGAGGATCGAAGTCCCGCGGCCGCCGGGGCTCCCAACGATCGCCGCCACGCACGCTCCACCGCCGGGCGGTCTCGCCGCGGCACCGGTGCAAACGTCGCCACGCAGGGGACGCCGGGCAACGCGCCGCGCCGCGATCCGATCCCTGCCGGGCCGTCCGAGGACGTTTCCGCCCCGCCTGGCGCCAGCCGCGCGTTACCCTCCGGCCGTGCACGATCCCCGCGCAGAGATCTCCCGCCGCCTCGCCGCGCGCCGGGACGCCGTCGTCAGGCTCGACCGGCGCGACGCCTGGCTCGCGCGTGGGCGGCTCGCCGCATTCGGTCTCGCCCTGGTCGTCTCCTGGCTCGCGTTCGGCGCCCAGCAGCTCCCGGGCTGGTCGCTCCTCGTCCCCCTCGCCGCCTTCCTCGCGCTCGCGGTGGCGCACGACCGGGTCTTCCGGACGCGCGAGCGCATGCGGCGCGCGATCGCCTTCCACGAGCGCGCCCTCGCCCGACTCGACGGCCGCTTCGCCGGGACGGGGACGCCGGGTGACGCCCACGCCGATCCCACCCACCCGTACGCGCTCGACCTCGACGTCTTCGGGAAGGGCTCGCTGTTCGAGCTTCTCTGCGCGGCGCGCACGCGCCCGGGCGAGGAGCGGCTCGCGGCGTGGCTCCTCGCGCCGGCGCGCCCCGAGGCGCTGCGCGAGCGCCAGCACGCCGTCGCGACGCTCGCGCCGCGGCTCGACCTGCGGGAGGACCTCGCCGTCCTCGGGGACGACGTCCGCGCCGCCGTGGATGCGCGGACGCTCGCCGCATGGGGCGAGGAGCCGCCGATCATCGAGGCGTGGCTCCTCCCCGCCTCGCTCGCGCTCGCCGCCGCCGCGGTCGCCGCCGCGGTGGCCTGGGCGCTCGGCCACGGCCCGCTCCCGCTCGCCGCGATCCTCCTCGGCGAGTGGGGCTTCGTCCGCTCGCTGCGCGCACCGATCGACCACGTCCTCGCGGGGGTCGAGCGTCCCGCCGCGGAGCTGCGCGTGCTCGCCCTCCTCCTCGCGCGGCTCGAGCGCGAGCCGCTCGAGGACGGGCGGCTGGGCACGCTCCAGGCGGCGCTCCGCGGCCCCGGCGCGCGCGCCTCGAGCCGGATCGCCAGGCTCGAGCGGGCCGTCTCCCGGATGGAGTGGGCGAAGAACCAGCTCTTCGCCCCGGTCGCCTTCGCGCTCGCGTGGTTCCCGCTGCACGCCGCGCTCGTCGAGCGCTGGCGCCGCGCGAGCGGAGAGCGAATCCGAGGCTGGCTCGACGCCGCGGCCGAGCTCGAGGCGCTCTCGTCCCTCGCCGGGTACACGTACGAGCACCCGGAGGATCCGTTCCCCGAGCTCGTGGAGTCTGGCCCGGAGCGGCGGGCGACCGTGGACGGCGACGCCCTCCGCCACCCGCTCCTCGCGGGCGCGGTGCCGAATGACGTCCGGCTCGGCGACGGCGGCCCGCGCGTTCTGCTCGTCTCGGGCTCGAACATGTCCGGCAAGTCCACGTATTTGCGCACGGTCGGCGTGAACGTTGTCCTCGCGCTCGCCGGCGCGCCCGTGCGCGCGACGCGCCTGCGGCTCACGCCGCTCCACGCAGGAGCGACTCTGCGGATCCAGGACTCGCTCCAGGCCGGCCGGTCCCGGTTCTACGCGGAGATCACGCGCCTGAAGGAGCTCTCGGACCTCGCGGCGGGGGAGATGCCCGTCCTGTTCCTCCTCGACGAGATCCTGCACGGAACGAACTCCCACGACCGGCGGATCGGCGCCGAGGCGGTGGTGCGCGGCCTCGTCGGCAAGGGCGCGATCGGCCTCGTGACGACGCACGATCTCGCGCTCACCGAGCTCGCCGGCGCCGACCAGCCCCTCGCGAACGCGCACTTCGAGGACCAGGTGAAGGACGGCGAGATCGCGTTCGACTACCGGCTGCGGCCCGGCGTCGTCGCGCACTCGAACGCGCTCGCGCTGATGCGCGCGGTCGGCCTGCGGATCTGACGCAGGCGGCGGCTCATCCCTCGACGGTGAGGATCTCCGCGCCGCTCGCGGTCACCGCGATCGTGTGCTCGAACTGAGCGGACCGCTTCCCGTCGGCGGTGACCGCGGTCCAGCCGTCATCCCAGAGCGCGTCCTCCCACGTCCCCTCCGTGATCATCGGCTCGATCGTGAAGGTCATGCCCACCTCCATGAGCCGCTTCACCGACGCGTCGTAGTGGTGCGGGATCTGGAGCGACGTGTGGAACGACTCGCCGATGCCGTGGCCGCAGTAGGCACGGACGACGCCGTAGCCGTGCCGGGACGCGTGCGCCTCGATGACCTTGCCGATCTCCGAGATGGGCCTCCCGGGCCGGACCACCGCGATCCCCTTCGCGAGGCACTCGCGCGCGACCTCGACGAGGCGGCGTCCGTCGGGATCCACGTCGCCGACGAGGAACGTCGCCGAGCAGTCCCCGTGCATCCCATCGAGGTAGACGGTGACGTCGAGGTTCACGATGTCGCCGTCCTCGAGCGGCCGGCTGTCCGGGATGCCGTGGCAGATCACCTCGTTCACCGAGGTGCAGAGCGACTTCGGGTAGCCGCGGTAGTTGAGCGGGCTCGGGTAGCCGCCGAGCCGGATGGTCTCGGCGTGGGCGAGCTCGTCGAGCGCGTCCGTGGTCAGCCCGGCGCGGACCGCCTCGCCCGTGACGCGCAGGACCCGGGCCGCCGCGCGGCACGCGCGCCGGAGCCGCTCGAGCTCCTCGGGAGTCTTCACGTCCTTGCCCGCCGCGCGCGGGCGCCCGGTCGCCGCATACTCCGGGCGCGGGATGCTCGCGGGGACCGCCCGCCGCGGGCTCACCTTGCCCGGCGCGAGCCTGGCGCGCGTGCGGCGCGGCGGCGGACCGGCGCTCTCCCCGCGCGCGTCGGCGTCGAGGTGGCACTTCTTGTACTTCTGCCCGCTGCCGCACCAGCACGGATCGTTCCGCCCGGGGCGGGTGCGCGAGGTGATTCCTACGTCGTTCACGGACCCGTTCTAAGGGAAACGCGGCAGACCGGCAATGAACCCGTAACCCCGACAGAACCTGCCCGGCGCCGGCGCGAACCCGTGCCCTGCCCCCGTGTCCCGTTCCCGTCTTGTCCCGTGCCCCTGCCCGTGCCCGTGACCGGTCGTTCGAAACTCGATCCCCGTTCGGCTCCGCTCGCTCAGCTCACGCCGCCCGTCAGATCTGGGCCGGCTGATCGGTCTGGCCCGGAATGCTCTCCGAAGGCGATCCCTCCGCGATCAGCTCCTCGGCGAGGGTCTCCATCCGCGTCCCGAGTTCCTCGAGCTCCTCCTTCGAGCAGGCCTTTCGCACCTTCGGGAACAGCTCCTTCTCCTCCTCGTCGACGTGGTGCTCGACCTGCTCCTTCAGCACCTTCATCCGGGCCATGAACTGCTCGTCTCCGGTCCCGCCCTCCATGATCTCCGCGAGGAGCCGCTTCATCGAGAGGTGCTCCTCGACGGACTCGCGCAGGATCTCCTCGGTGTCCTCCTGCTTCGACTCCGGATAGAAGAGCTTCTCCTCGATCTCCGCATGTACGGCGAGTTGATCGGAGATGTCGCGGCAGAGCCGCTCCTTCGTCTTCCGGGCGCCATCGCCGGCGTCGTCGAAGTCCTCGAACAGCTCCTCCACTTCCCGGTGCTGCTTCTCCAGCAGATCGATGGCGTTCATGGGTCTCCCCCCCGTCCTTCGAGCCTAGGCACCTCGGACGAAAACGGCCGGGGAGCGGGAGGCGGCTGCCTGCCCGATCCCCGGCCACCCGGGAGGAGGAACGCCCGGGGCGCGGGTCCTGGACGGCGTTCAGGCGGCGCGGCGGAGGGGCGGCGCCGCGCGATCGGTGCGGCGGAGCGCGATGTCGCGCGCGATGGCGCGGACGACGAAGGCGAGCAGCGCCACCGCCCCCACGTCGAACACGAGGTCGGGCACGACGCGGGCCCACGTCACTGCGTGGATGAACGCGCTCCCGGTCACCTCGGGGCTGCGCGCCCACCACAGCCCGCGCTGGACGCCCTGCACGAGCTGGTAGATGCCGGCCGGTAGGAGCGAGAAGAGGATCATCCCGGCGAGCCCGCCGTTCAGCCCCCAGAACGCCACCGCGAGGAGCCGGTCGCTCCACGCCTCGCGCCGCACGATGTTCCGCATCGAGAAGAGCATGAGCGCGATGGCGAGGAACCCGTACACGCCGAAGAGCGCGCCGTGCGAGTGGATGGGCGTCGTGTTGAGCCCCTGCGCGTAGTAGAGAACGATCGGCGGGTTGATGAGGAAGCCGAGCACGCCCGCGCCGACGGCGTTCCAGAACGCCACCGCCACGAAGAAGTAGAGCGGCCACTTCCACGGCGCGACGTTCCCTCCCGAGCGGGCGAGCCTCAGCGTCTCGAACACCTCGAAGCCGAGGAGCGTGAGCGGGACGATCTCGAGCGCCGAGAAGGTCGCGCCGAGCGCGGTGATGAAGAGCGGCGTGCCGGTGAAGTAGAGATGGTGGAAGGTGCCGATGATCCCCGCGCCCAGGTAGAGCAGGATCGAGAAGTAGGTGGCCCGCTGCGCCGCCCGTTCGCCGACCGCGCCGATGCGCGAGAGGATGAACGCGAGCGCCACGGTGGCGAACACCTCGAAGAAGTTCTCGACCCACAGGTGCACCACCCACCAGCGCCAGTAGTCGGCGACGGCGATGTGCGTGCCCGGCGTGTAGGCGAGCCCGACGGAGTAGAAGACCGGGATGGAGATCGAGGCGTAGAGGAGCAGGTGCGTGAGGCCGCCGCGGTCCTTCTCGGCGGCGAGCGCGGGCTTCACCGCGCGGTACACGAGCACGAGCCAGAGGAGCATCCCGGCGATGAGCCCGACCTGCCAGACGCGGCCGAGCTCGATGTACTCGTACCCCTGGTGGCCGACGAGCCAGCCGTTCGGTCCCGAGAGCTTGCCGCGGACCCCGAGGTAGGTGCCGGCAAGCGCGCCGACGACCACGACGACGAGCGCGGCGAGGAGCGTGAGCACGAGCGCGCGCTGCCCCCTCGGCTCGTGACCGTTCGAGACCATCGGCCCGATGAAGAGGCCGGTCGCGAGCCAGCAGGTCGCGATCCAGAAGACCGCGAGCTGCAGGTGCCATCCGCGGGTCGCCGCGTACGGGAGGAGCGCGCCCGTGTCGATCCCGAAGATCCGGTTCCCCTCGACGGCGTAGTGGCCGGTCACGGACCCGAGGAGCGCCTGGAGGATGAAGAGCAGGATCGCGACCGCGAAGAACGGCAGCGCCGCGCGCTGGCTCGGAGTCGGCCGGGGCTCCTCGAGAGGCGCGATCCGGACCGGCTCCTCCGGGTCCTTCGCCTTCATGCGGAGGTACGCGAAGATCGCGACGGCCGTCCCGAGGATGAGCAGGACCACCGAGACGATCGACCAGAGGAGCGCCGACGGGAGCGGCACGTTCCCGACGAGCGGATCGTGCGGGAAGTTCGCGGTGTAGCTGAACGTCTCGCCGGGCCGGTTCGTCCCCGCCGCCCACGCCGTCCAGAAGAAGAACGCAGTCATGGCGCGCGACGCCGCGGGATCGGAGACGAAGCCGCGCGGGATCGACATCGCGTCGGAGCCCTCGGCGAACAGCCGGCCGTAGTACCCGACGAGAGCGGGGAGCGCCGCCGCCTGTCCGGGCGAGAGCGTCAGCGTCTCGGTCGCCGCATCGTACCGGTTCGCCCGGAGTTCCGTACGCACCTCCGCCTCGACGCGCCCCCGCTCGCCGGCGGGGAGGGCCTCGAGCTCGCCCTGCGCGAAGCGCGTCGCGGCCGCGGCCGGGAGCCCATGCGCGAGCCCGGCGGAAGCGAGGCCGATGCGGTGGAGCACGTCCGCCGACCAGTCCGGCGCGAGGTACGCGCCGTGGCCCCAGATCGACCCGGTCTGCTGGCCGCCGCGCGACAGATACTGGCGCTGGCCGAGCCGGATGTCGTCCCCGGTGAGGACGACCTCGCCGGACGGCGCGACGACGCGCTCCGGGATGGGTGGCTTGTGCCGTGAGATCTGGGCGCCTCCGAACACGAGGACTCCGAAGCACAGGACGATGACGAAGAGGAGGACGGCGCGGCTGCGGTGGTTCATGGGGTCGGGGATCTCCTGGTGAAGGGTTCGATGGGATGGGCCGGAAGCTCGCGCTCAGCCGCAGCAGCCCATCCGCTGCGCGGGCGCGCCGGGGTGGACGGCGGGCGCGTGGCGCTGGACGAGCTCCTCGCCGAGCGCGTGGAGCCGCGCGTGCGCGCCGGCCCGCTCCTCGTCCTGCTCGAAGCGGTCGCACGCGACCGCGACCGCCTGCATCACCTCGGGCGGCAGGTGCTGTTCGGCCATCGGGTAGAGGACCGCGTCCTCCTTGTGGATGTGCGCGTGCAGGAGGTCCGAGAACCCGCGCGCGACCTCCGCGACCTCGCGGCGGTCCGCGTCGCTCCACGGACCCGCCTGGCCGGCGCGGTCGCGGAGGATCCCGACGAGGCCGCGCCCCTGGTCGTGCTCGTGCAGCATCACCGCGATGGGCCCGCCGTTCCGAGGAAACCCGTGCTCCACCATGGCGGCGAAGAGGATGCCCTCCTCCTTGCCGTGGTGGCACGCGTCGGCGAACTCGCGGACGAAGGTCACGAACCGCCCGAGCTCCTCCTTCTCCGTGGTGCCCTTCCGCTCGATCTCCTCGGCAAAGGCGACGAGCCCATCGAGCACCCGCTCGATCACCCGGTGCTCGTTCATCAGCGACTCGATGGCGTCCATTCCGTTCCCCGTCTCCGGCCTCGCCGGTGCTGTGAGTTGTCTGGGTCATCCCTGAGCAAGAGCGGGGCCGACCACCAACCCCGCGCCTTTCCTGCGCTTTGAGCGGCTCACCGCTGGGGCGCACCCATCGTTGGTTGCAGCGGGCACCGCCATTTCGGTAGACACCTTCGTATGGGTCACGGCCTCCCGGTCCTCGCGCAGGACGACGCCCACCGCCGCATCGTCGAGGAGGCGATCGAGCTCGTCCTCTCGACCGTGGATCTCGCGGCGGTGCTCGATCGCACCGGCCAGCTGCTGCGCCGCCACTTCGGCGAGACGCGGGTCGCGATCAACCGCATCTCACCGCTCGACCGGACGCGCGCAGACGTCGTGCTCGTATCGGATCCGCGCCAGCCCTCCCCCGACATCGGCGTCTCGTTCCCGCTCGCGGGCTCCGCCGCGGGGCAGGCGCTCGCGGAGCGCGCGCCGTGCGTCGTCGATCCGCTTCGGCCGCGCGAGGCGCGCTTCCGCGACGAGCCGCTGCTCTCGGCGTACGGCTACGGCTCGCTCGTCTCTTTCCCGCTCGTCTTCGAGAACGAGGTGCTCGGGACGCTCGACATCGCCCACCCGCCGCGCGAGGGGCTCCTCGCGTGCTGCTTCGAGGTCGCGCGCCAGGTCGCGCACCTCGTCGCGATCGCGCTGCACAACAGCCTCATGGTCGAGGAGGTGCAGCGGCTGAACCGGCTGCTCGGGAAGGAGAACGCGCTCCTCAAGGAGGAGATCCGGCAGATCAAGCGTGAGTCGCGCTACGTCGCCGAGAGCCGGCTGATGCGCGACGTGGTCGAGCGGATCCGGCTCGTCGCGCCGTCGACGACGACCGTCCTCGTCCGCGGCGAGACCGGCACCGGCAAGGAGGGCCTCGCGCGGATGGTCCACGAGTTCAGCCCCCGGTTCAACGCACCGTTCATCCCGGTGAACCTCGGCGCGATCCCCGAGGGGCTCATCGAGAGCGAGCTGTTCGGCCACGAGAAGGGCGCGTTCACCGGCGCGACGCGGCGGCGGCCGGGTCGGTTCGAGCAGGCCGATGGCGGGACGATCTTCCTTGACGAGGTGGGGGACGCGCCGCCGTCGGTGCAGGTTCGGCTCCTGCGCGTGCTGCAGGAAAGGATCGTCGAGCGGGTCGGTGGCACGGAGCCCGTGCCCGTCGACGTGCGGGTCGTCGCCGCGACGAACCGGAACCTCGAGGAGATGGTCGCGCGCGGCACCTTCCGGGCGGACCTCTACTACCGGCTCGCGGTCTTCCCGCTGGAGCTGCCGCCGCTGCGTGACCGGCGCGAGGACGTGCGGCCGCTCGCGAGCTACTTCCTTGCGCGACACGCCGCAGCCATGAACCGGCGCCCGCCCCAGGTTTCCGAGGAGATCTGGCGCGCGCTCGAGGCATATGACTGGCCGGGCAACATCCGCGAGCTCGAGAATTTCTTGCAGCGCGCGCTCATCCTCTCGCCGGGCCCGACGCTCACCGTTCCCGATCTGCCGGGCGGCGCGGCGCGCGCGGCCGAGCCGGAGCCGGCCGCCGCGGCGCCTGGGCGGTTCGACGACGAGGTCCGCACGCTCATCGAGCGCGCGCTCTCGTCCGCGGGGGGCCGGGTCTACGGTCCGAACGGCGCGGCGGCGATGCTCGGGCTCCGGCCGACGACGCTCCAGGGCAAGATGAAGAAGTACGGCGTCGAGCCGCCCGCTGCGCGCACGAAGGCGGGCTGAGGTCGCTGCGCGGCACGCGCGCGCGTGCGACCTTCACCCACACCGCGCGTCACGAAGGTCCCCGCGCGTCCCACGCCCGCGGTACAATGGGCGCTTCCTTTGACCCGGAGCCCCCGCATGCGCGCGCTCGCCTCCCTCGCTCTCGCCCTCGCCCTCACCGGCTGCGTGTCCTTGGACACGTTCAACAAGAAGGAGGCGGAGGCGAGCAAGTTCCGCCAGGACTGGGAAGACGAGGTCGCGAAACGCGCGGTCCTGCAGGAGAAGATCGCGGCGCTGAAGCAGCAGCTCGACACCCTCGTCGCCGACGTGAACTCGCTCCGAGACAAGATCCGCTCCGACGAGGGAACCCTCACGGTCAAGGAGGCGGAGCTGCGCGCCGCGCGGGACCGGCTCCTCGAGCTGCAGGCGCTCGTGGACGAGCTCTCGAAGTCGAAGAAGAAGCTCGAGGCGGCGAAGGCCGAGCTCGAGAAGAAGAGCGGTGAGTACGCGCAGCTCGCGTCCGCGCTCCGCGGCGAGATCGAGTCCGGGCGCGTCGAGCTGATGGAGCTGCGCGGGCGGACCACCGTGAAGATGAAGGACAAGATCCTGTTCGCGTCGGGCTCCGCGACCCTCGGCACCGACGGGCGGGACGCGCTCCGCAAGGTCTCCGACGCGCTCCGCGGCGTGCAAGGCAAGCTCATCCGCGTCGAGGGGCACACGGACAACGTCCCGACGAACCCGAATAGCGTGTTCCCGAGCAACTGGGAGCTCTCGTCGGCCCGCGCGCTCGCCGTCGTCCGCTTCCTGCAGGAGAACGGGGTCGATCCGACCCGCCTCTCCGGCGCGGGGTTCGGCGAGTTCCAGCCGATCTCGGCGAACGAGACGCCCGACGGCCGCAGCCTCAACCGCCGCATCGAGATCGTGCTCGTGCCGCTCGAGGGCGCGATCCCCGCCCCCGCCGCCCCGGCGCCCGCGGTGGCGCCCGCCGCGACGAAGACCTAGCGTGCGCGCGCGTCAGCGCGCGCCGTGCCCGAACTGGATGCGGAAGACCTCCGCGAGCACGCCGCCCGCGGTGTGCGCGCCGCCCACGCCCGCGCCCTGCACGACGAGCGGGCGCTCCGCGTGGCGCGCCGTCGTGAACGCGACGAACGCCTCGACGCCCACGAGCCCGGCCGCCGGGTGGCTCGGACCGACCGCGCGTGGCCCGACCGCCACCTCGACCTTCCCCTCCTGCCCGACCGCGATCCGCGCGAGGTAGCGCGGCACGGTCCCCTGGTCCGCGAGCCGGCGGACCTCCGTCGCCATCGCCGCGTCCTCGCGGCGGAGCGCGGCGATGAGATCGTCGGGGCTCCCGGGCACGAGCAGGTCGCGCCCCACGAACGGCTCGACCTTCACGTCCTCGAGCGCCACGTGAGCGCCGAGCTCGCGCGCGAGGATGAGCGCCTTGCGCGCGGTGTCGAGCCCGGAGAGGTCGTCGCGCGGGTCGGCCTCGCAGTAGCCGAGCCCGATCGCCCACCGCGTCGCGAGCGAGAGCGGGACGCCGCGCGCGAGCTCCGAGCAGAGGTACCCGAGTGTCCCGGAGAGCGAACCCTCGACGAGCCGGACGCGGTCGCCCGAGTGGACGAGCCGGCGCAGCGTGCCGATGACGGGCAGGCTCGCGCCCACGACCGTGTCGTAGTGGTAGTGCGCGTGGTGCTGGCGCCGGGTGAGCCGGAGCTGGTCGAGCCGCCGCGGGGGGATCGCGAGCGGCCGCTTGTTCGCGGCGACGACGTGGACGCCCCGCCGGAAGGCCTGCTCGTACACGTCCTCCATTCCGTCGGCCGCGGTGAGGTCCACGACCACCGGCCTCGGCAGCCGCGCGAGCCGGTCGAGGATCGCCGGCGCGCTCACCGCGTCGAAGGGGCCCGTCGCGGGGGCCGCCGCGAGCGCCTCGCGCCAGCGCGCGAGGTCGATTCCGTCCTCGTCGAACGCGGTGCCGCGCCGGTCGGCGACGCCGACGACGCGCAGGACGGTGTCGTAGTCGCGCTCGAGCTCGGTCCGCTGCGCGCGCACCTGCTCGAGCAGCTCGGCGCCGACCTTCCCCTTCCCGAGGACGAGGAGTGAGATGCCCTGCTCCGCGTAGACCCGGTCGATCGCCGCCTCGCCCGCCGGCTCAGCGGCCGCGCCGCGCCCTCTCACCGGACGCGACCGCCCGCGGAAGTCGGCGACCATGTCGTCGAGCCGGTCCACGTCGATGAGGAACGCGTCGTGGCCGTGCGGGGAGTCCATCATCGCGAGCCGCGCGCTCGGCGCGAGGGTCGCCACCTCGCGCTGCTCCCACGGCCAGTAGAGGACGTCCGAGTCGATCGACACGACGAGCATCGGCTGCCGGATGGACCGGAGCACGTCCTCGAAGTCGCCGCGCCCGCGCGACACGTCGTGCGTGTCCATCGCCTTCGTCAGCGTGACGTAGGTCGCCGGGTCGAAGCGCTCGACGAGCTGCTGCCCCTGGTAGCGGAGGTAGCTCTCGACCGAGAAGAGCTCCTCCGTCTGGGGGCGACGACCGAAGCGCATCTCGAAGGACGGCTGGCTCCGGTACGAGAGCATCGCCATCATCCGCGCCACCGCGAGTCCCGCCGCCGGCGGGTCGGCGGGATCGTAGCGCCCGTCGCGCCAGCGCGGATCGGCGTAGATCGCCTGCCGCTGGGCCTCGGAGAGTCCGATGCACCAGGCCGAGTGACGGGCGGTCGACGCGATGAACACGGCAGACTCGACGAGGTCCGGGTAGAGGAGCGCCCACTCGAGGACCTGCATGCCCCCGAGCGACCCGCCGATGACCATCCGGATCCGCTTCACCCCGAGCGCCGTCGCGAGCGCGTGCTGCGCGCGGACGATGTCGCGGATCGTGATCGCCGGGAACGTCCCGAGCCACGGCCGGCCCGTGGCGGGATCGATCTCTGCGGGGCCGGTCGTGCCGTAGCAGCTGCCGAGGATGTTGG
Organism: Anaeromyxobacter sp.; assembly: GCA_036394835.1. Lineage (GTDB taxonomy): Bacteria > Myxococcota > Myxococcia > Myxococcales > Anaeromyxobacteraceae > Anaeromyxobacter. The sequence goes on along the minus strand of DASWEI010000106.1, from coordinate 28,809 downwards.
AGCAGACGACGAAGTCCCGCTCCGGGTCGAGCGCGCGGCCGGGGCCGAAGAGCCGGGTCCACCAGAGGTCGGCGTCCGCGGACCCGGTGAGCGCGTGGCAGACCACGACCGCGTTCGCCCCCGCCGCGTCGAGCGTGCCCCAGGTGCGGTAGGCGACCCGGACGCGGGGGAGCTTCCCACCGAGCTCCAGGGCGATCTCGCCCGGGAGCTCGAGGACCCGCGTCTCCGGGGAGACGAACGCGGCGCGCCCGGCGCCCGGCGCGGGTCGCTCCGCGCTCGCGTCGCTCGCCCCCAGGGTCCCAGATAAAGTGGCGGCTTCGCCGCGTTTATCTGAACTCGTCCCCATGGAGCGCGGAAGGTATCGGCGGGGGGGCGCTGGGTCAAGGCGCGCGCGCCGCCTCTGCGCCGCCGTCCGCGCCCGTCGGCGCGGGGAGCTCGACGACGACGCGCGCGCCGCCGCTCCGTCCCGCAGCCGCGCGGATCGACCCGCGGTGTGCGTCGACGATCTGCCGCGCGATGTGGAGCCCGAGGCCGAGGCCCGGACCGCGCTGCGCGCGGTCCACCTTCTCGTACGGATCGAACACGCGCTCGCGCGCGAACTCGGGGATCCCGGGCCCGCCGTCCTCGACCGCGAGCACCGCGCGCTCCCCCTCGCGCACGAGCGACAGGACCACCCGCGTGCCGGGTGCGTGGTGCGCCGCGTTGACGAGCAGGTTCGCGATGACCTGCTCGAGCCGCGCCCCGTCGCACGCCGCGACGAGCCGCGCCGGGACGTCCACCTCGAGCACGTTCCCGCTCCGAGCGAGCACCTCGCGCAGCCGCTCGGCGACGCCGCGTGCGAGCTCCGCGAGATCCACGGGCGCGGGGCGGAGCGCGAGCCGCCCCGCCCGGATCCGCGCGAGATCGAGCAGCTCCGCCACGAGCGCCTCGACGCGCTCGAGCTGGCGGAGCGCCGCGGCGAGCCAGGGCGGAACGGGCTGCTCGCCCGAGTGCCGCGCCCCGTTCTGCAGCTGGAGCTTCAGCGCCGTGAGCGGCGTCTTGAGCTCGTGCGAGGCGATCGAGAGGAACTCGTCGCGCGAGGAGACGGATCGCGCGAGGTCGGCGTTCGCCCGCACGAGGTCGCCGGCGGTGCGCGTGATCGCGCGGGCGAGAACGCCGAGCTCGTCCTGGCGCTCGCCCCCGGGGACCGGGATCGGCGCGCGCTCGGTGGCGATCCGCCGGGCGGCCACGGTCATCGCGCGCACCGGCCGCACGAGATAGGCGTCCACGACGAGCGAGAAGGCGAGGACGAGCAGCCCGCTCGCCGCGAGCACTGCGACGAGGAGCACGACCGATCGCGAGCGGACCCGGTCGATGTCGGCGATCGCGCGCTCGAGCCGCCGCAGGTTGAAGACCGCCAGATCCGTGACGAGCGCGCTCGTTCGCCCGGTCGCGAGCTCCCAGCGGGCGTAGGCGCTCGCGACGGCGCGCGGGTCGGCCGCCTCGACCGCCGCGACGAGCCGGCCGCGCTCGCGTGCGCGGAGCGCCCGCGCCTCGACCACCTCGCGCCACAGCTCGCGGCCGCGCGGCGACAGGTCGAGCCTCTCGATCTCCGCCGCGAGCGCGTCCATCTCGATGTCGGTCGCCGCGAGCCGCTCGAGCTTCTCGCTGCTCCTGCCGAGCCGCAGCGCGAGCACGTCGTGCTCCTCGCCGGCGGTGAGGTGCGCGAGGCGGAACGCGAGCGCGTTCGCCCGCCGGACGTCCTGGACGCGCCGCTCGACCTCGATCGTCGCGCTGCGCGACGAGGCGGCGACGAGCGCGAGCGCGGCCGCCGCGAGGGCGGCGAGGAGCAGCGTCGGCAGGAGCAGCACCTTGCGCACGGCTAGCTTCCCTCCCACCGCACGGGCGACACGAACGTCACCGCCTCCGGCGCCACCTCCGAGAGGACGTCCGGCTCGAGGAGCGCCGCCACGTCGAGCGGCGGCCCGGCGACCCGCCCTGCCGAGCGGAACCACGCCGCCTCCTCCTCGAGCACCGCCGCGAGCTGGTGCGTGAGCCCCAGCTCCGCGTGGATCCGGCTCCACGCGTCGCGCAGCTCCGCCTCGTTCACCTCGGGGAACTCCCCGCGGAGCGCCTGGAACGCCTCCTCCGGCCGCTCCCGCACGAGCCGCTCCGCGTCGGCGAGCGCGCCCACGAGCTTCACGAGCGCGCTGCGCCGGGGGTGGTGCGTCGCGGCGCGCACCGCCAGCACGGACAGCTCGGCGTACACCTCGGAGCCGATCTCGGCCGTCCCGCTCGCGCCGAGCATCCGGCGCGCGCGATCGACGTGCGGAGGCCAGATGGCGGCCGCGTCCACGTCCCCCGCGACGAGCGCGTCCACCGCCTGCGGCGGGTCGAGCTCGACGATCCGCACCTCCTCCTCGAGGTCCGCGAACGCGAAGACCGTGTGGACGAAGTACTCGGCGTTCGTCCCGCGAGGGACGGCGACCCGCTTTCCGGCGAGGTCCTCCGCACGCTCGATCCGCCGGTCCGCCCGAGCGACGATGCGCGTGCTGCGGTTCGACGCGTGCAGGGTCGTGAGGACTTCGAGCTCGTCGCGCAGTGGATGCAGCACGATCGGCGTCTCGTAGGAGGTCGCGGCCTCCACCTCGCCCGCCGCGAGGGCGGCGATGGCGTCGCGCCCGAGCGGGTACCGGCGCTGCTCCACCGTGAGGCCGCGGGCGGCGAAGTACCCCTTCGCCTCGGCGATGAAGACGAGCCCGAAGGCCGGCAGGTGGGCAGTTCCGAGCGTGATCCGCTCTCGACCGCCGCCCTTGCAGCCTGCGGCGAGCAGCATGGCAACCGCTGCGCGACGCGCACCCTTCATCATCACGGCCCTCCTCGGCAGGACGGCCGGATCTTCCGCCCCACCCGCAGCCCTGGAGGGCTCCTTCTTGGGGCGGATGACGGATTCGCGAGCGAGGGTGCGGCCGGCGCGACGGCGGACCGAGCGCCGAGGCCGGCGCCGTGATCGCTAGCGGCTCGACGGGCGGCTCGTCCTGCGGCGGCTTCCGCCGGAGCGCGCACCAGCGCGCGACGAGGAGCCGGCCCGGCGCGCGCCGCCGCGCGAGGGCGACGCGCTCTTCGCGCGCGCACCGGCGCGCGACCTGCTCCGGCCGCCCTTGCGGCCGATCTCGGAATAGAACTCGGGCCCGCGGTTGCGCAGGGTCGCGTTCCCTCCCTTGCGGCCCGCAGCGCTTCGCCCACCGCTCCGGCTCGCGCGACGGCTGCTGCTCCGCGCGCCGCTCTTCCGGCTCGTCATCTTCGCCATGCGATCGCTTCTCCCGAGCGCGACCGTGCGCTCGCTCTGGTCCGCGCGAAGCGTGCTCACGCCGGGTCGCACCCGCAAGCGGCCCTTCCGCCGGGACGGGACGCCGACCCCGAACCGGTCGCAGAGGAGCGCCGCGAGCGCGGCGACGTCGCGCGAGGTGAACGCCTGGATCGGGCGCGGCGGCGGCTCGTCCGTGACGATCGCGAACACGCGCCGATCGCGCGCGCACAGGAACTCCCTCGCGACCGACCGCCGGTGGACCTCGACGCGCGGGACCGGCTCGTCCCGGAACCCCTCCGCGAGCACGAGCTCCACGGGCGGCAGGACCCGCGCGAGCGCCCGGATCCCTCCCGCTGGCGGTCCGAAATACGCCATCCCCGCGGGACCCTCGATCGCGGCCGCGACGGCGCCGGCCCGCCGGACGACCTCCGTGTCCTTACCCGGCCCGTCGAACGGGTGCGCGTGGCGCGTGTGCTTCAGCACCGCCACGCGGACGCCGCGGCGAGCGAGCGCAGGGATGAGCCGGACGAGGAGGTGCGTCTTCCCGGAGCCGCTCGGGCCGGACACGGCGACGACCGGCGGCCTGCGGGTGCGGGCCATCGGCTCACCCGCCGCGGGGCGGCGTGGACGTCGAGTCGGAGGGCGCGTCGTCCTCGAGGAGCCAGGCCGTCACCGCCGCGCCGGCCGGGAGGTCGCCCGCGCCGGCGGGGACGAGGAGGAGCGCGTCTGCGAGCGCGGGACCCCGGATCTGCGCCGAGTCCTTGCCGAGCGGCCGCGCGGCGCCGCCCGGCTCGAGCCGCGCCCACAGCAGGCGCGCGCGCCCGGGCCGCCCCTCGACCGCCTCCGCGAGCCGGACCGGGAGCGCGGTCCGCTCGCGCCTCCCCGCGCCCGATAGCGCGAGCAGCGCCGGGCGCGCGAAGACCTCGAACGCGACGAGGCACGCGGACGGGCTGCCGGGGAGCCCCAGCACGGGCTTCCCTCCCGCGAGCGCGAAGAGGAACGGCTTGCCAGGCTTCATGGGCACACCGTGAACCCGGACGTCCGCGCCGATCGCGGCGAGCGCCGCGCGTACGTGGTCCCGCTCCCCCACGGACACCCCGCCGATCGTGACGACCGCGTCCGCCGCCGCGAGCGCCGCCTCGAGCGCCGCCTGAACTTCCTCGAGGCGGTCCGGCACCGCGCGCCGCGCCGGCGCGGCGCCGAGCGCGTGCACGAGAGGCGCGAGCGCGACCCCGTTCGAGTCGGGGGTGCGGCCGGACACGATCTCGTCGCCGGTGGACAGGATCGCGACGCGCGGTGCGCGGTGGACCCGGACCGGATCCGCGCCGACGGCCGCGAGGAGCGCCGCCTGGCGCGCACCGATCCGGATCCCCGCCGCGAGCGCGAGCGCGCCCCGCGCGACGTCCTCGCCCGCGCGCCTCACGTTCTCGCCGACGCGCGTGGAGCCGAGGAACTCGACGCGAACGCCGTCCGCGCGCGTCCCCTCCTCGCGCACGACCGCGTCCGCGCCATCGGGCAGCGTCCCGCCCGTGAAGATTCGCGCCGCCTCGCGCCGCCCGAGCGCACGGGCAGGGACATCACCCGCATAAATCGTCTGCGCGACGGCGAGCGCGCACGGTCCCGCGACGTCGGCGGCGCGGACCGCGTAGCCGTCCATCGCGGAGCAGGTGTGGGGAGGCGCCTCCACGCGCGCGACCGCGTCCGCCGCGAGATAGCGGCCGAGCGAGCGAGCGAGCGGGAGGTCCTCCGAGCCGACGGGGCGAATGAAGGCGAGAATGTCGTCGCGGATCGCGAGGAGCCGGTCCATGGGGGTTTGCATCATGCCACCGGATCTCGCGTCCGGGGACCGTCCGCAAATGTTGCGCAGGCGATCCCTTGATCTTGGCCAAAGCGCAAGGGGTGCACGGTCGTACCCGTAAACCCTCGATCCTTCGCGGGCCTAGCTCATGCAAACAGACGCCGGTCAAGCAGCTAGGCCCACGGAGGACGTGCGTGCTCTCCAACGCCCCAGTCACGGACTGCAATGCTTGCTCGCTTGGTCTCGCCTCGGCTGGGCGGTGCCGACTCACCCCGACGAGCCGCGAATCCGGCGCGACGATCTGCGCGCAGGGCGAGCGCCCTCGCACCGTCTACTTCGTGAAGGAGGGGTTCGTCGCGCTGTCGGCGGTGAGCCCGCGCGGCTCCGAGCTCCTCCTCTCGCTGCGCGGACCTGCCTCTCTCCTGTGCACCGAAGCGCTCCAGACCGAGCCGTCGCCGTTCGAGGTGCGCGCCCTCTCGCGGGTGAAGATCTGCGGGATGAGCGGCGATGCGCTGTCGCAGTGGGTGGGCCCGGATCGGAGCGCCGCCCGCGTCGTCCTCGACCTCCTCCTCACCGAGTCTCGCCAGCAGCGCGACGAGGTCAACTGGCGGCAGGGCGACTGTCTCTCCCGCGTCGCCCGCTTCGCCCTCGCCCACGCGCGCTTCCTCGCGGACCGCCCGAATGCCGTGCGGAAGCAGGTGGTCGCGCGGCTGCTCGGGATGCGCCCCGAGACTCTCTCGCGCTGTCTCACGAAGCTCGAGAACGACGGCGTCGTGGACGCCTCACGCGGGGTGCGCGTCCTCGATCAGCGCCGGCTCGCGGCGATTGCGATGGAAGACAACGCAGCCTGATCCTGTTAGACCACTTCGCAGTCGCAGCGAGAAAGGAACTCATCGATGCCCAAGCTTGGTATGGGCGAGCTCGTCGTCATTCTGCTCATCGTCGTGATCCTCTTCGGAGCGAACAAGCTTCCGCAGCTCGGCAAGGGTCTCGGCGAGGGCATCCGCAGCTTCAAGAAGTCGTTCTCGGGAGAGGACGAGGAGAAGCCGACCTCGTCGTCCACGAACACGCAGCCCGGCGAGCCGGGCCGCAAGGTCTAGCGCGGCGCGTCGGCTCCGACCCTCGCGAGTCGGGGCCCCTCAGGGGCGACGGCGCGCCGCACCCCGCGTGCGTACATCGGCGCAATGCCCGCCCCCACCCGCTCCGCCGCCTCGATCACCCTCGAGGTCGGCCCGTCGTTCGCCGCCGAGGACGCGGCGCGCCTCCACGACGCTCTCGTCCGCGCCGCGCCCGGTGCGCAGGTCGAGATCGACTTCCACCGCGTCCGCGATTACGAGGCCGTCGCGCTCGCGGCGCTCGCGCGCGATCTCGCGTCGCGCGGCCACGGCGTCGCGCTCCGCGGGATGTCGCAGCGCCAGCTGCGCATCCTCGGGTATCTCGGGTACGCTGAGATTCGCGCCGAGGACTGACTGCAGCGCATCGCGTAACCCGTCTCCGTCGGCTCGCTAGGCACCGCCGCGCGCGCCGTCCCCGCCGCCCGCGGCGAGCGGCCCGGCCGACGACGTGAGCCAGGCGACGACGTCGAGCGCCGAGAGCACTCCCACGACGAGGCCGTCACCGGAGACCACCGCGATCCGGTCGAGGCCGTGCGCCACGAGCAGCGCGGCCGCCTGCGAGAGCGGCGCCGTCTCCGCGACGGACAGGGCCACCCGCGTCATCGCGTCGGCGACCTTCGCCCCGGGTGCGGCCCGAAGCAGCTCCGCCTCCGCGACGACCCCGACGGGCCGCCCCTCTCCGTCGACCACCGGCGCGGAGGGTTGCCCGCGAGCTCGGAGCGCGTCCGCGGCGGTCGAGCGCGCGAGTCCGGGCCGCAGCGCCACCGAGGTCCGGCGCATGACGGCCCGGACGGGTGGGCCGTCCCCCGGGAGCTCGGCACCGACCGCGCATCGGCAGCAGAGCCACTCACCTCGGGCGAGCGCATCCTGCGCGAGTCCTTCGCTGTCTCCGCAATGCGCGCACTCCTCCACCGCCGTGCTGCGGCCTCGCACGGGGCAGCGGACGCTCGAGAGCGTGACGGATCGCCCGCGGCCTGAGACCACCTCGACCGTGCGCACCTCGAGGAGCCGGGCGGCGGGCGGAGGCTCGAATGTCTGCTTCATGGGGGAACTCCTCTTGATTCGACCGCGGCAGGGCCGCCGCTCGGTATTCGGGGATTCGCCGCATCGCTGCATTTCTCTTACCGGGCGCGCTGCCGCGCGCTCGTGGCTGCGAGCAGCACGGCAGACGCTCGGGAATCGACCCGTCAGGCGACGTGCGCGGCTGCGCACGGCCCCACGTGCACCATTGCGCGTCCCCCTTGCGTGGGAAATGATTTGATCAATAGGAGGTGACGCCATGAAGCGGATCCTCATCGCAGTGGACGGCTCCGAGCCGGCGCTCAAGGCTGCCCGCATGGGTGCGGACATCGCGCTGCGCTTCGGCGCGAAGCTGACGCTCGTCCACGTCGTCCCGAAGCTCCTCCTGCCCCCCGACGTGTACGGCCTCACGATCGCGGAGGTGGAGAAGGAGCACCGGGCCTACGCCGACCGGCTGCTCGAGAACGCGGTCTCGACCCTCGAGGAGCCCGGGCTCGAGATCTCGACCTCGGTCCTGTACGGCTCTGCCGCAGAGGCGATCGCGGAGGAGGGCACCGCGAGCGACGTCGGGATGATCGTCGTCGGCAGCCGGGGGCACGGCGCCGTCGCGCGCATGTTCCTCGGCAGCGTGTCCGATCGCCTGGTGCACATCAGCCCGAAGCCGGTGCTCGTCGTCCACTGAGCCGCGAGCCGCCGCTGCCCGGTGGCCTCACGGGAAGGAACTGACCGCGCGATGCAGGGGGTGGGCTGATAGACTCGGGCCTTCCCTTGGGAGGAGCCCGATGATCTCCGTCGCGGACTTCATGACGAAGGACCTCGTCACGGTGCGGGAGTCGGACGACCTCGCCCTCGCCGAGTCGCTCCTGAAGCTCGGCGGGATCCGGCACCTGCCGGTCGTCCGCGAGCGGAAGCTCGTCGGCATCCTGACCCACCGCGACGTCCTCCGCTGCGGCGAGTCGGGGAAGCCCGCCGCGCGCGAGCTGCCCGTCGCCGACGTGATGACGCGGACGCCCACCTCGGTCCGTCCCGCGACCGGCCTCGCGCACGCGGCGCGGCTCATGCTCGAGCGCAAGTACGGATGCCTTCCGGTGTGCGAGGAGGACGGGACTCTCGTCGGGATCGTGACCGAGGCCGACTTCGTCCGCTTCGCCGCCGACGTCGTCCGGGACCTCGACATCGTCGCCGACGCCGTCCGCGCGCAGGATCGGACCGGCGACGCGTAACGTTGCCAGGGCTGGCACGCCGGACTACTCACAAGGCGCATGCCCGAGACCGTGTTCGAGGAGCTGAAGCGGTACGTCCGGTTCGGCGACGACGACGAGCGGGCGCTCCGCGCGCTGCACGCCGCAGCGTCGGCGAGCTTCGAGGCGATCGCGGAGGTCTTCTACGACCGGATCCTCACGCACGAGGAGGCGCGGAAGGCGCTCGTCGGCGGCGAGAGCCGCGTCGGGCAGCTGAAGGTCACCCTCGTCGCCTGGATGCAGACGCTCCTCACCGGACCATGGGGCGAGGCGTACTGGGACCACCGCTACGCCATCGGCCGGGTGCACGTGCGGATCGGGCTGCCGCAGCACTACATGTTCGGCGCGATGAACGTGATCCGCGGCGAGCTCGCGCGCATCGCGTGGCAGCACTTCCAACCGGATCCGGACGAGCTCGAGCGCGTGCGGGCGGCGCTCGGGAAGATCATCGACCTCGAGCTCGCCATCATGCTGCACACCTACCGTGACGATCTCCTCGCGCAGCAGGCGCGCATCGAGCGGCTCTCCACGTTCGGGCAGCTCGTCGGATCGATCGGGCACGACCTGCGCAACCCACTCGGCGTCATCGAGACCTCGCTCTACATCCTCCGCGGCCGCGTCGGCGAGGACCAGCGCACGACGAAGCACCTCGACCGGATCTCCGAGCAGCTCGGGATCGCGAACGGAATCATCTCGAACCTGCTCGACATGATCCGGAACCGGCCGCTCCAGAGCGAGCGCGTGCGGCTGGTCGAGGTGGTCTCGGGCGCCGCAGGCGCGGTGAAGCGCCCGGAGGGGGTCTCGTTCGCGCTCGACGGGCTCGAGGCGCTGCCGGCGGTGGACGGCGATCCGGTGCAGCTCCGGCAGGTGTTCGTGAACCTGCTCGAGAACGCGGTGTACGCGGCCTCGCCCGAAGGTGCCGTCGCGGTGCGGGGCGTGAGCGACGGCGCGGTGGTCGAGATCCACGTCGAGGACAGCGGCCCGGGCGTCGACCCGACGACGCAGCGCCGGCTGTTCGAGCCGCTCATCACCACGAAGGCGCGCGGCATCGGGCTCGGGCTCGCGCTCGTGAAGAGGATCGCCGAGCGACACGGTGGCTCGGTGTTCTACTCGGATCGGCCGGAGGGCGGCGCGCGGTTCACCCTGCGGCTCCCCTCTCCCGCGTCGACCTAGGAGTCGGCCATGCGCAGCTACCTCGTCGTCGACGACAACCGAGACTTCGCCGAGAACCTCGCAGAGATCCTGCGCGATCGCGGCGACGACGTGGCCGTGGCCGAGAACGGCGAGGCGGCGGCGGCGCTCGTCCGGACCCGCCGCTTCGACGCGGTGCTCACGGACATGCGCATGCCGCTCATGGGCGGCGCCGAGCTCGTCCACGAGATCAGGCGGATCGATCCGGGCGCGGCGGCGATGGTGATCACCGCCCACGTCGGCGACGACGCGCTCGAGGCGGCGCGGCGCGAGGGGCTCCTCGCCGTGCTGCCGAAGCCGGTCGAGGTGCCGCGCGTGCTCGCGCTGCTCGCATCCGCGCGACGCGACGGGCTCGTCGTTGTCGTCGAGGACGACACGCGCCTGTCCGACAACCTGTGCGAGGCGCTCCGCACGCGCGGCTTCGCCGCGGTCACCGCCGCCTCGGTGCTCGAGACCGAGCGACTCGGGCCGGTCCAGCCGTTCTGCGCGCTCGTGGACCTGCGCCTCCCGGGCGGCCCGCACGGCGAGGCGATGCGCCGGCTCGGGCAACGCTATCCCGGCATCCCGATGCTCGTCGTCACCGCCTACCACGATCCGCCGCCGCTGCCGCACGAGGGCTTCTTCACGAAGCCGTTCGACACGCGCGAGCTCCTCGCTGCCGTCGAGCGGCTGCACCGCGCCCGCCCCGGCGCCGACGTCCGATGAAAGAGTCCCCGAAGAAGGCGCGGATCCTCGTCGTCGACGACAACGCGCCGCTCGTCGAGAACCTGTCGGAGATCCTCGAAGGCGCCGGGTACGCCGTCCGCGGCGCCGCGACCTGCGCCGCCGCGCTCCCGCTCGCGCGCGAGGGGTTCGACGTGGCGCTCGTGGACCTCCGGCTCCCGGACGGGGACGGGACCGCGCTCGCCCCGCAGCTGAAGGAGGTCCAGCCCGACGGCGAGGTGGTCCTCCTCACCGGGTTCGCGACGCTCGAGTCCGCGGTCGCCGCGGTGCGCGCCGGCGCCTGCGCCTACCTCGTGAAGCCGTGCGCCACTCAGGAGCTGCTCGTCACCGTCGAGCAGGCGATGCGCCAGGTCCGGCTCCACGCCGAGAAGCGCGACCTCTCGCACCGCGCGCAGATGGCGGAGAAGCTCGCGGCGGTCGGCACGATGACGGCGGGTCTCTCCCACGAGATCCGCAACCCGCTCAACGCGGCCGCGCTGCAGCTCTCGGTCCTCGAGCGCCGGGTACACCGGCTCGCGAAGGAGGTCCAGCCGCCGCTGCTCGAGCCGCTCACGGTCGTGAAGGACGAGATCCGGCGGCTCGACCATATCCTCGAGGACTTCCTGCAGTTCGCGCGCCCGCGCGACTTCGCGGCGCACGCGGTGGACGTCGGGTCGGTCGTGAACCGCGTCCTCGACCTCCTCGGGGGTGAGGCGGAGCGCCGCGCGGTCCGGCTCGAGCGCGATGTCGACCCCGTCCCCGCGGTCGCCGGCGACGAGGAGCGGCTCCGGCAGGTGCTCGTGAACCTCGGGCTGAACGCGCTCGAGGCGGTCCGGGATGGTGGGCTCGTGCGCGTGTCCTGCCGCCTCGACGCGACGCCGGACCACCCCGAGCCCGCGGTCGAGGTCCTCGTGGACGACGACGGTCCCGGGGTGCCCGCCGAGGCGCGCGACCGGATCTTCGAGCCGTTCTTCACGACGAAGGCGAAGGGCTCCGGCCTCGGGCTCTCCATCGTCCACGCGATCGTCACCCAGCACGGCGGCCGGATCCGCGTGGAGGGGTCGCCGGAGGGCGGGGCCCGCTTCGTCCTCAGCCTGCCGCGCCGCCGGTAGTGCTCCTCGCGCCGCGGCGCCTCAGCGCCGCGGCGGGGATCGAGGCGGCGAGCGCGAGCGGACAGGTGGCGTGCAGGGGGTCTCCTCCCGCGGTCGCCTCGGCGCCCGCTCGGGGAGCTTACCGCATCGAGGGAGGCGCGGACCTCGCGGCGCCGAGCGCAACCCGGCACCCTCGCCCGGGCAGGCGGAGGGGTTCGGGATGCGCTCTAGTCGGCCGCCGTCTCGTCGCCCGTGTCGTCGTCGTCGCGCTCGCGCGCGTCGCGGCCGCCGGCCGCGTACTCCTTCAGCCGGTACTGGATCTTGCGGACGCTGATGCCGAGGATCTCGGCCGCGCGCGAGGTCGAGCCGCCGACCATCTCAAGGGTGCGGAGGATGGCCTCGCGCTCGATCTCGTACAGCGTCGCGCCGGGGATCAGCGCGCCCGGGGAGCGCTCGCGCGGGCGAGGCCCGCGGAGCGTCGGCGGCAGATCGTCGGAGGTCAGCTCCGACCCCTTGCAGAGCACGACGGCACGCTCGACGACGTTCTCGAGCTCGCGGACGTTGCCCGGCCAGTCGTGCGAGAGGAGCGCGTTGAGCGTGCCGGGGGCGAGGCCGCGGATCTCCTTGCCGTAGGCCTTCGAGTACTTGTCGATGAAGTGCGAGACGAGCGCGGGGATGTCGCCCTTGCGCGATCGGAGCGGCGGGAGCGTCACCGCGACCACGTTGAGCCGGTAGTAGAGGTCCTCGCGGAACTTGCCCGCCTTCACCTCGGCGGCGAGCTCGCGGTTCGTCGCCGCGACGAGCCGGACGTCCACCTTGATCGTCTGCACCCCGCCGACGCGCTCGAACTCCTTCTGCTGCAGCACGCGGAGGAGCTTGATCTGGAGCGCGGGCGTGATGTCGCCGATCTCGTCGAGGAAGAGCGTCCCGCCGTCGGCGAGCTCGAAGCGCCCCTCCTTGCGCCCGATGGCGCCGGTGAACGAGCCCTTCTCGTGGCCGAACAGCTCCGACTCGAGGAGCGTCTCGGAGAGGGCTGCGCAGTTCACCTTGATGAAGGGCTTGTCCGCGCGCGGCGACTCCTCGTGGAGCGCCTGCGCGATGAGCTCCTTGCCGGTGCCGGACTCGCCGAGGATGAGGACGGTGGCGCGGGTGGGCGCGGCGCGCTTCACGACCTCGTAGACCGCCTGGAGCTCGGGCGCGTCGCCGACGATGTTGTGGAACCGGTACCGCTCGCGCACGCGCTCGCGCAGGTTCGCGGTGTCGCGCTGCAGCCGCAGCTTCTCGAGCGCCTTCTCGAGGACGACGAGGACCGCGTTCACGTCGAGCGGCTTCACGAGGTAGTTCTCGGCGCCCGCCCGCATCGCCTCGACCGCGGCCTCGACGCTCGCGAACGCCGTCATCATCACGAAGACCGCGTCAGAGCCCTGCTCTCGCGCGCGCTTGAGGAGCGTGATGCCGTCCATGCGGGGCATCCGCACGTCCGCGAGGACCGCGGCGGGCGCGAACCCCGGGAGCAGCGCGAGCGCCTCCTCGCCGTCCGCCGCCTCGGCGATCTCGTACCCCTCCTCGGAGAGGATCGTCCGGAGCGCGACGCGAGCGTTCTGCTCGTCGTCCACCACCAGGATGCGTTCCTTGCCCGTTCGGGCACCCGAATTCGGAGTGATCATGCCGATTTGACCTTGGTTGAACCGCGCAAAGAGTGCGGGTCCCCGCAGGTTATGCATGATTCCGGCCCCGAGATCCAGCCCCGCTGCCGTAACCGCGCAGGAATGGGAGCGGCGGATGGCGCAGCGGGTCATCGCCGCGCGGGCGGAAGCGGCGCTGCGCCGTCGATCCGCCCCAGGCGGTCGTAGGGGCGCCAGCGGAACCGCGCGCCGAGAGATTCCGCCACGGCGCGGCAGCGCGACTCCGAGATCTCCGGCAGTGCGACCGCGCTCGCCGCGACGTCAGGTATGCAGCGGACCGCGCTCCGGACGAACGCCTTCATCGCCTCGAACGCGGCGGCGCCGTAACGGCTCGGGCAGATGCGCGCGTAGGTCTCCGCGTCGGAGGCGTTGAGCGACACCGAGACGGCGCTCACGCCCGCCGCGGCGAGGAGCGGCGGCACCTCCCGGCCCTCGCGCAGCGACGCGAGGCCGTCCGTGTCGACTCGCACGCGCGCGACGCCGGCCGCGGCGAGGCGGCGCGCGACGTCGAGCAAGACGTCGAGCCGCCGCGTCGGCTCGCCGAGGCCGGTGAAGACGACCTCCGAGCGGCCCTCGAGCCGCTCGCGCCGGACGGCGTCCCAGACCTCGTCCGCCGAGGGGTTCCGCACGAGCTTCAGGTCGAATCCGCCGACCACCCAGTCATCGTCGCGGATCTTCGGGCAGAAGGTGCAGGCGAGGGTGCACGCGCTCGTGAGATTCACGTACAGCGCGTCGCCTAGCACGTACGCGAGCACGGGCGGCGTGTCTCGCGGGCTCTTCTCTGCGGCGGTCATCGGCGTTCCGCTGAATATCAGGGCCCCGCCGCGGGTGCCACGGCAACGGCCGCGCGAGGCGCCGCAGCGTCCATCCCTCGACGTCTCGCGGCAGCAGGCGACGGGGCGGGCCGCTTTACTCGAGCGCAGTCGCCGCGGTGCCGCTGCAGGCGATGCAGTAGCGCGCCTCGGGGAGGGCGCGGAGCCGCTGGAGACCCATCGGCCCGCCGCAGTTCTGGCAGGTGCCGTAGCGCCCTTCCTCGATCCGGATGAGCGCGGCGTCGATCTCGGCGAGCTCCCGGCGGACGACCTCGCTCACGGGCTCGAGCGCGGCCTCGTAGTCCGACCAGCGCGCGCTCGGATCTCCGTAGGTGGGACCGTCGTGATCCGAGAGGGAGTGGCGGCGCCGGAGCAGGACCTCGCGGGCTTCCGCCTCGATGCGGCTCATGCCGCGGGCGTCATTCACGAGGCGTGCCCGCGAGATTTATCAATGCTTTCGGGTGAATGGGCCGCGAGAGTTGCACGCCCACGCGGGTGGTGCGCATGGCTTGCGCCGCGGGGGTTCCGCCCACCCTACCGGCGCCCGAGCGATCGCGACACCGCGAGGTATCCCGCCGCGAGCGCCGCAGCGGCCGGGAGCAGCCACAGGTTCCGGGCGATCCGGTGCTCGAGCACGTCGATCCGATCGCCCGCGAGGAGCAGGGCCCAGCGCGCGGCGTGGTGCTCCGGGATGCGGTACGCGGCGCGGCGCACGAGCCCGGAGAGGCCGCTCGCCGGCTGGGCGGTCCCGAACACGGGCGTCGCTGCGCGCAACCCCTCGCGCGAGAGCGGCGCCATACTGCGCTGCTGCTCGGGCCGAGCCCACCAGGCGCCCGGGTCGGGCGCGTTCCGCTCGCGCGGGACGCCGGGGCGCGACCCCGCCGCCGCGTCCACCGCGGTGAAACCCCTCGTCTGCAGCCCCACGCGGTCCGCCATCCCGCCCTCACGCCTGCGGAAGGAGGACGCACTTCACACAGCCGTCCTCTTTCCGGTCGAACAGCTCGTAGGCCTTTGCCGCCCGCTCGAGCGGCAGCCGGTGCGTGATGAGCGCGCGCCCGTCGAGTCGTCCGGCGCGCACGTGCTCGAGCAGGTGCGGCATGTACCGCTTCACGTTCGCCTGGGCCATCCGCAAGGTGAGCCCCTTGTTCATCGCGACGCCGATCGGAACGAGGTTCGCGGGCGGCCCGTAGACCCCCACGATCGAGACGGTCCCGCCCTTGCGCACCGCATGGATCGCCCAATCGAGCGCCACCGCGGAGCCGGGCGCGAGCTTGAGCTTGCGGCCGACGAGCGTCTGCAGCGCGGACCCGCTCGCCTCGAGGCCCACGGCGTCGATGCAGACGTCCGGCCCGCGCCCTCCGGACCAGCTCTTCAGGGCGGCGATCGGATCCTTCTCGCGCCGGAGGTCGATCGTCTCGGCCCCCGCCCAGCGCTCCGCCATCCGCAGGCGCGCCTCCACCCTGTCGAGCGCGACGACGCGCGTCGCGCCGAGGAGGAAGGCCGAGCGGGCCGCCACGAGCCCGACCGGCCCGCAGCCGAACACCGCGACGGTGTCGCCCTCCTTCACGCCGCCCATCTCCGCGGCCTGGTAGCCGGTGGGGAGGACGTCCGAGAGCAGCAGGACGTCCTCGTCCTCGAGCTCGTCGGCGATCTTCATCGGGCCGACGTCGGCGAACGGGACGCGCACGTACTCGGCCTGGCCGCCGTCGTACCCGCCGGTCGTGTGCGAGTAGCCGTAGACGCCGCAGGCGAGCTCGTTCGCGGGATTCGACGACTCGCAGTCGCCATACAGCCCGCGCCGGCAGTAGAAGCAGGTCCCGCAGGAGATGTTGAAAGGAACGACGACGCGGTCGCCGCGCGCGAGGCTGCGCACGCCAGGCCCGACCTCCTCGACGACCCCGGTGAACTCGTGACCGAACGTGGTGCCCACGCGCGTGTCCGGCACGAGCCCATGGAACAGGTGCAGGTCCGAGCCGCAGATCGCGGCGCGCGTGACGCGGAGCACGATGTCGTCCGGGTGCTCGATCACCGGGGCGGGCTTCTCCCGCACCCGCACGCGGTAGGGGCCCTCGTAGACGAGCGCGCGCATCGGTGCCCCAAACGTTCGTTCGAGGCGTGCAGCGCGCAAATCCGTGGGGCGTGTGCTCCCCCGCTAGAGCTCCGCCGAGCGTGCCATGCGCACGCCCGCCGCTGAGAGGGCCGCGTCGGTGTCGGCCCGCCGGTCCGGGAAGACGGCGCGCGTGAGGTCGTCGAGCACGACGGTGTCGAGCCCCTCCGCCGCAGCGTCGACCGCGCTCGCGCGCACGCAGAAGTCGCGCGCGAGGCCGCAGACGAAGACGCGCCGCACGCCGCGCGCCTTCAGCCAGGCGCCGAGCCCGGTCGTCGGGCGGCGGCCGTCCGGCCCGAGGTTCTCGCGGAAGGCGCTGTACGAATCCACCTCGAGGCGCGTCCCCTTGCGCAGGAGCAGCGTCAGCGCGGCGTCCGGGAGCGCCGGGTGCAGCGCGGCGCCCCGCGTACCGCGCACGCAGTGGTCGGGCCACAGCTCCTGCGGCCCCTGGGGGAGCGCCAGCGCCTCGAACGGCCGGCGGCCCGGGTGCGAGGATGCGAAGGAGACGTGGCCCGGCGGATGCCAGTCCTGCGTCGCGACCACCGTCTCGAAAGCGGGCGCGAGCGCCGCGACGGGCGCGACGATCGCGTCGCCCTCCGCGACCGCGAGCGCGCCGCCGGGCAGGAAGTCGTGCTGCAGATCGACGACGAGGAGCGCGTCGGTTTTGCGCTCGATCCGCATCGAAGAAACCTCCTGCCGGACTCTTAACCTGCCGTTGTCCAAACGCCCGCGCTGAGCTAGCTTGCGCGGACCATGGACAAGATCTGGGTCAAGGACGTCAAGGAGGGAGATCGCCCGAAGAGCATCTTCCTCGTCGCCCGCAAGGCGACGCCCACGGCGAAGAGCGGCAAGCCCTACCTCTCCGTCACGTTCCAGGACAAGACCGGCGAGCTCGAGGCGCGCGTCTTCGAGAAGGTCGAGGAGACGGCGGCGCTGTTCGAGGAGAAGGACCTCGTCGAGGTCGAGGGGATCGTCGGCACGTTCCAGGGGAAGCCCCAGCTCAAGATCGAGTCGATCGCCAAGGTGGACGCGGCCGGGCATGAACCGACCGAGTTCGCGTGGGTGGCGCCCCCCGAGCCGAAGAAGCCCGAGAAGCCTGCGGCGGCCGCCGTCGTCGACGACGCGCTCTGGAACGAGCTGCTCGGGCTCGTCGGCACGATCGCGGATCCTCACGTCCGCGCCCTGGTCACGGCCTTCGTGGAGGACGAGGACGTCGCGAGCCGGCTCCGCCGCTCCGCCGCGGCGAAGAGCGTGCACCACGCGTACGCGGGCGGGCTCCTCGAGCACACCGTCTCCTGCCTCAAGCTCGCGCACCGGCTCGCCGACCAGTACCCGCAGGTGGACCGGGACCTCCTCGTCGCCGGCGCGTTCCTCCACGACCTCGGCAAGATCCGCGAGCTGCAGGGCGAGCGGAACGCCGAGTACACCGACGAGGGGCGCCTCGTCGGGCACCACGTGATGGCGGCGCAGTGGATCCACGACAAGGCGCGCCGGGTCGGCGTGCCGCGCGATCTCGAGCACCACGTCGTCCACCTCGTGCTCGCACATCACGGGAAGCTCGAGTACGGCTCGCCGAAGGTGCCGATGACGCTCGAGGCGCTGCTCACGCACTACATCGACGACCTCGACAGCCGGGTGAACTCCTGGCTCAACCTCATGGGCCGCGAGGGCGGCACGCGGCGCTGGACGAGCTCGGACAACGTATACGAGCAGTCGATCTGGCGCGGCGCGCTCCCGACCGTGCAGGTCGAGAAGAAGGGCCCGCCCGCCGAGCTCCTCACGCCCGTCATCTACGTCCCGCGTACCGAGGGCTCCGGTCAGGGGCCGCGCCCGCAGAAGAAGCCGAAGGAGAGACGCCGCCCCGAGCCGCGGCCGCCGCAGCCCGCGGGAGAGGCGAAGCCCGCCGAGGGCGCCGTCGCGGCGAAGCCGGAGGGCGCGCCCGCGCGCGCCGAGGAGCGCCCGCCGCGCCCCGAGCGTCCGGACCGCGGACCGCGCGATCAGCACCGCGGCTTCGGTGGCGGCGGGTTCGGCGACAAGAAGAAGGGCTACATGGGGCCGCGGCTCCCGGGCGACGCGGGGCCGCGCCGCGCGCCCGAGAAGAAGGAGAAGGCGCTCACCCACAACCCGTTCGCCGCGCTCGCGGCGAAGCTCGAGGACGCAGGCAAGGCGGAGGCGAAGGCCGAAGAGCCGCGTCCCGCGCCCGAGGCCGTCGAGCGGGCGCCGGTCGAGACGGCGCCGGTCGAGCCCGCCTCGGCCCCCGCGTCCGCCCCTGCCGAGGCGGCGCCCGAGACGAAGCCCGCCGAGTGATGAACACCCCTCTCCCCCCGCGGAGAGCGGGGGAGAGGGACGGGGCGGGACGGGGTGAGGGTCTCGAGCCCGAACGCCTTGCGCCCCGGGCGCGCGGGTGACGCCGCGGCGCTCCCGCGTAGAATCCTGCCCGCGGGTCCGCCCGCGCGCCATGGTCCCCTTCGGCCGAACCGCCGCGGCCACTCGTTCGTCTTCGTGTCGCCGCTATTGGCCCGGATTGGGAGCGCGCAGAATCGGCCGCGGCAACCATGCTCGCCAGACGTCCGTCACCGGGCGGTTACGGCCATCCGGCGAGGGGCCATGCCCTCCCGCCATCGTCAACTTCTCGGGTCCTCAGCTCCGTTGGCCGGTTTTCAGCCGTCCATCACTGTCCGGTCTTGGCCGTCCACCGAGGCGTGGCTCCCTCGCCCGGTTGGGCATCTACTTGACGACACCTCGTGGCAACGCGCGCAGATTCTCTTGCGCCCGGGCGTGCAAGGGATCGAGTCGGATGGCCTCACGGTACTCGCGGACGGCGTCATCCAGCCGTCCCATCCTCTGGTAATCGACGCCGAGATTGTTGTGGGAGTCCGCGTGCGCCGGCAGCAGCCGGAGCATCTCGTGGTATTCGCGGACGGCGTCGTCGAGCTGTCCCAACGAGTCGTAGATGACCGCGAGATTGTAGTGGGACAGCCCTGTCGTGGGGTCGAGCCGAATGGCTTCGCGGAGCTCTCGCGCGGCCTCGCCGAAGGATCCCTTCATGCCGTAGGCAACCCCGAGCTCACGATGGGCGGCTGAGGCCGATGGTGCGAGCCGGATGGCTTCACGAAGCTCTCGGACGGCGTCCTCGAGCTGCCCCATCCTGCCGTACGACACGCCGAGCTCGCGGTGAGCGACAGAGAGTGAAGGCTCGAGCCGAACGGCTTCGCGGAGCTCGCCGATCGCTTTCTCGAGCAGGCCCGTGTCCGCGAGGATCACGCCCAAGTTGCAGTGAGCGATCGCGTACCCGGGATCCACCCGGATCGCCTCGCGAAATTCGCGGACCGCTTCCTCGCGGCGGCCCCGAGCCTCGAAGACGGTACCAAGGTTGTTGTGGGGGCGTGCCTTGCGGGGGCTCTTCGTGACGACGTCTGTCCACAGCGTGAGCTCGTCGGTCCAGACGGCGTTCCGCGAGAACGTCGCGAACTCTAGCGGGCCAACCGTCAGAAGCAGCGCGAGCGTAACCTGGGTCGCCGGTGCGAGTCGCAGGCGCGCCCGTTCGAGCACGGAGAGCAGCACCGCTCCGAATGCGATCACGAGGCCCACGCTCGGAAGGTAGGCTCGGTGCTCGAACATGACGTCGCTGATCGGGATCACCGACGATTCGATCGAGGACGTTACGAAGAACCAACCGACACCCGCAGAGAAGAGGATTCCCACGGCGCGATTCCGCTCTTGGGCCCGGACGAGCGAGAGGACCGCACCCGCACTCAGCGCGAGGAGCACCCCGAGCGCGAGCACGACTCCGGGCTCTCCCGGCGAATGCGAGAGGCTGAAGTCGTGATCGAGGTTCTGTCCCACGGGCAGCAGGAGCAGCCGAAGATACGTCACGAGGACGCGCGACTGGGTGAGCAGGTACACGAACCTAGGGATCTCCCGCGTCTCGGCGGGCAATTCGATCCGGTCGCTGAGCGCACGAGAGAGGCCGCTCGAGGCCACGTTCATGGGCACCAGCAGCGAGATCGCCATCAAGGGAGCCACGTAGAGCAGCCGCCTCGAAGCGCCGAAGAACAGAAGCTCCAGCCCGGCGGCCACGAAAGGCAATGTGAAGCTGATCTCCTTCGTCTCCATCGCGGCGGCGCCCGCGATCGCAGAGAGCCCGTACAGCACCGCGGCGCGAGTCTCGGAAAGCCGCTCGTCGTCGAGGCGGAGGCGCGCCTCCAGATGGAGCACCAGGGACAGGAGATAGAAGAGGGTCGCCAGCGACGTGAACCGCTGGACGATGTACGTGACCGCCTGAGTCTCGATCGGGTGCACCGTGAACAGGAGGGCCGCCACCAGCGGCAGGTATCCACGGACGAGTGGACCCACCTCCGCACGTCGTATCCGCGGGGTCCGGAGAACGACCGCGGCCAACCAGTAGACGAGAAGGCCGTTGCAGACGTGGATCAGGATGTTGACAAGGTGGTAGCCGAATACGTCCAGCCCCCCGACGCGGTAGTTGAGGGCGAACGTCAGGTAGCCGAGCGGACGTACGCCGGACGGCGGCCAGTAGCCGTGCAGGTCACGAACCCACTCGTTTTCGACGATGTTCGGGGTGTCGTCGAAGTGAAACGGCGCAGAGAACGTATTCGAGTACGCGAGCGTCGTACACGCGGCCACGAGGAGGAGTGCGACCAGAGTGCGACTCGACCGCGTGCGACCAGCGATATCCATCTCTCTCGTTCGTGTCACTTCGCCGACCCAGCTCGAGATCTGGGAGATGCTACCATCTGATGATAGCGCCGGCGATGCGGCGAGATGTGTGGAGTCCCTGCGTACGCGTACGCTAGAGCGCCGATCGGTTGGGAAGCCCCATGAATCCGATCGCTTGCACGCCGGGGATCGACAGGGCCCATCCGCCCTTGATCCTCTTCGCCTTCGAGCGAGCCTGCGCTCGCGCGGAGGTGGCGATGGAGCGGTGGCGGCCGAGCCAGACGGTCACGAAGCAGGAGCAGTTCATCCTCAAGCGGCTTGAGAAGAAGCGAAAGCTGTTCGGCTTCCTGCGCAAGCTACAGAAGACCCGCACCGGCCGAGCGAAGCTCCGCGAGCGCGTCCGCGTCGAGCACCGCCTCCCGCATCTCGCTCGCCGCCAGGGGCACCGCGCTCGCTATCGCGGCGTGCGCAAGAACCTCTTCGACCTCCGCCGCGCGTGCGCCATCCAGAACTTCGAGACGATCCAGCGGAAGGCAGCGTAATGAGATCGATTTCAAACCGGTCGGTGTTCTAGGAGCACCGTCATCATCACCGGGTGATACGGCGGAACCCCGCGCTCCTCGTCATACGTATTGATGATCGCGCTCAGATCGATCTCGCACCGGCGAGATCGCTGACGAAGTGCGGCGGGTCACCCACGGCCTCGCGCGCGGACGGGGCAGCAGCCAAGCCTGCTCCACCAGCCAAAAGGGGGACAGGTCGTCAATACGCGTTCACGCGCGCGGAGCGGTGTCGTGTCAGCGACCTTCACGTTCGGTCGCTGACACGCATCGCGGGGGCCACTACATGGCCGACGCATCGCTCGCTCGCATCTTCTCTTCTCGACGAGAGAACTACTGGACTTGTGAAGGAACGTTCCAGTTGCCTCCGCCATCGCCGAGCTCACCGTGCTCGTCGTTCCCCCATGCCCAGACGCTCCCGTCGGTCTTCACGGCGATAGAGTGCCATCCACCAGCGGCGATGCGCTGGAAGTCGCTTCCGATTAGTCCGGGTGATGGTAGCGACCCATAAGTCATCCCGTTCCCAAGCGCGCCATACCCGGCGTAACCCCAGGTCCAAAGCGTGCCGTCGGTCCTAACCGCCAACGAGTGAACGCCCCCAGCCGCAACTGACGTGAAGCTATCACCGATCTGCACGGGGGAGCTCCGGTCCGTGGTCGTCGTATCGCCGAGCTGACCGGCCCAATTCGACCCCCACGCCCACAGCGTACCGTCGGTCTTGACTCCGAGCGTGTGACGGCCGCCGCCGGCCACAGAGGCGAAGCCGACGCCGATCTGCACGGGCACGAAGCGATCGCTGGTTGTTCCATCGCCCAGCTGGCCGGCAGAGTTCGAGCCCCACGCCCAGAGGGTCCCATCGGCCTTGATCGCCATGGTATGGTCCCAACCGGCCGCCACCGCCGAGAACCCGCTGCCAATGAGCACGGGCGAGTCCCGATCCGTAGTCGTTCCGTCTCCGATCTGCCCGGAATAGTTCGAGCCCCAGGCCCAGAGCGTTCCGTCAGTCATCAATGCCACAGCGTGCGCATCGCCGGCCGATACGGAAGCGAAATTGCTGCCGATCTGCGCAGGAATGAGCTGACCATTACCCCACGCCCATAGCGTTCCGTCGCTCTTCACTGCAGCGGAGCGGTTCGAGCCGGCCGCCGCCGCAGCGAAGCCGTTGCCGATCAGCAGGGGGTAGTGCCGCAGGATCGTCGAGCCGTCGCCGAGTTGCCCCGAGTCGTTGGCACCCCACGCCCATAGCGTTCCGTCGTTCTTCACGGCGACAGTGTGGCTCAGGCCCGCGGCGATGACACCGTAGCCGCTGCCCATCTGCGCTGGATAGTATCGACGATTCGCCGCTCCGTTCCCGGTCTGCCCGTACGTGTTGTCTCCCCACGTCCAAAGGGTTCCATCGGTTTTGACGGCGACGGTGAAGTCGTCGCCCGCCGCGGCTGCACCAAACGCAGAGCCGATCTCCGTAGGGGAGTAGCGGTCTAAGTTCGTCCCGTCCCCGATCTGGCCAGCGTAGTTGGCGCCCCACACCCACACCGTTCCGTCTGACTTCACGGCGATAGTGTGGTTGTTCCCGGCTGCGACGGAAACGAAGTCGCTGCCGATGGCCGTCGGCGAGTAGCGGTTCGTGGTCGTTCCATCACCAACCTGCCCGTAGCTGTTGGCCCCCCATGCCCACAGGGTCCCATCCGACTTCACCGCCACCGTTTGGCCGTTGCCTGCCGCGACTGCGACAAACCCAGTCCCAACTTGAATTGGCAAGTGCTGGTCGGTCGTCGAAGCATCGCCAAGTTGCCCGCTGCTATTCGCCCCCCACGCCCACAGTGTCCCGTCCTTCTTCAGCGCCAACGTGTGGTACGAGCCAGCGGCGACTGAGGTGAAGTTGTTCCCGATTCGGACGGGGGTATACCGACTTGCGGTCGACCCGTCGCCGAGTTGGCCGAACGAGTTGTCTCCCCAGGCCCAAAGTGACCCGTTCTTCTTTACCGCAACCGTATGCGTTCGGCCCGCAGCTATGGAGACGAAGTCCGTCCCAACTTGAACCGGCGTGTACCGAGTAGTTGTCGACCCGTCGCCCACCTGCCCCCACGAGTTATTGCCCCAAGCCCACAGAGATCCATCGTTTCGCAGGGCAGCCGTATGGTACGAGCCTGCGGCGACATGGGTGAAGCCTGCGCCGATCTGCACGGGATTGTGCTGGTCCGTGGCAGTGCCATTACCGAGCTGACCGTACCCGTTCCATCCCCATGCCCAGAGGGTCGCATCCGTCTTAATCGCCACGGCGTGTCCCGCGCCCGCAGCGACCTCTTGCCAGTCGTATCCGGTTACCGCGGCCGAACTGGTCGCGGTCCGCGACCCGCTTCCGCTACATGCTGTGAGAAGAAGCAGAAACGCGACGACTTGCCTTACTTTCGCCATCACCGATGACCCTCCGAGGTGGTCGAGCGGTTCGAGGGGACGCCGCAAGGCGGCCCGCTCTCGCCGCTCCTCGCGGAACGTGGAAGAGATGTTGCTGTGAGTGGAGCGCACCCATTGTGGAGTAGACCGTCGAGTCCTCCCCACCGTGGGTGGAGGATTCCGGAGAGCCTGGCGAAGGAGTTCGGCGTCAGCGATACGATGATCCGGATCTCGGTCTGCCAGGCCTGGACATCCACTACAGCGACCCAGGGTGTTATTGCACTAATGGTGCACACGATGTGCCGAGCCACTGGCTCGCGATAAGTCCTCAGATTTCGGTAGGACTGCTTCAGCACGTGCTCGGACGGATGAACTCGGTGGGGCATCGCGCGCAGCGCCTGCGTCATATGACGCAGCATGAATCGAGCATTTCGGCCATAGGGCGGCGCGCGCCGTGTCCGTCGCGGACTGGCGAGCCAGGCGAGCATGTCCAGCTCGACACCTGCTGGATGATGCTGCTCGAGTCGGATCTCTTCGGCCAGGCGCCGCCGCGCGTGGATCTTCACCGCGGTCCGCTCACGTCACCGCCGGAGGTCGTGGACCCAGACGCCCTCCAGTCCTGCGGCCTTGCGCGCCCGCTCGGCCGCGCCTGGATGTCCTGCCAGGGCGATACGTCGCCGGGGCCAGGAAGCACGAAGCCCCCGCCGGCAAGTGCAGGCGAGGGCTCCGACAATACTGGTTGTGGGGGCGCGATCCGCAGTAACTGCGCAACATTGGAGATTCCGAATGAAGACCACTACGCTCGCGGGAGGCGCGCCCGGGTGGCGTGACGGCGCCCGTGCGCCCGGGTGTGGCTCTCATCCTGATCACGCCGCCGCCTTCACGGACTGTCGTAGTGGCCGCAGCGTGAGGTCCATGCGTCCCAGCGGTCACTGAGGGCGACGGTGCGCAGATGGATGATGTGCTCGCCGGTGTCTTCCTTCCACGGCGATCTTGCCGACGTAGGCCCAGTCGATCTGGGCCTGCTCGCCGGGGAGCGGCTCGGTGCGGAGGTACACCTCGCGACGCGGCTTGGGGCGGACCTCGGCCACGTACTCGCGCAGCGTGCGGACCGCGCCGGCGTATCCGCGCTGGGCGACCATGTCGTGCAGCCGCGTGGCGCGCAGTCGCGGGTAGCGCGCCAGGGTCTCGGCGGTCTCGGCGATGAACGCGCGGTACGGGTCGACGAGGCGCGGCCGCGGCGTACCGCCTGGGCGTGCGTCCCCGAGGCCGAGCACGCGGCGGCCACGTCGGGGTGGACTCCGAGTTGGGCGACGATCGTGCCGACGTCATCGAGGGGAGCCGCT
Organism: Anaeromyxobacter sp.; assembly: GCA_036394835.1. Classification (GTDB taxonomy): domain Bacteria; phylum Myxococcota; class Myxococcia; order Myxococcales; family Anaeromyxobacteraceae; genus Anaeromyxobacter. Next base: position 3,778 of record DASWEI010000106.1, on the reverse strand, counting down.
TCGAGATTCCGGGCCGGTACCGGCACCTGGAACGCGTCGAGATCCGCTTCGCCAGCTGGGATCTCACGTCGTCCACCTCGCCGACGCGCGGACGGGCGCGGTGCTCTGCCGGCTCTATCCGCAGGACAAGACCCGGAACGCGAGCGGCCAGCGCCGCCCGCTCGACCCGATCTCGGCGGGGCCTCTCTCCGTGGCGCCGGCGACTGGCCTGCCGCCGCTCCTCGCGCAGTTGCTCGCGAAGCAGGCGTCCACCGGGCTGCCGCCCGCGTACCTCACCAAGGATGAAGGAGACGAACCGTGAACAAGAAGCTACTCTCGCCGTACGGCCTCAAGTGGAACCCCTTCGCGCCCGACGTGCCGGTCGAAGCGCTGCACGCCTCACCCCGGACCGACTCCTTTTGCCTGGCGGGTCGAGCAGCTCGTTGGCGAGGGCGGCTTCGCCCTCGTCACCGGCGATCCGGGCACCGGGAAGTCGGTGACGCTGCGCATCCTCGCCGAGCGCCTCGCGAACGAGCGCGACGTGAAAGGCCGAGGAGCCGCGTCCCGCGGCCGAGGCCGTCGAGCGGGCGCCGGTCGAGACGGCGCCGGTCGAGCCCGCTGCGGCCCCCGCGTCCGCCCCTGCCGAGGCGGCGCCCGAGACGAAGCCGGCCGAGTAGCTCATCCGTCCGGCCCGAGGTGCGGGCCCGCCCAGCGGGCCTCGGCCTCGGAGGGCCTGTCCCTTCGCCCGGAGCGGAGTCGAAGGGCGCCCCGGGCGCGCGGGTGACGCCGCGGCGCCCTCCCGCGTAGAATCCTGCCCGCGGGTCCGCCCGCGCGCCATGGTCCCCTTCGGCCGAACCGCCGCGATCTTCGACGTCGACGACTCGCTCCTCGACGGGAACGCGGGCACGATCTTCACCTGGTACCTCTACAGCGAGAAGGTGATGCGGCCCGAGCAGCGCTCGCGGATTCCCCGCACCATCTACGAGTACGCGCGCCACAGGCTCTCCGAGCAGGACATGGTGGAGGTCGGCTCGCGCTGCCAGCAAGGGCTCTACGCGGACGACCTCAAGGCGCACGCGCACCGCTGCTTCGAGCGCCACCTGCGCCGGCGCATCACCTCCGGCGCGATCCGCCAGATCCGCAAGCACCTCCTCTCCGGCCACTTCGTCGCGGTCGCCTCGGGATCGTCGCAGTACATCGTCGACGAGGTGGGCCGGCACCTGCGCGTCCACGCGGCGATCGGGACGCGGACCCGGATCGTGGACGGCCGCGCGACCGACCAGATCGTTCCGCCGGTGGTGTTCCGGGATGGGAAGCGCGAGGCGGTCGAGGCGCTCGCCGACAAGCTCGACCTCGATCTCGCGAAGAGCTTCCTCTACTCCGACTCGAGCGCCGACGTTCCGCTCTTCGAGGGCGTCGGGAACCCCGTCGTCGTGAACCCGAAGGCGCCGTTCCGCGAGGTCGCGCGGCGGCGCGGCTGGGAGATCGTCGAGTGGAAGGAGCGGAACCTCCCCGGCGCGGAGCCCGACCTCGCCGACGAGTGGGGGAGCTGGGGCGGGTAGGCGCTGAGTACTACTCGGTCACTTCTGCGCCGTGGCGAGAGCGCTGGGGCCGAAGCGAGGCGGGCGCGCGCGAAGAAGTACTAGCCGTGCCGCACCTCGGCGGCGACCTCGCGGTCGATCGCGAGGGTCTGCTCCGCCATCCGGTCGACGCCGAGCGCTGCGACGCGGCGCAGGCCGCCCTCGACGAGGTGCGCCCGGAGCGCGGCGTCGCCGAGCACGCGGCGCACCTGCGCGGCGAGCGCGGCGGGATCGCGGATCGGCGCGAGGAGGCCGGTCTCGCCGTGCGTGACGATCTCGGGCACGCCGCCCGCCGCGGTCGCGACCACGGGGACGCGGCACAGGTAGGCGTCGAGGATCGAGGAGCCGAGCCCCTCCGTCTTCGACGTGAAGAGGAAGAGGTCCAGCTCCGGCAGGATCGACGTCAGGTCTTCCCGGAAGCCGGCGAGGACGACGCGCCCGTCGAGCCCCCTCCCTCGCACGTATGCGGCGATTTCCGCCCGGAGCGGCCCGTCGCCGATCGCGACGAAGCGCGCGTCGAGGCCGTCCGCGAGGAGGCGCGCGGCGGTGTCGACGAAGGTGAAGTGGTCCTTGTGGCCGGCGAGCGCCGCGACGGTCCCGACGATCGGGACGCTGGGGGGCACGCCGAGCTCGCGCCGGAGCCGGCCGTCGGGGCGCGCGCCGGCGAAGCGGGCCGCGTCGACGCCGTCGTGGACGACCCGCAGCCGGGACGGGTCGCGCACATCGGGCCGCACGATCTCGGCGATCGCGCGCGAGACGCAGACGATCCGCCGGACCGCGGGGTGGTCGTACTTCCAGCGCGAGAAGCGGCCGCGGCCGATCGCGAAGTCCACGCGCCGGTGCACGACGATCGGCGCGCGCAGGCCGAAGAGCGAGGCGGCGAGGACCGCGCCGGCGTGGGCGTGAGGATCGTGCGCGTGGACGATCACCGCTCCCGCGCCGTTTGCGGCGCGCGCGACGGCGCGGGCGTAGAGCGGATCGATCGATGCGCGCCGGCGGAGCGTCGCGTGGGGGAGCCCGCGCTCGACGCAGACGCGCGCGAGCTCCGACTCCGGCGGGCACAGGACGAGCTGGGGCACCCCACCCGCGCGCAGCGACTCGGCGAGGTAGACGAGCTGCTGCTCGCCCCCGCGCCACGAGCGCGGCGTCGAGACGTGGACGATCGGGCCGGGGGCGGACGTCACCGGCGCTCCCGCGCGAGCCGCCGCAGCTTCTCGTACTTGAGCCACGCGGCGTACGCGGAGAGACGGCAGACGTCCCAGCCGGCCTTGCCGTCGAGGAACCCGAGCTTCAGGACGTAGCCGCGGAGGAACGACGCCGGGGGCGAGACGAACCGCTTCCAGGCCTGGCCGCCCTTCCCTTCGCGGAGCAGCGCCTCGGCGGAGAGCGTCGTGAACTTCTCGATCGTGCGGAGGTGCTGGGCCTGATCGCGGATGGTGTAGTGGAGGAGGTCGCCCTCGAGCCGCTCGACGGACGCGCCGGGGGACACCTCCGCGAGCTCGTGGATCGACGCGTCCGCCCAGCGCGCCTTGCCCTTGCGCCAGAGCCGCACCTTGCGGTCCGGGTACCAGCCGGAGTGGCGGAGGAAGCGGCCGCAGTACCAGTTGAGCCGGTTCACCTCGTACGCGTCCGCGCGCGGGCCGGCCTCCTTGAGCCGGAGGATCGCCGCGCGGAGGCGATCCGAGAGCGCCTCGTCGGCGTCGAGCGAGAGGACCCACTCGTGCGAGGAGCGTTCGGCGGCGAGGTTCTTCTGCGGGCCGTAGCCGAGCCAGGGCTGCGTGACGAACACGGCGCCCGCGTCTCGGGCCACCTCCTCGGTGCCGTCCGTCGAGCCGGAGTCGACGACGACGACCTCGTCGGCGACCCCGCGGAGCGACGCGAGACACGTCCCGAGGTTCGCCTCCTCGTCGAGCGTGATGATGGCGGCGGAGATCTTCACCTATCGGGTGAATGCCCCGAGTGGCCGCGGGCGTCAAGGAGAGGTGAGCGCCGCGAACGCCGCCGTTGCCGCACGAGGGGGTTGCTGCTATCCCGGACCGGTGACGCGCACCGTCTTCGCCCTCGTCTCCCTGCTCCTCTGCGCGCGCCGCGCCTCCGCCGCGGAGTTCCGCGCGGGCTTCCAGTACGCGGGGCACCTGCTCTTCACGGACGTCGTCGCGGCCGGCGTGCAGTGGCGCGTGCTGAACCGCCCGGAGCGGACGTTCCTCCGCGAGCTCAAC
>DASWEI010000105.1:0-44212 GCA_036394835.1 Anaeromyxobacter sp. | reverse complement strand
GATGGTCTGGTCGCGCTGGAGCCGCTCGTCGAGGTCGAGCGTCCGGATCTTGCCGGCGAGCGGCAGGAACAGCAGGCCTGCGAGGAGCACGCCGTAGAACGTCGCCATGAGGGCGACCGACATGCCCTGCCCGATCGCGCGCGGATCGGTGAGCCCCTTCAACATCTGGATGAGACCGATGAGGGTGCCGACGAGGCCGAACATCGGAGAGTAGGTGCCCATCAGCCGGAACATCCGCTCCGCGGCCGTGCGCTTCTCGGAGAGGATCTCCGACTCGAGGCGCATGAGCTCCTCGATGCGCTCGGGCGCCACGCCGTCCGCGACGAGCTGGAGCCCCTTCAGGAGGAACGGGTCCTTCGTCGCGACCGCGCGCGGGTCGAGCGACGCGTAGCCCTTCGCCTTCGCCTGCCGCGCGAGCTGGACGAGCTCGCCCGCGATCTCGCGCGAGGTCGCCGAGCTGGTGATGAAGATCCGCTTCAGGGCGGACGCCGCGTGCACGCCGGTGATCCGCGACGACGAGAGGGTCGTCGCGGAGAACGTCCCGCCCACGGCGATGAGGAGCGCCACGACGTTCGTGAAGATCGACGAGTCGCCACCCTTCGCCAGGACGGCGAGGTAGACGATCGTCACTCCCATCACGAGGCCGATGTAGGTCGTCGTTCTCACGGCTGGTCCTCGCCCGCGGCGCGGGTCACTTGGAGGTCTGCGTCTGCCGCTTCGGGCGCCCGTGCTCCTTCAGCGCGTCCTCGACGGCCTTGTTCGTTGGATCGAGCTCGAGCGCGCGGCGCCATGCGGCCACCGCGGGCTCCTTCTGGTCGAACAGGAAGTAGATCGAGCCGAGGAACGCGTGCGCGACGGCGAAGTCCGGCAGGGCCTGGGCGGCGCTCCGGACGCGCTGCAGGGCGCCGAAGTTGTCACCGTCGAGGTACGCGACGAGCCCGAGCGCGAGGTCGCGGTACCCGTCCACCCTCACGCCGAGGGCCTTCTTCACCGCGCCGGAGCGGATCGCCGCCGCCCGGCGCTTGACGAGCGCGGGCTCGATGCCTGGGAGCGGAGAGCTCTCCGCGTCGGCCTGGGCCATCGCCCGCTCGACGAAGAACAGCCGCCGGTCCTCCCAGGTGATCGCGTCGAGATAGGCGGTCCGCGCCTCGTCCATCGGCGCACCGACGAGCTTCTTGAGCTTCGACTTCATGGACTCGGGGTCGAGCCCACCCTCGGTGTCGTAGAACGTCCGGACCGCCTCCATGAGCGAGCGGGCCATCATGTCGCCGAGCGCGAGCTGCTCGTTGCGACGCTCGAGCGCGTCCCAGGAGAGCTTCATCTGCGGGCCGCCGGGCCCATCCCACGGGAGCTTCACGGCGCCGTCCCGCGCCGCCGTGCTCTGTCCGAGCGAGAGGAAGCCCATCACGTCGTCGTCCACCGGGACGTCGACGGGCGGCCCCTCGGCGGCGGGCCGGGCGCCGCCCGCCTTCGGCTCGGCCTCGGCGGGCGGCTTCTGCGCGGCCTTCGCCGGTTCGTGCGCGGCGGGGCGCGCCGCGGCGGCGAGGGCGATGGCGAGTGTGAAGGCGATCACGCGAACCTCAGGCTGCTACCTCGGTGGTGGCGACGGGGGCCCGGGTCTCGAGCTCCCCGCGCTGCTGCGCGGCGCGCATGGCCAGCTCGACCGCGCGGCGGGCCTCGTCGATCTTCTCGGGGGGGTGCTCCTGCACGACGGTCTCCTCCGCCTCGAGGATCGAGCGGACGCGGGCGGACACCGCCGCGAGGACGACGCTGCGCACTTCGGGCGCGCCAGTGAGCGCGACCGCGAGCATGGCGGGATCGACGGCGGCGACCACCTGACGAACGGACGGGTCGGTGAGGCGCGGCAGATCCTCGAACAGGAGCATCGCTGCCCGCGCGGCGCGGGCGAGCTCCGGATCGCGCGCGGCGAGGCCGCCGAGCACCTCGGTGCGCACCGCGGCCGGCGCCTGCGAGAGGAACTCGGCGAGTCGCTCGGGGCCGCCGAGCGCGACGCGGCTCCGGATCCGCTGCAGCACCTGCGTGGCGACGACCTCCATCTGGCCGACCTGATCGCGCGAGAGCACCTTCGCTCCCGCGAGGCCGATCCCGATCTCGATGCGGCGCTGCGCCGGAAGGATCTCCTCGAACAGCTTCGCCGCCTCCGCGTCGAGCCCGACGAGATCGACGATCGCGAGCGCGGTGTACGGGTCCACCTCGGAGACGACCTGGACGAGCTCGCGCGCCGTCGCGTCCGCGAGCACCTGGAACGCTCCCGTCTCCTCGCGCCTGCGGGCCCTGGCCGCCTGGATCGTCGCGGTGGCCGCGGCCTCGCCCGGCCGCAGGTGCATCTCGCCCTCGGCGCGCTCGCCGCCCGACCCGCCGCCCGTGATGGTCGCTCCGAACTGCGCCCCGCGCTTCGAGAAGCCGAACGCGATGATCCCCGCGCAGAAGAGGAGCGTCACGCAGCCGGCGAGGAGCGCGAGGCCGAACCGCGGCGCCGCCTCGACCGTCGCGGCGACGACCGGCGGCGACGACGCCGAGCCGGCCGGCCGATCCTCGACGGCGATCTCGTCCCCGCGCGCGGGGTCGATGTCGGCGAGGTCCGACGAGAGCCGGACGAGCAGCTCGCGCCGCTCCTTCGGCATCTTGGGATCCACGTAGAGGAGGACCGTCTGCTTCACGACCTCCGTCTCGAGCTGGCGGCTCACCGACTCCGTCACGCGCGTGCCGCCCTCGATGTTGATCTCGGGGAGCACCGAGCCGCCCTGGATGCCCCCGTCGACCATGCCGAGGCCGGGGAGCTTCACCCGGTTCTTGCCACCGCCGATCTTCACTGCCGGCGACGCGGCTTGCTGCTTCGCGTGGATCTCGCGGACGACGCCGCGCAGCTCGAGGCGGACGAGCGCCTCGACCCGGTACGGCTCGGCCGGCCCCTGGAGGCTTGTCGTCAGCAGCTCGCCGAGCTGTCGCTGCAGATCGATCCGCGCCGCCACGACGGTGCCGATCCGGTCGCCCTGCTCGGCGGCGCGCCCAGTCGTCCCGCTCGCGATCGCGACCACGAGGACGAGAGCACGCCTCCCTCCTTTGGAGATGCGCATGCCGCATCGTAGCACGCGTCGGGCTCGCGATCTGGTGACGCTCGTCAAGGCCAGCGGCCCCGCCCTTCCCTACCCCCGCGAGCGCGGACGGCGGGGGGGGAGCCGCTACGGGCTCGGGCGCCCGGCGAGCTTCCGCCGCAACGCCTCGAGCACGTTCGCCGGGACGAACGCGGAGACGTCGCCGCCGAAGGTGGCGACCTCGCGCACGATGCGGGCCGAGACGAAGAAGTAGTCCTCGCCCGTCATCACGAAGACGGTCTCGAGGTCCGGCAGCAGGTGCCGGTTCATGTTCGCGATCTGGAACTCGAACTCGAAGTCCGAGACGGCGCGGAGCCCGCGCAGCACCGTGTGGACGCCCTTGCGGCGGACGTACTCGACGAGGAGCGCGTCGAAGGAGTCCACCTCGATGCGGGGGTCGTTCCCGACCGCCTCCGAGATCATCGCCTTGCGCTCGGCGACGCTGAACATCGGCCTCTTCTCGGGGTTGTTCGCGACCGCGACGACGAGCCGGTCGAACACCTTGAGCCCGCGCTGGATGATCGCGAGGTGACCGTTCGTCAGGGGGTCGAACGAGCCCGGGTAGATCGCGGTCCGCTTCGGCATTCGGGCGCGAAGTATAGGATCAGTCGCGCACGTAGATCGAGATTCCCGTGCCGCCGTAGTCGCGCCGATCGGCGAGGGCGAGCGCCCCGTACCGCTCCGCAGGCGGCCGGCGCGCGTCGTGCTCGGCGACGGCCCGCCCGCCCGGCGCGAGGACGCCGTCGAGGAGCGCGAGCGCCGCCCCGGGCCCCTCCTCGTACGGCGGATCGACGAACGCGAGCGAGAAGACGCCGCGCGCGAGGCGCGGCAGCACGTCGAGGACGCGCCCGCGCCGGATCTCGACGCGATCGGCGACCCCGCACGCCGCCGCGTTCGCGGCGATCACCTCGGCGGCGTCGCGGTCGGCCTCGACGCAGACCGCGCGCGCGCAGCCACGCGACAGCGCCTCGAGCGCGAGGGCGCCCGTGCCCGCGTAGAGATCGAGCACGACGCCTCCGTCGAAGAACTGACCGAGCACGTTGAACACGGCGCCCCGGACCTTGTCGCTCGTCGGGCGCGTCCGGTCGCCGCGCGGCGCCGCGAGCCGCCGGCCGCGCGCCGCCCCCGCGATGATGCGCGTCACCGGTCGACGAGCCTCCGCGCGAGGGCGCGTGCGACCGCGGTCGCGCCGCCGCGTCCCCCGAGCCGCTCAAGGAAGTCCATCACCTCGACGTACGCGCGGGCCTCGAGCCGGTCGGCGGCGTCCGCGGAGAGCTCGCCCGCCGCGCGCTCGAGCGCGCTCTCGCGCGAGGTCGCGTCCTCCGCGACGCGCTCCCGCGGGATGACGCCGAGCGCGCGGTCGGCGGCGATCCCGCCGTCCTCGCACGCCCTGACCGGCGAGGCCCGCAGCAGCGCGAGCAGCCCCGGGGTGACCGGGCCGCGGCGCATCACCGGGACCCCCGCGAGCGCCTGGGACATGCGCGCGAGCATCGCCGCCTGCAGCCGCGCCTCGTCGTCGTCCTGGGGGGCCGGGCAGCGGACGCTCGCGAGGTCCGGCGCCGCCCCGCGCCGCGCAACCTCCTCGAAGATCGCCGCGGCGCGTGGCCCCGCCTGCGCCCCCTCGCCGAGCGGCACCACGACCTCGACGCTGGCGCCGCGCTCGAACCCGGCCTGGGCGACGTCGCCGAGGACCCGGCCGCGCTCCTCCGGCGCCACCGCCGACACGTCGATGGCGAGGTGGGTGAGCCCGGCGTCGACGACGCGCCACGCCTCCTGCGCCGCCCGCTCGAGCTGCGTCCCGCCCTCCCCCTCCACCACCACGTCGGCCGAGAGGAAGATGGGCAGCCCCGCCGCGACCTCGTCCGCCGCGCGCGCGACCGCCTGGAACCAGGGGCCGGGAGGGACGCCCGGCGGCAGCCCGAGGCCGAGCACCGCCTGCAGCTCCTTCGCCGCGACGAGCGCGCCGCGCGCGACGCCCGCGATCGGCGCCCGCACGAGCGGCAGCACGAGGGCGGCCTCCGCCGCGGGGCCGAGCAGCTCGCGCAAGGACAAGGGGCACGCGCCGCTGCGCGCGACGAGCCGGTCGACCACGCTCGCCGGACGGAATGCCAGGATCCGCGAGACCACGGGAGGGATATAGCACTAGTGCCGGTGGACGTCGTCCACGTGCGCGTAGTCGGCCGACTCGATCTGGATCGTGGTGTGGTCGATGGCGAACTCGCGCCGAAGCCCGCTCTTCACCACGGTGAGGATCTCGTCGTTGCGGCCCACCGACGCGGCGTGAACGACGACGTGCGCCGACAGCGCGTAGAGCCCGGAGGAGATGGTCCAGATGTGAAGGTCGTGGACCGCGATCACCCCGTGCGCGCCCTCCATCTGCCGCGTGACCGCGCCGAGATCGAGGTGGCGCGGGACCGCCTCCATGAGGATGTCCGTGATCTCGAGGATGAGCCGGAGCGCGCCCCACAGGATGAGCGCCGCGATCGCGAGCGAGAGGACCGGGTCGATCCACCAGAGGTCGGGCCGGACCGCCATCGCGCCCGCGCCGCCGAGAATCGCGACGGACGAGATCGTGTCCGAGAGGACATGCAGGAACGCCGAGCGCGCGTTGAGCCCGTGCTCGTGCTGGAGGAACCACAGGATCGAGAGGTTCGCGGCGAGGCCGATCGCGGCGATGACCGCCATGACCCGGAGGTCGATCGGGCGGCCGCGCACGCCGAGGCGCTCCACCGCCTCCCAGCCGATCCAGACGGCGAGGACGAGCAGCGCGCCGACGTTGATCTGCGCTGCGAGCACCTCCGCGCGGCGATAGCCGAACGTCCGCTTGTCGTCCGCGGGGCGCGTCGCGAGGTAGGCGGCGACGAGCGCGAGGCCGAGCGCGCCCGCGTCGGTGAGCATGTGGCCCGCGTCGGAGACGAGCGAGAGCGATCCGGAGACGACGCCGCCGATCGCCTCGGCGACCATGACGGCCGCCGTGAGCGCGAGCGACCACCCGAGCCTGCGCAGGCTGCGCCCGGCGCCGTGGGCGCCGCGCTGATGATCCGCGTCGTGGAGGTGTCCTTCAGGTCCACCGTGCGCGTGGTCCTGTCCGTGCGTGTGACCGCGCGCGCCGGGGCCGTGCGGGTGGCCGTGCGACATTCCGCTGGAACCTCCGTGCCGCGCAGTCTACGGCATGTTCCTAACCCTGGGCATGGCGGGCCGCCTTTCGCTTGCCGCCGCGGCCCCCAAGGGCCGAACATCAAGGCTCCATGTCCTCCCACGAGACCCCCGCGCGCTCGCTCGACGGCGCCCCGATCGCCTGGACGAGCGCAGGCGCCGGGTCGCCCGCCGCGCTCCTCACCGACGGCATCGGGTGCGCCGGCTACGTGTGGCAGCGGATCGCGCCGGAGCTCGCGAAGGAGCGCCGCGTGCTCCACTGGAACTACCGCGGCCACGGGCGCACCCCTCCGCCCCGAGACCTCGAGGGCGCGACGGTCGCGCGGGCGGTGGACGATCTCCTCGCGGTGCTCGACGCCGCGGCAGAGGAGCGCGCCGTCCTCTTCGGCCACTCGATGGGGGTGCAGATCGTCCTCGAGGCCCACCGGCGCGCGCCGGAGCGGGTCGCGGGTCTCGTGCTCCTCTGCGGGGCGCCGGGGCACCTCATCGACACCTTCCACGACTCGCGGGTCCTGAAGGTGGTCTTCCCGTGGGCGCGGGCGATCTTCGATCGCTGGCCCCGGCTCGCGGCGACCGTCTTCCGGGCGTCGGTGACGAGCGAGGTCGCGATGGAGTACGCGCTCGCCTTCGAGGTGAATCGCGCGCTCGTCCGCCGCGAGGACCTCCAGCGCTACTTCGACGATCTCGGCGAGGTGGACCCGGCGGTGTTCGTGCGCCTCCTCGAGTCCGCGGCGGCGCACGACGCGACCTCCCACCTGCCGGAGGTGCGGGTGCCGACGCTCGTCGTCGCCGGCGAGCACGACGGGTTCACCCCGATGCGCCTGTCGGTCGGCATGCACGAGGCCATCCCGGGGAGCGAGCTCCTCGTCCTGCCCGGCGGCACGCACGTCGGTCCGCTCGAGCACCCGGAGCTCGTGGCCGACCGGATCCGCGCGTTCCTCTCCCGGTCCTTCCCGCTCGAGCGCCGCCGCCCGCGCCGGAAGACCGCGTCGCGGAAGCCGCCGGCGAAGCGCGCGAAGCCGGCGGCGCGACGCCCCGCCGGCGCGAGGCGGTCGCGGTGAGGGGGGCCGCCGCGGCCGCGCTCCTCCTCGCGGCCGCCACCGCGCACGCGCAGCCGTACGATCCGGCCTTCCGCTGGCGGACGCTCGACACGCCTCGCTTCCGGATCCACTACCACCAGGGCGAGGAGGCGATCGCGCAGGACGTCGCCCACGAGGCGGAGCGCGCCAACGCGCTGCTCGCGCCGAAGCTCGGGTACGCGCCGCGCCGGACCGAGATCGTCGTCTCGGACGACCAGGACGACGCGAACGGGATGGCGACCCCGGTCCCGTACGACACGATCCGGCTCTACGCGGTGCCGCCGTCGTCCTCCTCCGAGCTGCAGGACTACCGCAGCTGGCTTCGCCAGCTCGTGCAGCACGAGTACACGCACATCCTCCACCTCGATCACGTCGGCGGGTTCCCGGCGCTCGTCAACTCGGTGTTCGGCAAGCTCTGGCCGCCGAACGGCCTCACGCCGTCGTTCCTCATCGAGGGGCTCGCGGTGCTGAACGAGTCGGAGGGCGATCCGGGCGCGGGGCGGAACGGCTCGGCGCTGTACGACATGGAGGCGCGCGCGCTCGCGCTCGACGGCCCCTTCCCGCGGCTCGACGAAGCGTCGAACCCGTTCCTGCGCTGGCCGCTCGGCGACGTGCCGTACCTCCTCGGCGGGCGCTTCATGGGCTTCCTCGAGGCGCGCTACGGCCCAGGCCCCATCGCGGGCTTCGTCGCGGAGCAGGGCTCCTTGGTCTGGCCCTACGCGCCCTCGTGGGCCGGGCGGCGCTGGTTCGGAGGCAAGGACTTCGCGACGCTCTGGGCGGAGTACTCGGACACCGAGCGGGCCTACGCCGAGGGGAAGCGCGCGTACGTCCGGACGCGGCCGGTGACCCGCTCGACGCCGCTCACGCACCGCGGCGGGTTGCTCCAGCACCCGCGCTTCTCGCCGGACGGCGCGTTCGTCGCGTACACCGAGCGCGGGCTCGACGAGGCGCCCGGGCTCCGTCGCGTCGCGCCGGACGGCCGCGATCTCGGCCGCGTCACGATCGTGGACGCGAACGGCGCGCTCGCCGTGACCTCGCCGCGCGAGGCGGTCGTCGCGATCGGCGAGGTGTTCCACGAGTACCGCGTGTACGACGACCTCTACCGGGTGGACCTCGCGACGGGCCGCCGCCGGCCGATCACCCACGGCGAGCGCGCGACAGATCCCGACGTCGCGCGCGACGGGACGATCGTCTACGTCCGGCGCACCGGCGGCGGGACGATGGCGCTCGTGCGGCGCCGCCCCGGCGTCTCGGATGCCGAGGTGCTGTACGCGCACGGCGGCGCGCAGGTCTTCATGCCGCGCATCGGCCCCGGCGGCGCCGTAGCCTTCGAGCTGCACGAGGGGGGCCGGCGCGACATCGCCGTGTGGAGGGACGGGCGGGTCGAGCGGGTCACCGACGACGACGCGCTCGACACCGGCCCGGCGTGGACGCCGGACGGACGCTTCCTCCTCTTCGCCTCCGACCGCGGCGGCGTGTTCAACCTGCACGCGTGGGAGGCGGCGACCGGCGCGATCCGGCAGGTGACGAACGTCGAGACGGGCGCGCTCGAGCCAGACGTCTCGCCGGACGGGAAGACGATCGTCTTCCTGTCCTACTCCGGCGCCGGCTACGACCTCGCGACGATCCCGCTCGACCCGGCGACCTGGCTCGACCCCCTCGCGCCGTTGCCGGTCCCCGCGCTCGCGGCGACGCCGACCTCCGCGGAGGCCGCCCTCCCCGATCCGCTGCCGTCGCGCGCGTACTCGCCCTGGCCGACGGTCCGGCCGACCTTCTGGCTGCCGCTCGCGGGGCGGGACGCAGCGGGGCCGATGTACGGCGCCCTCACCGGCGGCACGGACGTCCTCCTGCGCCACGCCTGGAGCGCGGAGGGGTGGTGGAGCGTCGACGGGAAGGAGCCCGGCTACGCCTTCGGCTACCAGGGCGGCTGGTCGTGGCCGAGCCTCGACCTGTCCTCGAGGCTCTCGCTCGACTCGTCCCCGGGGCTCCCGGACCGGCTCCAGCGGACGTGGAAGTACGCGAGCCTCGGCGCGACGTTCACCTTCACCCAGCTCGCGCGGGCGCTCGCGCTCCGCGTCGGCTGGAGCGGGATCGGGTACGAGTCCATCGAGCCCGAGCGGCCCATCCCGGCGGCGCTCGAGCGCTTCCGATTTCGCGATGGGCTCCTCTCCGAGATCTCGCTGCAGGCCCGCTACTCCGACGCGCGCCGGTTCGCGAGGTCGATCTCGCCGGAGGAGGGGCGCACCCTGACGCTGTCGCTGCGGCTCGCGGCGCCGGAGCTCGGGAGCGACTACCGGCTCGCGCGGGCGCGCGGCTCGGTCGCGCAGTACGCGCGGGTGCCGTTCACGTGCCACGTCGTCCTCGCCACGCGCGCCTCGGGCGGCGTCGCGAACGGCACGATCGGCGATCGCGCGCCGTTCGAGCTCGGCGGGCTCTCCGAACCCGATCCGCTGACGCTCCTGCCGGGCTCGGTCTCCTCCCCGTCGGACCAGCTGCGCGGCTATCCGGTGGGCGCGCTCGGCGGGACGGGGTACGTGCTCGGGAACGTCGAGCTGCGCTTCCCGCTCGCGTCGCCGACCCGCGGGCGCTCGACCTGGCCGGTCTTCCTGCGGCGCGCGCACGCCGCGCTGTTCGTGGACGCGGGCGACGCGTTCGATCTCCCGGGCGAGCTCGCCATCGCCGGTCACCGGCTCGCCGCGGACGAGCTGCGCTTCACGGCCGGCGCGGAGCTCCGGCTCGAGGTGGTGCTCGGGTACTACCTGCGGACCGACGTGCGGATCGGCGTCGCCCGGCCGCTCGGCGCGCTCCTCGGCGACGGGCGGGCCGCCGATCGCGCAAACGGCGTCGACCTCGCGCAAGCCGCCTTCTATGTGACCATCGGTCCGAGCTTCTGAACGGCGGGCCACTCGGCCCTTCGACTCGGCTCAGGCCCTCGCGCCCGTTCGCGCCCGGTCGCGCCCGGTCGCCGCCGTCTCACGCCTCGCGTGGCCGGAGGAAGGCGAGGCCGATGCGGAGCGGCGCGGTCAGGATGGTCCGCACGAGCCGGAGCGCGCCGATGGCGAGCTCCATCGCGAACGCGGACATTCCGGGGAGCTCGCGCGCGTCCTCCATCCGGCGCCCCTCAGCCTGGGCATCCTCGCGCCGGCGGCCGAGCTCTCGCGACGCGGCGGCGACCCGCGAGCGAAGCTGCTCCTCGGCCGCCTCGGCGGCGACCGCCGCGGCCCGGGCGAGCGCCGCGGCTTCCGCGCGATCGGCCGACTCGACCCCGGAAGCCTGCTCGGCCTCACGAGCCTCCTCGCGCGCCGGCTCGGCGACCAGGAACACGGGCGGCTCCCGGGCCGCGCTCTCTATGTTCCGGGCCGCCTCGGCCGCGCGCGCCTCGCGCGTTCCCGCTCCGCTCGAGGCCTTCCGGCCTCGGCGCGCCGCCGGCCGGCGCTTCGTGCCCGCGGTCCGGTTCGCGGTCCGGCGCGACGCCGTCCGCTTTCCCCCCGCTGCCCCCTTCGCTCGCTGTCGCCTGGTCGCCATCCCCGCAAGGTAAGGCGCCCGCCGCGCCCGGCGAGCGCCCCCCGCGCCCGGTCGGCCGAGCCCTTGCGACGTTCCGCGAGCGGTGCTAGAGAAACGCGGCTTCGCCGACATAGCTCAGCTGGTAGAGCAACTGATTCGTAATCAGTAGGTCCCCAGTTCAATTCTGGGTGTCGGCTCCAGTCTCCACGGGCGCCTGGCCTCACGGTCGGGCGCCCGTTCTCATTCGTGCGGGACGAGGTCAGCGGGGCGGCATCGGACGCGGACGCCGCCCCGTCACCGTATCGCGCAGGCGAAGTCCCGGTCGCGGTACAGTCCGCCGCGGGCGGCATGCACCGAGGGGGCGACGTGAAGCGCGCGCAGCGGAGAGTCGATCGTCGCGGAGCCGAGCGCGAGGAGGTCGCGCGGCGGCCTCTCGGACCCGTGCTCTCCTTCATGCGCGCGCTCTGGGGCGTGAACCACGGGCTCGAGTCGACCTCGCGCCGGATGAAGGTCCGGATCGGAGTCACCGGCCCCGAGCGGATCGTGATCCGCCTCGTCGGGCGGTTCGCCGGGATCTCGGCGGGCGAGCTCGCGCGGATCCTGCGCGTCCACCCGAGCACGCTGACGGGCCTCGTCAAGCGGCTGTCGCGGCGCGGCCTCCTCGTGAGGAGCCCGGATCCGGCGGACGCCCGCAGGGCGCTCCTCACGCTCACCGCGAAGGGCGAGCTGGTCGACGCCGAGCGGCACGGGACCGTCGAGGCGGCGGTGACGTCAGCGCTCGACGCGCTCTCGCCTCGCGACGTGCGGGCCGCGGTGACGGTCCTCGACGCGCTCGCGCGGGCGATGGATCGCTGACGACGGTCGCAGGTGTCCGCGACCCGGCCGCGCGGCGCGCGGCGCGCGGCGCGGCGACGCGGCGACGCGGAGGGCGCGGAGGGCGCGATCTTGACTGTGTGTGTACGGACGGCCTGGCCCCCCCGGTAGTTGCACATCAAACGATTTCTCGCCTAGCATGTCTCCGTGAGAGCGAACTCGCGGGTCCTCGTCCCCCTCCTCCTCGGCCTGGCGGCCGTCGGGTGGGGGACGGCCGTCGTGGTGAACAAGGCGACGCAGGCGTGGTTCATGCGCGAGAGCGCGCTGCGGGCGCGACTCGCCGCGGCCGGCACGCAGCGGGCGCTCGCAGCGCACCTGGCGAGCGGTGACCGCGGGAAGCTCGCCGAGGTACTCGAGGACCTCGCGCGCGACGAGCGGATCGTGGGCGCCGAGCTCTGCACGCCGGCGCTCGCGACGACCTCCCGCACCCCCGCGTTCCCCGAGCGGTTCTCGTGCGAGGCGCTGCGATCCCAGGTGCCGCTGGCGGGGCCTCCGCCGGAGCTCGTCCTCGCCGACGGGGCCGGCCGGGCGCGGGTCCACGTCAGCATCCACCCCGTCGCGGACAGCGGAACGTTGCGCGGCGAGCTGGTGCTCGTGCACGACGTGGGCTTCGTCGCGTGGTGGGAGCGCGCCACGCGCCTCACCACGATCGGCGCGTTCGCAGCAATCGCGCTCCTCGCGTGCGTCTTCACGTTCGCGATGCGCCGGGCCTCCTGGAGGACCTGGACGAACGAGCTCCGGAGGGTCGTGTTCCTGTCCTTCGGCCCCGACCGCGAGAGCGCCCGCCCGAAGGACGAGTTCCGCCCGCTCCTCGCCGACGTTCGCCGGCTCGTCGCGGATCTGACGGCGGAGCGCGCGTCCGGCGCGGTGCCCTGGTCGGCCGAGCGGCTGCAGCACGTGCTCCGGGAGCACCTGAGCGGCGACAGCGTCGTGATCCTCGCGAACCGCGAGCCGTACTCGCACGAGCGCCGTCCGGACGGCTCGGTCGCGGTGGTCCACCCCGCGAGCGGGCTCGTGACGGCGCTCGAGCCGGTCATGCGGGCGTGCTCGGGGACTTGGGTCGCGCACGGCAGCGGCTCGGCGGATCGGGAGTCGGTGGACCGGGACGACCGCGTCCTCGTCCCTCCCGGCGAGGAGTCCTACGCGATCCGCCGGGTCTGGCTCACGAAAGAGGAGGAGCAGGGGTATTACTACGGGTTCTCGAACGAGGGCCTGTGGCCGCTGTGCCACGTCGCACACACGCGCCCCGAGTTCCGCGCGGCCGACTGGGTGCAGTACGTCCGCGTGAACGGCCGGTTCGCGCAGGCGGCCTGCGATGAGGTGGATGGGGCCGACCCGGTCGTGCTCGTGCAGGACTACCATTTCGCCCTCGCGCCCCGGATGATCCGGGAGCGGCTCCCCAAGGCCACGATCATCACGTTCTGGCACGTCCCGTGGCCGAACGCGGAGCGCTTCGGGATCTGCCCCCGGGAGCGTGAGCTCCTGGAGGGGCTGCTCGGGAGCAGCATCGTCGGGTTCCACACGCAGCAGCACTGCAACAACTTTCTCGACGCGGTGGACCGGTCCCTCGAGGCGCGCATCGACCGCGAGCGGCAGGCGGTCGTGGTGGGCGGGCGCGAGGTCCTCGTCCGCGCCTATCCCATCTCGATCGACTGGCCGAACGCGTGGGCCGCGGCCGCCCCGCCCGCGGACGAGTGCCGGCGGAGCGTGCTCTCGGAGCTCGGACTCCGCCCCGACGCGCAGATCGGCGTCGGCGTGGACCGGCTCGACTACACGAAAGGAATCGAGGAGCGGCTCGCGGCCGTCGAGCGCGCCCTCGAGCGGTTCCCTCACCTTCGCGGTCGATTCACGTTCGTCCAGCTCGCGGCCCCCAGCCGCTCCGTCATCGAGAGCTACCGCGCCCTGAACGAGCGCGTCGAGGCGCTCGTGGCCCGCATCGATCACCGGTTCGGCACGGACGGGTACCGTCCGATCGTGCTCCTGCGCGCGCAGCACCAGCCGCCGGACGTCTTCCGGTACCTGCGTGCGGCGGACCTTTGCTACGTGAGCAGCCTGCATGACGGCATGAACCTCGTCGCGAAGGAGTTCGTCGCGGCGCGCGAGGACGAGCGGGGCGTGCTCATGCTGAGCCGGTTCACGGGCGCGGCCCGGGAGCTCACCGAGGCGCTCGTCGTGAACCCGTACGACCTGGAGGCGGCGAGCGCCGCGCTCGCGACCGCCCTCGCGATGCCGCTCGACCAGCAGCGCGACCGCATGCGGGCCATGCGGCGGTTCGTGGGGGAGTTCAACGTGTACCGCTGGGCGGGGCGGATGCTCGTCGACGCCGGCCGGGTGCGCCAGCGAGGGCGTCTCTCGGATCGGCTCACGATCGGGCTCCGCTCGGTCCGGGGAGGCGCGGCGTGACCCACCTGACCTCCGCTCGATCGATGCGATGGGATGACTCGATCGGATCGGTGCTCTCGACCGTCGGCGCCGAGGTCATCTCGGAGATCGCGCGGTCGCGCGCGCTGCTGGCGTTCGACTTCGACGGGACGCTCGCGCCCATCGTCGCAGACCGGCACGCGGCGGCGATGCGAGGCGAGACGCGCGCGCTGCTCCGCGCGGCAGCGCTCCTCTACCCGTGCGCGGTGATCTCGGGGCGGACGCGAGCCGACGTCGCGGCGCGCGTGGACGGCGTGCCGCTCGTCGCGGTGGTCGGGTGCCATGGGGCAGAGCCAGGGTTCGGGCCGCTCGATCGGGCGCTCGTGCGACGCGCCGCCTCCTGGATCCCCGAGCTCGAAGCGGAGCTGCGCGGGTGCGAGGGGATCGAGATCGAGGACAAGCGATTCGGGATTGCCATCCACTACCGCAAGGCGCGCTCCTGGCCGGACGCCGAGGGGCTCGCGCTCGCTGCCGCGAGCGCGCTCGTGGGCGCGGCGGTGTTCCGCGGACGCGCGGTGGTGAACGTGCTTCCGCAGGAGGCCCTGACGAAGGGGGACGCGATTGCGTCCCTGTGCGAGCGGCTCGGAGCGCGGATGGCCGTCTACGTCGGCGACGATCGCACCGACGAGGACGCGTTCCGGTCCGAGGCCGTCGCGGTGTCGATCGGCATCGGTGAGGCGCGAGAGTCGGCCGCCGCCCACCGGCTCCCGGAACAGGCGCACGTCGACGACCTGCTCCGCGCGCTCGTCCGCGCGCGCGTGGAGCAGGACGGCCGGGGCGCCCGCTGGGAGGGGCTCGTCCGCGCAATGGGTCCGTTCCCCTGGGCTGGCGGCTCTCCCGTCGGGCCCGAGCGCCCTGCCGGGCGCGGTTAGGCTCACTGCCGCGCGGTATCGAGAGCCGTCACCGGCGCTGCGCTCACCGCCGGCACTCGCCCGTCGACCTCGCCGCTCCGTACGATGGCGAGCCGGTAGATGGCGGGCGCGAACACCTCGTTCAGCGCCACGATCCCGAGGGTGAGCGCGCTCGCCTCCGCCCCGAACTCGGGGAACGTGCTCGCGAAGAGCATCGAGAGCGCGAGAGCGAGGCCGGCCTGCGGGAGCAGCCCGAACCCCGCGAGCCGCTGCACGACGGGCGGTGCGCCCGCCAAATGCGCCCCGAGCCGCGAGCCGAACAGCAGCCCCGCGCCCCGCGCGAGTACGAGCACCGACGCCGGAAGCCACACGAGCGCGAGCACGTCGAGGTGCAGGTTCGCTCCCGCGACGGCGAAGAAGACGATCGACACGGGGAGCGAGGAGGGCTGGAGCTCATGCTCGAGCGCGTCGCCCATCCGCGTCGCGTTCCGCACCAGGATCCCCGCGGCGAGCATCACGAGCAGCGGGTCGAAGTGGAGCCGCCGCCCGATCTCGGCGACGACGATCGTCGTGAGGAGCAGGAACATCGACGCGCCGCCGCCAACGCGCCGCAGGTAGACGGCGAGCAGGCCGCCGACCACCGCGCCCGCGCCCAGCGACCCGAAGATCTCCCAGCCCAGCATCGACGCGGTGTGTGCGGCGTCGGCGCCAGCCCCGAACGCCCCCTTCGCGAGCGTCGAGACCATCGGGAAGAGCACGATGACGACGAGGTCCGCGAGGACCACCACGCCGAGCGCCGTCCGCACCACCGGCCCGTCCGCCCGCAGCTCGTCGCGCAGCGCGACCACGACCGCGGGCGACTGCGCGACGATCACGACGCCGAGCACGAGCGATACGGCCATCGCCTGCGCCGGCTGCATGCCTCGCATGAACGGGAGGAGCGACCGCAGGAGCCACACCGTCGCCGCGAGGAGGACGGTCGTCCCGAGGACGCCAATGACGGTGATGCCCGCGATCGAGCGGAGGAGTGGCTTCATCGAGCGCAGCTCGATCTCGTTCCCGGCGGTGAGCCCGATCATCGAGATGGCGATGCCGTTCACGACGTCGAGGCTCGCCACCATCTCGCGCGAGAGGAGGCCGAGCACCATCGGCCCCGCGACGATCCCGGTCGCGATGTAGCCCGTGAGTCTCGGCAGCCGGAGCTGCTTGAAGACCCCGCCCGCGAAGAACGCGGACACGAGGACGTACCCGAACGCGAGCATCGGCCCGGCCGAGGCGGAGGCGTTCGCGGCGGCGAACGACCTCGTCGCGTGCATGAGCCCGGCGAGCACCACGAGGAGGATGATGTTCACGCGATCTCCTCCCGCGAGCGATCCTCGGCATCGAGCGCCGCCCGAGCCCTGGCCTTGCGCTCGAGCGTCGAGAGATTGCCGTGCGTCACGAGCTGCACGGCGACCTCGGTCAGGATCGCGCCGCCGATCACGGCGGAGGCGATGAGGGAGATGGAGCCGCCCGGGTAGAGGAGCTGCGCGTTCACGACGATGGCGATCGCGAGCGGCGCCATGGGGGCGACCGCGAGCGCCTCCCGCTCGTCGAGCCCGATGGACAGGTCCGTCCCACGCGCGGCGAGGTTCGCGCCAACGCGCTTGCCGATGAGCCGCGTCGCCATGAAGACCGGCACGAGGAGCCAGCCGCGCCAGTCAGCTACGTCCCAGAGCGCGCCGATGGCGAAGAGGAACATGAGGTAGACCGGCCGCTCGAGCCGGCGGAGCGCCGCCCGGAGCCGGCTGTGATACGCCCCCGGGAAGTTCGCGAGGAGCACCCCCGCGATGAACGTCACGACAAGGGGCGAGAGGTGCAAGGTCGCCGCGAGCCCCGCCGCGAAGCTCACCGAGCCGAGGGTGAGGACGACGAACTCGGGCCGCCCGTGCTTCGTGCACTGGAGCATCGCGTAGCTCGCGATGCCGACGGTCGCTCCGAGCCCGAGCGTGAGGAGGAGCCACGCGGTCCCGGGGAGCTGCCAGGCTCCCTCGGCGTGCGGTCGGAAGTACGCGGCAACGAAGGCGAGGCCGGCGACGCCGGCGAGCTCCTCGATCCGGACGATCCGGGCGAGCGCGCCGGCCGACTCGGTCCTCCGGAGGAGCCGCGCGCTCGTGTTCGCGGTCATCGCGCCCGCCGTCCCGACGATGAGCGCGTCGCGGAAGAAGGTCGCCTCACGGAGCGCGGCGCCAGTGATGCCGCCGTCGAGCGAGAGGAGAGCGATCCCCGTGAGGCCGACGACGAAGGCGAACGGGACGGAGGTCGCGAGCGCGACCGCGCGCGCCGCGCCGGACGGGAGGCCGGCCACGAGCCGCGCGTCGAACCGGAATCCGGCCACGAGGCCGATCCACCCGAGGGCGACCCCGAGGAGCGGTCCCATCTTCGCGAGCACCGGTTCGCTCACGATCCCGATGGCCGGGTGCCGCGCCGCGATGCCGAGGAGAACGAACGGAAACCCGGCGGTCACGACCTGCGAGACGCCGAGCCGCGCTTCCCACTCCTGCACGCGCGGGTGTCCCGCCAGGTACGCGAGGGCGAGGAGGGCGAGGAGCCCGAGGATCGTCTTGACGAGGATCTCCGGGCGCTCGCGCTCGGGCGCCGAGTGCGATGGGTCTTGTGCGGCGTGCGGCGATACGGGCTCGGCGGGCTGTTCGGGCAGCGCGTGCGGTTCATCGGCGTGCGCGGCGGCGACCGGCTCGGCGGTCGCGGGTGGACGGGAGACGGAGGAAAGCGTCGAGGGGTCGTGGCCAACGCCAAGGGCGACGGCGGCGGCTGCACCAGGCTCGTCTCCGGTGGCCCAGCCGAGCGCCGGGACGAGGATCGCGACCGCGGTGGCTAGGACCAGCGCCGAGCGGCGCTTCCTCGAACGCCGCAGATTCGATTCGGTCATCTGCCCGGTAGACTACCGCAGTGGCACTCGCTCGGAGCACAGGTGGGGTAGCAGGCGCTCTGGCGTCTCCGCCCCGGCCGTGACCGCCTCCCCGATCTTCTCGGCCGCCCGTCGCGTAGATGCCTCGAAGCACGTGCTTCGACGAACCCGCCGGGCCGCCGCGCCAGCGCGTCGAGGCGCGCGAGCGCCGGCGCGGCCGCGCGCCGAGCTCGCGGAGCGCCGAGCCCGCGGCCGAACCAGAGCTTCGGGGATGAACCCTCGAGCGCCTCGAGGAGCGACGACGCGCGACCCGCTCCCTTCCTTCAGTGCACCGCGATCCGCACCGCCGTCCTCGGCGCCGTCGCGAGCACCTCCTGCAGCACCTCGAGCGGCACGGGCTTCCCGAGGTGCCGGTCGAAACCGGCGCCCGCGGCGCGTCGCGCGTCGTCGGCGGAGGCATACCCGGTGACCGCGACGAGGAACATCGAGGAGAGCTTGGGGTCGGAGCGCATCGCGCGTGCGACGGCGTAGCCGTCCATCACCGGCAGGCCGATGTCGCACAAGACGACATCCGGCTGGAATGCCCGCGCCTTGTCGATCCCCTCCCGGCCGTCGTGGGCGACCTCCACCTCGTGGTCCCACATGAGGAGCATCTCGCGGAGCGTCTCCGCCGCGTCGAGGTTGTCCTCCACGACGAGCACGCGGTGGCGCGGCATCGTCTCGTCGGGCGGCCGGGGCGCCGTCGCGAGCAGCGGCTGCTCGGGCGCGAGCGGCAGCCGGATCGTGAACTCGCTGCCGCGGCCTGCGCCCTCGCTCCGCGCCTCGACGGTCCCCCCGTGGCGCGTGACGAGCGCCTTCACGATCGCGAGTCCGAGGCCGAGCCCTCCGCGCGTGCGGTCGAGGCTCAGGTCCGCCTGGACGAATGGCTCGAACACCCGCTCGAGGACGTCGGCGGGGATGCCGATCCCGTCGTCGCGCACCCGGACGACCGCGAGCCCGCCCGCGTCGCGGGAGACCCGGATCGACGCGCGGCCGTCCGGGTCGGTGAACTTCGCCGCGTTCCAGAGCACGTTCCCGATCACCTGCCCGAGGCGCGTCGCGTCGGCGTCGAGCCAGAGCGGGAGCGTTCCGAGATCGGTCTCGAGGGTCACGCGCCGCGACGCGAAGAGCGCCTCGTGGTCCTCGACCGCGCGCCGGACGAGGTCGACGAGGTCCACGCGCGAGGTCTGCAGGCGGAAGAGGCCGTGCGAGATGCGCGTCACGTCGAGGAGGTCGTCGGTGATGCGGGTGAGGTGGAGGAGCTGCCGGCCGAGCGTCGCCCTCGCGCTCGCCGCCTGCTCCGAGTCGGGTCCGGCGCGCTCGAGCAGCCAGAGCGCGTGGCGGAGCGGCGCGAGCGGGTTGCGCAGCTCGTGCGAGAGCATCGCGATGAACTGGCTCTTGCGCTCGTCCGACCGGTGGAGCGCTTGGAACGCCGCCCGCTCGTGCGCGAGCGCCCAGCGAAGCCCGATGTGCAGCGCGACGGCGGTCACCGTCACGAACCCGAGGCCCTTCGCGATCGACCAGACGGCGCCGCCCTCGCCGAGCCGGAACGCCCGCGCGAGGACGATGTCCGACATCGCGATCCAGACGGCGGACGCCGCCACGTAGAACGCAGGGATCCAGAGGTCAACGCGCCACCGGCGGACCTCGGCCTCGGCGCGACCGAGGCGCTCTCGCAGGGGATAGGGCACGAGACGGAAACCTCCCACACGGACTATTTCCTCCCCGTGCGGGTGACCCGAATGGGCGAGCGGCCCGCCGTGCGCACCACGGTCCGAGCGCTGTCAGACGGGCCTCGACGGGCACGCGCCTGGACGCAAGGTGGCGCGCACGGCTTCATGCCTGCTTGCATGCAGCACGGCCCGACGAGAGCGCTCCCGCCGGGCCGCTGGGTCATCGGACGTGGCGGTTACTTGCCGCGGACCGTGCGCACCGCCTTTGCGGTGGAGCTGAACACCCCTGGGATCTGGGCCTCCGCGAGGCACGAGAACGCGATGCGCAGCTCGCGCTTCCCGAGCGCGATGGTGCCGACGCCGTGGTCGTCGAGGAGCCGCACGCGGACGGTGTCCGCATCGGCGTCCTTGAGCCGCAGGCACATGAAGTAGCCGGAGTTGAACGGGTACACGTCCCAGCAGTCGGCGTACTCGGCCTTGCGGCACTCCTTCGCGACGACCGCCGCGCGAGCGCGGAGCACCCCCACCTTCTCCGCCTGCTGCTTGCGGAAGTCGGGATCGTTGAGCGCCTTCAGCACGACCGACTGGCCCGGGTTCGAGATGTTCGACACGTAGGCGCGGATGAGCCCCGCCGTCTTGTCCTCGAGCGACTTGTACGCGGCCGCGGTGCCGTTCTTCACGCCGAACGTGATGAACCCGACGCGGAGCCCCCAGACGAACTCCTCCTTCGTCGCGCCGTCGATCTTGACCGCGAGGAGGTTGTTCGAGGCCTTCGCGAGCCGGCCGAAGAGCGACTCCTTCTCGCAGGCGTCGTCGAAGAGCATGCCGTAGTACGCATCGTCGACGCACACGACGAGCTTCGTGCCCGCCTCCGCCTCGGCCGTGAGCGCCTTCGCGATCGCGTCCGCCTCCGCCCTCGTCGGCGTGTAGCCGGACGGGTTGTTCGGGAAGTTCAGGGAGACGACGAGCTTCTTGCCGCGGAACTTCGCGAGCCCGTCGGCGAAGCCCTTCAGGTTGAAGCCGGCGAGCTTCTCGTCGAAGAACGGGAAGTAGGTGAACTGCGCCTCGAGCCGGGTCTCCCAGTTGAGGTTGTAGTTCTCCCACATGAGGTCCGACGTGAGCACCGGGTCGCCGGGATCGAGGAAGAGGTCTCCGACGAGCCCGAGGCCGTGCGTCAGGGCGTTCGTGACGACCGGGTTCGAGGTGGGGTGGTCGCCGAGCGAAGGCGTCTCCTGCCGCTGCTTCTTCGCCCAGGCGGCGCGGACGTCCGGCTTCCCGTACGACGGCGCGTAGTCGAACACCTCGCCGGGGGTGAGGCCGGCGAAGTACTTGTTCACGCAGGCGAGGTGCATCGGCGCGCCGTTCTCGGTCGCGATGCCGACGGTCGCGTTCGCCGTCTTCGCCTTCTGCTTCGCCTCCGCGCCCTGCGCGAGGATGCCCTTCGCGGGGAAGAAGAAGCGCTTGCCTCGCGCCGACAGCATCGAGAGGAGGACCGGGCATTCCTTCTCGAGCGCCTCGTTGGCGGCCTGGGCGAGGGGGTGGAGGGGTGCGGGGCTCATCGATCGCTCCTGGGGGTGCGGACGGGGTGAAATTCGCGGGGGTGATTAGGTGCATGAGCCGGGCGAGAGGGTCAACTCCTTCCGAGTCGCAGCCCGCGAGTCGCAGCCCGCGAGTGCGTCCCTCGCGGCCGCCCGCTCCGCGTGCCCCCACCGAGCGGGCTCCCCGACGGCCGCTCCCCTCCCCCGCCGCATTACATTCGTCGGTATGGACGTCGGCCGGACTACGATGCTTCGAACCCCGCGCCGAGGTCCTCGCATGACCCCACGCAACGGCAGGAAGAGCATCTACGACGACGCGATGGAGACGTTCCACCGCGCCGCCGACCTCATCGGGATGAATCCGCGCGTGCGGCTCGAGCTCGAGGAGCCCGACTTCGAGCACATCTTCTACGTCACGATCGAGACGCGCGACCGCCTCGTCCCGCTCACCGCGGAGGAGGCCGCGCAGGTCCGCGACGTGCGACCGTCTTCGGTGAAGGCGGCGGACGCGCTCGAGCCGCTCGCGAACGGCCACTTCGTCCTGCACCGGCGCGCACTCCTCGAGTCGGATATCGAGCTGCGTCGCGGGGTCATCAACATCCCGCAGAAGGGGATCTTCCGCGTCCAGAAGGGCGGCCCGCGGAAGTTCAAGGCGTACCGGATCCAGCATAACCAGGTGCGCGGGCCGTACAAGGGCGGGATCCGCTTCCACAAGGACGTCTCGCTCGACCTCTTCAAGACGCTCGCCGCCGACATGACCTGGAAGACGGCGATCGCCGAGGTCCCGTTCGGCGGCGCGAAGGGCGGGATCAAGATCGACCCGTTCAACTACTCGCGGGAGGAGATCGAGCACCTCACGCTGCGCTACGTCTACAAGTTCAAGAAGTTCATGGGGCCGTTCCTCGACATCCCCGCGCCGGACGTCGGGACGAACGGCGAGATCATGGCGTACATGATGCGCCAGTTCACGGATGGTGAGCGCGAGCACCACAAGCTGCGCGGCGTCGTCACCGGCAAGGACGTCCGGATCGGCGGCTCGGAGGGGCGTCTCAAGGCGACCGGCCAGGGCGTCGTCTACTGCATCGAGGAGTGGGCGCGCGAGCGCGGCTTGGCCCTGAAGGGCGCGCGCGTGACCATCCAGGGGTTCGGGAACGTCGGGTCGTCCGCCGCCGAGATCCTCCACGGGCTGGGAGCGCGGATCGTGGCGGTGAACGACGTGAACGGCACCATCCACCGCGACGAGGGGATCGACGTCGCCGCGCTCGTCCAGCACGTTCACCACAACCCCGCGAACCTCCGCCGCACGGTCGCGGGCTTCCGCGACGCCGCGGCGATCTCGAAGGACGACTTCTGGCGGGTGGAGGCGGACATCTGCATCCCCGCGGCCCTCGGGGAGGAGATCACGGGGGACGTCGCCGAGCGGCTGCGCGTGAAGCTCGTCGCGGAGGGCGCGAACGGTCCCACGACGCGCGACGGCGACCGGGTCCTCGCCGAGCGCCGGATCGACGTCATCCCCGACGTCATCTGCAACGCGGGTGGCGTGACGGTCTCGTACTACGAGTGGCTGCAGAACCAGCGCCTCGAGCACTGGAGCGAGGCGGACGTGAACGCGCGCCTCTCCCTCGCGCTCAAGAAGAACTTCGGCATCATCATGGACGTCGCCCGGGACCGGCCGCAGCGGGACTCGCGCGCCTACTGCGTCGGACGCGCGGTGGACGTCCGGACCGCCGCGATGATCCTCGCGCTGAAGCGGATCGAGGCGCACTACCTCCTCGAAGGATTCTCGCAGTAGGGCGCTACGAATCATCCCCGCAGATCGCGTCGAGCAGCGGCTCGCGGCGATCGTGCAGGAGCGTCGCGAGACGCGGGAGCACGGCCCGGTAGACGGCGAGGCCGGCGAGGCCGAGCGCGGCCCACCCCGCCGGCAGGAGCCACGGCTCGTCGAGCCTTATCGCGACGAGCACCGGGATCGAGAAGAGCGCCCCGCCGGCGGAGAAGATCGCCATCCCGGCGAGCGCGGAGATCGGCGACAGGTGGCCGCCGCGCTGGATCGTGTGCGGCGCGGCGCGCGGGTTCAGGATCGACACGAGGTTCCCCGCGACGAGGAACCACGGCGCCACGCCGGCGTGCAGGGCAAGCGCGCCGAGGAGCGCCCACCGCGGCGGCGCCCCGCTCGCCGCGATCCCCGCCGCCGCGCTCGTCGCAAAGAGCCCGAGCGAGAACACGTAGGCGGCGAGGTTCTTCGCAACGAGGACGTCCGCGGGCGAGACCGGCGCGAGGAACCAGGCGCGGCCGCCGCCCCGCTCCCAGCCGAAGGCGTTCAGCCAGAACGGCTGCGTGGCGAGGTGGGCATAGAGCGCGAACCCGAGGAGCGGCAGCGCCCGCACGACCTCGCCCGCGTCCTCCGGGATCCGCGGCACGAGCTTCCACCCGACGAAGGCCGCGAGCGCCGGAACGACGAGCGCGAGCACGCTCGCGATCGGGTGGCGGAGCACGTACTTCCCCTCCTTCTCGACGAGCGCGCCGAGCCGCCCCGGCAGCCGCCAGCCGCCCGCCCCGGTCGCCGCCGCTCGAGGGCCCTCCTCCGCAGCCGACCGCGCGGCCGACAACGCGAGCCGGTAGGCCGACCAGGCGCCCGCGACCGCCGCAGCCGCGAGCAGCACGATCCAGCCGAGCGCGACGGCCCAGCGCTGCGCGTAGAGGCTCGTCACCGCCCGTTCGGCGAGCGCCGGAGGGAAGGCGAGCCAGCGGATCTTCGAGAGCACCCGGAACGCCTGGAGCGCGGAGCGGGGGCCTCCGCTCATGAACGCGACGAGGAACGCCGTGCCGACGTACACGGCGGCGATCGCGACCTCGCGCACGCGGCGGCCCCGCAGGAGCCGCGCGAGGAGCTCTTGCAGGAGCGCGACGAACGCGGCGGTCGCGACGACGAAGAGCCCGTAGGCGGCGGCGAGGAGCACCACCCACGCCCCGGGCCGCGCGAGCGCACCGCCGGCGAACGCGCCGCCGAGCATGAGGCACCAGAACACCGCGAACGGATCGCCGACGACGGACGCGGCGAGACCGTACGCGAACACGCGGCCGGGCGGGATCGGGTAGCCGAGGAAGCGGCGCAGGTCTACCGCCTCTCGCTCGGAGACGGAGAGCGACACCGCCGTCCACGTCTGCCAGACGCCGAAGAAGAGCGCGGTCACCGCGACCTCGGCGCCGCCGAGAGAGCCGGAGCGGACCGCCTTCCAGGCCCCGGCGCCGGAGAGCACCGCGAAGACGAGCCCCGCCGGGATCGCCACGGCGAAGAGCGCGATCCGGGCGACGAGCTCCGGGATGCCGCCGCGGCCGCGCAGGCGCTGCAGCAGCAGCCGCGCGCGCAGCTCGGCGAACGCGAGGAGCGCCGACGGCCGCGCCGCGCTGGGCGCCGCCGCGGGCGGAACGCCGGCGCGCTCCACGGCCGGCACCATCACACCGGGCCCTCGCCGAGCCAGGAGAGCCCCTGCGCCGGAGGGCGGTCCTCTCCGACCATGCGGATGAAGACCTCCTCGAGTGAGCCCGTCCCGCGCACGTCGGCGAGCGTGCCCTGCGCGGCGAGCCGGCCCTGCCGAATGATCCCGACGTGAGTGACGAGCCGCTCCACGACCTCGAGCACGTGGCTCGTGAGGAAGATCGTCATCGCGCCGCGCGCGACGAGGTCCTGCAGCATCCGCCGGATCCCGGCGACCGCGACCGCGTCGATCCCCTCGAACGGCTCGTCGAGGAAGAGGAGCTGCGGGCCGTGGATGAGCGCGCACCCGAGCGCCAGCTTCTTCTTCATCCCGTGGCTGTACTCGCCGACGAGCTTCCCCGCGTCCTCGGCGAGCTCCAGCGCGGCGAGCAGCTCGTCCGTGCGCCGCGCCGCCTCGCGTCGCTCGAGGCCGTAGAGCTGGCCGTGGATCCGGAGCTGCTCCGCGCCCGAGAGCCGCTCGAACAGCGCGAGGCCGTCCGGGACGACGCCGATCCGGCGCTTCACGTCGAGGCCGTCCCGCGACAGGTCGACGCCGAGCACGCGCGCGCGGCCCGCGCTCGGCGCGAGCAGGCCGGTGAGCATCTTGATGGTCGTGCTCTTCCCCGCGCCGTTCGGGCCGAGGAAGCCGTAGAACGCGCCGGTGGGGACGGAGAGCGCGAGGTCCTGCACCGCCGGCCTGCCGTCGAAGAGCCGGGTGAGGCCCTGCGTCTCGATCGCGTCCATGTCCGCGGGATCTTAGTGCCGACCGGTCGCTTCTGCGCGCCGGTCGGCCGCGACCGCGGCTAGTGAACCTCGGCGGGCGCCGCGTCGTCCGCCTCGAAATAGAGGAAGCGGACGCCCATCCCGCGCAGCGCGAGCGGCCCCCGCTCGGCGACCGGGGTGCGACCGAGGAGATGGCAGACGTACCGGACCTCGGCGACCGCGCTCATCTCGCCCGACTCCGCGGGGAACGTGATCCGGACCTGGGAGCCGATCGGCTGCGGCGCGCGCGTCTCGACGAACATGCCGCCCTCCGAGATGTTGCGGGCGATGCCGAGCCCCATCCCGCGCTCCCCCTCGAGGTAGACGCGAAACACCTTGTCGAGGCGCGTCGCGTCCCTGCGCTCGTGTGCCTCGGGGATTCGCGCGTCCTTGCGGGTGAAGAGC
This sequence comes from Anaeromyxobacter sp., assembly GCA_036394835.1. Classification (GTDB taxonomy): domain Bacteria; phylum Myxococcota; class Myxococcia; order Myxococcales; family Anaeromyxobacteraceae; genus Anaeromyxobacter. The sequence continues at coordinate 18,409 of DASWEI010000105.1, read as the reverse complement.
ATGTCCGCCTCCGGTGCCGCCGCCCTACGACGTCCCGGAGGATATCTGGTGGTTGGATGTAGTCAAAAATCTGACCTTGCCCCATATGTCGGTGACACCTCCGGCGGCATACGAACGGGACCTCCTCCGCCTCCGGCGGGTAGACTCGGCGTTCACCCTGGGCTCACTGGCGAGCTGCCGCGGCGCGGCCCCAGACAAAGGATCACGTGATGTCGTTCGTCAGGGCCCTCCTCCCGCTCGTCGCCCTCCTCGCCTCCCCCGCGCTCGGCGCGACGTTCGACGACCTCGCCGCGAAGGCCCAGAAGGTCGAGGCGCTCGAGCCGTTCCTCGCGCGCTACGTCGGGCGGTGCACCGATCCGTTCGAGCGGGCGACCTGCGAGCGGAACGTCGCTTCGGCCCGCAGATCCGTCCACGGGAAGACGTTCACGGTCCGCGTGAGCGACGCCGCGCAGCTCGTCCGCCCGTCGCTCGAGGGCGACGACCGGTTCGTGCTACTGCTCACGCCCTTCGTGGACGGCGGCGGCGGGGTCGCGCTCACGCACGGCGCCCCGTCGAGGCAGGACGCCGCGGGCCACCCGATCGTTGGCCTCATCCCCATCCGCGGGAAGCTCGCCCCCGGCACCATGGAGCTCGAGTTCCAAGGGCCGTTCCGGACCGGCGCCATCGAGCTCGAGATCGTCTTCACGCCGGAGAAGGCGTGGAGGCTCCGGCGCAAGGGCGAGCCCCGCGACGTCGAAGGCGTCGCGGCGCGCTTCCTCGCGGTGCGCGTCCTCGACGCGCGCACCGGGAAGGAGATCGCGTCGAGGATGCTCTAGGACTACTGCCGACCGCCGACCGGCACCGCGATGAAGACCGCGGAGTCTCCGCGGCGGACGCGCATGAGGGCCATGTCGCCCTCCTTCATCTTGGCGAGCGCGGCGGCGACGTCCTCGACCTTCTTCACGGGCTGGCGGTTCACCTCGAGGATCACGTCACCCTGCCGGACGCCGGCGCGCTGCGCCGGACCGCCGTCGACGACCTCGGCGACGAGGACGCCCTCGTCGGCGGGCACGCCGAGCTGCCGCGCGATCTGCGGGTTCATCGGCGCGAGCGAGACGCCGAGCTTCGCGCTCTTGTTCGCCGGCGTGGCACTCTCGCCCTTCTCGTCCTCGCCCTCGCCGGCGGAGGCCTGTCCCTCGTCCTCTGGCCGCTGCGCGACCTTGAACTGGAGCTGCTTCTTCTCGTTCCCCTTGCGCAGGACGCCGAGCGTCACCTGCTCGCCCGGCGGCACGAGCGCGACTGAGCGGGTGAGCTGACCCGCCGACTCGACCGGCTTCCCGTTCAGCGAGACGACGAGATCTCCGGCCTGCATGCCGCCCTTCGCGGCCGGGCCACGCGGGACGACGTTCTGCACGAGGGCGCCCTTCATCCCGGGCGTGAGCCCGAAGCCCTGGGCGAGGTCGGGCGTGAGATCCGACACCTGCACGCCGAGGTAGCCGCGCGTGACCTTGCCCTTCTCGCGGAGCTGCGGCAGGAGCGACTTCGCGAGGTCGATGGGCACCGCGAAGCCGATGCCCTGGCCGATGTCGGGCCGGACGATGGCCGTGTTGATGCCGACCACCTCCCCGCGCAGGTTGAAGAGCGGCCCGCCTGAGTTACCGGGGTTGATCGCGGCGTCCGTCTGGATGAAGTCGTCATAGGTGCCGCCCGGGTTGATGCCGGAGCGGTGCTTCGCCGAGACGATGCCGAGCGTCGCCGTGTCGCGCAGGCCGAGCGGGCTGCCGAGCGCGAGCACGAAGTCGCCCTGGCGGAGCGCGTCGGAGCTGCCGAGCATGACCGTGGGCAGGTCCTTCGGCGGGTTCTTGAGCCTGATGATCGCGACGTCCGTGAGCTGGTCCTTCCCGACGACGGTCGCGACGAACTGACGGCCGTCGGAGAGCATCACCTGGATGTCGGTCGCGTCCTTCACGACGTGGTTGTTCGTGAGGATGAAGCCCTCCGCGTTGAGGACGAAGCCCGATCCGAGCGACTGGCCGCGGAACTCCTGCGGCCCCTCCGGCATCGGCCGCCCGAAGTAGCGCTCGAAGAAGTCCTCGAACCCCTCCGGCGCGCGCGGTCCCCGGGGACCGGGGCCGCGCGAGTGCTTCGTCACCGTGGTCGTCGAGATGTTCACGACCGCTGGCTTGAGCCGCTCGATGAGCGGCGCGAGCGATGCCTGCATCGGCACCTGCGCCTCGGGCACGCCGGCCGCGGGGGCCTGGGTCGCCGCCTCGCGGAACAGCGCCTCGCGGCCTCCGCCCGCCGCGGGCGGCGCCTGCGGGCCGGTTGCGGCGTGGCCGTCGCGCGAGCACGCGAGCACGACCGCGGCGAGGCCGAACGCCAAGGTTTTACGGATGGTGTGCATGGTGTGATGCATCATGGGTGTCCCCGCTCCTGGGGTGGTGGAAAGATCCTGTCGCGACACGTTGACGCGCGAGCGTGGATTCTATTCCCGCCGGCGCGACCGTCGCGGTCGACGAACGGGTGCGGCGGGTCAAGCCTGCGCAAGACGACCGACCCTCACCCGCGCGGGGCGCAGGATCCGGTCGCCGATCCGATAGCCGGCCCTCACCTCCTGTACGACGATCCCGTCCTGCTCGGCGCTCGCGACGGCGACCGTGTCGACCGCCTCGGCGACGTGCGGGTCGAACGGCTGGCCCGCGACGGAGATGCGGACCGCGCCGATCGCGGCGATCCGCTTGTGCAGCGCGGCGAGCGAGAGCCGCACCCCGTCGGCGAGGCTGCGCAGCGCGTCGCCCTCGCCGTCCCCCGCGCCGCCCACGGCCGCGAGCGCCCGCTCGAGATCGTCGGCCGCCTCGAGCAGCGCCTGCGCGACGCGCGCCTGCTCCGCCTCGATGACGCGGGCCTTCTCCCGCTCCATCCGGCCGCGGAACGCCTTGTTGTCCTCGAGCAGCGCCGCGTACGCGCGCGCCAGCTCGTCGATGCGGGCGCCCTGCTCGGCGATCTTCCGGTCGCGGTCGTCGGGCTCAGGCGCCTGCGGCTCCTCCTGCGCGTCGGGGGCGAGCGGCTCCCCCTCGGGCGTGAAGCGGCGGCGATCCGTCACCTTGACCTGCGCCTCGTCCCCGGCAGCGGATCCGCCCCGGCGTTCATCGGACATGCGGGTTCGACCTCCGGCGGCGAACCTAAGCACCTGCCCGGGCGTGTCAAACGGGCCGTCGCGCCTGCGATCACGGTCCGGGCGAGTGGCCCCCCGGCGGCTCGCCCGGAACGTCGACGGAGGTGCCTTCCCGGTCGCGGATCTGCACCCCCGCAGCGCGCAGGCTGTAGAAGAGGAGCCAGCGCTCGGACGGGGAGAGGCTCCCGGGCGGGAGCGCCCGATCGATCTCGTCGAGCGTCAGCGTCCCTCGGCGGATGCCGAGCTGGAAGAGGGCCTTGCGCGCCTCGTGGCTCTCGGAGCCGGTCCTCACCCCTCGTCGTCCTTCGGCGCCGTGCCCGCGACCGCCTGGGGCTGGACCCACGACGCCCGCCCCTCTTGCGCGGCGGCGGGGTGGTTCGGGTTCTCCGGCGGCGCCTCGGCGTGGCCGCGGCTGTCGATCGTCTCCGGCCGGACGACCTTCGGGCCCCAGAGCCGCTGGATCTCCTCCTCCTCGACGACCTCTGCGGTGAGCAGGCGCGCCGCCATCATCCCGAGCTTGTCGCGGTGCTGGCGGACGAGGTCCCGGGCGCGCTCCTGCGCCTCGACGACGAGCGTCTGGACCTCGCGGTCCACCTCGAGCGCGGTCTGCTCGGAGTAGACGCGGGTCTCGAGCCCCTTCACTCCGAGGAAGGTCGGTCCGTGCTCGTCGCCGAGCGACACCGGACCGAGCGCCACGCTCATCCCGTAGTCGCGCACCATCATCCGGGCGAGCCCCGATGCGTGCTGGATGTCGTTCGAGGCGCCGGTGGAGGGCTCGCCGAAGACCTCCTCCTCCGCGACGCGGCCGCCCATGAGGCCGGCCATGCGGTCGAGCAGCTCGCTCCGCGTGAGGAGGTAGCGATCCTCGATCGGCAGCTGGAGCGTGTATCCGAGCGCACCGAGGCCGCGCGGGATGATCGAGACCTTCGAGACGCGGTCGGCGTAGGGGAGCAACCACGAGACGAGGGCGTGGCCGGACTCGTGGAACGCGACGATCTCCTTCTCGCGCTCGTTGATTCGGCGGCTCTTCTTCTCGAGCCCCGCGACGACGCGCTCGATCGCCTCCTCGAACTCGTACCGCGTGACGGCGTTCTTGTTCCGGCGCGCGGCGAGGAGCGCCGCCTCGTTCACCACGTTCGCGAGGTCGGCGCCCGCGAAGCCCGGCGTCCGGGCGGCGATGGCGCGCAGGTCCACGTCCGGGCCGAGCTTCACGTTCTTCGCGTGGATTTGGAGGATCTTCTCGCGGCCGCGCTTGTCGGGGCGATCGACGAGCACCTGCCGGTCGAAGCGGCCCGGGCGCAGGAGCGCGGGGTCGAGGATCTCCGGCCGGTTCGTCGCGCCCATGATGATGACCCCGGCGCGCGCGTCGAAGCCGTCCATCTCGGCGAGGAGCTGGTTCAAGGTCTGCTCGCGCTCGTCGTGGCCTCCGAGCATCCCGGAGTTCCGCGACTTACCGAGGGCGTCGAGCTCGTCGATGAAGACGATGCACGGCGCCTTCTGCATGGCCTGCGCGAAGAGGTCGCGCACGCGCGCGGCGCCGACGCCCACGAACATCTCGACGAACTCGGAGCCGGAGAGCGAGAAGAACGGCACGCCCGCCTCCCCCGCCGTCGCGCGGGCGAGGAGCGTCTTGCCGGTGCCGGGCGGCCCGACGAGGAGCACGCCCTTCGGGATCCGGCCGCCGAGGCGGCGATACTTCTCCGGCGTCTTCAGGAACTCGACGATCTCTTGCAGTTCCTCGACCGCCTCGTCGATGCCCGCGGCGTCCTCGAACGTGACGCCGGTGTCCGGCTCCATGTGGACGCGCGCCCGCGTCTTTCCGAACGCCATGACGCCCGGCGGGCCCTGCCCCATCTGGCCCGACATGCGCCGCATCATCCAGGCCCAGAACAGGAGCCCGAGCGCCACAGGGGCGATCCAGATCCAGAACAGATCGCCCATCCCACCGCCCGCGACGGCGTCGTAGGGGATGCCCGCCTTCTCGATCTCCGGCACGAGGTCGTTCCCTCCGCCGGGGATGCGGGTCGCCATGTAGGGGAGCGCCTGGCCGCCCTTGTCCGCCTCGCCGCCCACACCCTTCGGAATGCCGCGCACCCACTCCGGGCCGATGACGACCTTCTCGAAGGATCCTTGCCGGATCATGTCCTTGAACTGAGAGTACGGAACGCGACGGACGCCGACGTCCTGGAACGCGCGGAACAGGAAGACGGCGAGCGCGATGAGCACGAGCCACGCCGCCGGCGACGCCAGCGGGATCCTCGGCTGGCCCCGCCCACGCTCGGCTCGCTGCCCCTGGGCCTTCTTGTCGTCCGCCGGCACGGAGCCTCCCCACACCCTTCCCGAGCAATCTGTGCACGGCGGGGGGGCGGGCAATGGGCTGCGGCGGGACGGGCCGGGCGAGACGTGCCTCCCGGAGGGGCACGCGCTCCGGGCCTCGCGGCCTGCGAGCCCCCGCGTGCGCCGCTAGAGCCCGAGCAGCTTCGCGATGCTCTTCTCGTCGGCGGGCGGGAACTCGTACTGGTCGAGCTCCTCGGGGCGCACCCAGCGATGGGTGTGGACGCGCACGTGCTTGATCGGCCCCGACACGAGCCGGCAGCGATACACGCAGAAGTCGATGTCGTAGCCTTCGTACGCGTGCTCGACGTGGATGCAGCGATCGCCCACGACGACCGTGATCCCCATCTCCTCGTTCAGCTCGCGCGCGAGCGCCGCCTCATCCGTCTCGCCCGTCTCGACGCGTCCGCCAGGAAACTCCCACAGGAGCGGCAGCGACGCCGTCGGGGGGCGCTGCGTGATGAGGTAGCGGCCGTCCTGCTCGATCATCGCTCCGACCACCCGGATCTTGCGCCGCATGTACGTCTCCCTCGCCTCCCGTGCCCGCGCCCCACCCGGTACCTCGGCAGTGTTCTCGCGCGGCGACGGCCGGTGAATTGTAGAATCGGCGGCACATGCCGTCCATCCGCTTCCTGGGCGCGGCAGGAACGGTCACCGGGTCGCGCTTCCTCATCGAGTGGGGCGCGTCCAGGGTGCTCGTCGATGCCGGGCTGTTCCAGGGCCAGAAGGAGCTTCGGCTCCGCACCCGCGCGCCGTGGCCCGTCGAGCCCGCGTCGATCGACGCGGTCCCCGACGCCGGCCGGCTCGAGGAGATCGCGCTGTGACCGCCGCGCCTGCGCTGCCCGGCCGGACGGCGCTCGTGCTCTCGGGCGGAGGCGCGCGGGGAGCGTACGAGGCGGGCGTCCTGCGCTACCTGCGCGGCGAGTTCGCCGCAGCGCTCGGGGCGCAGCCGCGGATCGACGTCGTCTGCGGGACCTCGATCGGCGCCGTGAACGCCTGCTTCCTCGCCGCCCACGCGGACCGCCCCGAGCTGCAGGGCGAGGCGCTCGTGGAAGTCTGGCGCTCGCTCCGGCTCGAGGACGTCTTCCACTGGAGCGCGCTCAGGCTCGCGGCGCTGCCCGTGTACGTCTGGCGGCAGCTGCGCGCGACGCGGCTCCGGCAGGTCTCGTGGCGCATCTCCGACTTCCTCTGGCCGGAGGCGCTCTCGCGCGTCGTCGAGCGGCGGGTCGACTGGGACCGGCTCCACCGGAACCTCCGCGAGGGCCACCTGCACGCGCTCACCGTCAGCGCCACCGACCTCGGCACCGGGCGGGCGGTCGTCTTCGTCGAGACGCGCGGGCCGCTCCCGCGCTGGAGCCGCGACCCGCTCGTCGAGGTGCGCGCACGCCACATCGGTCCCGAGCACGCCCTCGCCTCGGGCGCGATTCCCCTGCTCTTCCGGCCGGTGCAGATCGAGGGTTCCTGGTTCGTCGACGGGTCGGTCCGCCAGAACGTGCCGCTCGCGCCGGCGATCCGGCTCGGTGCGGAGCGGATCCTCGTCATCGCGCTGCGCCAGCAGGCGCGCACGGTCGCCCCGCCGCTCCCCCCGACCGCCGAGCCGCCCACGACGGCGGCGCTGCTCGGCCGGATCCTGAACGCGCTCCTGCTCGACCACACCGACTACGATCTCGAGCGGCTGCGCCGCATCAACGCGATCGTCGCGCAGGGGCGGCGCGCCTTCGGCCCCGCGTTCGCCGACTCCCTCGCCGCGATCTCCACGGACGGTGACGCGACGCCGATGCGCGAGGTAAAGGACCTCGTCATCCGGCCGTCGCGCGACGTCGGCGTGCTCGCCCGCGAGCACGCCGAGCGGCGCGTGCGCCACGTGCGGCGTGGCACGCTCGCCTCGCGCCTCCTCCGCCGCGCGGCCGCGGACGCCGAGGCCTCGCAGGACGGCGCCGCCGACCTCGCGAGCTACCTGCTCTTCGACCGCGACTACGCCGAGGATCTCGTCGCGCTCGGTCACGAGGACGCGCGCCGCATGCAGCCCGAGCTCCTCCAGTTCTTCGCGCCGGACGAGGCGATCGCCGAGCCGGACGCGCGCAGCGCCTGACGGACGGACGCGATGCTCGGCGGGCCGACCCTCCTCGACGGCGGCATGGGGACGGCGCTCCTCGCGCGCGGGCTTCCCGCCGGAGCGCTCCCGGAGGAGTGGGTCCTCTCGCGCCCGCAGGAGATCGCGCGGGTCCACGCGGACCACGCCGCGGCGGGCGCGCGGGTCCTCCTCACGTGCACCTTCAGCTGCGCCGCGCCCCGCCTCGAGGAGCGGATGGATCCGGCGCGCATCGAGGCGCTCTGCGGGTGGGCGGAGCGGCTCGCGCGAAGCGCCTCCCGCGGCGGGCTCGTCGCGGGCGCGCTCGGCCCGACCGGCCTCGCGCCTCCGCTCGGCCCGGGCGCCGCCGCTCCGGCGCTTGCCGCCCGCTACGCGCGCCCGTTGGCCGCGCTCGCGGCGGCGGGCTGCGAGCTCCTCTGGATCGAGAGCCAGCACGATCTCGCCGAGGCGCGCGCGGCGCTCGCCGCGGCCCGCGCGACCGGCCTCCCCGCCGTCGTGACCTTCACGCTCGAGGAGCGCCACGGCCGCCTCGTCGCGCCGGGCGCCGCGTCCGCGGTCGAGTGGCTGCGCGCCGTCGAGGCGGAGGGCGCCGCTGCGGCGGGGGTGAACTGCGTCTTTCCCGGCCCGGCCCTCGACGCGCTCGCGCGCGAGGCCGCGCCGCGGCTGCGCATCCCGCTCGTCGTGAAGCCGAGCGCGGGGCTCCCCGGCGCGGTCGCGACGCCGGCCGGCTTCGCGGCTGCGCTCCGGCCGGTGATCGACGCGGGGGTGCGGCTCGTGGGCGGCTGCTGCGGCGCCGGGCCGGACCACCTGCGCGCGCTCGCCGGGGCGCTCGCCTCGGCCCGAGGCTAGACGGGCTGCGCCTGCGGGTAGGACCCGAGGACGTGCAGCCGGTCGACGCGCGCGCGGACTCCGGCGAGCGCGGCCGCCGCCTCGGCGTCGGTCCGGTGGCGCTCGAAGTCGATGAAGAAGACGTAGTGCCCGAGCGCCTCCTTCATCGGACGGCTCTCCACCTTGGAGAGGTTGATCTTCCAGCGGGCGAACTCTCCGAGCACGTCGTAGAGGCCGCCCGGGCGGTCGCGGTCGAGCGTGAAGGCGATGCTCGTCCGGTCCCGCCCGGTGGGCGCCTCGTCGGCCTGGGCGAGGAGGACGAAGCGGGTGACGTTCTCCAGCACGTCCTGGATCGACTCGGCGAGCACGACGAGGCCGAAGCGCTGCGCGGCCGCGCGCGAGCCGATCGCCGCGGCCTCGGGCTCGCCTTCCGCGACCTTGCGCGCGGCGTCGGCGGTCGACTGCGACGGCTCGAGCGACACGCCCGGGAGCCGCTCGCGCAGGAACCGGCTGCACTGCCCGATGGGCTGCGGGTGCGAGAGGACGCGCTTCACGTCGCCGAGCCGGGTGCCGGGGCGCGCGAGCAGGTGCTGGTGCACCGGGAGCAGGACCTCGCGACGGATGAGCGGGCCGGGCTCGTGCACGAGCAGGTCGAGGTTCGCGCCGACGCTCCCCTCGATGGAGTTCTCGATGGGGAGCAGGGCCCCCTCCACCTCGCCGCGGCGGAGCGCGTGGTACGCGTCCGCGAAGGTGGGGTACGGCGCCGGCTCGTCGCCGCGCGACAGGTCGCAGCGCGCGACGGCCTCCTCGCTGAAGGTGCCGGGGGGGCCCAGATACGCGATTCGCATGGCCGACGGTCTTATCACGCGGAAGCCGACGTCGCGTCCGAGACGTGCGTCGAGGAACGCCGCGGCGACCAACCATGGCCCCGGCGGGCCGGTCGGCGCAGCCTCCGGGAGCGATCCTCGCTCAGCCCTGCATCGCCGTGGGCGCCGCGAGCGACTCGATCGCGGAGAGGAGCTCGCCCATCCCGAAGGGCTTGAAGAGCACGAGGTCGACGCCCGGCAGCCTGCGCAGACTCGAGGCGCGCACGCCGGTCGTCACGACGACTCGCACGCCCGCGAGCGCTGGATCCGCCCGGATCTCTGCGAGCACCGTCGCGCCGTCCGTGTCCGGGAGCATGAGGTCGAGCACGACCACGTCCGGCCGGCGCGCGCGCGCCGAGTCGAGCGCGGCTGCGCCGCTCGCGGCTTGCTCGACGTCGTAGCCGACGCTCGAGAGGACGTCCGACACGACATCGCGCTGCAGATCGTTGTCGTCGACGACGAGGACGCGGATGGGGCTCATCGGCGACCTTAGAGCGTCGCGACGAGGGGCGGGAGAGCCCTCACGTGGTCGAGGAGATGGTCCGACCCTGCCGAGGCCAGCGTCGCACGGTCGCATGCGCCCCAGAGCGCACCGACCGCGATCGCGCCGGCCGCCTTGGCGGCGGTGATGTCGTGTGGCGAGTCCCCGACGAGGACCGCCTCCGTGGCGGGGCGCCCGAGCCGCGAGAGCGCGAGCAGCACCGGCTCCGGGTGGGGCTTCGCGTTGGCACAGGAATCCGCACCCACGATCGCCTGCACGTGCGGGAGGAAGCTCACGTGCCGGAGGGTCCGGAGCGCCCCGTGCTCGATCTTCGCGGTCACCACGCCGATGGGGTGCCCGGCCGCCGAGAGGTCCCGGACGACCTCGAGCGCACCCGGGAAGGCGCGGGTCCGCTCGTCATGGTTCGCGAGCCAGAACGTCCGATACCGGTGAAAGAGCGCCTCGACGTCTTCGGCGCACCGCGCGAAGGCCCCGAGCTGCGTCCGCAGCGGGGTGCCGATCCCGGAAATCCACTCGGCCTCGGTGGGGCATCGGCCGTAGCCCTCGAACGCGTGCCGGACCGCCTCGAGGATGAAGGGGACGGTGTCGACGAGCGTGCCGTCGAGGTCGAAGAGGACGGCGATGGGGCGGGTGCGCGCCAAGGGGAGCGGGATGATAGTGCAAAATCCCAGTTGCATCCGCGGACCCGTGCCTAATTTTGGAAGGCGATGACGGGCGCGGCGATCGTGCGCTGGGAGAGCGCTGAGGCGGACGTCCTGGCGGTCTACGGGGCGTTCGACGGCGCGTCCGCGTGGGCGCTCCGGAACGCCATGGACGAGTCCCCGGCGAGGGACTTCGTCGTGGACCTCACGCACGCGATCGAGACCTGCGACTTCGCGGCGGCGCTGCTCGCGACATGGTCGCGCGCGCGGCGCAGCACGAAGCGGGTCCGCTTCCGGGCCGAGACGCCGGAGCAGGCGGCGCTCCTCGCGGCGCACGGGCTCGACGTGCTCGACGAGGACGACGCCGACGCGCTCGCGTTTCCCTTCCTCCCCCCGCCTCGCTCTGCGTCTCCGTCGGGCGCGCCGGCGTAGGTAGCCTCGCTCACTCGAGGAGCCCCGGCGCGGCGAGGAACGGTACTCTTGCGTCATGGATCTCGGAATCACGGGCAAGGTCGCGGTGGTGACGGGAGGGAGCCGCGGAATCGGCCGGTCGATCGCGCTCGCCCTCGCGCGCGAGGGAGCGCGGGTCGCGATCGGCGCGCGCGGCGCCGAGGCGATCGACGCGACGCTCCGCGAGCTGCGCGCCGCGGGCCCCGGGCCGCACGCCGGGATCGCCTGCGACCTCACGACCGCGGAGGGCGTGGACGCGCTCGTCGCGGGCGCCGTCGCGGCGCTCGGCGGCGTGGACCTCCTCGCCGCGAACGTCGGCGGCTCCGGCGCGCGCTCGCTCGCCGACGCGTCCGAGGCGGACTTCCGGGCGGTGCTCGAGCGGAACCTCTTTCCTGCGCTCCGGTCGAGCCTGCGTGTCCTGCCGGAGCTGCGCCGGCGCGGCGGCGGCGCGATCGTGCTCGTCGCGTCCGTCTGGGGGCGCGAGGCGGGCGGCGGCCCCTCCTACAATGTCGCGAAGGCGGCGGAGGTGAGCCTCGCGAAGGCGCTCGCGCGCGACCTCGCCGTCGAGGGCATCCGCGTGAACAGCGTCGCGCCAGGCTCGATCGAGTTCCCCGGCGGCAGCTGGGAGAGGCGGCGCCGCGCCGATCCCGAGGCGATCGCCGACTTCGTGCGCCGCGAGATCCCGGGCGGCCGGATGGGACGGCCGGAGGAGGTGGCCGACGTGGTCGCGTTCCTACTGTCGCCGCGCGCCTCGTGGGTGAACGGCGCATGCTGGGTCGTGGACGGCGCGCAGAGCCGCGCGTTTTGACGGCGGGCGTGCGGGCGAGCGTCGGGCCTTGAAGCCCCCGCGACTCCCTGCTGTCATGCGCCGATGCTCGATCGCCTGAGAGACCTCTTCCGCTCCGCCGCCGTCGCCCGCGACCTCACGCGCGGGATCAAGGCCTACAAGGAAGGCCAGCTCGCCGAGGCGCGCGCGGCGGTCGACGCGGTGTGCGCAGCGACCGACGCGGTCGGCGCGAGCGAGAGCCAGCGAATGCACCGGCTCTCCGTCCGCGTCATCGCGGTCACGCTCCGCGCGGAGGTCGCCGCGAAGCAGGGCGACGACGGCGTCGCGCGCGCCTCGATCGACGAGGGGTTCGCGCTCTGGGCCGAGGCTCGGCAGCGCGGCGTGAAGATCGGCCCCCGCAGCATCGAAGCCTTCGCGGACTGGGAGAAGTGGGCGCGCGAGTGGCGCGGGCGCTAGAACGATCGCCGCGAACCCCGGCTGAACGTCGTGCCTCCTGAGGAGGAGCCGGGGGGCGCGGAAGCCCGTCAGGCGCCACTTTCAGCGTGCAGCGGGAGCGCGCCCCCGCTACTCCCGAAGCGAGATGCGCCGAGGACTCATCGCGGGGACCGCCGCCGTCGTCGTCGCGCTCGCCGTCGGGATCGGGGTGTCGCGCATCGCGAGCGATCCGCTCGCCGCGCTCCCGCGCGAAGCGACGTCGCGGGTCGCCGTCGTCGAGGAAGCGCTCGAACCGTGGCAGGGACGAACGCTCCTGCACGTGGCGCTCGAGGGCGAAGCGGTGGGACGCGTGCGCTTCGTCGTGAGCCTTCCCGACCCGATGCCACCCGGTCGCCTGCCGCTCGTCGTCATCCTCGGCGGGCTGCGCGGCGGCTCGGACAGCATCCGGGAGATCGCGAACGTCTCCGGCGATCCGGGCCCGAACGCGTTCGTCGGCTATGACTGGCCGCTTCCGTCGCGCGAGCCCGGGACGGGCGAGATCGTGCGCCGCCTGCCGGAGTTCCGGCGGAAGGTCCTCACGGTTCCCGGGCAGGTGGATGCGATCCTCGCTTGGGCGTCGCGGCAGGCCTGGGCGGATCCGGACCGCGTGAGCCTGCTCGGCTTCTCGCTCGGCGCGTTCGTCGTTCCCGCCGCGCAGCGGCTCGCGCAGGATCGCGGCGCGTCGGTGCGCTGGACGATCCTCGGCTACGCGGGCGCACCGATCGGCGCGGTGATCGCGGGGCACCCGAAGGCCGGGCCTCCCTGGATCCGCCCGGCGCTCGGTACGGCGGCCGATCTGCTCCTGCGCCCGGTCGAGCCGTCGCATCACCTGCCGCACCTGCGCGGGCGGTTCCTCGTCCTCCGCGCCGCGAACGACCGCCTCATCGTCCGCGCCGCGGCGGAGCGGTTCGCGGAGCTCACCCCTGAGCCGCGCACCGTCGTCCGGATCGAGGGCGACCACATGGGGCTCGGCGACAAGTGGAAGCTCCTCGCGCACGTCATCGACGTGAGCCGCTCGTGGCTCCTCGAGCAAGGGGCGATCGACCCGGCGCGCAGCGGGACTGTGCACGGCCGCGTCGGGTGGTGATCCGGTCGCCGTGGCGTTCCCGATCTTCAGCGCCGCGCACCTCGCCATCCTCGCTGCGGTCCCGCTCGCCGCAGCGGCACTCACCGCGATCGCCCGGCGCCGCCCCGACGCGGCGCGGCCCATCCGACTCGCGCTCGCGGCGGCGATCGCGCTCGACGAGCTCGCCTGGTACGGGCACGCCGCCGCGAGCGGATGGGTGCACCCGCCCCACGGCCTCCCGCTCGATCTCTGCGACGTCGTGGTCTGGCTCACGGTCTGGGCCCTCGTCGCACCGCGCCCCCGGCTGCTCGAGGTCGTCTACTACCTCGGCCTCGCGGGGTCCGGGATCGCGCTCGTCACGCCCGACGTGGGCGCGGAGCTCGAGTCCTATGCAGGCGCGAAGTTCTTCCTCGCTCACGGCGGCGTCGTGGCCGCGATCCTGTTCCTCGTCTGGACCGGCGCCCTCCGGCCGCGCCCGGGCGCGTGGCGGCGCGTGTTCCTGTACGTGAACGCGTACGCCGCGATCGTGGCGCTGTTCGACGCGCGCTTCGGCACGAACTACATGTACCTCCGCGCGAAGCCGGAGTCGGGGACGCTGCTCGACCTGCTCGGGCCCTGGCCCTGGTACATCGTCGCGGCCGAGCCGGTGGCGCTCCTCCTGCTCTGGGTCCTCGAGCTTCCCTTCCGACCACGTCGCCGCACCTCGTAACACCTCGCGCGAACCCACCGTCTTGGGTACGCTCACGCGGACAAGGGGGTACTCCGTGAGCGAGAAGGACGTCGCGGCCGAGGGAGCCGCGTTGCAGTTCGATACGGCCGAGCTCTCCGACGGCCCGCGCGGCGAGGTGACCTGCGGGATCTGTCAGGGCAAGGTGGCCGACGCGTACTTCCAGGTGAACGGCGCGATCGCCTGCCCCGTGTGCAAGGACGGGGTCGTGGCGGCGCGCACGGGTGGCTCGCGCGCCCGGCGGGTGCTCGGGGCCGGTGGGCTCGGGCTCCTCGCCGCCATCGGCGGCGCGGCGGTCTGGATCACCATCGTGCGCGTCACCCACTACGAGATCGGGCTCGTCGCGATCGGCGTGGGCTTCCTCGTCGGCGCGGCGGTGCGGCGCGGCTCGGGTGGGCGGGGCGGCTGGCCGTACCAGACCCTGGCCGTCGTCCTCACCTACGCCGCGATGGTGGCGTACTACGTGCCGTACGTCGTCGAGGGGATGGCGAAAGATGCGGCGCAGAGCGAGGCTGACGCCCCACCCGCGCCGGCGGCCGATGCTCCGTCCGAGGCGGCGGGCGCGGCGAAGGCCGGGGGCGACGCGGCCGAGCCCGAGCCCGCGCCGGAGATCGGCTTCGTCGGGATCGCGCTCGCCCTCGCCGTCGTCGTCGGGATCGCGTTCGCTGCTCCGTTCCTCGCCGGCGCGGAGAACATCATCGGGATCCTGATTCTCCTCTTCGCGCTGTACGAGGCGTGGAAGCTCAACCGCCGGCAGGAGCTCGCGGTGACGGGGCCGTTCCAGGTCGCGCCGAGCGAGGCGGCCTCTCCGGCCGCGACGGCGTGAGCGCCGCCGCGCCGGCCGTCGCGGAGCGGTGCCGCGGCTGCGGCACCGAGGTGCCGCCCTCCTTTCTCGCCTGCCCGGCGTGCCACGCGCTCGTGCACGCCGCGCGCCTGAAGGAGCTCGCCGCGCAGGCCGAGGCCGCGGAGGCGGCGCGCGACGTCACGGGCGCTCTGGCGCGCTGGCGCGAGGCGCTCGCGCTCGTGCCCGAGTCGTCGCGGCAGCACGAGGGCATCGGGGCGCGCCTCGCCCGCCTCTCGGCGCAGCTCGACCGGGAAGGCGGGGCGCCCGCCGCGCCCGCGGCGGTGACGCACCGCGGCCGCTGGGCCGGAGGTGCGGTCGCTACGGGGGCGCTCTTCCTCTGGAAGCTCAAGTTCCTCCTCATCGGCGTCCTCTCGAAGGCGAAGCTGCTCGTGCTCGGCCTCACGAAGGCGACCACCCTCTTCTCGATGCTGTTCGCGCTGAGCGCGTACTGGGCCGCGTGGGGGTGGCGGTTCGCGGCGGGGCTCGTCGCGATGATGTACGTGCACGAGCTCGGGCACGTCGCGGCGCTGCGCCGGTACGGCATCCCCGCCTCGGCTCCGATGTTCGTCCCGGGCGTCGGCGCGTTCGTCCGACTGCACCAGCGCCCCGCCCGCGCCGGCGAGGACGCCCGGATCGGCCTCGCCGGGCCGGTCTGGGGGCTCGCCGCGACCGTCGCCGTCTACGCCGCGGCCCGCGCGACGGGGTGGCCGAGCCTCTACGCGGTGGCGCACACCGGCGCGTGGCTGAACCTCTTCAACCTGCTGCCGGTGTGGCAGCTCGACGGCGGCCGCGCGTTCGCCGCGCTCTCGCGCCTGCATCGCGCCGTCGTCGCGGTCGCGCTGCTCGGGGCGTGGCTCGTCGGGCGGGACGGGTTCGTGATGGTCCTCGCGGCCGTCGCGGCGGCACGCGTCTTCGAGCGCACGAGCCCGACCGAGCCGGATCGCCCGGTCCTCGCCTGGTACGTGGCGACCGCGCTCGCGCTGGCCGGGCTCTCGGTGCTGAGCGCCGCCGGGGCGGCGGGAGGGGCCTGAGCGCGGGGCGCGCGCGTTCAGGCGGTCCGCTTCGGCCTTTCGCGCACCTCGCGCTCGGCCCGGTACCAGTGCTCCTCGTGGCTGCCCTCGGGGCAGCCGCTCTCCTGCCAGATCTCGTAGGCGCGGGCCGCGATCTCCGCGGCCGCCGGCGCTCCGCCCGGCGCCGATGCCGGCGCAGGACCTCGCTTGGTCTGGATCCCGGCCGGTGTTCTCTGCGCCGTCTGCGTCTTCGCCATCGCTTTCCTCCGCGTCAACAGGTCGCCTGCACTATTGGTGTACGCCCCGGCGGCCCGGATGCGCAAGCGGGCGCTCCTGCACGCCCGCGCACGCCGCGAGCGAAGCCCGCGAGAACAGACTCGTAATCCTTCGCCTGTCCCGCGGACGCGGGCCACGCCATCGGTCGATGGTTCGACTCGGCCCACTTCCCGCCGCGAGTGTAACCCTCACCTGTGAGTCAACCGGCAAGACCCTGTCGCACGGCGTGTCGGTGCGGCGTGGGACTGCGGGTGCGGGGTGGCACGCGGTATTAGGGGGGGCCGCTTCCTGGGGGACTCATGACAACTACGACTCGTTCCGCACTCGCGGGGGTCCTCACCCTCGCGCTCGCCGGCTGTGGCGGAAGCTCGACGGAGCCGCCGCCCCCCGCGGCGGTCGACGCCGCCCGCTCGACGCTGGTCGCGGCGCCGCCGGAGGCGATCGCGGATGGCGTCGCGGCGGTGACGATCACGGCGATGGCGAAGGACGCGGGCGGCGCGCCGCTGGCCGGGCGAACGGCGGCGTTCTCCGTCATCGAGGGAGTGGCGCAGCTCTCGGCAGCGAGCGCAATGACGGGCGCTGACGGCACCACCTCGGTCACCCTCACGTCCACCCTGGCCGGGCCGAAGAGCGTCTCCGCCCTCATCGACGGCGTGGACGTGAAGGCGCATGCGACGGCGACGTTCGTCGCCGGCCCGCCGGCGGCGGTGAGCTTCACCGTTCAGCCGTCCGACACGACCGCGGGGGTCACCTTCGGCGTCGGTCTCACCGTCGCCGACGTCCACGGGAACGCGGTCGCAGGAGCGTCGGTCTCGCTCGCGCTCGAGGGCGGTCCCGACGGCGCCGCGCTCTCGGGGACGACGACTGCGACCACGTCCGCCGACGGCTCGGCCGGTCTCTCCGGCCTCTCCATCACGAAAGCCGGAGCCGGCTACGCCCTCGTCGCGACGACGGGGGCTGCGCAGGGTACGAGCAGCACCTTCGCGGTCGGGCAAGGTTCCCCGTCGCTGGCCGGCTCGCAGCTCGTCGCCAGCCCGGCCACGGTCACCGCCGGCGGCGCCGGCTCGATCGTGACGGTGACGATCGTGGACGCGTGGGGCAACGCCGTCCCGGGCGCGGTCGTGACGCTCGACTCGTCGGTTGCCGGTGACACGGTCGGGGCTCCCGGCGCAGCCGGGCTCGACGGCGTCGCGACGGGCTCCCTCGCCGGGACCGCCGCCGGCCCCCGCACCCTCACCGCGAGCGTCGGCGGGCTCCCGCTCGTCCAGACGGCGACGGTGACGGTCCTCCCAGCGGCCCCCGACGCGACGGCCTCGTCGGCGGCCGGCCCCTCCGGAACGGTCGTCGCCGACCGCACCGCGGCAGCAGTCGGCGCGACGATCCGCGATGCGTACGGCAACCCGGTCCCGGGCGTCGCCGTCTCCGTCGCCACGAGCGGCGGCACGCTCTCGTCGGGCAGCGCGACGACCGGCGCGGACGGCTCCGCTTCGGTCACCGTGTCCTCCACCGTCGCCGGGACCGTCACCGTCACCCTGTCCTTCGGCGGCGGATCCCTCGACGTGCCGGTCACGTTCGTGGCCGGCCCCGCGACGGCGCTCGTGCTCTCCGGCCTACCCGGGAGCACGACGGCGGGAAGCGCGGCAAGTGCGACCGTCACGGCGCGCGACGCGTACGGGAACGTCGCCAGCGGGTACCGCGGCACCGTCCGCTTCGGCTCGAGCGACGCTACGGCGGTGCTGCCCGCGGACTACACGTTCACCGGGATCGACGCGGGGACCCACACGTTCCCCGGGTCTATCGCGCTGCGGACCGCCGGAACGCAGAACATCAGCGTTCACGACATCGTGGCCGGCGCCCTTTCCACCACGGGTCCCAGCATCCAGGTAGCGCCGGGAGCGGCCGCCTCGCTCGCCTTCATCGTGCAGCCGACCGGTGCCGTCGCCGGCGCGGTCCTCACGCCGGCGATCGAGGTGGCGGTGCGCGACGCGTTCGGCAACACCGTGACGGCGCCGCAGACCGTCTCGCTCGCCCTCCCGGCCGGCACGCTCACGGGCACGACCTCGGCCGCGAGCGTCGGGACTGTCACCTTCGCGGGTCTCGCCGTGACCACCGCCGGCACGGGCCTCCACCTCGTCGCCTCGAGCGCCGGGCTGCCGGACGCGACGAGCGCCGCCTTCGACGTCGCGCCTGGCGCCCCGGACGCCGTCGCGAGCGACGTCGCGGCCTCGGCCGGCACGCCGACGGCGGGTGACGAGGTGACGCTCACCGCGACGGTCCGCGACGCGTACGGGAACGCCGTCCCCGACATCACCGTGACGTTCGCGGCGACGGGGACGGATAACACCCTGTCCGGCGCGG
>DASWEI010000104.1:0-2419 GCA_036394835.1 Anaeromyxobacter sp. | reverse complement strand
CCCGAGGAAAGCTTCCTAGCCATGACCGAGAAGCGGATCTATCTCGACTTCAACGCCAGCACCCCGCTCGCGCCCGAGGTCGTCGAGGCGATGCGGCCGCTCCTGACCGAGCACTTCGGGAACCCGTCCACGCACCACTGGGCCGGTGCGCCGGCAAAGGCGGCGGTGGAGCGCGCCCGTGCCCAGGTCGCAGCGCTCCTCGGCTGCGATCCGGACGAGATCGTGTTCACGAGCAGCGGGAGTGAGTCGAACAACCACGCGCTCAAGGGCGTGTTCCTCGCGAACCGCGACCGGGGAGACCACATCGTCACGAGCGCGGTCGAGCACCCGGCGATCCTTCGGCCGCTCCGGTTCCTCGAGACGCTCGGAGCGAAGGTCACGGTTCTCCCGGTCGACGGACACGGGCGCGTCGATCCGGAGGACGTACGGAAGGCGCTCACGCCGCGCACGATCCTCGTCAGCATCATGCACGCAAACAACGAGGTCGGGACGGTACAGCCGATCGCGGAGATCGCGGCGATCGCGAGGGCGGCGGGGGTGCTGATGCACACCGACGCGGCGCAGAGCGTCGGTAAGATTCCTACCCATGTGAACGAGCTCGGCGTGGACCTTCTCTCCGTTGCCGGGCACAAGCTGTACGCGCCCAAAGGCGTCGGCGCGCTCTTCATCCGGCGCGGCACGAGGATCGAGCCGTTCGTGCACGGCGCAGGGCACGAGCAGGGGCGGCGAGCCGGAACGGAGAACGTGCTGCTCGACGCGGGGCTCGGCGCCGCGTGCGAGGTGGCGGGGCGGTGGATCGGAATGCCGCCCGTGCGGGAACTCCGGGATCGCTTCGAGACGCGGCTGAAGGAGCTGTTCGGCGAGA
Organism: Anaeromyxobacter sp.; assembly: GCA_036394835.1. GTDB lineage: Bacteria > Myxococcota > Myxococcia > Myxococcales > Anaeromyxobacteraceae > Anaeromyxobacter. Next base: position 1,554 of record DASWEI010000104.1, on the reverse strand, counting down.
AGCTCACGGTGAACGGCGCCGGCGCCGAGCGCCTCCCGAACACCGCCAACCTGAACTTCGTCGGGCAGGTCGGGGCCGAGGTACTGGCGCGGCTTCCCGGCGTGGCGGCCTCGACGGGCTCCGCCTGCCACGCGGGGTCGGTCGAGCTTTCGCCGGTCCTTGCGGCGATGGGTGTTCCCGCGCAAGAGGGAATGGGGGCCGTCCGGTTCAGCCTCGGCCGAACGACGACGTGGGAGGAGCTCGAGGACGTCCTCTCGATGCTCGGCGCCGCCTCTTCGCCCACTCGCGCGGCCGCTTCGGCTGGAGCCCCCGTCAGCTCGCGGCGCGAGCACTGGGAGAAGGTCTACGGTGAGAAGTCCGAGCACGAGCTGACGTGGCATCAGGCGAACCCGAGCACCTCGCTCCAGCTCATCGCGAACGCTGGCGCCGGCCCGGCTACGCGCATCGTCGACATCGGCGGTGGGGCATCGCGTCTCGTCGACGCGCTGCTCGTTCGCGGGTTCCAACACGTCGCGGTGCTCGACATCGCCGAGGGCGCGCTGGACAAGGCGCAGCGGCGCCTCGGATCGCGCGCCTCGGCGGTCGCGTGGGTGGCGGGCGACGTGACCTCGTGGGAACCAGACGCGCCCTTCGACGTGTGGCACGACCGCGCCGTCTTCCACTTCATGACGTGCGCGGAGGAACGTGAGGCTTACCGGACCGCGATGCGCAAGGCGCTCCGCGTCGGCGGGCAGGCCATCATCGGCACCTTCGCAGCGGGTGGCCCCGATCGGTGCAGTGGCCTGCCGGTGGTGCGGTACGAAGCCGAGACGCTCGCCGCCGAGTTGGGTCTCGGCTTCCAGCTCCTCGAGAGCCTCCGCGAGGACCACGTTACGCCCACGGGCAAGGTGCAGCGCTTCCAGTTCTGCCGGTTCGTTCGAACGTAGAGGTGGCATCACCGGGCCGCGGGTCAGTGGCGGGGACAATCCCGTCGAACATTCCGGGGCGTTCGCCTCGTAGTTCGCGTGCCCTCGAGACGGGCGCTCCGGCGCAGCGATCTGCCGCCGTGCGCAGGCGCTCCCAGCGGGCGACTCCGGGGCTGCCATCGCTTCGGGCTGTGGCCCGTATTCCGAGAGACGGCAAATGCGAAAAGGGACGCCGCGAGTCCCCTTCTGCATACGAAGTGCCGTGGTGCGCGGTCACGCGGTGGAGCGCGGAACGGACGCCGGCCGCGCACCACGAACCCCGGATCGAATGCGTCCACGCAGCCCAACAAACGTGACCAAGGGGCGCACCGCACTGCTCCGCGCCTACTTGCGTTGGGGGTCCCAGAACGGCGAGTTGCGTGTGACCTCCCGGATCCGCGCGAAGAAGGCCGGCGCGTACTCCGCCGCGGACGAGACGTAATGACCGCTCAGCTTCGCAGAGTGCCGGGGCGTGCTCAGGATGGACATGACGGAGGCGAGCGGGAGGATGGCCTCCTCGGTCCCCGCCCGGAATCCCGACCAGCGCCGCGCGTGCTCTTCCGACCGGAAGAGGTGGATGCGGCTTCACGTGAACGGCCAGTCCTTCGCC
>DASWEI010000103.1:0-1593 GCA_036394835.1 Anaeromyxobacter sp. | reverse complement strand
CGAGACCTGGTGCGTCGGCGGGGCGATCCGCGACAACCTGCTCGGCCTCGAGAACCACGACTTCGACCTCACGACGGCGGCGCCGCCCGACGTGGTGCGCAAGCTGTTCAAGCGCACCGTGCCGGTCGGGATCGAGCACGGGACCGTGGCGGTGCTCGACAAGGACAACCGCCCGCATGAAGTCACGACGTTCCGCAAGGACATCCGGACCGACGGCCGCCATGCGGTGGTGGAGTTCGGGGTCTCGCTGATGGACGACCTGGCGCGGCGCGACTTCACAATCAACGCGATCGCCTACCATCCGACGAAGCACGAGTGGCGCGATCCGTTCGAGGGGGCCGAGGACCTGGAGCGCCGGCTGATCCGCTCTGTGGGCGACCCCAACTGGCGATTCCAGGAAGACTACCTGCGGATCCTCCGGGCGCTGCGCTTCAGCGCGCGGTTCGAGTTCAAGATCCACGCGCGCACCCTCGAGGCCGCGAAGGCCAACGTCCAGGGGCTGGCGCAGCTCTCGGCGGAGCGCGTGCGGGACGAGTGGTTCAAGGGGATCATGACGGCGGCGCGGGTCTCGAGGCTCGTGGCGCTGTGGATGGACGTGGGGGCGGCGCGGATATGGCTTCCGGAGATCGCAGGGAAGGGGGAAGAGGGAAGCGGGAAGAGTGCGCTCGACAAGCTGCCGCGCGATCCCGTGCTGATCACTGCTTTCCTGGCGAGGGATCCCGCGTCGCTCCTCACTCGGTTGAAGTGCTCGAACAAGGACATCGAACGGGGACGTGCCATCGGGCAGTGGCGTGACAAGTATCCGGACCCCAAGCATCTGCCCGAGGTCCGCCGCTGGTTGTCTCAGGTGGGCGAGTATGCGGATGACTTGCTCACCCTTCCCTCGTCCCCCGTCCCCCTTCCGAAAGTCGTGCGTTCCATCCGGGAAGCGAAAGACCCGCTGACGTTGAAGGACCTTGCGGTGACCGGCGACGACCTGCTCGCCGCCGGCGTGCGTCCCGGACCCGAGGTCGGCGAGACGCTCGCGCGGCTGCTCGCCGAGGTGCTCGAGGACCCGGCGCGTAACACCCGGGAGTACCTGCTCTCCCGTGTCTAAGGCGCTCCTCTACGCCCTGATCGCGGCGCTCGGCAACGTGGTGGGCGCGCTCGCGGTGACTCGTCGGGCGGCGCGCGAGCTCGCCCTGATCGAGCACTTCGTGGCCTTCGGCGCGGGGTTCATGCTAGCGGTCGCGATCGTGGAGGTGCTGCCGGAGGCGTTCGCGCGCTCAGGCGGTGCGGCGCCGGCGCTCGTACTGGCAGGCTACCTCGGCGTGCACCTGACCCAGCACACCGTGACGCCGCACTTCCACTTCGGCGAGGAGACCCACGCCGTGCACCGCTTCGCGGGCCCCTCGGCGCTCGTGGGACTGCTGTTGCACACGTTCTTCGACGGCGTGGCGATCGCGAGCGCGTTCCTGGTGCGCCCGACGCTCGGCGTCATGGTGTTCATCGCCATTCTGCTCCACAAGCTGCCCGAGGGCGTGACGATCTCGAGCCTCATGCTGGCGGATGGGCGGACCGGCGGGCAGGCGGTCGGGGCCGGGGCGGTACTGG
>DASWEI010000102.1:0-10973 GCA_036394835.1 Anaeromyxobacter sp. | reverse complement strand
TCATGTGCAGCGCGCTCGGCCAGGAGTCGCTCGTCATGGAGGCGATCGAGGCGGGCGCGTCGGACTTCATCGTGAAGCCGTTCAAGTCCGAGGACGTCCTCTCCGTCGTGAAGAAGGTCCTGGGCGACGCCTAGCCGCGCCGCTCGCCCGGCGGGAGCCGCGGTGGCGCTCGATCTCACGAAATACCTATCCCTGTACGTCGCCGAAGCGGCCGAGCACCTCGCCGCGTTCGGGAAGGACCTCGTCCGGCTGGAGGAGGCGGCGCGCCACGGCGGCGGCGAGAGCGCGCGGGACGCGATCGACTCCTGCTTCCGCCACGCTCACAGCGTGAAGGGGATGAGCGCGTCGATGAGCCTCGACGGCATCGCCGCGCTCGCGCACCACGCCGAGGATCTCGTCGACGTGTTCCGCAAGGACCCCGCCCGGCTCGACGCGCGCGCGATCGACCTCCTCCTCGCGGCCGGCGACCGGCTGCAGGAGATGGTCCAGGGCGCCTCGCGCGGGGAGCCCGTCGCGGCGGACGGGCCCGCGATGGAGCGGCTCGCCGACGCCGCCCGCAAGCTGCGCGACGGGGACCGGCTCGCCGACGCGCCGGCCTCCGCGGCGAAGCCGGCCGAGCCGCCGGCGACCGAGCCCGGCGCGGCGCCCGCCCCTCGCGTCGAGGGGCGCAGCGGGGCGCGCCGCGTCCAGGTGGACGTCGAGATCGCGGGGAGCTGCCCCGTCCCCGCGGTGCGCGCCTTCCTCGTCGTGAAGAAGCTCGCCGCGCTCGGCACGGTGGCGCGCTCGTCCCCGTCGGTCGAGGAGCTCAAGGCGGGTCGCATCCCGGACAAGAAGCTCTCGGTCCTGCTCGAGAGCGGCGAGCCGCTCCAGACCCTCGAGCGGGCGCTCGCGCAGATCTCCGATCTCGCCGCGGTCGCGCTGCGCGAGACGGAGGAGGAGCGGCCGGCGCCGGCGCGCGAGCTCGCGGCGCCCCAGGGCGAGTCCCAGCGGACCGTCCGCGTCCGCACCGAGATCCTCGACGGCTTCCTCGACGCGGTCGGCGAGCTCATCCTCGCGACCGCGCGCATCCGCGAGATCGGGCGGGCGTTGCCGCAGGAGAGCCGCGGTCCGCTCGACGAGGGCGTCGACCGGCTCCACGCGATCGTGAAGGACCTTCACGACAAGGTGATGACCGTGCGGATGACGCCGCTCGCCCTAGTCACCGAGCGGCTCCCTCGCGCCGTCCGCGACGTCGCGCGCAAGCTCGGCAGGCAGATCGAGGTGGAGGTGAAGGGCGCCGAGATCGAGCTCGACCGCGCCATCCTGGAGGAGCTCTCGGACCCGCTCCTGCACGTCCTGCGCAACGCCGCCGATCACGGCATCGAGCCGCCCCACCTGCGCCTCCTCGCGGGGAAGCCCGCGACCGGACGCGTGACCGTCCACGCGCGGCGCGACCGCGACCGCGTCATCATCGAGGTGGCGGACGACGGCAAGGGGATGGACCCCGTGCGCCTCCGCGCGGCGGCCGTTGCGCGCGGCGCGCTCACGGCAGAGCAGGCGGCGGCGCTCGGGGATCGCGAGGCGCTCCTCCTCGCCTGCCTCCCGGGCGTCTCCACCGCGGACACCGTCACCGACGTGTCGGGCCGCGGCGTCGGGCTCGACGCGGTGAAGCGGACCGTCGAGGGGGTCGGCGGCACCCTCGAGATCGAAAGCGCGCCGGGGGCGGGCTCGCGCGTGACGCTCCGGCTTCCACTCACCGTCGCGGTCCAGCCGGTGCTCCTCGTGCGGGTCGCCGACGAGGTGGTGGGCCTCCCGATCGCGAAGGTGCACGGCGCGGCACAGGTCGCGATGTCCCAGCTCGACCGGAGCCGCGGCGGCCCCGTCCTGCCGTACGACGGCGAGCTCGTCCCGGTGCACGATCTCGACCGGCTGCTCGGGTTCCCCGGCCGCGGGATCGACGAGCGCGCCGTGGTCGTCGCCGAGGGGGCCGACGGCCGCGTCGGCCTCGCGGTGGACGCGCTCCTCGGCCAGCACGAGGCGGTGCTGAAGCCGCTCGGGTCCCCGCTCGACGCGGTGGCCGGGCTCTCTGCGGTGACCGTCCTCGGCAACGGCCGGCCGGTGTTCATCCTCGACGTGCAGAGGCTCCTCCCCGCATGATCCAGCCGTTCGGACCGCGCGAGGTGGACGCCCTGCAGGAGCTCGCCTCCATCGGGTGCGGTCGGGCCATCACCGCGCTCGGCAAGCTCGCCCGGCGGCGCTTCGAGATGGACGTGCCGGAGGCGTGGGTCGGCGCCGGTCCGGGCGCCATCGCGTCCTTCCTCGGCGGCCTCGGCCAGGACCTCGTCGCGGTCGGCGTGAAGCTCGAGGGGGCGCTCACGGGCGACCTCCTCCTCGCTCTCCCCGAGGCGGACGCCGAGAACCTCGCGACGATGCTCGGCTACGCCCCGGCGGACGGCTGGGGCGGCCTCGCGGAGAGCGCGCTCATGGAGTCCGGCAACATCGTCGGCAGCGCGTTCGTCACGGCGGTCGGCGCGCTCGTCCGGGAGAAGCTGCTCCTCTCCGTCCCGACCTTCGCCCGGGGGAGCGGGCGATCGTGCGTCGAGCGGCTCGTCGCGCACGCCGGCTCGGTCGCGCTCGCGACCCGCTTCTCGGCGTGGGCGGAGGACACGGGCGCCGCGCTCGAGGGGCTCATCCTCGTCATGCCCGAGCCGGAGCGGATCGCGAGGCTCCTCTCGCACCTCGAGGTGCGGTAGAGAGCGGGCATGGACGAGACGACGCTGCGGGGGCTACTCGCCGCCGTGCAGGGCGGGAAGACCTCGGTCGACGCCGCCATCCGCCGGCTGAAGGGGGCGCCGTACGAGCGCCTCGGCGATGTCGCCACGGTCGACACGCACCGGACGCTCCGGGTCGGGATGCCGGAGGTGGTGCTCGCGGAGTCGAAGACGGCCGCCCAGGTCGCCGCGATCGCGAAGAAGCTCGCGCAGAGGGGGCCGCTTCTCGTCACCCGGCTCGCGCCCGACAAGGCCGGCCCGGCGCGGCGGGCGGTGAAGGGGTCGAGCTACGATCCCATCTCGCGCACGCTGCGGCGAGGGCGGATGGACCTTCCGACCCGCGGGCCGGTCGCGGTTTGCTGCGCCGGCACCTCCGACATCCCGGTCTGCGAGGAGGCGGCGGTCACGCTCGATGTCATGGGGATCGAGGTCATCCGGATCTACGACGTCGGCGTCGCGGGGCTGCACCGGCTCCTCGCGCGCCGGGACGACCTCGAGCGGGCGCGCGCGGTCGTCGTCGCGGCGGGGATGGAGGGCGCGCTCCCCTCGGTCGTCGGCGGGCTCGTCGGGCGCCCGGTCATCGGCGTCCCGACCTCGGTCGGGTACGGCGCCTCGCTCGGCGGCCTCGCCCCGCTCTTCACGATGCTCAACTCCTGCGCGCCGAACGTCACGGTCGTGAACGTGGACAACGGGTTCGGGGCCGCGTTCGTGGCGGGCCTCGTCGCGCGCGAGTAGGGAACGTCCATGCCGCTCCTCCTCCTCGAGCCCATCGGCGGGATCGCCGGCGACATGTTCCTCGCCGCCGCGATCGACCTCGGGGTCGAGCCGCGCGCGCTCGAGGGTGCGCTGCGCACCCTCGGCATTCCGGGCTGGCGGCTCTCCGCCGCGAAAAAGACCGACTGCGGCATCGTGGGGACGCACGTCGACGTGATCGTGGAGGGCGAGCAGCCGCACGCCCGCGGCCTCACCGAGATCCTTGCGCTCGTCGACGGGAGCGGCCTCTCGCCGCGCGCGCGGGCCACGGCGCGCGCGATGTTCGAGCGGATCGGCCGGGCCGAGGCGAAGGTGCACGGCGTCCCGCTCGAGGAGATCCACTTCCACGAGCTCGGCGCGGTCGACTCGATCGTCGACGTGTGCGGCGCCGCGGTCGCCCTCGAGCTCCTCGGCTGGCCGCGCGTCCTCTGCGCGCCCCCCGAGCTCGGGCGCGGCCTCGGGCGCTCGGCGCACGGGCCGATGCCGATCCCGCCCCCCGCCGTGCTCGAGCTCCTCGCCGGGCGCGCCATCCGCCCGGGCGGGCCGAACGGCGAGGCGGTCACCCCGACCGGCGCCGCGATCCTCGCCGAGCACGCCGAGATCGGCCCGTTCCCGGCGGTCGTCCCGGCCCGCGTCGGCTACGGGGTCGGCACCCGCAGCTGGCCCGACCGGCCGAACGTGCTCCGCGCGACCCTCGGCGAGCCGGCCGAGGCGGGCGAGCTCTCCGTCCTCGAGGCGAACCTCGACGACGCGACCGGCCAGATCGTCGCCCGCGCCATTGACGCGGCGCTCGAGGCGGGGGCGCTCGACGCCTGGGCGGCGCCGATCACCATGAAGAAGGGGAGGCCCGCGGTGCTCCTCGCCGCGCTCGTCGAGGAGGCGCGCCGCTCCGCGGTGACCCGCGTCCTCTTCGCCGAGACGACGACGCTCGGGGTGCGGCGGCGGCGCGTCGAGCGCGAGGTCCTCGCGCGCGAGCTCCGCACCGTGGAGACGCGCTACGGCCCAGTCTCGGTCAAGGTCGCGCTCCTCGATGGGGTCGAGATCGGGGCGCAGCCCGAGCACGACGACTGCCTCGCGCGGGCGCGCGAGCACGGCGTCGCGCTCCGCGAGGTGATGGCCGCCGCGCTCGCCGCCCACCGCGGCGGGCGCTAGGCCGTCCGGGGCCGTCCGGCGTGCGTGTTACCATCGCGCGCCGTGGCGCGGACCCGAAAGCCCCCGAAGCGCCGCCGCGCCGCGCGCCGGCCCGCCGCGAAGGGCCGCAGGCGCCGCGCCGCCGCCACCCGGCCGAAGGCCTCGAGCCCCCGCGCGCCCCTCGGGGCCCACGAGCGCGTCCACGCCGCGGACCCCGGAGGCGCGCTCCTCGCCCTCTCGCGCGACCTCGCCGAGGCGCGCACCGAGGAGCAGATCACGGAGGGCCTCGCGCGCGCGCTCGAGGCGCTCTTCCCGGGCCGCTCGTTCGCGGTACGGCTCGTCGATCCGAAGACGCTCGCGCTCCGGACCCTCCACGCGCGCGGGCGGCTTCGCTCCGCCGCGCGCGCCCGGATCGCCTTGCGGCGCTCGGCGGTAGAGAAGACCGGCCTCGCCGGCGCGCTCCTCGCCGACGGCGGCGTCCTCGTGACCGAGGTGGACGAGCCGCTCTTCGAAGGATGCGAGATCGCGACCGCCGTCCCGCTCGCGGTGGCCGGCCAGCTCTTCGGGGTCGTGAACCTGGAATACGGGCCCGGCCGGGCGGAGGACCGCGAGCGGGACGCGCCGCTCCTCTACCAGCTCGCGAACCACGCGGCGCTCGGCGTCCGCAACGTCCGGTCGATCGAGGAGCTCACCTACCTCAAGACCTACCTCGAGAACCTCATCGAGCACGCGAACGCGCTCGTCCTCGTCGTGAACCGCTGCCGGGAGGTGGTGGTCTGGAACGCGGCCCTCGTCCGCACGACCGGCTTCTCGAAGGAGCGGGTCGTCGGCGACGATCTCCTCCTCTTCCTCCCCGCGGAGGAGCGGCCCGGGCTCGAGCAGGTGCTCCTGCGCGGCTTCGCGGGCGAGGCGGTCGCGGGCTACGAGACGCGGCTCGCGCGGGAGGGCGGCGGCGACGCGCGGATCGTGCTCAACATCGCGCCGGTCGTCAGCGCGACGGGCGAGGTGGACGACGTCATCGCGATCGGCCAGGACCTCACGCTCATCCGCTCGCTGCAGGCGGCGGCGGAGCACGCGGAGCGGCTCGCCGGGATCGGCCGGCTCGTGGCGGGCGTCGTGCACGAGCTCAACAACCCGCTCACCGCGGTGAACATGTACTCCGACGCGCTCGTCGAGAAGCTCTCGCACGCCGGGCACGATCCCGGCGACGTCGAGAAGCTCCGCGCCATCCTCGAGGGCGGGCAGCGGATCCAGCGGCTCGCGCGCGACCTCGTCGCCTACGCGCGCCCCGCCGGAGCGGGCACCGAGCCCGTGGACCTCGCCGAGGTGATCGAGGAGGCCGCGCGGCTCGCGAAGTCCGCGCTCAAGGAGCGCAGCGCGGTCCTCGAGACGCGGCTCCTCCCCGCGCCGCCGGTCGAGGGGAGCCGGGCGAGCCTCGTGCAGGTCGTCGTGAACCTCGTCACGAACGCGGCGCACGCGGTCGGGAACGGCGGCAGGGTCACGGTCGTCCTCGCGCCGGAGGACGGGCGGGTGCGGGTCACGGTCGAGGACGACGGCACGGGAATGGCCGACGACGTCGCCGCCCGCGCCTTCGAGCCGTTCTTCACGACGCGGCCGGGCCAGGGGATCGGCCTCGGCCTCCCCATCGTGCAGGGCATCGTCGCGCGGCACGGCGGCACGGTCACGGTCGAGACGACACCCGGCGCCGGCACGCGCGTCGCGGTAACGCTGCCCGTGAAGCGCCGGCGCTGAACCTATATCGCGAGGGACAGCACGGCGTAGCCGCGGAACGCGGGCAGCACCGTCGAGACCGAGTTCCCGGACGGGTTCATGGGGATGCGCACGTCCTGCCCGTCCGCCGAGACGAAGCGGGCGCGCCGCGCGCCGCCCGCGACGTGGACGCCGAGGAAGAGCGTCGCGCCCTGCGCGCGCTCGCCGGGCTCGGCGACGAGGTGGGCGAGGAGCGCGCCCGGGATCCGGTGGAGGACGACGAGGAGCGGGACGCGCCCGGCGACACTCGCGGCGCGCCGACCGCGGCCGAGGACCGCGGCGAGCGCCTTGTCGAGGAGCGCAGGGTCCGGCGCGACGGTCGTGCCGTCCTTGCCGAGCGCCGGCAACACGGCGAGCGTCCCCTCGCCGACGCGCGTCCCGCCGGGCTTGCCCGCCGGCAGGAACGGCGGCACGGCGCGGCCGAGCTCGTCCGCGGCGCCCGGCTCGCCGAACGCGAGCACGGCTCCGCCCGCCTCGAGCCGGCGGCGGGCCTCCTTCGCGTCGTGCGCGGAGATCGCGCTCGCGCCGGCGAGGACGAGCGCAGCGGTGGGCGGCGCGTCCTGCACCCGCAGCACCACCTGCGCCTGCACGTGCAGCGCGGCGAGCGACTCGACCGCGCGCTCGACCGCGGCGCGGTGGCGGCCGCCCGACCAGAGGTCCGCCTCGGGCGAGAAGAGGATGGCGCACTCGGCGATGGGGTCGCCGGCGGTCGGCGAGAGGCCGCGCTCCTGCAGCCGCCGCGTGAGCCGCCGGATGGCGGCGACGTCGCGCCCCGGCTGCCCGGACGGCTCGACCCCCGAGAGATCGATCGCGCAGGTCGCCGCGACGGCGGCGATGCGGGCGAGCGCGGCCGGGGTGACGTCCGGCGCGGGGGCGATCGCGCACGGGCGTCGCCCCATCGCGGCGCGCAGCAGGCGCGCGAGGCCGAGGCCGGTCACGCCGGCCGTGGGCTGCGCGGGGAAGATCGCGGCGTCCACGTGGCGGGCGGCGCGGAGCTGTGCGTGGCCGACGGCCTCGAACTGCGCGACCACCTCGAACGGCCGGGCCGCCGCGCGCGCCGCGTCGCGCGCGTCGCGGGCGTAGAGCGCGACGGCGCGGGGGAGCGCCTCGTTGCGCACGCGCCAGAAGTCGCGGCCGAAGGGGAGCTGCTCGAACGAGATCGCGCCGGAGGCCTGGGCGATCGCGGCGCGGGCGAGGGCGAGATAATCGACCGGCTGGAAGTGCTCGCCGTACTCGCGCGTGAGTTGGCGCGCGAGCTCGCGCTGACACTCGGGGCAGTAGCCCGCGCCGAGCAGCCCGAGCGCGAGCGACGCGTCGGGGCGGTCGAGGCAGACGCCCGCGAAGCCGGCCTGCAACGCGGCGCGCGCCGCCTCCGCGACCCGCGCGCGCTGCCGCGCCGAGGAGAGGCACGCGCGAGGCGGCCCGCCCCCGCCCGCGGTCGAGCCGTCGGCGGCGCGGCAGGCCTCCGCGGGCGACGCGGCGCGCCCGGTCGCGATGTCGGCGAGCGCCGCGTTCACGAGCGGGCCCGGGAGCGGCTCGCCCGCGGCGGCGAGGAGCGGCGTCGCCTGCGTCTCGGCGGCGGCGCGGACCGCCTCCTCGGGGAGGGCCCCCGGCGCGAGGCGGTACGGGGCGAAGGCGGGCTCGGCGGGCATGATGGCGCGGGCGATCGGGGCGTCGGCGGGCGGCGTGAGGCCGGCGTGCGCCGCGATCGTGGACGCGAGCGTACGACGCGGATCCGGGGGCGGGCAATCGCCGCCGGCGGGTCGAGAGCGCAGGATCCGTCGCGATCCCGAGGCGGGGTGCGTTCCGTGCCCACCCCGTTCCGTTGACCCGCCGCGACACCCCGTGGTACGGGATCCGGGATTCGTTCGAAAGCGCGCGGGGTTCGACGACCCGCTCGGTCTCCGCTCCGGAGGGCGGCTCGCGATGGGTGAAATGTTCGGGACGCTTGCGAAGCACTATCACGAGGGTGGCTGGATGATGCACCCCATCCTCGTCTCGCTGTTCTTTGCGATCGGCCTCATCGTCGATCGCATCATCGCGCTCTACTTCAAGACCTCCATGGACAAGGAGGCCTTCCTCCGCGATCTCAAGAAGCACGTCTACGCGGGCGACCTCGACAAGGCGATCAGCTTCACCGCGTCGCAGAAGAAGACGCCGCTCACCTCCGTCATCAAGGCCGGCCTCATCAACGTGCCGAAGGGCGAGGCGGACGTGCAGGCGGCGATGGACGAGGCGACGCTGCGCGAGTCGCCCAAGATCGAGAAGCGGACCGGCTACCTCGCGATGATCGGCAACGTCGCGACGCTGCTCGGCCTCCTCGGCACGATCGTCGGCCTCATCGGCGCGTTCGGCGCCGTCGCGAACGCGAACCCCGCGGACAAGGCGACCATCCTCGCCTCGTCGATCTCGGAAGCCATGAACTGCACGGCGTTCGGGCTCCTCACCGCCATCCCCGCGCTCGTCGCCTTCTCGGTGCTCCAGGGCCGCTCGCAGCACATGATCGAGGAGATCAACGAGTCCTCGGTCGCGGTGCTGAACCTCATCGTCGCGAACAAGGACAAGATGAAGATGCCCGCCACCCTGGCGGCGGAAGAGTAGCGCGCGCCCCACCCTTCAACGTCGGAGAGGAGGTAGTCGATGGGCGGCGGCGGCGGAGTGCCCGACGAGGGCGGCGGAGGAAAGAAGAAGAAGAAGTCGCTCGACGCGGTGATCAACGTCGTGCCGGCGATCGACCTCCTCTCCTGCTGCATCACGTTCCTCCTCTACACGGCGGTCTGGACGCAGATCTCGCGGCTCCAGGTCATGCAGCTCGGCACCGGCGCGCCGGAGCCGCCGGCGGGCGAGGTGCAGAAGACGCTCCTCGTGACGCTCGCGATGGGCGAGCGGGGCTTCAATCTCGCCACCTCGGCCGGCAGCTCGGTCGACATCCCCACCCTCGGGCGCGACGCGGACGGCAAGATCCGCTTCGACCTGAAGGCGCTCGCCGAGCGGCTCAAGCAGCTCAAGGGCGACTACCCGGACACCTCCGCGATCACCGTGCAGGCCGAGGACACCGTCTCGTACGGCGACCTCGTGCAGGTCATCGACTCCGCCGTCGGCGCGGGGCTCGTTGCGGTCTCGGTCAGCGGGGCCTAGCGGAGCGCACGATGCCTATCGTCACGCCCGGAAAGCGCCCCGCGAAGCGGTTCGAGAAGTCCAAGGTCCTCGGCGGCAAGATCGCCCGAGGCAAGAAGGCCACGAACGCCGAGCTCAACGTCGTGCCGATGGTGGACATGATGACGATGCTCGTCATCTTCCTCCTGCAGCAGTTCTCGTCCACGGGCGAGGTGCTGTACATGCAGAAGGACATCAAGCTGCCGGACGCCCACCACGGCCAGATGATCGAGATCGCGCCGAACGTCGCGATCAGCGCGCAGCAGATCGTCGTCACCGGGGTGAAGGTCGCGGACATCTCCGACCTCGACAAGGACTCGGGGTACCTCAACATCCCCGCCCTCGAAGAGCGGCTCCGGGACGAGAAGAAGCGCTGGGAGTTCATCCACAAGTCCGACCCGAACTCGAAGTGGGATGGCCTCGTGAACATCCAGGCGGACAAGGCCGTGCCGTTCCGGATCGTGAAGCGGGTCATGTACTCCTGTGGGGTCGCTGGGTACTTCAACGTGAACTTCGCCGCGCTCGACGCAGGCTCGGTCGCCGCTGCGGCCGGAACCCGCCCCGCCGGGTAAGCGTCCGACCGTTCGTCCCCGCCTCGCCCCTCGACTGCGCCTCGCCTGGCGGCGAGGCTACGCCCAGGACGAACGAGAAGCCCATTCGCTCTGAGCGTAGGGTTGGCGCAGCCGGCCAGGAGTCGAAGGGCCAGATCGGCACCTCGGTCGTCTGCTTGCCAAAAACCCTTTCGAATCTGTAATATCCGGGCTCCCATTTTTCGGCCGGCGGCGCAATCTTGCGCAACGGACCGATCTTCCACGACTTCTCCGCAAACCGGAGGGAGCCGTTCACGCCATGATCCTGTCCTCGATTGCACAGTCCCTCGTCCTCGGCGCAGGGGCACACGGCGGAGGCGAAGCGAGCCTCATCCTGCCGGACCTGTCCAGCGAGTCTTTCCTCGGCGTGAGCGGCCACTCGCTCCTGCTCGCCGGCCTCGTCGTCTGCGGCCTTGGCCTCCTCTTCGGCCTCGTCGTCGCGAAGCAGCTGAAGGCGCTGCCGGTGCACCGGTCGATGCTCGAGATCTCCGAGCTCATCTACGAGACCGCGAAGACCTACCTCGTCACCCAGGGCAAGTTCATCGCTTTCCTCTGGGGCTTCATCGCGCTCGTCATCGTGGCGTACTTCGGCTTCCTCACCACCGGCCCGGGCGGCACGGTGGGCCTCGGGGCGGGCAAGGTCGCCGTCATCCTGCTCTTCTCGCTCGTCGGGATCCTCGGGTCGTCCGGCGTCGCCTGGTTCGGCATCCGCGTGAACACCTACGCGAACAGCCGCTCCGCGTTCGCCTCGCTCGGCGGCAAGCCCTTCCCGACCTACGCGATCCCGCTCAAGGCCGGCATGTCGATCGGCACGATGCTCATC
>DASWEI010000101.1:0-1707 GCA_036394835.1 Anaeromyxobacter sp. | reverse complement strand
GCCGCTCCTCGTCACCGGCGAGAGCGGCGTCGGGAAGGAGCTCGTCGCGGCGGCGGCGCACCGCCTCTCGGGCTGCCCGGGGAAGCTCGTCGCCGTGAACGTCGCCGGGCTCGACGACGCAGTGTTCGCCGACACCCTGTTTGGTCACATGCGCGGTGCATTCACCGGTGCGGATCAGCCGCGGCGCGGGATGGTCGAGGAGGCGGCGGACGGGACCCTGTTCCTGGACGAGATCGGCGATCTCTCCATCGCGTCGCAGGTGAAGCTGCTCCGGTTCCTGCAGGAAGGAGAGTACTTCCCGCTCGGCAGCGACCGGCCGAAGCGCGTGAAGGTTCGCGTCATCGCCGCCACGCACCAGGATCTCGCCGCGAAGGAGAAGTCCGGCGCGTTCCGGCGTGACCTTTACTACCGGCTCCGCACCCACCGCGTCCGCGTCCCCCCGCTGCGCGAGCGGAAGCACGACCTTCCGCTCCTGCTCGAGCACTTCCTCGAGGAGGCGGCCCGCTCGCTCGGCAAGAAGAAGCCCACGGCCCCGCAGCAGCTCGCGCAGCTGCTCGCCACGCACGACTTCCCGGGCAACATCCGGGAGCTGAAGGCGATGGTGTTCGACGCGGTGAGCCTCCACCGCGAGCGGGTCCTCTCCATGGATGCGTTCGTGCAGGCGATCGGCGCGCCGGGGGAGGGGGCCACCCCGGACGCCGGGGCGGCCGAGGCGAATCCCTTCGCGGCCGTCGAGCGGCTGCCCGGCTTCGACGAGGCGCTCCAGCTGCTGGTGACCGAGGCGATGGCGCGCGCCGCCGGCAACCAGACCCTCGCGGCGAGGCTCCTCGGGATGTCGCAGCCCGCCCTGTCGAAGCGGCTGAAGCGCTACCGCGGTTGAAGCGGCACGCGCCCGAGCCGGGCGCCGCGAACGGGCATGACGGAAGGAATCGCCATGCCGTCTCGCATCGGGCGCGCGAACGCACGCCGCGCCCCCGGAACCGCCCGTTTCCTCGCCGGCGGCGGCGCTGACCATGCCCGCGGGAATGCCCCTTCCGCGGCCGGCCGGCGAGACCCCGGTCGAGGAGCGCCAGCGAGGACGGGGAGTTCCGCATCCTCGGCACGGCGGCACTCCACTTGCTCATGCGGCTCGGGTCGGTTTCCAAGGACCTCGCGCCGCGTCGCGCCGTGCCGCGCCGCGCCCGGCCCACACCGCGGGACGGCTCGAAGCCGCCCGCAGGAGGCGAACGTGAAGCGACTCGGCCGCAGCCTGTACTTCCAGGTCATCGTGGCGGTGATCCTCGGCGCCCTCGTGGGGCATCTCTTCCCCGCGTTCGGCGCGAAGATGAAGCCGCTCGGCGACGGCTTCATCAAGCTCGTCAAGATGCTGATCGCGCCGATCGTCTTCACGACGGTCGTGACCGGCATCGCGAAGATGGGCGACCTGCGCAAGGTCGGACGGGTGGGGCTGAAGGGGATCGTCTACTTCGAGGTCCTCACCACGCTCGCGCTCGTCATCGGGCTCGTCGTCGCGAACTGGGTGCGGCCGGGATCGGGCATGAACGTGAACCCGGCCGCGCTCGACACGAAGGCGATCGCGAGCTACACGACGAGCTCGAGCCACCTCAGCACGGTGGACTTCGTCCTCAACGTGATCCCGAAGGACGTCGCCGACGCGTTCGCGAAGGGCGACATCCTCCAGGTGCTGCTCTTCTCGATCCTCTTCGG
>DASWEI010000100.1:0-117593 GCA_036394835.1 Anaeromyxobacter sp. | reverse complement strand
TTCAACCCGCCCTCCGCCTCGTCGGCGGAGGGGACACGAGTCGGTGGAGACGCTCCGCGGCGTGCGGATGTTTCAACCCGCCCTCCGCCTCGTCGGCGGAGGGGACCCGATGGCTTCGAGCGCCTGGCTCTCCACGACAAGTTTCAACCCGCCCTCCGCCTCGTCGGCGGAGGGGACCCTTCACCGTCGCCAAGGGAAGGGGCTGATAGAGGTTTCAACCCGCCCTCCGCCTCGTCGGCGGAGGGGACTCTGCGTTTCCAAGTATCTGTAAATCGAGCGCGTTTTCCAGGCCTCGCGCGAACCTGCGCTCGTAGTGTCGATGCCGAGCTGGCTAGACCTGACGACGCATCGTATTCGCTTGTCAGAGAGCGGTGTTGCGCGAATCGCGAACCGGCGCGGAA
Source organism: Anaeromyxobacter sp. (assembly GCA_036394835.1). Lineage (GTDB taxonomy): Bacteria > Myxococcota > Myxococcia > Myxococcales > Anaeromyxobacteraceae > Anaeromyxobacter. Next base: position 117,192 of record DASWEI010000100.1, on the reverse strand, counting down.
ACGGCTGTCCGTTCCCGGTTCGCGCGGTTCTTCAGACGACGAGCGGCCCATCCAGGTCTCTGGGGATCTTGGTCCCGAGGTGCTCGATACGCGAGGACGAATCCTCCCCGAGAAAGTAGATACGGAGGCTGTCCTGATCGGGGTCTATCGTGGCGGCCAGCCGCCGACGCAACTCGACCCACTGCACCTCTCCAACGGAGCACTCGAAGACGGAGAACTGGACGCGCTGCCCGTAATCCGCGCATGCCTGCGCCACCGCGCGGAGGCGTTTCTTGCCGCCTTCGGCGGACGTCTTCACGTCGTAGCTTACGACCACGACCATGGGTCACCTCAGCGTGAACGGTGGGTAGGCGTCGAGATCGCCACGGATGGCGCGGGCAAGGAGTCGCGCCTGAATGAACACCGAAAGCCCGATGGTCGTCTGCTCGCCGGTAAACGGATGGACGATGGGTTCCTGCTTCCGCTTCTGGTACGCGACGATGACCGCCTTCCGAGTCGAGTCGTCCATCGAAACTGCTCCGGTCTCCGCGGACATGAAGCCGCCGGGTTTCACCTGCCCGAGGTTGATCGCAGCGACGGCGAGTCTGTCGGCGAGCGCGCTCCGGAACTCCTCGGCGAGGTCGAGCGCGAGCGACGGTCGTCCGGCGCGCTCGGCATGGAGGAACCCCACGCCCGGATCCAGTCCCACCGACTGAAGCGCAGCATCGGCATCATGAGTGACGAGCGCGTAGAGGAACGAGAGGAGCGCGTTCAGCGGATCGAGCGGTGGTCGGCGGGTTCGGCCCTCCCAGCGGAATGCCTCCCTCTCTCGCTTCAGGAGCCGGTCGAACGCCTCGAAGTATCGCCGTGCAGCCTCGCCCTCGTGCCCGCGCAACTCGTCGAGCACGGGGGTCTCGCGCCCGAGCAGGTCAAGCCGTGTCGCGAGCGCACCTGCGGCGTCCACAAGCGCCGAGCGGTCCTCGACCTCTTCGGCCTCGCGTGCGCCCCTGAGCAGGAGAGACCGCGCGTTCGCGATCTTGCCGATCACGATTCCGCGCGCGAGCCGGGCGCACCCCGCTGCGTCGTCCGCCGCGCGGAATTGTGCGCGGCGGAGTGCCGTGCTCGCTGACCGCGGACCTTCCACGCGCGCGAGAAAACGGCCGGTCCGTGAAAGAAATGAAACCGCAACCCCGGCCTTTCCGCACGCGTGCAGGAGGCCGTGGCTCACTCCGACCTGGCCAAAGCAGACGACGCCCGCGAGATGATGAATGGGTACCGCGAGGGCCGTCCTCCGCTCGATGCGCACGACGAGGCTCTCATGGTCCTTTCGCAGGTACGCCCCCGGCGTGGTGACGTAAAGCGTGTTGATCAGGTTCGTCATGGCCCCTCCCGCACGAGTTGGGCGAGGTAGCGGCTGGCGGCATCCGGGTCGACCGTGGCGCTGGGCACGCAAAGCGCCGCGAGCGAGCACGAGCGACACTTGGGGCCCGGTTCGGCCCGCGGCGTCCGCCCGATCTCCAACAGGCGCCGGAGTCTCTCGATGGAGCGCTCCACAAGGTCGCGGAGCGTGGGCGTGAATTCGACCGGCCGCCTTCGGCGAGATGCGCCGTGGAAGATCGCGCCGCGCGGTACGGGTGTCCCCAGCATCTCTTCGAGGCACATGGCCTGCGCGCAGAGTTGTACCTCGTCGGCCGCGCGCGGCGCGCGGCGTCCGCGCTTGTACTCGACCGGAAACGCCACCCTCCCGCTTTCGGCCTCGGCACGGAACTCTACGACATCGGCGCGGCCGTAGAGGCCGAGCCGATCCGATCGGAGCGCGACGTCCCGAGCGACCGTGGTGCCGTCGCGTTCGCTCGGCGCGCCGCGATCGGCTGCCTCGTGGAGCACGCGTCCCTCGGCCGTGAGGCGGTTCTCCGCCCAAAGCCCCTCCACGTGGATGAGCGCGCACTGACGCTCGCAGAACAGGAGGTGCTGCAGCGCCGAAATGGGGATGAGGTCGTCGTCCGATCGCATCAGGTGGCGACCGGCTCGGAGAGTTTCACGCCCTTCGGCGGCTCGCCCACCGCGACCGTGAAGTCGCCGTACTGCCGGGCGGGCTTCGACGAATCCTTCTGGACCACCTTCACCAGGTCGAAGAGCCGATGGGCGGGGGCGCTTCCCAGCGCGCTCTCGTGCTCGAACACGAGGAGTCGGCGCAGCGACATGAGGCCGCGGGCGGCGCTCCGATCGACCTCGAACATCCGGCCGAATGCCTCCCAGAGCAGCCCGAGATCCTCCTGGGAGAATCCGGTCTGCGCCGCGAGCTGGGGGGAGACGAAGCCGTGTCCCACGTAGAGGCCGTAGGGCAGCGTCGTCTTGCGCCCCATCGTGCGGTTGTCGCCGCCCTGCTCTTCGGACTCCTTCGTCGTGGCGACGGCGACCCGCGTGATCGCGTGCTCGAGCGCGACGACCGGCGCAACCGATCGCGCGAACGTGAGCTGAACCGGCCCACGGACCTGCCCCGCGTTCGCTTCCTTGAGCGACATGACCGCGCCGAAGGTGCGCACGTCGAAGAAGTTCCGGCACATCCAGTCGCGGGCCTTCTCAACGTCGCCCGCATCGCTCGCCTTCTTCTTTTCCTTCGTCTTCTCCAGCTTGAGTGCGTCGTATGCCTTCGCGTGCTGCTGCGCGAGGACGGCCTTCTCCTTCACGTAGATGTCGAGGCCCTGCTTGCCCTCCCTCGACAGGAGGACGTAGTTCCGGACCTTGCGCTTCAGGCAGACGTCCGTGACGAGCCCGTGCCCCGTCTCCGGGTCGATGCGCGGCTGGTTCCCGGCATCGGGGTCGCCGTTCGGGTTCCCATCCTGGACGTCGAACAGGAGGACGAAGTCGTAGCGCTTCTGGAGTGCGGTCATAGCGTGCCCCTTTCACTGCGCGATTGCGGCGTCGTCCTTCTTCGTGAAGAAATCCTGCCGCTGGTGGTAGTAGCCGAGCGTGAAGAGCCCCTGCTCCTCGAGGCTCAGGTGAGACGGGAAGCGCTGAAGCGGCGCGACGATCTCCTGGATCAGCTTCTCGAAGTAGACGCTTCGCTTCGCCTTTCCGAGATGCGGCTGCGCTCCGCGCACGAGGCGAGGGAAGACAGTGACCGGCGTCGCTGAGGCCGCTCCAAAGAAGCGGTCGCGGATCGTGGTGTTCGCGCCGGGGAGGGCTTCCTCCTGGAGCTTTTCGAGCGTGGCGAAGAGTCGGCCGAGGCGGTACGGGACGTTCGTCGACGTGGCGTCCATGTGCTTCGTGACCTCCGGGAAGGAAGCGGGGAGGAGCCCCTTGCGGCGGGCTCGGGCGAGATAGGCCTTGATGACGGCGGCGCGCTCCGGCGTGACCTCCCGCTCGGCGCGGGCGCGGCGGACGCCGCCTTGCAGCAGGGCGCGCGGGTAGGCGCGCCCTTCGATGATCGCGCCGAACGTCGCCGCGGCGACTCCGGGCTCTACGTTCTTCCGATCACTCAGCAGCGCAAGCGACTGGAGCAGACGCCACAGCGGTAGCGGATCCCCGTCCCGGTGCGCCACGTCGATGTCGTCGAAATGAGCCCTCACGTTCGCGAGCGCGCGTCCGAGGGTGGTCTCGTGCCACCCTCGGATCTTGGCCCGTGCCATCTCGCCGGAGAGCGCGAGAGCGAAGAACGCGCTCTCGTCTCCGAGCGCGGGCGGCCGGCCTCCGTGCGGCGCCTCGTATAACGCCTTCACCTGCTGCGGATCAGCCTCGAGCGCGCCGGCGAACAAGCTCACGGGTGCGGCGTCGTTCCGCGACCAGAAGACAACCGTCGTGTCCTCGGCGATACGGATGCTCCGGGACGGCATTGGCGTGCCATCGATCGGGCTCGGGTAATCGCGGTCGAGGAGTCGGTTGAGCGCCGCGGCGACCGCCTCCGCAGCCGGTCGGCCGATCGGAGCGTTTTCGTTTCCGGCGAGCCCGTAGGACTCGAACGCGATGTCGTTGAACGAGACCAGCGCGACGCCGCTCGTCTGCCCACCCCAGAGCTTCTTGATCTTGGGATGGGCGCCAATGGGCGATGCAAGCTCCCCGGTCACCAGACAGCGGATCTCGCGCTCGGCCGAGCCCTGTCGCTGCGCAGCCCACCAATTCCGAACCCTGAGGCCGTCGCTCACCAGCCCTTCGGGGTCGGACTCATGCCGGAAGGTGAAGTTCGCGTTCGCCTCGATGGTTTCCGCGCCGCAGCGCTTCTGGAGCTCGTCGCGAGTCCACGGCACACCCTCGAGCTTCGCGAGGAAAGCGGCCACGTCTTGGAGTCCCGGATCCTTTGACGAGGCTGCCGCCTCGCGCACCTTGGCCAGGAAGGCGCCGCGGCACTCGGCGAGGTCCGCCTTCGCGACCTTTCGCGTGGGGTCGACGTTGACGCCGAAGACGTACTTGGCGTTGTCCCACAGAAACTGGGCCAGCACCGCCGACGTCCTGACGCTGCCACGAGGGACCTGGAACGGTTTCGCCTTCGGCTTTCCCTTGCCTTCGGGCGGCGGTGTCAGCGTGGAGACGACCGATCTGAGCTTTCCGCCCTTGCCGATGACTACGACGTAGCTGATGCGCTGGGGTTCGTAATCCGCATCCGCGACCAGGCGCTCGCGCTGCGCGAGGTCATACAGCTCCTTGAGCATCATCGCGTGTCCTCCGCGCGTGCCCGCGGCTCGAAAGGCGGGACCTCGACGACCCCGTCCCGCAGGACCGCCTGGAAGAAGTGCGGGGTGCCGTGACCGGTCGGTCCGAAGTCGATGTCGTGCAGCATGAGGCCGAGCGGCTTGGTCACAAGAATGGGCTGGAACGAGGCCGCCGCGGGCTCGATTGACGCTGCGAACTCACGACAGCCGAAATACGGCGCGTGGAACCATTGCCCCTTCTCCAGTCGCCGCTCGAACATCTCGGTGAACTTGTTCACGTTGTCGTCCTCGCCGGCACGCTCCGTCAATCGGAGCGTCGCCTCGACGACGTAGTCCACGTCCGCGAGCGCTAGGGTCGAGCGCTGTGCTCTCGCCTCGTCCACAAAGAACGGGCGAAGCGGCTCCTCCCCCGCGACCTGTCCTGCCGTGATCGCGGGTCGCCCGCCGTTCACCTCGTTCCGCTTGAACGAGGTGAACCGGATGTCGCGCAGCACGTGAATGCGGTGGATCCGCCACCGAATCGCCGGCTTCCACAACACCGCCTCGAGAAGCCCCCGCGCAGCCGACGGCGTCATCACCTCGTAGCTCATCCGCTCGACCTTGAACTCGGGGCGCGTGAAGCACGCGAGCGGCCCGAAGGCGCGCAGCCGGAGCATTCGGCTCTCCTTCTCCATCCGTCCTCCCTTCGTCAGACCACGAACGCTTCCGGGTCCGCCGCGGGCGCGTCGCCCACGACCAGGCCAAAGCGGTCCGAGTACAGGTGGCGAAACGTCGGCCGCAGTGCGCTCAAGGCGCCCCCGACCTCCTCGATCGCACCCGCCTCGGCGAGCTTGCGAAAGATACTGCCGGGCACTCGGACAACCCACCGCTGGAGGGCCCTCAGCCGTCCCCTGTCCGGCCCGAAGCGCGCGACATCCGCGAGGAGCTCCGCGGCGCGCTCCCACGGGATGACGACCTCCGTCGCGCCGTCCTCGATCAACCGGAACCGCTCGGCGACCTGCTCGAATGCGCGAGCGGCCCGCAGCGGCTGGATTCCGAGCGCGTCGAGCGTTGCTGTCGCGTAGAGCTGTTGGAAGAACTGCTCGTGAACGGCAGGTGAGAACAGGTCGAGCGCCGGGTTCGCCGAGCGCATCGCACGGGTCACCGCTTCGCCCGCGCGTGGCGCTCCGGGCGGCGGGCGGGTCGGCGGTACGAACACCTCGAGGCGCCCGCGCGCCAACCTGCCCTCGCGGTTGCAGCGCCCTGCCGCCTGTGCCAACGAATCAAGACCGGCGAGGGCGCGGAACACGACCGGGAAGTCGACGTCGACACCCGCCTCGATGAGCTGAGTCGACACTACGCGGATGGGCTGACCGCGCTGCAGGGCGCTGCGGACCTTGCCGAGGACTTTCGCCCGGTGCTCCGGACACATGTTGCCGGAGAGGTGGCAGGTCGCGACATCCCCCGCGATCCGATCGAGTGACTCGGTCAGCAGCAGCGCGTCACGCTTCAGGTGGACGATGGCGAGCACGCGCGGCTCGGCAGCCACCCTTCGCGCGAGCCCGTCCCAATCCTCAGCCGTTTCCAGGCTCGCGGGCCACGTCACCTCCACGCGGCGGAGCGTGTCGGCGAGGGCTTCCGGCTCGGGCGCAAGCTCGACGGCGCCATCGAACCCATGCGGAAAGCGCTCGCGGCGCCGTAGCGCGGGCATCGTGGCGGTGCAGAGAACGAGGCTCACGCCGTACCCGCGGACGAGCGCCTTCAAGACGTCCAGGATGGGTGCCAGCAGGGCCGGCGGGAGCGTCTGTGCCTCGTCGAGCACGACGACGCTGCGCGCGACATTATGGAGCTTGCGGCACCGAGACCGACGGTTCGCGAACAGGCTCTCGATGAGCTGGACGGCGGTCGTGACGACGACCGGCGCGTCCCAGTTTTCGGCGGCGAGGGAGCTCCACCGATGCTCGTTGCGAGGAGCGAGCGCGCCATGGTGCTCGATCACGGCGTCCACCGCGAGCGCGTGGCGGTACACGTCCGCGGTCTGCTCGATGATGCTCGTGTACGGTGGGACCACGATGACGCGCCCGAGGCCGTTTGCCGCTGCATGGCGAAGTCCGAATAGGAGTGATGCCAGCGTCTTGCCGCCGCCCGTCGGGACCGTCAGCGTGAAAACGCCCGGTGGCCGGTCCGCGGCGGCACGGGCCGCAGCCTGGACCTTCTGCCGCGAAGCGGCGACCGAGCCGGTTCTGTCGCGGAAGCTCCCGAGGTGATCGTCGAGGCGCTCGGCGAGCTCCGCTACGGAAGGGAGAGTCCCCCGCTGTGCAGCCTTCTCGGGATCACAGAACGCCTCGGTGTCGAGCGAGTCCGCGTCGACGACGGCGGAGAACAGCATACGGACCCAGAGTTCCCAGTCTCGCAGCATGTCGTCGCAAGGAACGCCGGCCCGCACGCAGGCCGGTGGAGGAGGGACCGTAGCCCGGAGAAGATCGGGGGAAGGCGATGCCGCCTTTGCGCGCTGGAGGAGATCGGCCTTCGCGAGCAGTCTCTGGTCGAGGCCGCCTGTGACGTCAGACAGCCCTGCATGGTGCCCCGCGACGACCGCGGCGATGGCGTCGGCCGCGGCCGAGGTGCCGACCCTGCCACCCAGAGCCGCGTAGGCAAGCAGGGCGCCGGCCGTCGAGTGATCCACCCGGCGACCCGACGAGTCGCTCTCCGTGAATTCGTCGAAGCCGGACTCGGCTCGGATCTTGGCCTGGAACTCGGGATTGTATTTTCCGAAGTCGTGCCACCGCCCCGCGAGGCTCCCCCACTCGCGATCGCAGAAGGGTTCGACGAACTGCGCCGCAAGCTGCGCGACGCCTTGTAGATGATCCTCGACACTCTGCGCCCGGCCGTCGGGCGCAACGTGCGCGATCGCTTTCGGTGAGGGATCCCCCGGCACTGAACGCAGAGCGTAGGCGCACACTCTGACAGTGCGAGGCCGCGGACGAGTGGCAGCCGAGTGGCAGCAGGCGCGGGAAATACGATGGAGGCCCCGCGCGGCACGTGCCGGCGGGGCCCCTCGCGTTGCCGCCCTTCGACTTCGGGCCGGCTCCTCCGGCCCTACGCTCAGGGCGAACGGGTGAGACGGCGGTTCGTCGTCGGAGACCGCTACTTCTTCGCCGCCGCGAACGACTCCTCGAAGTCCTCCTTGATGTCGTCGATGTGCTCGATGCCCGGCGAGACGCGGATGCCGTCCGGCGTCACGCCGGCGCTCTGCTGTTCGGCCAGGGTGAGCTGGCTGTGGGTCGTCGACGCGGGGTGGATGACGAGCGTCTTCGCGTCGCCGACGTTGGCGAGGTTGGAGGAGAGCTTCACCGAGTTGATCCACGCCTTGCCCGCCTCGAACCCGCCCTTGATCCCGAAGGAGAGGACCGGGCCGAAGCCGTTCTCGAGGTACTTGCGCGCCCGCTGGTGGTGCGGGTGCGACTCGAGGCCGGGGTAGGAGACCCACGCGACCTGGGGGTGGTGCTCGAGCCACTTCGCGAGCGCGAGCGCGTTCTCGCAGTGCCGCTGGACGCGGAGGGAGAGCGTCTCGATCCCCTGCAGGAAGAGGAACGAGTTGAACGGCGAGAGGGCCGGCCCGATGTCGCGCAGCCCCTCGACGCGCGCGCGGATGATGAACTGGATGTTGCCGAACGGCCCCTTCGGCCCGAACACGTCGTTGTAGACGAGGCCGTGGTAGCCGGGCGAGGGCTCCGTGAAGCCCGGGAACTTGCCGCTCGCGCCCCAGTCGAACTTTCCGGAATCCACGATCACCCCGCCGATGGAGGTGCCGTGGCCGCCGATCCACTTCGTCGCCGACTCCACGACGACGTCCGCGCCCCACTCGATCGGGCGGCAGAGGTAGCCGGCGGCCCCGAAGGTGTTGTCGACGATGAGCGGGATCTTGTTCTCGTGCGCGAGCTTCGCGAGCGCCTCGAGGTCGGCGATGTCGTAGCTCGGGTTGCCGATCGTCTCGACGTAGAGCGCCTTCGTCTTCGGCCCGATCGCCTTCTTCCACTCGCCGAGGTCGTCCTGCTCGATGAACTTCGTGGTGATCCCGAGGCGCGGCAACGTCACCTTGAACTGGTTGTACGTGCCGCCGTAGAGCTTCGAGGAGGAGACGATGTCGTCGCCCGACTGGGCGATGTTCGTGATGGCGAGGAACTGGGCGGCGTGGCCCGACGCGGTGGCGAGCGCCGCGACGCCGCCTTCGAGCGCGGCGATCCGCTTCTCGAAGACGTCCGACGTCGGGTTCATGAGCCGCGTGTAGATGTTGCCGAACTCCTGGAGCGCGAAGAGCCGCGCGCCGTGCTCGGCGGAGTCGAAGGTGTACGAGGTCGTCTGGTAGATCGGGACCGCGCGGGAGTTCGTGCCCGGCGCGGGCTCCTGACCGGCGTGGATCTGCAGGGTCTCGAAGCGCGGCTTCCGGTTCGGAGGGAGGGCCATGTGAGCGGGTCCTTTCGGGTGTCCGTTAGAATAGGTGGCGTATCCTAAGTAACGGATGATCGAGCTGTCAAGCGGCAGGCGCGTCGTTTCGTGACTCCGTTATCGCGGAGGAAGTTAGCTTGAGGACGGATGGCCGTCCGCGCCTCTTCCGGGGCCCCTCGTTGCCCTCGCGCGCCGGCACGCTCGGACGTACGCTCGGCGACGTGCTGAGGGAGGACACCGTGGCCGTGGCCGACACCGCACCGCGAAACGTGCCCGAGCTGTTCCTCGAGCGCGTCGGACGGACGCCCGACGCGGAGGCGTTCCGATATCCGGTCGCCGGGGCCTGGCGGTCGCTCTCGTGGCTCGAGACGGAGGAGCGGGTCCGCGCGGTCGCGGGCGGCCTGCGCGCCCTCGGCCTCGGCCCGGAGCAGCCCGTCGCGATCCTGGCCTCGACCCGGATCGAGTGGATCTTCGCCGATTACGGGATCCTCTTCGCGGGAGGGGCGACGAGCACGATCTATCCGTCCTCCACGCCGGACGAGTGCGCCTTCATCCTCTCCGACTCCGGCGCGACGATCGCGTTCGTCGAGAACGACGAGCAGGTCCAGAAGCTCGTCGCCCGCCGCGCCGAGCTGCCCGCGCTGCGGCAGGTCGTGACGTTCGACGGCGCCGCCTCGCCGGACGGCTGGGTGATGCGGCTCGCCGAGCTCGAGGAGAAGGGACGGGCGTGGGACGCCGCCCACCCCGGCGCGTTCGAGGAGCGGGCGGCGGAGCTTCGCCCCGACGCGCTCGCGACGCTCATCTACACGAGCGGGACGACCGGCCGGCCGAAGGGCGTCGAGCTCACCCACGCCGCCTGGATCGCGCAGTCGAGGGCGATCGAGGAGTCCCGGTTCCTCGACCACCCCGGCATCTTCCAGTTCTTCTGGCTGCCGCTCGCGCACGTCTTCGGGAAGATGATCGGCACGGCGCAGCTCCGCATCGGGTTCCCGACGGCGGTCGACGGCCGCGTCGACAAGATCGTCGAGAACCTCGCCGCGACCCGCCCCACGTTCGTGTGCGCCGTCCCCCGCATCTTCGAGAAGGTCCACGCGAAGGTGGTCCAGAGCGCGCGCGAGGGCGGCGCCGTGAAGGGGGCGATCTTCCGCTGGGCGCTCGGCGTCGGGCTCGAGCACTCGCGGCTCCTGCGGGCGGGCCACCGGCCCCCCGCGCTGCTCGAGGCGCAGCGCGCCGTCGCGGACCGCCTCGTGTTCCAGAAGGTGCGCGCCCTCTTCGGCGGCCGGCTCAAGTTCTTCGTCTCGGGATCGGCGCCGCTCTCGAAGGACATCGCCGAGTTCTTCGACGCGCTCGGCGTCGTGATCCTCGAGGGATACGGCCTCACCGAGTCGTCGGCGGCGACGCACGGGAACCTCCCGTGGGCGAGGAAGATCGGGACGGTCGGGACGCCGTTCGCCGGCATCGAGGTGAAGATCGCGGAGGACGGCGAGATCCTGATGCGCGGCCCCTGGATCATGCGCGGCTACCGCGGGCTGCCGGAGCAGGCGCGGGAGGCGCTCGACGAGGACGGGTGGCTCCACACCGGCGACGTCGGCTTCGTGGACGCTGACGGCTACCTGTCCATCACAGACCGCAAGAAGGATCTCATCAAGACCTCCGGCGGTAAGTACGTCGCGCCGACCGAGCTCGAGGCGAAGCTGAAGGCGCTCTCGCCCTGGATCGCCCAGGTGCTCGTCCACGGCGATCGCCGCAACTACGTCTCGGCGCTCGTGACGCTCGACCCCGAGGCGATCCAGCGCTGGGCGGCCGACAACGGCCTCGCCGGCATGCCCATCGCGCAGCTCGCGCGGGAGCCGCGAGTGAAGGCGCTCCTCCAGAAGGACCTCGACCGGCTGAACGCGACGCTGCCGCGCTTCGCGACCGTGAAGCGCTTCGCGATCCTGCCGCGAGAGTTCCTCGAGGCGGAGGGCGAGGTGACGCCCTCGCAGAAGCTCAAGCGGAAGGCGATCGAGAAGCGCTACAAGGCGGAGCTCGACGCGCTGTATCCCGAGGCCGTCCCGGCGGGCTGACGCTCAGCGCGCGCCGTCGCGGGGCTCCCGGCCGAGCTGCACGAGGCCGGCCGCCGCGCGCGGCGCACTCCCGCAGGCGCCGCTGCAGCCGTGGCAGCTCCCGCCGCGGCGGAACGACCGCCACAGGAGCCACGCGGCGGCGGCGAGCACCGCGGTCGCGATGACGAGATCGACGGCGCTCACGGTCAGCCCCCGAGACCGAGCAGCCGGCCGCCCTGATAGACGAGCAGCGCCATCCCCCAGGCGAGCGCCGTCTGGTACGCGAACGCGACGCCGAACCACCTCCAGCCGCCGAACTCCTGGCGCATCGCGATCGCGACGACGACGCACGGCATGTACAGCAGCACGAAGATCATGAAGCCGAGCGCGGTGAGCGGCGTGAACGCGCCGCGCAGGGCGACCTTGAGCGGCGAGTCGCCCGGCTTCTCGTCCTCGAAGGAGAGCGAGGACAGCCCCACGGTCGAGACGACGTTCCCGACCGCCTTCCTCGCCGCCGCGCCGAACGAGGCGCCGATCTCCTTCAGGTCCTCGCCGACCGTCGGCGGCGGCTGCCTCTGCGCCGGCTCCGCCGCCGGCGCGTAGATCTCGCCCATGGTCCCGACCACGATCTCCTTCGCCACGACGCCGGTGAGGAGCGCCGAGGCGGCCTCCCACGTCCCGAAGCCGAGCGGCGCGAGCGCCGGCGCCATGACCTGCCCCGCCTTGCCGAGGTACGAGTCCTTCTTGCCCTCGACGCCCCACGGCAGGTGGAGCAGGAACCAGACGAGGACCGAGACCGCGAGGATGTAGGTGCCCGCCTTGAAGAGGAAGTGCTTCCCCTTCTCCCACGTGTGCAGGCAGAGGCTCCGCATGGACGGCATGCGGTAGGGCGGCAGCTCCATGATGAAGGCGGGCGCCTCGCCGCGGAACAGCGTCTTCTTGAAGAGGACGCCCATGACGATGGCGAGGACGATGCCGACGACGTAGAGCGACCAGATCACCGTGCCGGGGCGCCCGGGGAAGAACACGCCCACGAAGAGCACGTACACCGGGAGGCGCGCCCCGCACGACATGAGCGGGATGAGGAGCGCGGTCAGCACGCGATCGCGCCAGCTCTCGAGCGTTCGCGTCGCGTAGATGCCCGGGACGTTGCAGCCGAACCCGAGGACCATCGGGATGAACGACTTCCCGTGGAGCCCCATCGCGTGCATCGCCTTGTCCATCACGAACGCGGCGCGCGCCATGTAGCCGCTGCCCTCGAGGAAGGTGATGAAGAACATCATCGCGAAGATGACCGGCACGAACACGAGGACGAACCCGACCCCCGAGATGATCCCGTCGTTCACGAGCGAGACCGTCCAGCCCGGCGCCGAGACGACGCCGAGCAGGGCCGCCGCCCACCGCTTGAGCGGCCCGTTCGCCGTCGCGTCGATCCAGTCGCCGAACGGCGCCGACAGGTCGAAGGTGAGCTTGAAGACGACCCACATCGCGGCGAAGAAGATCGGGATCCCGAGGACGCGGTTCAGGACGATCCGGTCGATCCGCTCCGTCAGCTCGACCTTCTCGAGCCGCGGCCGCTCCAGGACCTCCCGCGTGAGCCCCGCGGCGAGCCCGTAGCGAGCCTCCGCGAGCAGCGCCTCGACGTCGCCGCCGTGCGCCTCGCGCAGGTGAGCGCGCGCCGCGTCGAGCAGCGCGGGGGCGAGCCGCACCTCCGCGCAGACGCGCGGGTCGCCCTCGAGGAGCTTCAGGACGAGCCACCGGCGCGGATACCGGTCCACCCGCGGCGGGGCGCCCTGCTCGAGCAGCTCGGCGATCGAGAGCGCGGCGCGGTCGAGGTCCCGCCCGTAGCTCAGCAGCGCAGGGCGCGCCTCCTCCTCGGGCGCGTCCGCCGCGGCGACGGTCGCCTCGAGCAGGTCCGTGAGCCCTTCCTTCCTCGTGGCCGAGGTCGGAACGACGCGGATTCCGAGCCGCTGCTCGATGGCGCGCGCGTCGATGCGGTACCCCTTCGCCTCCGCCTCGTCGTGGATGTTGAGCGCCATCACGACGGGGATCCCGAGCTCGAGGAGCTGCACCGTGAGGTACAGGTTCCGCTCGAGGTTCGTAGCGTCCACGACGTTCACGACGACGTCCGGGCGCTCCTGCGCGAGGTAGTCGCGCGCGACGATCTCCTCCTGCGAGAACGGCGAGAGGGAGTAGGTGCCCGGAAGGTCGACCAGCCGGATGCGGCGGCCGCCGTGCTCGAAGGCCGCCTCCTTCTTCTCGACCGTCACCCCCGGCCAGTTCCCGACCTGCAGGCGCGTGCCGGCGATCGCATTGATGAGCGTCGACTTGCCCGAGTTCGGGTTGCCGGCGACGGCGACGGTGATCCGACGCCCCGGCTCGGCGCGGGCGCGCGTCGCCTCGCCGTGCAGCTTCGCCGCGGCGGTCACGGCGTCACCTCCACCGCGACGCCCTCCGCCTCCTTCCTGCGGAGCGAGAGGCGGTAACTCCTCACCCGCACCTCGATCGGATCCCCGAGCGGCGCGACCTTCTGCACGACGATCTCCTCGCCGGGCAGGAGCCCCATGTCCATGAGCCGCCGCTTCATCGGCCCGATCGAGCCGACCGCCGTGATCCGCGCCCGGTCTCCGGGCGCGAGCTTCGCCAGGTTCGTGTTCATGCCTTCCTCACCTCGATGTTCAGCGCGACACGGCGATCCACGGCGATCCGGGACTCGTCCACCTTCACCAGCACCGGGCCCGCGCCGTTCGCGAGCATCCGGACGCGCTTCCCGGCGCGCAGCCCGAGGTCCTCAGCGCGCGCCGTCGCGCCCGCGCCGCCCGCGACCCGCACGATGTCACCCACCTCACCGTCCGACATGAGCGCGAGCGGGAGCGTGGCCGTCCTCGGCGCGGCGGCCGGCCCGGCGCTCAGGACTGCTCCGTGGGGCCGGCGGCGCGGAACGGGTGCTCGAAGCTCAGGTACAGGAAGACGCTCCGCTCGCCCGCGCTCGGGCCGACGCCGATCGGCACCGCGATGCCCGGGACGATCTGGAGCCCGCTCCGGAAGTTGATCGCGGTGCGCAGGCCCGGGCTCACGGTGAACGTCTCGGTCCGCTGTCTCCCGGCGCCGAAGCTCAGCTCGGTGCGCGTGTAGAGCGCCTCCAGCATCACGTTGAAGTTGGTGTGGGCGAGCCAGATGAAGCTCTCGCCGGCGGCGAAGCTCGCGGACGAGCCCTTCGCGCCCGCGCCGTCGCGCGCCGACGGGACGTACGTCGCGCCGACGTTCACGTGCGTGACGAGCCGGTCGAGCAGCACGACGCTGAGCGGCACGTTCAGCTGGAGCCCCGTTCCGCCGGAGCCGAGGCCGCGAGCCGAGTCGCCGGTCGGGACGAGCACCGTGAGGCGCGGCGAGAGCGCGACGCGGGTTTCGCCGTTCCCGATCGCCTGGAGCCGGTAGTTGAGTGCGAGGTCGCCGACACCCGCCGAAGCGCCCTCGGGGCCCGCCGCGGTGAACGTGACGCTGGCCTGGTGCGTCTGGCCGAGCACCGGCCACTCCTCGGTGAAGGAGTAGCCCCATGCCCCGCCGCGCGTGCGCGCGAAGGTGTTGATGTGCTGGATGACGCCGGCCTCCTGGTTGTAGGCCTCCTCGATGAGGAAGCTGTTGTCCTGGATCGGGCGGCCCTCCGCACGAGCGCCACGTGGGGAGGCGATGGCGCCGGCGAGGGCGAGGAGAGCGGCGAGGCGGCGGGAGGAAGTCATCGTGCGGGGCTCCGGTGAGCGGCTGCTCGGGAAGTGGGCTCGGCTGGTCATGCGAGTCATTCTCAACATCGGCTCGCAAGATACTTGGTCTCACCGTGCGCAAGCAACGCACTGTGAGTCGCTGTCACCTGACGTGGATCAAGAAAACGAGCGCCCGCGACGCTACAAAATGATCGGGATCAACCGGCTCGACCCATCACATCGTCGGCTTCACATCGCCGGCTTCACGTCGTCGGCGATCGCGCTCTTCAGCCGCTCGAGGGATCCCTGCGCGTCGCCGAGAAATCTCAGGTCGTCGACGCCGGAGCGGGCGGCGCGCGAGAGCGTCTGCTCGTAGGCGGTGATCGCCTTCGTCGCGAGCACCCGCACGCGCCGGCGCAGCTCCGCGCGGTACGCCGCCTGATGCTCGTCGTCGAGCCCGGGCGGCAGCGGCGCGTCGAGCAGCTGCGAGCGGAGCTCGTCGTAGAGGCCCCCGATGCGGAAGCCGGAGGCGACCGCCCAGCGGTCGTTCCCCATCCGGATCGCGCGCAGGTAGTGACCCTGGGCGGAGAGGAGCATCTCGGCCTTGTGCTCGAGGTCCCGCTGCAGCGCCGCGTCGTCCCCCTTCGACGGATCGAGCGGGAGCGCACGGAACCACTCGCGGTAGACCTCGCCGAGGTAGTACTGCGCCTGCGCGGCGAAGTGGTCGTCGAGCCGCTCGTCCTCGCTCGCGGCGCGGAAGGTCGCGAGCGCGAGCCGCAGGCTCTTCTCGGCGTCCTCCATCTTCCCGTCCTCGAGCTCGACGATCCCGCGCTGCGCGAGCGCGCGGATGCGGTCCCCGGGTGAGAGGTCGGGCTGGGCTACGAGCCGGTCGAGTGTCGCGCGCGCGTCGGCGAGCTCGCGGAGGTGGTACTGGCACTCCGCGATCCGGAACGTCGCCTCGGTCGCGTCGGGCCCCTCGTACTTCCGCGAGATCGTGCGGAACCGCTCGAGCGCGAGCCGCCACTCGTCCTGCCGCTCGTAGGCGAGCCCCGCGTCGAAGAGCGCGGCGGCCTCGTGCCGAGAGGTGGGGAAGAGGTCGGCGAGCCGCGCGAACGCGGCGGCCGCGCGTCCGTAGTCGGCGGCGCCATACGCGGCCGTCCCGATCGCGAACAGCTCCTCGTCGTTCTTCCCCGCGAGCTCGAGATCGAGCCGCGAGACCTTCACGTCGTCGGGAGGGAACTCGAGGCGCGGCGGGAGATCCGCCGCCGGCGCGCGGTCCACCGGGGCGGTGGGCGAGGGCGAGGGCGGGCGCTGCGCGGTCGCGCAGGCGGAGAGCAGGGCGAGGAGGAGGAGCGGGCGTCGGATCAAGGTCGTGGTAGTGGTCGGGGTCGGGGTCGGGGTCGAAGTCGGGGTCGGGGTCGCGGTCCCCTTCGACTTCGCGCCGCCTGCGGCGGCGCTACGCTCAGGGTGCGCGGACATCGGTTCGTCCGCGCTCATCCGCCGTGGTCCGGCTCGGGCGGGGCGGGGAGCGGCACGTCCGGGACGAGCTTCAGCTCGACCGTCCGGCTCCGGGGGCCGTCGAACTCGCAGAGAAAGATGCCTTGCCAGGTGCCGAGGAGGAGATCGCCGCGCTCCACGATCACCGTCGCGGAGCTGCCGACGAGCGAGGCCTTCACGTGCGCGGCGCTGTTCCCCTCCGCGTGCCGGTACGTCCCGCGGGAGGGACGCGCCGGCGCCATGTTCTCGAGCGTGAGGAGAAGGTCCGACCGGACGTCGGGGTCGGCGTTCTCCTGGATCGTCACGCCGGCGGTGGTGTGCGGCACGTACACGACGAGGAGCCCGCCCGCGATGCCCGTCGCGCGGAGCGCCCCCCGCACCTCGCGCGTGATCTCGACGAGATCGTGCGCCGCGCGGGTCTGGACGTTCAGCGGGGGGAGCCGCATCGCTTCGTTCTACAGCCGCTCGCCGAGCCTGGCGAGCCCCGCGAGGTCATGCACGTCCGTCTCGAGCCGGGGAACGACGGCGCGCGGGGCCTCGAGCGCGGCGAACAGCCGATCGAGCGCCCGCCGCTCCGCCTGCGCGAGCGCCTGGTGGTCCGTGAGCGTGCGCAGGAGCCTCGCGGCGAGCACGCCCTCGTCGGCCCCCCCGAGCGCCCGCTCGAGCTCTCCGATCGTCGGCAGCTGCCCCCCCGGCCACAGGTCGGGCGTGACGCGGTTCGCGACGAGGCCGGCGATCGGCATCGACTCCGCGTGGAGCCGCTCGTGGAACGCGAGCACCTCGTCGATCGCGACCGGGCTCGGGCTCGTCACGAGCACGAAGCCGACCTCCGGTCGCGAGAGGAGCGCGTGGACGGCGGCCGCGCGCTCCTTGAACCCGTCGTACATCCCCTGGAACGACTGGAGGAAGTCCGCGAGGTCCGCGAGCACCGCCTGCCCGGTGAAGCGGGCGAGCGTCTTCGCGATGTACCCGCCGCCGAGCTGGGCGAGCCGGAGCCCGAGCTTCCCGGCCGCGGCGGCCGGCGCGAGAAGCGAGCGCGCCGTCTCGTTCCCGAGGAAATCGAGAATGCGGTCGGGCGCCTCGAGGAAGTCGAGCGCGTGCGCGGTCGGCGGCGTGTCGAGCACGATGACGTCGTAGTCGCGGTCCGTCGCGAGCTCGTACACCTTCTCCATCGCCATGTACTCCTGCGAGCCGGCGAGCGCGGAGGACATCTGCTGGTAGAGCCGGTTGCGCAGGATCCGCTCGCGCCGCGCCGGGTCGGGCGCGTGGCGCGTGACGACGTCGTCCCACGTCCGCTTCACGTCGAGCATCATCGCGAACAGCTCGCCCTTCGGGCGGAGCCCCGCCTCGGCGAACTTGTGCTCCGGCACGCGCGACTCCACGTTGCCGAGCGCCTGCATCCCGAGCGCGTTCGCGAGCCGGCGGGCCGGGTCGATCGTGCAGACGAGCGCGCGCGCGCCGTCGAGCGCGCGGCCGAGCCCGATGGCCGCGGCGACGGTCGTCTTTCCGACGCCGCCCGGGCCGACGCAGACCGCGATGCGCCGCTCGGCGAGGCTCGCGCGGACCGACGTCACCCGTGCCTCCCGTCGCGGATCGCCCGGGCGACCGCCTCGACCGCCTCGCGCCCCCACGTCGCGAAAGGCAGGAGCGGGATCACCGTCGCAGGGAGGTCGAGCGCCGCGCGCGCCCGCTGAAGGTAGCGCGCCGCCTGCTCGGCCCGGACCGCCTGGAGCCGCGCAGCCTGCGCGGCCGGGCCGAGCGGCGGCGGCGCGTCAACGAGCGGCGCGAGCCGGGCAGCCTCCGCCGGCGCGAAGCGGGCCTCGGGCATCGCGTTCACGAAGAGCCCGCCGCGGTCGATGCCGAGCACGCTCCGCACCTGCGCGTCGAGCTCGATCGCCTCGTTCACCGGCATCTCCTCGGGGAGCGTGACGATCGCGAGCGAGGTGCGCGCCGGATCGACGAGGATTGCCTCCATCCACTCCGCGTCATGGCGGAGCGGGCCGCCCGGGACGGTGTCGACGAGCGCGGACGGCACCCGCAGGAGCTGGACCGCGTGGCCCGTCGCGGGGGCGTCCACTACGACGAGGTCCCAGCGCGGGCGCCCGCGCTCCTCGGCGCGGACCTCATGCAGGATCTTGCCGAGCATGACGAGCTCGGCGAGCGACGGGACGACGCGCAGGAAGTAGCGGACGAGCCGGTTCTCGAACACCGCGTCGTAGATGGTCTTGAACTTGAGGACCATGATGCCGTACTCGCGCATCGCGTCGTGCGGCGTCACGTTCACCGTGAAGAGGCCGGGGAGGGCCTCCCGGACGGCGCCGCCCGTGCGCGGCGCCCCGAGCAGCGGCGCGACCCGCTCCTGCGCGTTCACCTCGCACACGAGCACCCGCTTCCCGGCGCGGGCGGCGAGGAGGGCGAGCGCGGCCGAGACCGTCGACTTCCCCACGCCGCCCTTCCCGGTCACGATCACGAGGCGGCGATCGAGAAGGGTCGGGCTGGGCACCAGGCTTGACAAGCTAACGAGGGGAGGGAGACAAGTCCACCATGCCGTCGCTCGATGACCTCCTCAAGAATCCGCTGCTTCGCAGGGCGCTCCAGGCGGGCGAGGAGCAGGTCGGGAAGGCGGTGGCGAAGGTGCTCGCGAGCGAGAGCGTCGCGACCGGGGTGCAGACCGTCCTCTCCGGTGCGGTCCAGGCGCGCGCGGTGATCGAGCGCGGCGTGACGCAGGCGCTCCATGCCGCGAATCTCCCCTCGAAGGACGACGTGACCGCGCTCCGGAAGAAGCTCGAGGAGCTCGAGGCGATGATCGACGGCCTCGCCGAGCGGGTGGATCGCGACCGGAACGGGAACGGCGGCGGCGAGTAGAGCCGATGCGCCGGATCGCCTTCATCAACGAGAAGGGCGGCACCTGCAAGACGACGCTGTGCGTGAACGTGGCGGCGCGCCTCGCCGCGCGCGGGCGGCGCGTGCTCGTCGCCGACCTCGACACGCAGGGACACGCCGGGAAGGCCCTCGGCGTCGACCCGCGCAGGCTCTCGCCGACGGTCCACGAGTGGCTGCTCGGCACGGCACCGTTCGCCGCCGTCGTCCGCCCGACCCCGGTCCCCGGGCTCGATCTCCTCCCCGCGAACAAGGATCTCGCCGGCTTCCCGGTCGCCGCCGCGGCGGCGACGGATCGCGCCGAGCGCCTGCTCCGGCGCCTCGACGAGCTCCCCGACGGTCTCTACGACGCCGTGCTCGTGGACTCGCCCCCGTCGCGCTCGCTCGTGACGGACAACATCCTCGTCGCGGTGCGCGAGCTCGTGATCCCGGTCGCGCTCACGTACCTCGCCCTCGACGGCTGCGCCGAGATCCTGGAGAGCGTCGAGCGGCTCCGCGCGGAGCGGGGCAGGGCGCCGGCGCTCACGCTCGTCGTCGCGACGCTCTACCGGAAGACGCAGCTCGCCGACGAGATCCTCGCGAAGCTGAGGGCGAGGCTCGGCGCCGCGGTCTCGGAGACCGTCCTCGGCTGGTCGGTGAAGGTCGACGAGGCGCAGAGCCACGGCCGGACGGTGTTCGACTGGGCGCCGCGCTCGTCGGGGGCGCGCGCGCTCGCGGCGATCGCAGACGAGCTCGACGCGCGCGGCGCGGCCGGGCGCGCCGCGTAGCGGGCGGCTGCTCCGCGATCGCCGCCGGGGCGCGGCTACTTGCGCCCGAGGTCGTCGAGCTTCTTCTCGAGCCCCTCGATCCGGCGCGACAGGTCGTCGAGCGAGCGCTTCACCTCGGCGAGGTTCGACATCCCCTCCATCGCCGCGCGGACGCGCTCGTCCACCTTCCGCTGCATGGCGGAGACCGCCTCCTGCGAAGCCTGGACGAGCTCCTTCGCGCGGTCGCTCGTCTGCTGCCCCGACTGGATGAAGCTCTGCACCCGCTGCGACGCGGCGGCGCGGACCGCCTCGACGCGCCCCCGAAGCTCGGCGCCGGTTCCCTCGACGAGGCGCTGCGCCACCTCGCCGCCCTGGCGGATCAGCCCGCGGAGCGTCTCGAGGCTCACCTTCGAGGTCTTCTTCTCCTCCTCGAAGATGATCTGCGCGAGCGTGACGGACGTGAGGTCCTCCTTCGTCCGGTTGTCGATGATCTTCACCTCGGCGCCCGCCTTGATCATCTCCGAGATCTCGTCGAGCGTGACGTACCGCGACTCCACCGTGTCGTAGAGCTTCCGGTTCGTGTAGCGCTTGATGACCTTGGGCTCGCGTCCGCCGGTGGTGGGCTCGCTGCCAGCCTCGTTGCGTTCTTCGTTCATCGGGGTCCGTCCAGAGCGATAAGTGCCCGCAATCTCGGGATTGTTCTGTCCTTGGCGCTTGGTGTCAAGCCGAGTGCGGAGTAGACTCGATCTCTCCAGCGGGGCCGCATGATCGTCATCTGCACGAAATGTCAGGCGAAGTTCCGCGTCGCCGACGAGAAGATCGGCCCGCGAGGGGCGAAGGTCCGCTGCTCGAGGTGCCAGACCGTCTTCCTCGTGCACCCGGATCTCGGCACCGTACCCTCGCTCGACACCGCGAGCTCGAACACGGCGCCGCCCGCCGCGCCCGCGGTCGATCTCGAGGCGCACACCGGTGCGGTGCGCGCGCCCCGCTCCGAGAACCCATTCATCGAGAGCGCGGGCGCCCCCGCCTGGAACACCGCCGTCCCGACGCCCGCGCCCGCCGCCGATCCGTTCGCGTCGCCCCCGCCGCCGACGGACCCGTTCGCCGCCGCGGGGCACCGCCCGGCCGGCGCCGATCCGTTCGCGGAGGCGGAGGGGTCGCGCGCGACGCTCGCCGTCACCGACCTCTCGGACCTGCTCGGACCGCGGACGTCGTCCCCCGTGAAGCGCGCCGGGCCGCCTCCGCTCCCGCCGTCCGCGCGGGCCGCCGCGTCCGCCCCCGAACCGTTCGCCGCGGCGGCCACCCGCGCCGCGCCGTCCTTCGAGGCGCCGTCGCTCGAGCAGCCGTCGCTCGACGCTGCGCCCTCGTTCGACACCGCGGCATCGTTCGAGCCGCCGTCGTTCGACGCTGCGGCGCCGTCGTTCGACACCGATCCGTCGTTCGACGCCGCACCCGCGCTCGACGCCGCGTCCCCCCCGCCGGACCCGTTCGGGCGAGCCTCGTCGTTCGGCGCCGCCGATCCGTTCGACGCCGCACCAGGGCCGCTGCCCGACCTCCCGCCGATCGATCCGGCCGCTCGGGGCGTTTCGGCCGCGGCGCCCGACGACGGAGGCCTTGCGCTCGAGGACCGCCTCACGCCCCCGCCGAGGAAGGTCGCGCCGCGCGAGCCGGAGGGCGCGTTCGCGGCCGCCTCGTCGCTCGACGGGCACGGCCCCTCGATCGATCCGTTCACGCTCGCCGCATCCGCGGGCGAGCCGTTCGATCCGGGCAGCTTCGACCTCGCCGGCGATCCGGGCCGCGAGCAGCTCGCGATCGGCGGGAGAGAGCCCCCCGCGCCGCCGGTCGCCGCGCGCGCCGTGGACGCGCCCGCGCTCCGGCTGGGATCGCCGCGCGCCGCAGCGAGAGCGGAGCCGCAGCCGGAGGAGCGGATCCCCGGTCAGCGCGGCTCGCGCCTGCGCGCCGTCGCGGTGAACGCGGTGGCCCTCGCGGTGCTGCTCCTCGTGGCCCTCGCGCTCTGGGTGGTGTGGCGCTCGGACGGACCTCTCGAGGCGGGCACGCTTCGCCCCGCCACCATCCTCGGCGCGCTCGGGCGCGGCGCCGCCTCGGAGCCGTGGTCAGCCCAGGAGGTCCGCAGCGGCGTATACGAGCGGGAGCGCGGCGCGCCGATCCTGTTCGTGCGCGGGACCGTGCTCTCGAGGGCGACGGCGGCCGTCTCGGCCGTGAAGGTCTCCATCGAGGTCCTCCGCGCCGGCCAGGTGGTCGCGCGCGGCGAGGCGATCGCCGGCGCGGTGCCCACCCCGGAGGAGCTCTACGGCGCCGGAGATGAGGCCGCGCTCGAGGCGGCCCGGCGCTCCGCGCGCGGCCGTGCCCCCGCTCGAGTGCAGCCGGGCGACGCGGTGCCCTTCCTCGTCACGATCGGCGACGCCCCGCCCGACCTCGACGGCGCATCGCTCCGGCTGGCGGTCGCGCCCGCGGGCTTCGCGCCGTGACGGGCGCTCCGGCCCGGGGCGCCCCCGGTCCGGCGGCGGAGGCACTCGCGCTCGCCCGGCGGCTCGCGGCGCTCGAGGAGGGCGCGATCCGCTGCGGGGCCGCCGCACGCGCCCTCGCGGCGCTCGAGCCCGAACGCGCGGTGCTCGTCCTCGGCGCGCTCGTCCGCGCGTCGGGCGGGGCCGAGGCGCGTCTCGCGCTCGCCGCGGTGGGCCAGGCGCTCGTCGCGCCCGGGGACGACCTCCCGTACCCGTGGCTCGCGGGCGTCTACGCGGCGGCGTCCGCGCGCGGCGCGCCGGAGGTCGCGGCGCTCGTCGTCGCGCCGCCGCCGCACCGCGCGTACGTGGAGCCGCGGGACAAGACAGACGGGCACCTCGCCCACCTCACGCTCGGCCACAAGAAGGCGATGGCGCGCGCGCAGCGTGATCCCGACCTCCTCGCGCGCCTTGCCGCGGAGGGCGACCCGGTGGTGGTGCGCGAGCTCCTGCGCAACGCCCAGCTCACCGAGCCGTTCGTCGTGAGGATCGCGTCGCGCCGCCCGTGCCGGCCGGCGACGCTCCGCTGCATCTTCGAGACGCGGCGCTGGCGGACGCGCCCCGCGATCGCGCGCGCGCTCGTCCGCAATCCGTACGTGGAGACCGAGCTCGCGCTGAAGCTCCTCGCTGCGCTCGGCGCCGCCGATCTGCGAGACATCTCGCGTGACGGCGTGCTCCACCCGCTCGTGCGCGCGGTCGCGGCCCGCATCGCCGCCGAGCGCTCGTAGCGACCGCCTCAGCGCGACTTCGCCGACCGCTCCGGCCCGGGCTCCTCCGCCGCCGGCGCGTCGTCGTTCCGGTGCCCCCGCCGGCGCCGCACGAACCTCCCGATCGCGTCGCCGACCTGCGGCACGTAGATCCCGCCGAACACGAGCACCGTGATGAACGCGGCGACGGCGAGGTCGTTCAGGGACGGCATCCGCGGGGTAGGATAGCGGGAGGAGGCGGCGATGGCGAGGAGCGAGCGGGGGCGCGAGCCGAAGGCGAGCGTCCCCCCGTTCCGGGCGGACCGGCCGCTCGTGCTCGGGCACCGTGGCGCGAGCGCCGAGGCGCCCGAGAACACGCTCGCCGCGTTCCGGCTCGCGATCGCGCAGGGGGCGGACGGCGTGGAGCTCGACGTCTGGCGCTGCGCGACGGGAGAGGTCGTGGTCGCGCACGACGAGGATCTCGTCCGCGTCGGGCGGAGCCCGCTCCGGCTCCCGGACGCCCCGCTCGCGGCGCTCCGCGCGGTGGACGTCGGGGCGTGGAAGGGCGAGCGGTTCCGGGGCGAGGCGATCCCGCTCCTCTCCGAGGTGCTCGCGGCGCTCCCGGACGCGGTCGTGAACGTCGAGCTGAAGAGCCGCGGCGCGCCCGACCTCGGGCTCGCGCAGGCCGTGGCCGAGGTGATCTGGCGCGCCGGCGCGGGCGGTCGCGTGATCGTCTCCTCGTTCGACTGGCGGCTCGTCGCCGCGTTCCGGCTCGCGTCGCCCGGCGTGGCGACCGGGCTCCTCTTCGAGGACGCCCACGCCTGGCGGCTCCGGACCTTCCTCGCCGTGCGGTCGCTGCGACCCGCGGCGGTCCACCCGGACCGCGTGCTCGCGACCGACGCGCGCGTGCGCCGCTGGGCGGCGCGCGGCCTCGCCGTGAACGTCTGGACCGTGGACGATCCCGCCGAGGCGGCGCGGCTCGCCCGGGCGGGCGCGACCGCGATCATCACGAACGTGCCGGGGCGCGTGCGCGCCGCGCTCGAGCCCGGCTAGAACTCCCAGCCGAGCTTCGCCGCGCCCCCGAAGGCGGAGGCGATCTTCACGTCGTCGTAGCCGCTCACCTTCGGGGTGGCGCCGCCGAAGTAGGTCCCCTCGAGGGCGAGCGAGACCGCGTAGGCGGTCATCCGCAGCCCGAGCGTCGTCCGGTAGAAGCCCGCGGAGAAGCGCGGGAACGCGCCCTGGGTGCCGGAGGCGCCGATGGGGTTCGTGTCCCCTCCCGAGACCGCCGGGGCGAAGTCGATGCGGTCCGTCGAGGCGGAGACGTAGGTGAAGCGGGCGGCGAGGTACGGCGTGAAGCTCGTGACGGCGTTCACGCCCCAGCGCTTCGAGACGAGGAAGTCGATGTCCGTCGCGCCGAGGTCCCAGTCCTTCTGGCCGAAGAGGCGCGTATAGGCGAACCGCACCGCGATGTCGGGCACGAGGTCGAACCCCTCGTTGAGCGACCACTTCGCCTCGCCCTGCGCGGCGAAGTACGACGACGCGGAGAGGTAGATGAGCCGGCCGCCGAACTCGAGGCTGAACGGGAGCGCCTTCCGCACGTGAATGGAGGGCATGTAGAGCTGCGTCGGCTGCGTGGACTCGGTGGGCCACACCTGGTTCGTGAAGCCGAGCGGCGGCGCGGCACCCACCGCGTCGGGGTGCACGGCGACCGTCGCGGCCTCGAGGTCCACGGCGAAGCCGGAGTGGCCGGTCGTCGAGGCCGGGTGCAGGACCGCGGAGGAGAGCGCGAGCGCCATCTCCGTCGAGAGGATCGCGAAGCGCTGCCGGGACTCCTTCGCGAGCTGCGTGACGTTGCCGGCCGGCGTGCCCGTGAGGCTGAAGATCGACGTCCAGATGCTCGGATCCGGCGCGCCGAGCTTCGCGAGGTCGAGGTCGAGCGGCTCCGCGCGGACGGAGGGCGCCGCGGCGACGGCGAGGACGACGGCCAGGACGTACGCCAGACGACGCATCGAACCTCCGGGGGAAGCGACCCACGGAGGGTACTGCCCGGATTTCCCGGGTGTCAATTTCGGCCGGGGCGCGCTCCGCCGCCGTACTCTCGTCGCGTGCCCGACCTCCTCGCGGCCCGATGGCTGTTCGGCCTGTCGCTCGTGTTCCACATCGTCTTCGCCGCGGTCGGCGTGGCGATGCCGCTCCTCATGGTCCTCGCCGAGTGGCGCTGGCGCCGCACCGGCTCCGCCGTCCACCTCGATCTCGCGCGCCGCTGGGCGAAGGGGGCGGCGATCCTCTTCGCGGTCGGCGCGGTCTCCGGCACCGTCATCTCGTTCGAGCTCGGGCTCCTCTGGCCGCGCTTCATGGCGTTCGCCGGGCCGATCATCGGGATGCCCTTCTCGCTCGAGGGCTTCGCGTTCTTCGCGGAGGCGATCTTCCTCGGCGTGTACCTCTACGGCTGGGGGCGCGTCGGCCCGCGGCTCCACCTCGCGAGCGGCCTCGTCGTCGCGGCGAGCGGCGCGCTCTCCGCCTTCTTCGTCACCCTCGCGAACGCCTGGATGAACGTCCCCGCGGGGTTCGAGGCGAGCGCGGGCGGCGCGGTGGACGTGCGCCCGTTCGTGGCGATGTTCCCCCCCGGCTGGGCGCACGAGGTGATCCACGTGCTCCTGTCGTCCTACCTCGCGACCGGGTTCGCGGTGGCGGGCATCCACGCGCTCCGGCTCCTGCGCCGCCCCG
The DNA here is from genome assembly GCA_036394835.1 of Anaeromyxobacter sp. GTDB lineage: Bacteria > Myxococcota > Myxococcia > Myxococcales > Anaeromyxobacteraceae > Anaeromyxobacter. The sequence continues at coordinate 91,332 of DASWEI010000100.1, read as the reverse complement.
CGTCGGCGCTCGACCGCGCCGCGCTCGGCCTCGCGCTCCTCGTCGGCGGCGCGGCGGCGATCGTCCAGCCGGTCTCGGGCGACTTCTCGGCGCGGCAGGTCGCGCAGACGCAGCCCGTGAAGCTCGCCGCGCTCGAGGGGCAGTTCCGGACCGAGCGCGGCGCGCCCCTGCGGATCGGCGGGCTCCCGGACCCGGACGCCGGGACGACGCGCTTCGCCCTCGAGATCCCGCGCGGACTGTCGCTCCTCGCCTTCCACGATCCCGGCGCGGAGGTGAGGGGGCTCGCCGAGTTCCCGCGGGAGGTCTGGCCGCCGGTCCGCCACGTCCACCTCGCCTTCCAGGTCATGGTCGGCCTCGGCACGCTCCTCGCCGCGCTCGCCGCGGCGGGGCTCTGGCTCGCGGTCCGCCGCCGGCCCTGGCCGCGCGCCTACCTGCGCGCGGTCGCGATCGCCGGGCCGGCCGGGTTCGTGGCGCTCGAGGCGGGCTGGCTCGTCACCGAGTGGGGACGCCAGCCGTTCACCGTCCACGGCGTCCTCACGACGGCGCAGTCCGTGACTCCGGTCGCGCGGCTCGACGTCCCGCTCGTCCTCTTCGTCGCGGTCTACGTCCTCCTCGGGGTCGTGACGGCGCTCCTCCTCTATCGCCAGATCGCGGCGACCCCGACGACGGCGAACGCCGGGAGCGGGGGAGGCTCCGCGTGACCCCGGCCGACCTGCTCGGCGGCGCGATCCTCGCCTCGCTCGTCCTCTACGCCCTCCTCGGCGGCGCGGACTTCGGCGGCGGGATCTGGGACCTCCTCGCCTCCGGGCCGCGGCGCAAGGCGCAGCGCGAGCTCGTCGAGCACGCCATCGGGCCGATCTGGGAGGCGAACCACGTCTGGCTCATCCTCGTCGTGGTCGTCCTCTTCACCGGCTTCCCCGCCGCGTTCGCCGCGATCTGCATCGCGCTGTTCGTCCCGCTCGTCCTCCTGCTCCTCGGCATCGTGCTGCGCGGCGCCGCGTTCACGTTCCGGACGTACGACGTGACGGCCGACCGCGTGCAGGCGCGGTGGGGGCTCGTCTTCTCCGGCTCGTCGGTCCTCGCGCCGGTGGTCCTCGGCGTGATCGTCGGGGCGCTCGCGTCCGGCCGGCTCCGCGTCGCCGCCGACGGCGCCGAGCCGTTCGCGTGGGTCGCGCCCTTCCCGCTCTCGGTCGGCGTCTTCGCCGCAGCGCTCTTCGCGTACCTCGCCGCCACGTACCTCGCGGTCGAGGCGGAGGGGCCGCTCCGCGAGGACTTCCGGCGCCGCGCGATCGGGGCGGGCCTCGTCGTCTTCCTCTGCGCCGCGCTGTCGGGAGCGCTCTCGTCGCGCGAGGCGCCGCTCGTGTTCGAGGGGCTCACGCGCCGCCCGTGGTCGGTGCCGTTCCACCTCGCGACGGGGGCCGCGGCCCTCGCCGCGTTCACGCTGCTCGCGACGGGGCGCGTGCGCGCGGCGCGCGCAGCGGCGGCGGCGCAGGTCGTGCTCGTCGTCGTCGGCTGGGGCGCGTCGCAGTACCCCTACGTCGTCGTGCCCGAGCTCACGCTCGCGTCCGCGAGCGGACCGCGCGCGACCCAGGTAGCGCTGCTCTGGGCGCTCGCCGGCGGCGCGCTCCTCCTCTTCCCCTCGCTGTACGTGCTGTTCCGCGTGTTCAAGGGCGAGCGGCCGTTCTCGGTCGTGGACCGCGGCCGCTGACCTTCGCCCGGGCGCGCCCCTTTCTCGACCCCGGGCCGCCCCGGAAAGGCGCTAGGCTCGGGGATTCCTCCCGGAGGCTCCCCCATGCGCAGCGCCCTCGTCCTGCTCCTCTCCATCGCCCCCTTCCTGCCGGGCTGCCGCTGCCCGACGGTGGACTCCGGCCATCGCGGCATCGTCTTCAAGACCCTCGGCGGCGGCACGAGCAAGGAGGTCCTCGGCGAGGGGACGCACTTCATCCCCATCTGGAACTTCGTCATCCCGTACGACACGCGCGTGCACGAGATGAAGGAGCAGCTCATCGTGCTCACCTCGAACGGTCTCACCCTGCGCGTCGACGCGAGCGTCCGGTACCGGCCCAAGGTCGACGAGCTGTTCGAGCTGCAGACGCAGATCGGCCAGGACTACGACCAGAAGGTGATCGGGCCGGTGGTCCGGTCGGAGGCGCGCAAGGTGTTCGGCCGCTACCAGCCAGAGGAGATCTACTCGACGAAGCGCGAGGAGATCGAGCGGCAGATCTACGAGGAGGTGCTGCGCGCGCTCGAGGGGAAGCACGTCATCGTCGAGGCCGTGCTCGTGCGTGACGTCGACCTCCCGGAGACGATCAAGACCGCCATCGCCGACAAGCTCGCGGAGGAGCAGCGCGCCCAGAAGATGCGCTTCACGCTCGACCGCGAGCGGCAGGAGGCCCAGCGCAAGCTCATCGAGGCGGACGGGATCGCGAAGTACCAGACGATCGTCCGCCAGGGGCTCACGCAGGAGTATCTGCAGTTCAAGGGGATCGAGGCGACCGCGCGCCTCGCCGAGAGCCAGAACTCGAAGCTCGTGATCGTGGGGGCCGGGAAGTCGGGCCTCCCGGTGATCCTCGGCGGCGAACGCTGACGCGGACCGGCGGCCGGTAGTAGAGCCCGCCGGCGTCGCATCCAAGAGACGAGGAGGGCCCCGGCGTCGCCGCCGGGGCCCCTTTCGTCAGACGTTCCGCGAGCTGCGTCTGCGGGCGCTAGAACTTGTACGCGGCGCCGAGCTCGAAGGCGGTCTGCGACATCGTCGTCTCGTAGGAGACGAGCCCGCTCATCGGGGTCGCGCCCTTGAGCGTCGCTTCGGGCGAGTACATGAAGGCGGCGTTCACGGCGAGCTTGCCGATGTCATAGCCGGCGCCGATCGTGAAGTGGTGCTCGGCGATGGCCGGGAACGCGAGGTTCTCGAAGCCGCGGTCCTTGTCGAGCGGCGTCTTGCCGTAGTTGTAGCCCGCGCGGACCTTGAGGGTCTTGAGCGCCGGGATCTGGTACTCGGCGCCGAGCTTCACGACGAACTGGTCGGACCAGTTCATGTTCCAGCCATAGCCGGCGGGAGGCGCGTTCTTCGTGAACTTCGGCATGTCCTTGCCGTTCGTCGCGGACCAGTTGATCCACTGGCCGTCGAGGGCGAGGAGGAGTCCGGTGACCGGGCGGACCGCCGCGCCGAGCGTCGCGACCATCGGCTGGTCGAAGTCGATCGCCTCCGTCTCGCCAGCGACGGTGAACTCGAAGTCCTGGAAGTAGCTCTGCGTCTCGTACGCGGCGCCGAGGGTCACCATCGGGCTGACCTGGTACGTGACGCCCACGGTGCCGCCGAACCCGATCGAGCTCGCGGTCGAGTGCTTCGCCCCGCCGCCGGCCTCGTACTCCATCTGCGCGTACATCACGTTCGCCGCGACGCCGACCGAGAGCTGGTCGTTGATCTTGTACGCGACCGCCGGGGCGACGCGGCCGTTGAGGTACGAGGTGAGGAGCTTGCTCCCGAACAGGCCCGACGCGCCCGCCGGGTACTCGACGCCCATGCCGGCGGTGCCGAGCACGGCGAGGCCGACCGTGTAGCGATCCTGAAGCTTGTAGACCGCCGCGAGCGTCGGGAGCATGTCCGTCGGACGATCCGACGACTGCGACGCGGTGACGGGCGGCGCGCCCATGCTCCAGTCCGCCTTGTACTTCACGCTCGGCATGAAGCCCTGGCCGGCGACGTCCACGCGCGGTGCGAGCTCAGCGAGCCCCGCGGGGTTCGAGACCGCGGTGGCCCCGTCGAGCGGCGCCGCGACCGACGCGCCACCCATCGAGTTCTGGACCGGCCCGAAGCCGATCATGCGCATGCCGTTCGTCGCGCGCGCAGGTGATGCAAGAAGGGCGATCGCGAGCGCGACCGTACCGAGTGTCCTGTTCATGTGCAGCTCCCGTAGGGCCGCGCCCCGGGATGGAGCGCCGCGCCCCATGGAGCCACGCGGTATCGGGCGGGTCAAGGTGATGAATCGTCGCATATAGCGACGTCGCTACTTCGAGACGTCCTTTGCCTACATCGCCTCCGGCGCCAGCTCCTGCGCACGGCGCCGGGGGCGGCGCGGCTACGACGCCGCGCGCGCCAGCGCGCCGCCGAGCTCCTCGATCGCCGCGAGCAGCTCGGTCGGATCGGCAGGCTTCACGAAGTGGCGGCGGAACCCGGCCGCGCCGCTCCGGTCGAGGTCGCGCGGCTGCCCGTACCCGGTGACGCACACGAACGCGGGCGCCGCGGCGCCGAGCTTCTCGCGGAGCCGCGCCGCGAGCTCGTACCCGTCCATGACCGGCAGGCCGATGTCCAGCACGGCGATCTCCGGCCGCGACCCGTCCACCGCCGCGAGCGCCGCCGGACCGTCGTGCGCCACCTGGACGTCGTGGCCCGCCTCCGCGAGGAAGTCGGCGAGCAGCGTCGCCGCGTCCTCGTTGTCGTCCACGATCAGGATCCGGAGCGGCCGCCCGGAGCGCCGCGGCAGACGCACCGCGGCGAGCAGCGCGGCGGCGTCCTCTGGCCGGTCCGCGGAGGGGAGCACGAACCGGAACGTGGACCCGCGGCCGGGGCCATCGCTGTGCGCCTCGACACGGCCGCCGTGGAGGCCCACGAGGCTCCTCACGATCGCGAGGCCGATCCCGAGCCCGCCGACGGCGCGGTCGGGCGTGCGCGCGCCCTGCACGAAGAGGTCGAACACCCGCGGCAGGAGGTCGGCGGTGATGCCCTGGCCGTCGTCCGTCACCTCGAGCGAGACGCCGTCCGGGTCGCGCCCACCGGTCACGTGCACGTGTCCGCCGGGCGGCGTGTAGCGCGCGGAGTTCGTGAGGAGGTTTCCTATCACCTGCGCGAGCCGCACCGGGTCCGCGCGGACGACCAGGCCGCAGGGGACGTCCACGGCGAGCCGGTGCTGCCGCGCCTCGAGCAGCGGGCTCGCCATCTCCACCGCGCGCGCGACCGCGGCGAAGAGCTCGATCGGCTCGGGGTGAAGGCGGATCTGCGCGCGGGTGACCCGCGAGACGTCGAGGAGATCTTCCACGAGCCTGACGAGGTGCCCGACCTGCCGCTCCACGATCTCGTGCTCGCGCCCCCAGGCGGAGCCGCGCTGCCGGAGCAGGCGCAGCGCAGTGACGATCGGCGACAGCGGGTTCCGCAGCTCGTGCCCGAGCATCGCGAGGAACTCGTCCTTCGCGCGGCTCGACGCCACCGCCTCGTTCCGCGCGGCGGCGGCGCGCGCGAGGTGCTCCTCCGCCTCGCACCGGCGCGCCTCGAGAAGCCGGGCCGAGCTCCGCAGCGCCTCGCCGAGCTGGGCCACCTCGCGGATCCCGGCGGGCCTGACCTCGGCGCGGGCGCCCTCGGCGAGCGCCTCCGCCGCGCTCGCGGCCGAGGCGATCGCGCGCGAGAAGCGGCGCGAGAAGAGGAACGCCGCCGCGCCGCTCGCGGCGAGCATCGCGAGCCCCACGCCGACGAGCAGCGAGGTGACGCGCTGGACCGGCGCGTCCACCACGTCCGCGGACGCGACGACCGACGCGGTCCAGCCGGAGAGCGGCGCGCGCGCGTAGCCGACGACGGACCCGATCCCCTCGAAGGTCCGGTCGCGGAAGAGCCCGGCCCGCGTCGTCGTGATCCGCGAGAGGAATGCGGCGGTCGCCTTCTGCCCCACGAAGAGCTCCGGTGAGCGCGTCCGCGCGACCACCTGGCCCGCGCGGTCCACGATGGTCCGGGTCCACTCGAGCTCGCCCGGACCGCCGATCGAGGCGGCGCGCCCGATCTCCAGCGCGGACACGGCCGCGCTCAGGACGTAGCGAACCGCCCCCTCCTGCATGACCGGGACGCGCAGCGCGAAGGCCCAGGTCCGCCCGTCGCGCGCGCGCACGAGGTCGCCGACCTGCATGCTCCCCGATCGCACCGCCGCATCGAAGCTCGCCCGGTCCACCGTCGTCCCGCCCGGGCCCTCCTCGCGGGTGTCCATGATCCGGGCGCCGTCGGGCGTGAAGAGCACGATCGCGAGCCAGGACGGCTGCGCCGCGTCCACCCGTTCCGCCTCGCGGCGAAAGGCGACGAGGTCGCCGCGCGCGAGCAGCTCGGAGCGCGCGAGCGTGTCGAGCGCGCGCACGGAAACGGCGATCTCGCGATCGAGCGCGGCGGCGAGGACCTGCGCGTCCCGCAGGAGCACTCGCTCGGTCTCGTCGCGCTTCTCGCTCGCGACGCGGTGCACGAGCACCGCCCCGAAGAGGATGACGGGGAGGAGAGTGGCCCCGGTCAGCCCGAGCAGGTGCCAGCGGAGCGCGAGCAGGCGGGCGGGGCGGCGGAGGCTCCGCTGCATGCCATACCTTGGGGGGTGACGGTCGCTCCTCCAATCCTCCCGACGGGCCACCCCCCCTCGTCCGGTCGGGGCCCACGCGTCAGTACGGCCGCACCGGCGCGATCTGCGACGCGAGCTTCTCCGGCGCGATCGCAGGGAGGCGGCACAGGCCACGATCGCAGACGTACGCGGTGGGGCGCCCCGCCGCGATCTTCCCAGCCGCGACGGTGGCGGTCCGGCCGAGCCGCGCGACGGCGTGCCCCTCCGCCGCGCCGGTGAGCGCGCGGTTCGGCAGGAAGGTCCGGCGCAGCACCGCCACGAACGGCTCCGGCACGGGCTCCTTCTCGGGCCAGACGAGCACGACCTCGTGCGCGGCGTCGGTCGCGAAGTCCACCGCGAGGAGCATCTCGGTCAGCGAGGCCGGCTGTGCCTCGAGCGCGCCGGCGTAGTGCCGGAGCGCCGCCGACGCGATCTTCCACCACCTCTCGTCCGTCGTGAACGCGTGGAGCCGCAGGGCGTTCAGGATCGCCACGGACGCGCCGGACGGCTCCGCGCCGTCGTGCGTCGGCTTCTCGCGCGCGATGAGCCGGTCGTGGTCCCCGGCCGACTGGAACCAGGCGCCGGCGGCGTCGCCGAAGAGCGCCTCCTGCCGCTCGCACAGGTCCACCGCCGCCTCGAGCCAGCGCGGCTCGAACGTCGCCTCGTGCAGGTCGAGGAGCCCCGCCGCGAGGAAGGCGTGATCCTCGAGGAACGCCGGGACCCCCGCCTCGCCGGCGAGCCAGGTCCGCTGGAGGCGGCCGTCCTTCACCATCCGCTCGAGCACGAACTCCGCGGCGCGCGCGGCCGCCGCGACGTGGCGCGGCTCGCCGAGCACCCGGCCGCCGAACGCGAGCGCGGAGATCGCGAGCCCGTTCCAGCCGGCGAGCACCTTCTCGTCGCGGAGCGGCGCGGGCCTGCGCGCCCGCACCTCGTAGAGCCGCGCGCGCGCGGGGGCGAGCGCCTCCCACTCGTCCTCGTCCGGCCGCGGCACCCGCAGGATCGAGCGCCCCTCGAAGTTCCCCTCCGGCGTCACGCCATAGAAGGAGAGGAACCGGTCCGCGTCCGCGCCGAGGAGCGCGCGGAGCTCCTTCTCCTCCCAGACGAAGAACCTCCCCTCCTCGCCCTCCGAGTCGGCGTCGGTCGCGGAATACAGCCCGCCCTCGGGCGAGGTCATCTCGCGCACGAGGTAGTCGAGCGTCTGGCGGACGACGCGGGCGAGGTCGCGCCGCTGCGTCACCTGCCAGGCCTCCGCGTAGGCGACCGCGAGGAGCGCGTTGTCGTAGAGCATCTTCTCGAAGTGCGGGACGAGCCACTCCGCGTCGGTGGAGTAGCGGTGGAATCCGCCGCCGAGCTGATCGTGGATCCCGCCGGCCGCCATCTTCTCGAGCGTGAGCGTCGCCATGCGCAGCGGCTCCGGCTCGCGCGTGCGGCGGTGGTGGCGCAGGAGGAGCCGCACAGGGAGGTTCGACGGGAACTTGGGGGCGCGGCGCACGCCGCCGTGCGCGGCGTCGAAGCTCCCCTCGAAGAACGCCACCGCGTTTCCGATCGCGCCCGGGCCCGGCAGGTCCGCCGCCGGCTCGCCGTGCGCCGCGAGGGCGGTGCGGACCGCCTGGACGAGCGAGCCCGTCGCGCCGCGCACGCGGTCGGGATCGCGGGCGTACAGGTCCGCGATCTCGAGCAGGACCCCGAGGAACCCACGCGTCATGCCCCGCGCGCCGTCCCGCGGCGGGAAGTAGGTGCCTCCGAAGAACGGCTCGCGGTCGGGCGTGAGCCACACGCTCATCGGCCACCCGCCGCCGCCCTGCAGCAGCTGCACCGCCGTCATGTAGACGGTGTCCACGTCCGGCCGCTCCTCGCGATCCACCTTGATCGGCACGAACCGCTCGTTCAGGACCCGCGCGATCTCGAGGTCCTCGAACGACTCGCGCTCCATCACGTGGCACCAGTGGCACGTCGAGTAGCCCACCGACAGGAAGACCGGCCGGCCGGTCCGCCGCGCCTCCTCGAACGGCGCGTCACCCCACGCCCACCAGCTCACCGGGTTGTGCGCGTGCTGGAGCAGGTACGGGCTCCGCTCCAGCACGAGACGGTTCGTGAAGCGGGGGTGGCCGTGCGCGAGGTGGTGCGTGCGCGGCCGGTACGCCGCCCCCTTCGCGCGGACCGCGTCGGCGAGCCGTCGGGCGAGGCGCTCCGGAAAGGGCGCCGCCCCTGGAAGGGGTTCGAGCATGGGGATCGCTTAACGGCGGGAGCCCGCCGCGCCAGCGCTAGAACAGCTCCTCGAGGGCCCTCGCGATCCGCTCCTCGATCTCGCGACGCATCTGCCGGGCAGCCTGGACCGTCTCCTCGATGGCAGCCTGGAGGTCGCCGGCCTCACCGCCGGGGATGACCCGCAGCGCCTCGCGCGGGAGGCGCGGCCGTTGCGGGTCGGCGTCCGCCTCCGTTCGCCCGCCATGGAGCAGGGAGAGGTGCGCCCGCGGAACGTCGTCCATGCGCGGAAGATGCACACGCCCCGCTGGCGCGGGCGGCCTCCCGGGGGGAGGCCGCCCGCCGAGGGCGGGTGCGGCCTCCGGGCGTGCGCGCTACCCGCCGGTCCGGGCGCCCGGCGTCCAGCCGAGGGAGAGCCCGTAGACGAGTGCCGACGGCTCGTAGCTGCCGCGGAACGTGTCGGTCGGGAACAGGGCGCCGAACGGCGCGGGCGGCGGCGGACGAGGCTCGGTTCCCACGGACGAGGACGGCACCGTGACCTTGTCCATCTTCGCGTAGAACACGGCCGCATCGAGCGAGAAGCCTCTCGCAAGCCGGTACGTCGCTCCGAGCGAGCCGCCCCATGAGCTCGCGTCCGGCAGCGTCGGGGAGTATGTCGCGGTCCGCAGTCCCGAGATGTCGCGCTGCAGGCCGACCCGGACCTGCCAGACGCGGGCGAAGTCGTACTCGGCGCCGGCCCTGAAGGTGTGGCCGTTCGAGTAGTCGCGCGGGACGTCGATCCTCGCGCCGGTGTTCCCGATGAAGAGATCGCGGTCGTACACCACCCAGCGGTCGAACGTGTACGTGAACGTGACGAGGAGCGGCTTCGTCGCGCGGTATGCGGCGCCGATGTTGAGCGTGTTCGGGATGGTGAGCGTCTGTTTCGCCGTCGTCGCCCCGAACAGCGCGGAGAGGTCCGGGACCTGAAGTCCGGCGGAGTACGGCGCCGTTCCGGTCCAGGTGACGTCGCCGTCGAGGTGCTGCGACGCCTTGTGCTTGTAGTCCACCCCGATGGTGAGCGGGACCCCGCGCAGCGGGTCGATCTCGATGGATGCGTCGTAGGAGAACGCGCCGCCCGAGAGGTCGAGGACCGCGGTCGCGTCGGGATTCGTCGCGCCGCCGGCGGGGAGCGGATATGGCTGCATCCACGCCTTCTGCGTGAACTTCTCCATCGTGTAGTAGTAGATCACGCCCCCGCCGACGCGGACCTGCGGGATCACCTCGATGCCCGCGCTCACGATCCCGCTGAACGCTTCGCGGTCGACCCGCGTGATCCGGTAGCGACCCGCCCAGTCGTCGGGCCACTTCACGATGGCGCCGCCGAAGGGCTGCACGGCGACCCCGACGCCCCACCCGCGGTCGCCGAGCATCGGGAGCTTGCCGCCGTACGAGACGGAGACGTTCGGGAATGGCGTGTACTGGAGGCTCAGGCTGGCGGTGCCCGGCTCGGCGGCGCCGCCGATGGGCGGAGCGGTCGCGCCCGGCGTCGGATCGGTCCAGTCGTCGAAGACGTTCACGACGCCTCCGCCGAGACGGGCCGACGGGCCCTGGAGCCGGCCGAGCGCGGCGGGGAGCGCGAACGCGGCTCCCGAGTCGCGCTGCGCCGCGACCGCGGATGCGCACATCGAGAGGTCGCGCGGATTCGAGTTCGGGAGCGCGTAGCCGCTCGCGAGCGCGAGCGACGGGACGAGGAGCAGCGAGGCGAGCATCGTTTTGCGCACGGTGACCTCTTCACGAATGGAGCGAGACACGGACAGCGAACGTGCGAACGGATGGTTACATGCGTAGCGCACGTCCGCGCTCGGCGGGGGAGCCCCGACGGGCAGGGGACCCGGCGGGAGTCGGCCGCTCCGGTGAACCCGGATCTAACGGAGTATGCGCACCGGCGCGCGGTCCGGATGGACGGGTGGCGCACCCCGCGCGGGCGTCAACCCTTGATGACGCCCATCGGCTCGAGCCGCGCGACGAGGCGCGAGATCCCGGCGCCGTGCATCACCGCGACGACCTGCGCGACGTCCTTGTAGGCCTCGCTCATCTCCTCGGCGAGCGTCTTCTTCCCCCGCGAGATGACCTCGATCCCGCGGTCCGCGAGCTCCCGCGCGATGGAGCGGCCGCGGCCGCGCCGCAGCGCCTCGCCGCGCGAGAGGAGCCGGCCCGCGCCGTGGCAGGAGCTGCCGAAGGTGTCGCGCATCGCCCGCGCCGTTCCGGCGAGGACGTAGGAGTAGCGCCCCATGTCCCCCGGGATGAGCACCGGCTGGCCGACGTCCCGGTACGGAGTGGGGACGCGCGGGTCGCCCGGGCCGAAAGCGCGGGTCGCGCCCTTGCGGTGGACGAGGACGCGGCGGCGCGCGCCGTCCACCTCGTGCTCCTCGTGCTTCGCGACGTTGTGGCAGACGTCGTAGAGCAGGCGCGCGCCGAGGTCGCGCTCCGAGACCCGCAGCGTGTGGAGGAGCGCGCGCACCGCGAGCCCGGTCATCATCTGCCGGTTCGCGAAGGCGAAGTTCGCGGCCGCCTGCATCGCGCCGAGGTACCCGCGCCCCTCGTCCGAGCAGATCGGCGCGCAGGCGAGCTGGCGATCCGGCAGCGCGGCGTAGTCCTCGCCGTAGTCGGCGAGCCGCGGCGCGAGCGCGGCGAGCGCCTCGTCGCAGACCTGGTACCCGAGGCCGCGCGAGCCGGAGTGGATCTGGAGGGCGATCGTGCCCGGCACGAGGCCGAACGCCTCCGCCGCCGCCTCGTCGTAGACCTCGGCGACCCGATCCACCTCGAGGAAGTGGTTGCCGCTTCCGAGCGTGCCGAGCTGGTCCGACCCGCGGAGTCGTGCGCGCGCGCTCACCGCGGACGGCTCCGCCGCGGGGAGCCGGCCGCCCTCCTCGCAGCGCTCGGCGTCATCCGACGCCGCCGCGAAGCCGCGCCGCACCGCCCAGCGCGCCCCCTGCGACAGCACCTCGTCGAGCTCGGCGTCGGACAGGCGTGGGATCGCGGCCGAGGCGCCGACGCCCGTCGGGATGTCGCGGTAGAGCTGGGCGGTGACCGCGTGGAGGCTCGCGCGCACGACCTCTTCCTCGAGGCGTGTCGTCACGACGCGGACGCCGCAGTTGATGTCGTAGCCGACTCCGCCCGGGGAGACGGCGCCGTGCTCCGCGTCGACCGCCGCGACGCCGCCGATCGGGAAGCCGTACCCCCAGTGGATGTCCGGCATCGCGAGGGAGAAGCGGAGGATGCCGGGGAGGTGCGCGACGTTCGCGACCTGCTGGAGGGCCGGATCGTCCGGCGCGGGCGGGCCGACGCTGTAGACGCGGCCGGGCACCTTCATCCGGCCCTCGCGCGGGATCTCCCAGAGGTCGCCCTCGATGCGGCGGAGGTTCATCAGATGTCCAAGATGATCTGCGCGACCCAGCCGTCGCCTTCTCTCTCGAGCCGCGCCGCGTGCCACGTCACCGCCTTCACGTCGGCCCCCTCCGCGTGCCGCTCCGGATCGTGCCGCCCGAAGGCGACCGTCGCCACCACGCAACGCGCGTCGACCGCGTGGACCTCGATCTCCGTGGCGACCTCGCGGGCCGTCACGAGCCGGAAGAGCAGCTCGCGCAGGAAGGCCACCGCCGAGCCGGCGAGCCCCGGTCCCCCGGCGACGTCGAGCCGCTCCTCGCGCAGCGGGACGACGGTGCGCTCGCCGCCCGTCACGAGCGTCGAGAAGGCGAGCGCGAGCCTCCCGAGCGCCTCCTCCGCCGACGCGCCGCGGACCCGCACCCCGACGTCGGCGGTGTGGCCGAGATCCTCGTACGGCTGCGGCAGCGCGAGGCGCACCATGGAACGCGAAATTACAGCCTGCACGCCTGCGATGCCCGCTTTGCGGGATGCGAGCTGCCTGCCTGGCGGGCCCCGGAAGGGGTGAACCCGGTGCCGCGGACCTCCTGACCTCCTAAAAACCGAGGCCTGGCGGGGAAATGACGGATGTACCCCGTCCGACCTCGACGGCCGGTCCACGATCTGCTTACCTCGTGCGCCCATTTCCGACCCCGATGTCCGACATCCCCTTACCAGAAGCAGCCCCCGCGTCCTCGCCGACGACGCTCCCGGTGGCGACTCCGGTCCCGCACGGCCAGCGCGCCGCGCCCACCGGGAGGACCCTCGCGAAGCTCGCGCTCGGAGCGCTCGGCGTCGTCTACGGCGACATCGGGACGAGCCCGCTCTACGCGCTCAAGGAGTGCTTCGCCGGGCCGCATGGCGTCGCGCCGACGCCGGCGAACGTCATCGGCGTCGTCTCGCTCGTCTTCTGGGCGGTGACGTTCGTCGTCACCTTCAAGTACCTGTCCTTCGTCATGCGCGCGGACAACCGCGGCGAGGGCGGGATCCTGGCGCTCCTCGCGCTCGTCGGCCGCCACGAGGCGGCGAAGAGCTCACGCCACGCGCTGCTCGTCCTCGGCCTGTTCGGGGCGGCGCTCCTCTACGGCGACGGCGTCATCACCCCGGCCATCTCGGTGCTCGGCGCCGTCGAGGGCGTGACCGTGGCGGCGCCCGCCCTCGGGCACGTCGTCGTCCCCGCGACGGTCGTCATCCTCGTCCTCCTCTTCTTCTTCCAGAAGCGGGGGACCGCCACCGTCGGCGCGGTCTTCGGGCCGGTGATGCTCGTCTGGTTCGGCTCGATCGCGCTCCTCGGGGTCCGGGGGCTCTCGCTCGACCCCTCGATCCTGCGCGCCGTGGTGCCGAGCCACGCGATCTCGTTCTTCGTCCACAACGGGTGGCACGGGTTCCTCGTCCTCGGCGCGGTGGTCCTCGTGATCACGGGCGGCGAGGCGCTCTACGCGGACATGGGCCACTTCGGGAAGCGGCCGATCCGGATCGCCTGGCTCACGATCGCGATGCCGGCGCTCCTCCTCAACTACGTCGGGCAGGGCGCGCTGCTGCTCCACGATCCCACCGCGGCCGTGAACCCCTTCTACCTGCTCTCGCCGTCGTGGGCGCTGTACCCCATGATCGCGATCGCGACGGCGGCCGCCATCGTCGCGTCGCAGGCGCTCATCTCGGGGGCCTTCTCGCTCACCCGGCAGGCGGTCCAGCTCGGCTACTCGCCGCGCGTCACGATCCGCCACACCTCGAAGACCGAGATCGGCCAGATCTACATCCCGGAGGTGAACTGGGCGCTCGGGGCGTCGACGGTGGCGCTCGTGCTCGGGTTCCGCTCCTCGTCCGCGCTCGCCTCCGCCTACGGCATCGCCGTGACCGGCACGATGATGATCACGACGTTGCTGTTCCACCGCGTCGTGCGCGATCTGTGGGGCTGGCCGCGCTGGAAGGCGATGCCGCTGTCGTTCCTGTTCATGGTCGTCGACACCGCCTTCTTCGGCGCGAACGTCATCAAGCTGGAGGAGGGCGGCTGGTTCCCGCTCGCCGCGGCGGCGTTCGTCTTCACGCTCCTCTCCACCTGGAAGAAGGGGCGCGAGGTCCTCGCCGAGCAGATGCGCGCCGCCGGGCTCCCGCTCGAGATGTTCCTCGGCGAGATCGCCCGGAAGAACCCGCAGCGCGTCCCGGGCACGGCGGTGTTCATGACCGGCAACACCGGGAACGTCCCCCCCGTGCTCCTGCACCACCTGAAGCACAACAAGGTGCTCCACGAGCGGGTCGTCATCGTCTCCCTCCTCACCGAGGAGATCCCGAACGTCCCCGAGTCCGAGCGGGTCTCGATCCGGGAGCTGGGGAGCGGCTTTTTCCAGGTGATCGCGCACTACGGGTTCATGGAGATCCCGGATGTCCCGGCCCTGCTCGAGTCGATCTCGCGGCGCGCGGTCCCGGGCCCCAAGCTGAAGTTCATCCCGATGGAGACGACGTTCTTCCTCGGGCGAGAGACCCTGCTCCCGACCGGCCCCTCGCGGATGGCGACCTGGCGCAAGCGGCTCTTCATCGTCATGTCCCGGAACGCGCAGACCGCGAGCTCGTTCTTTGGCCTGCCTCCGAACCGCGTGGTGGAGATGGGCGCGCAGATCCAGCTGTGACGTGATGGAGCCATGAAGACGGACGGCGGCGGAGTGGGCGCGGTCACCCCCACGCGCTGGCCGCGCGCGCTCCGCTCGCTCGGCCGCCGCGACCTCCGGCTCTTCTTCGCCGGGCAGGCGGTCTCGCTCGCCGGCACCTGGATGCAGTCGGTCGCGCAGGCCTGGCTCGTCTGGCGGCTCACCCGCTCCTCCGGGATGCTCGGCGTCGTGAACTTCCTCGGCTCGGTGCCGGTGTTCCTGTTCGGCATCTGGGGGGGGTCGCTCGCGGATCGCTGGCCGCGCCGGCGCCTCGTGCTCGTCACGCAGGCGAACGCGATCGTGCAGGCGACGCTCCTCGCCGGCCTGACGCTCGCGGGCGTGGTTCGCCCCTGGCACGTCCTCGTGCTCGCCGGGATGCTCGGGATGACCTACGCGTTCGAGATCCCGGCGCGCCAGGCGCTGCTCGCGGACCTCGCGGGCGAGGACATGCCGAACGCGATCGCGCTCAACTCGTCGATCGTGAACGCGGCGCGCGTCGCCGGCCCGGCGCTCGCGGGCCTCGTCGTCGCGTCCGTCGGGGAGGGGTGGGCGTTCGCCCTCAACGCGGCGAGCTTCGTCGGCACCTACTACGCGCTCCTCGTCATGACCCCGCCGCCGCAGCCGCCCGCGAAGGGCGGCCACCGCGCGCACGTGCTGGAGGGGCTCGCATACGCGGGCCGGACCTCCCACGTGCGGGCGCTCCTCGCGCTGCTCGCCGCCTCGAGCTTCTTCGCGATCCCGTACCAGACGCTCCTGCCCGTGCTCTCGTCGGAGGTGCTCGGCGGCGACGCCCGGCTCTACGGCACGCTCCTCGCGTGCGCCGGAGCGGGCGCGCTCGTGGGTGCGATCGGCCTCCTGCTGCGAACGGGGCTCGCCGGGCTCGGACGGCGCGTGGCGTTCGGCGCGTCGCTCCTCGGCGCCGGCGTCGTGGCGCTCGCCTTCTCGCGCACGGTGGCCCTCTCCGCCCTCGCGCTCGCCGTCATCGGCTTCGGCTTCGTCACGCAGATGGCCGGCACCATGACGCTGCTCCAGGGGCTCGCCCCCGCCGACATGCGCGGGCGGGTGATGGGGGTCTTCTCGACCCTGTTCGTCGGCGTGTCACCGTTCGGCTCGCTCGCCGCGGGGTTCTCCGCGAGCCACCTCGGCGCGCAGAAGACCCTCGCGTTCGGCGGCGCGGTCGTCCTCGCCGCGAGCATCGCCTTCCATGTCGCGCTGCCGCGGCTGCGGAGGATCGTCCTCGCCGAGCACCCGACGCTGTTCCCGCCGGCGGCGAGCTGATCGATCCAGACGGCGACCCAGAACACGACCTCGACCCCGACCGATCCCCCGATGCAGACCGCCCTCCCCACTCCGACCGGGCAGGCCCCGCGCGCGCGGTCGCCCTGGCTCGCGTTCTCGGTCGTCGCCGTCGGCACGTTCATGGCGACGCTCGACGGCAACATCGTGAACGTCGCGCTCCCGACGATCGGGCGCGAGCTCGGCGCGGCGGTCGGCCGCCTCCAGTGGATCGTGAACGCGTACGTCCTCGCGATCACGGTGACGCTGCTCCTGCTCGGCCGGCTCGGCGACCGGCTCGGCCACCGCGCCATCTACGCGGGCGGTCTCGTCGTGTTCACGCTCGGCTCGGCGCTCTGCGGGATCGCGCCGGGGCTCGGCGCGCTCGTCGCCGCCCGCCTCCTCCAGGCGCTCGGCGCCTCGGCGATGATGGCGATTGGCCCGGCGATCGTGACCGCGTCGTTCCCGCCCCGGATGCGTGGCCGCGCGCTCGGCGCGGTCGGGACCGTCGTCGCGATCGGCCTCACCGCGGGGCCGCCGCTCGGCGGGCTCATCGTGGCCGGCCTCTCGTGGCGCTGGGTCTTCTTCGTGAACCTTCCGGTCGGGCTCGCCGGCGTGGCGTGGGCGCTCCGGACCCTGCCGCGCGGGGGCGGCAGCGCGGGCGGGCCGCTCCTCGACCGCGCCGTCTTCCGGATCCCGGTCTTCACGTGGGGGCTCCTCGCCGGCTTCCTGTCGTACGCGGCGATGTTCTCGCAGACGCTCCTCACCCCGTTCCTGCTCGCCCGCGTCCTCGGCCTGCCGCCCGCGACGCTCGGCGTGGTGCTCGTGTCGGTGCCAGTCGCGCTCTCCATCGCGTCGCCGCTCTCCGGGTGGATCTCGGACCGGTTCGGCGGGCGCCGGCTCCCGTTCGCCGGGATGATCGTGCTCGCGGCTGCGCTCGTGCTGCTGTCGCTCGCGGGCGCGGACGACTCCGTGGGCTCGATCGCGGCGCGGCTCGCGCTCGCCGGGCTCGGCATGGGGCTCTTCCAGTCGCCGAACAACGCCGCGGTGATGTCCGCGCTCCCGCGTGAGCGGCTCGGGTCGGGCGGTGGCCTCCTCGCGACGGCGCGGAACGGCGGGATGGCGGCCGGCATCGGGATCGCCGGCGCGATCGTGGCGCTCCGGGCCGGCCCGGACGCGGCGAACGGCGGCTTCCTCGCGGGCTACGCGACGTCGCTCCGCGCCGGAGCGGTGCTGGCCCTCGTCGCGGGGGCGGTCTCCCTCTTTCCCCGTTCCCGGTCCTCCCGTGTCCCGTTCCCGCTTGACCCGTGACCGTGCCCGTGACCGTGACCGTGACCGGTCTCTGGACGCGGCGGCGCGAACCTCCGCCATCTGGACGGAAGTTCAGGGAATGCTAGTCTGCTTTTGTGATCGTCCTCGGCATCGATCCCGGCTCCCGGCGCTGCGGCTACGGCGTCGTCGCGCGGGAGCGGGGCCGGCTCTCCGTCCTCGATTCGGGCGTCCTCGTCCCCGGCGAGGGTGTGGTCGCGGAGCGGCTCGCGATCATCCTCGACGGGCTCACGGACGTCATCGCGCGAGCCCGCCCCGCGGAGGTCTCGATCGAGCACGTCTTCGCCGGCGTCTCACCGAGATCCGCGCTCGTGCTCGGGCAGGCCCGCGGCGTCGCGCTCGCCGCCGCCGCCCGCGCCGGGCTGCCGGTTTTCGAGTACCAGCCGTGCGAGGTGAAGCTCGCCTTCACCGGCAGCGGCCGCGCCTCGAAGGACCAGATGGTCCGCACCGCCCGCACGCTGCTCGGCGTCGAGGCCGACCTCGCGGACGAGGCGGACGCGCTCGCGATCGCGGTCTGCCACCTCGCGCGACGCGCGACGCGCCTCTCGCTCGTCCGCGGCCGCGCCGCCGACGCGCTGTCGCGCCTTCGCCCGGCCCGCCGCGACCACCGGACCGCCCCGTGATCGCGCGCCTCTCCGGGACCGTCGCCGAGAAGGGCGCGGACCACGCGATCCTCGACGTGGCGGGCGTCGGCTACCTCGTCCACCTCTCGGCGGTGACGCTCGCCCGGCTGCCGCCCCAGGGGAACCCCACGACCCTCCGGACGTTCACGAACGTGCGGCAGGACGCGATCGAGCTCTTCGGCTTCGCGACCGAGGACGAGGAGTCCGTGTTCCGCGCGCTCATCGACGTGAAGGGGGTCGGCCCGCGCGCCGCGCAGAACATCCTCTCCGGGATCGACGCGAAGGACCTCGCCGCCGCGGTCGCGCAGGGCGATCACGCGCGGCTCACGAAGGTGCCCGGCATCGGGAAGAAGACCGCGGAGCGGCTCGTCGTCGAGCTCCGGGAGAAGCTCGCGGTGCTCGCCCGCGCCGCGGGACCCGCGAAGGCGGCGCGGGACGGCGACGCCCTCGAGCAGCTCCGGCAGGCGCTCGTGAACCTCGGTTACAAGGCGCCGCAGGCGGACGGCGCGGTGGACCGTCTGCGCGACGACGCCGAGGGGAAGCGGCTCGACGATCTCCTGCGCGACGCGCTGAAGCTCCTGCGCGGTTAGAGCTGGCCGTCACCCTTCGCTGCTACGTTCCCGACCGCGATGACCGTGAAGCCGCTCCGCGACGTCTCCCCCGGGCCCCACGAGGGCGAGGCGCGCCTCGAGCAGTCGCTCCGCCCCGCCACCTTCGCGGAGTACGTGGGGCAGGAGAAGATCGTCAAGAACTTCAAGGTCTACGCCAAGGCCGCGAAGGCGCGCGGCGAGGCGCTCGATCACGTGCTCCTCTCCGGTCCGCCGGGGCTCGGCAAGACGTCGCTCGCGCACATCCTCGCGCGCGAGCTCGGCGTCACGCTGCACGTCACGAGCGGCCCCGCGCTCGTGAAGAAGGGCGACCTCGCGGGGCTGCTCACCGCGCTCGCGCCGCGCGACATCCTCTTCATCGACGAGATCCACCGGCTCTCGCCCGCGGTCGAGGAGGCGCTCTACCCGGCGATGGAGGACTTTCGCTTCGACGTCGTCCTCGGCGCCGGCATCGGCGCGCAGATGATGGAGATGAAGCTCGAGCGGTTCACCCTCGTCGGCGCGACGACGCGCACCGGCCTCCTCGCGTCGCCGCTGCGCGACCGGTTCCCGATCCAGGAGCGGCTCGGGTACTACGAGCCCGCCGAGCTGCGCGAGATCGCGGTGCGCGCCGCGGCGAAGCTCGCGCTCCCGGTCGAGCCCGCCGGGGCCGACGAGCTCGCCCGTCGCGCACGCGGCACGCCGCGGATCACGATCCGGCTGCTGCAGCGGGCCCGCGACTTCGCGCAGGTCGAGGGCGACGGCCGCCTCACGAAGGCGATCGTGGACACGACGCTCGCGCGGCTCGAGGTGGACGAGAAGGGCCTCGACGCGATGGACCGGCGCATCCTCACCGTCATCCTCGACACGTTCGGCGGCGGCCCGGTGGGCATCGACGCCGTCGCCGCGGCCGTGGGCGAGGAGCGCGACACGATCGAGGACGTCTACGAACCGTTCCTCGTGCGTGAGGGCTACCTCGCGCGCACGCCGCGCGGACGCGTCGCGCTCCCGTCGGCGTACCAGCACCTCGGCCGCGAGAGGCCGAGGGGCGGGCAGGGCGAGCTGCTCTAGAACTACTCGGGCCGGCGCCGAGGTGCTTGACGTACTTCACCGTCAGATGATCTCCGCGGTGAGGGAGCGTGCGGGAATGCCGCTCCTGGTGCGGCAGATCTCGCCTCCCGTGCGCCGAGGACGCGCAAGGGAGTTCTCGAGGGCCCGCTGGCGTTCGCGTTCCCTGACGCGAATCCGTGCGTCTGGGGAGGTCCCGAAATCGCGTTCTATGCTCGCGTCATGACCTCCGCACGCGATCTCTCCGCCCGGCCTCGAGGATCTCGCCCTCGCTGGCGCCGGGATGCGAGTGCCTCCGCTGCTCGTTCGTCGCGCGCCCGCCTCGCTTCGGCCTCGGCGTTTTCGCTACGGCGCAGAAGTGCCCGAGTAGTAATGGACCGCGGGGCTTCACCCTCAGAAGGTGAACCTTCTCGACCGCCACGTCGGTCTTCGACCGAAGACGCGCACGAGCAGGTACCCGGCCGCGAACCCGCCGATGTGCGCGAAGAACGCGACGCCGCCCCCCGGGGCTCCGCCGAAGAGGACCGAGGCGACCTGGATCGCGAACCAGCCGAGGATGAAGAAGCGCGCCGGCAGGTAGGTGAGCCGCACGAAGACGACGAGCACGATGGCGGTGAGGACGCGCGCGCTCGGGAACAGGACGAGGTAGCCCGCGAGGACTCCCGCGATCGCGCCCGACGCGCCGACCATCGGCACGAGCTCGTCGCCCGATGCGGCGGACGCGACGGTCTGCACGAGCGCGGCGGCGATCCCGGCGAGCAGGTAGAAGCCGAGGTAGCGCATCCGGCCGAGCGCGTCCTCGACGTTGTTCCCGAAGATCCAGAGCGACAGCATGTTGAACCCGAGGTGGACCCAGCCCCCGTGCAGGAACATGCTCGTCAGGATCGTGAACGGCGGCGGGACGATGTCGCGCCACTCGATGTCCTGGAACCTCAGGATCTCGTAGGGGATCGCACCCCCGCGGAACGCCGACACGTCGAGGCCGACCTGCAGCTGCCACAGGAACGCGACGACGTTCGCCGCGACGAGCGCGTAGGTGACGATCGGCGTCCGTTCGGTGGGGAGGTCGTCCTTGAGAGGGATCACGCGCCGAGCTTTCGTCGGTCGTCGCACATGGTATAAGGCGCCGCGTCGAAACCGGTGATGCATCGTGCCGGTCTGACAGCAGTGTCGCGATCCGAGCACGTCCCGAGGGTGCGGATCGCGCTCCGCGAAGCAGCTGGAGGGAATCCGGACCGACAGCGCAGGAATCACCCGTCACTTCGCACGCTTGGACCGGCGCGGTGAGGCGACGAAAACTGCCGATTTTCGGGGTGATTGGCATGTCGATTGCTCGGATGGGTGCCGCTCGGGCGAGTAGGCCCGGCGAGGGGACACGTATCGATGGCACATTGGAATCAGCGGACGGTCGCGAAGCGAGTCTCCTGCACCGGAGTCGGACTCCACTCCGGCAAGCCGGCGACTCTGACGCTCGCGCCCGCGGCGATCGACGCCGGCGTCTCGTTCGTGCGGATGGACCTCGGCATCGAGATCCCGGCGCGGAACGAGTTCGTCTCGGACACGACGCTCTCGACGAACCTCTCGAACGGCGCCGCGCGCGTCCACACCGTCGAGCACGTGATGGCCGCGCTCCACGGCATGGGCATCGACAACTGCCGCGTCGAGGTGGACGGCCCCGAGATCCCGATCCTCGACGGCTCCGCCGCGCCGTTCGTCTGTCTCGTCCAGGAGGCCGGCGTCCAGGTGCAGCGCGCGGGGAAGCGCTGGCTCGTGATCGACCAGCCGGTCGAGGTCCGCGACGGCGACAAGCTCGCAAGGCTCGAGCCGGCCGAGTCCTTCTCGGTCGAGTTCACCGCCGACTTCCAGCACCCGCTCATCACGAACCAGGCTTTCCGGACGACGGTGAACGACCGCACGTTCGAGCGCGAGATCGCGCGCGCGCGGACGTTCTGCTTCCGCAAGGACATCGAGCGGATGCAGGCCGCCGGGCTCGCCAAGGGCGGCAGCCTCGCGAACGCGATCGTCGTGGACGAGTTCTCGATACTGAACCCCGAGGGGCTCCGGTTCCCGGACGAGTTCGCGCGCCACAAGGTGCTCGACGCCGTCGGCGATCTCGCGCTGTTCGGCCTGCCGGTGCTCGGCGCGCTCACCGCAGTGAAGAGCGGCCACGCGCTGAACCAGGGGCTCGTGAAGAGGGTGCTCGCGGACCCCGCCTCGCACCGCGTCGTGCGCGTCTCAGCCGAGGCTGAGGCGCCCCGCCGCGCCGGCGTCCCGGCCCTCGCCGTCGCGGAGGGGCGCGCGGGGTAGGTCTCGGGATGATCAGTGCTGGCCGCCCGGATGCGGGTCCACCTCGCCGCCGGGCCGGATCTCCCCGCGCCAGGCGCCCGTCTCCGAGCCCCGCTCCTCGATGAACTTCTTGAACCGCGCGAGGTCGCCCTCGACGCGGCGCGACACGATGCCGAGGATGTCGCCGATCTTCTCGATGAAGCCCTTCGGGTCGTACTCGAGCGCCAGCGAGACCCTGCACCGCTCCGCGTCGATGGGCGTGAACGTGACGGTTCCCGCGTTCACCGCGCCGCGCGTGTGGCGCCACGCGATCGACTGATCCGGCTGCTGGTGCACGATCTCCGCGTCCCACTCCTCCGTCTTCCCGCCGATCTTGGCCTTCCAGTGAAGGGTCTTGTCGTCCAGCTGCAGGACCTCCTCGACCCCTTCCATGAACCGCGGGAACTCCTCGAACTGCGTCCACTGGTCGTAGACCATCCGGAGTGGACGCTCGATCTCCACGCTCTTCTCTACCCGTGCCATATCGCCTCCCGTTCGCGTGTGTGTGGCCGCCCCCCTCGGCGCGGCGCGTTCTCGCGCGTTCTCAGGCTCGCTGCGGCGAGAGCGGCGCGCCCGGAACGGGCGCGGGCTGCTCGCGCGTGAGGAAGGTGCGATCTCGCGGTACGCCCGCGCGCCCGCCGACGATCGCCGCGGCGAGCGTGAGCAGGGCGTAGATGAAGAACGCCCACGACCCCGCCGCCCCAGCGGTCTTCGCCGCTGCGGCCGCCTCGTCCTTGTTCTGCTCGGCCTTCTGCCGGAGCTGCTGTGCCTGCTGCCGCGCCTCGTCTGCCCGCTGCTGTGCCTGCTGCTGGAGCTGCGGGTTCGCGGCCGCGGCCTGACCCGCGGTCTGCGCCGCGCCGCCCGCGGCCGATGCCGCCGCCCCGGCGGTCCGCGTGACCGCCATCGTCGCGATCCAGAGCCCCGCGACGATCATGAAGCCCCACAGCGCGGCGCCGTGGAGCATGCCAGCCGGCTTCGAGTCCGCCTGGCTGAGGCGCGCCGCGAGCCAGCCCGCGAGGAACATCGCCACGATCCCCGAGATGACGCCCCAGATCCCGAACCCGATCCCGAGCCCCTGCCACTGGCCGAGATCCCTCGGGTCGAACGCAGCGAAGCCGATCCCGGCGCCGAGCGACAGAAACAACATCCAGACTCCGAAACCGAAGAAGAACCCCGCGAAGAGTGCACCCCAGCTCACGCGATTCAAGAGCGGTTCCCTGACCGCCACCGTTGCCATCGTCCCCTCCCTTGGAGCGCGAAGCCCCGGCGCGTCGTGCGCGGGCGCCACCCTCCTCAGGGACGACGTTGGGTACTGCGGGGGTCGATGTCACGGGCGGAGCGCGCGTGCCCGAGGCGAGCGACCCCGCGCGTGATCACGTTTGACGTGTGGACCCGGGGGCGCGAACGCTGGCGTGGGGGCAGGGGCTTTACTGGGCGGCGGCGGGTGCCTGGCCGCTCGTCCACATGCCGAGCTTCGAGGCGGTGACCGGCCCGAAGCGCGAGCGATGGCTCGTGCGGACGGTCGGCGTGCTCGTGCTCGCGATCGGGGGGGCGCTCGCGCTCGCCGCGCGCCGGCGCCGCGTCACGCCGGAGCTCCGGCTGCTCGCCGCGGGGAGCGCCGCCGGGCTCGGCGCGATCGACACCTGGTACGCCGCGCGGCGGCGGATCTCGCCCATTTATCTCGGCGACGCGGCGCTCGAGGCGGCGCTCGTCGCCGGCTGGATCATCTCGGGACGCCCGCGCCGTGCGGGCGAGGAGGGGGAGCGATGACGGGGACGTGCGAGGTTTGCGGTAACGAGTACGACAAGGCGTTCGCGATCGAGATGGCAGCCAAGCGGCACATCTTCGACAGCTTCGAGTGCGCCATCCAGGCGCTCGCGCCGCGGTGCGCGCACTGTGGCTGCCGTGTGATCGGCCACGGGAGCGAGGCCGACGCGAAGACGTACTGCTGCGCACACTGCGCGCACGCGGCGGGCGTCCGCGACGTGGCGGACCGCGCCGAGCAGCACGCGGCGCACTGACGAGACGACGGAACCGGACCACCTCGGCGGCGCGCCCCGCGCCGCCACCGCCGGCGCGCGTGTCTCAGGCACGCGCCGGCCGGATGCTCCGGTCCACGAGCCGCTTCGCGAGCGCGGTCGCCACCGCGACGACGACCGCGGTCGCGACCTTGCTCGCGATCGACGGCTCGGCGGCGACGCGATCGGGATGCTCGAAGAGCCGCCCGAGCGCGCGGCGCGTCTCGCGCGCGCGGAAGGACGGCCGGCGGCGCTGGCGCCTGCCGCGGACCGCGAGGCCGAGCGCGCTCCCGAGCACGAGGGAGGCGACCGTCGCGACCACCGCGACCACGATCGGGTGTCGGCTCATCTGGAGCCGCACGTCCATCGCCTCGTGCCGGCGCCGGTCGAGCTCGCCGACGAGGCCGCCGAGCTCGCTCCGCAGGACGTCGATCTCGCCGGCGACGCGGTGAACGTCGGCGGCCCGCGGAGACCCGTTCCTCACGCGATCTGCTCCTTCGCCCATCGCACGTCCTCCCGCAGCGAGTGCCGGGTCGTGCCGAGCGGCTTCTTCACCCGGCGTCCCCAGCCCCAGAGCCCGACCCCCACCCCGATCGCAAGGACCACCGCGGCGACGACGAGCGCGGCTGTCCAGCCCGGGAGAACGCCGCCCTCCATCAGGGCGAGCACGACGGCGACGAGCAGGAGCTGAACGGTGAAGACGGCGCACAGCCCCGCGACCCCGAGGCCGCCCGCCGTCCGGATCTCGGCGCGCACATCCGACTTCAGCTCCACCTTCGCGAGCTCGATCTCCTTGCGGGCGAGGAGGCTCCCCTTCCGTGCGAGCTCGGTCACGATCTCCCGTGTCCGCATCCGGCGCAGCGGATCGGCAGGGAGGCCTCGCGATCGCGGGCGCACCTTCTCGCGGGCGGCGCCCGCGGCGCCCCGTGCCCGATCGGCCGGACGCGCCGCCGAGCGGACCTCCTGCTCGGTTTCCTGACGGCCGCTCCCGTCGGTCGCGCCGTGCGGCGGCATCGGATGGGCTCCGGCCTCGATGAGCCGCCCCGTCTCATCCATGGCTCCCCCTCGCTGCGGCGCGCGCCGCCGCGCCGCCCCTGCGAGAAGGTGCGCCTGCAGGCGCCGTGCGTCAGCGAGCGGGCGCGCGCTCGAGCTCCCTCGCGTCGGGCAGCCGCTGCCGAAGCGAGAGGACGGGCGCGAAGAGGTCGCCCACGGCCGCGACCCGCGCGAGCACGTCCCTCGCCTCGAGTACGAGCCCGTCGGGCCTCCGCGTCCGGGCCGCGCGCTCCACGTCCCGCCAGCGGAGCGGCGTCGAGACGGTCGGGCGCGACCGCGCGCGCAGCGAGTAGGCGCAGACGGTCGTCTTGTTCCGATCGTTCTGGCTCCAGTCGACGAACACCTTCCCGCCGCGCAGGCTCTTCGTCATCCGCTCGACGACGAGCGCGGGGTGGACCCGCTCGAGCAGGCGCGCGACGGCGTGCGCGAACGCCTTCGTCTCGTCGTAGGCCGCGGTGCCGTCGAGCGGGACGTAGACCTGCAGCCCCTTCGAGCCGGAGGTCTTCGGGAACGCCTCGAGCCCGAGCCGGTCGAGGAGCCGGCGCAGGAGGAGGGCGACCTCGCAGCAGGTGACGACGTCGGCGGGCGGTCCTGGGTCGAGGTCGAACGCGAGCGTCGTCGGCCGCTCGAAGTCGGAGGCGAGGGCGAGCGGGGTGTGGAGCTCGAGATCCGCGATGGACGCGACCCAGACGAGCGACGCGAGATCGTCCACGACGCAGTAGCTGATGTCCTCCTGGTTGCCCTCGCTCCAGATCGGCGCGGTGCGCAGCCACGCGGGGCGGTAGCGCGGGCAGCGCTTCTCGTAGAAGAACGGGCCGTCGACGCCGTCCGGGTAGCGCTTGAGCGTGAGCGGCCGGTCGCGCAGGTGCGGCAGGAGCACCGGGGCGATCCGCGCGTAGTAGTCGACGACGTCTCCCTTCGTGAAGCTCGTCTCCGGGTAGAAGACCTTGTCGAGATTCCGGAGCAGGATCCGGCGCCCCTCCACCTCCACCTCGACGGCCTTTCGCCCGCTCACGCCCTCTTCTTCTTCCCCGGCCGGCGTGCGGTCCGGGCGGCCGCAGCGGGCGGATGATGCCGCGCCCCGTGCGAGGGCTCCGCCCGGGCGGCGCCCTCGTCACCGCGGCGCCGCGCCGCGGCGAGGCTCGCCGAGAGCGCGTCGGCGAGGCTCACCACCCGCGCCGGAGCCTCCTCCGCCGCGGCCGGCTCGATCACCTCGCCCGCCCCCTTCTTCTCGACGAGCGCGAGGACCCGCTCCCGGTGCACGTCCGGATAGCGCGCCGGCTCGAAGGGCGCGGACAGCGACTCGACGAGCTGCTCCGCCATCTGCAGCTCCCGCTCGGACGGCTCGCTCGCGTGCGGGACCTCGAGCGACGAGACCGGCACGATCTCGTCGGCGCGGTTCATGGTCGAGACGGCGAGGGCCTCCTCGATCGGCCGGACGCAGCAGAGCGCCTCGCGGGTCCGCAGGACGAACGAGGCGATCGCGACCTTGCCCTTGTGCCGCATCGCGTCCACGAGGAGGCGGTACGCCTTCGCGGCGGTCTTGTCCGGGACGAGGTAGTAGGTGGACTCGTAGAAGATGGGGTCGATATCGGCGAGGTCGACGAAGTCCCGGATCTCGATCGTGCGCGTCGCCTTGGGATCGAGCGCGGCGAGCTCCTCCTCCGTGATCGTGACGTAGCGCTCCTTCCCGATCTCGAACCCCTTCACGATCTCCTCGTACGGCACCTCGCGGTCCTCCGCGCTGCAGAAGCGCTTCATGCGAATCCGCGCGCCGTCCTTCGCGTGGAGCATGTTGAAATGGACCTCCTTCTGCGTCACGGCGGTGAAGAGCTTCACGGGCACGTTCACGAGCCCGAACGTCAGCGCGCCGCTCCAGATGGCCCTGGGCATCGGTCCTCCTCGCTCAACCATCGTTCCCCGGGCGGGCTCCGGCAATGCCGACCGCTTCCGCGCGGAGCGCGCGGGACGCAGGTTCGCGGCGGAGGTCGCGATGCCAAAGAAGCCGGAAGAGAGGGAGCGAGAAGACGCTCCGCGGACCGATCTGCCGCCCGTGAAGGAGCCGTACTACGAGGGGTACTTCGGTACGGACGAGGAGGAGGGGGTCGTCCGCGAGGACGAGGCAGGGGACGACGACAAGCCAGCCGACCGGGGCGCCGCCGAGGACGCGGCCGGCGGCGACCGGGAGATCGTCTCCGACCACGAGAAGATCTAGCACGCGTGGCGCCGCGGGGCGCGGCTGGTTCATGCCCCGCGCGCGCCGAGCTCGCCCCGAGCCGCCACGTCGACGCCGAAGTACCGGAAGATCCGGAGCTGGCGCTCGCGCAGACCGCGGAGCCAGAGGCGACGCTCGGCGCCCGCGAGGCCGTGCGCGAGCGTCGCCACGCCGAGGTCCGCGAACTCGCGCACGAAGCTGAAGTCGAGCACCAGATCGAGCGCCGGCTCGCGCTCGAGTCGATCGCGGAGCTCGAACGCGGATGCGCGATCGAAGACGCCTGCGACCCGGATGACGGTCCGGCCGCCCTCCAGCTCTGTCACGATGCTGCAGCCGGGCATCGGTGGGCACCCCGGGCCGAACGTCGACACGGCGCGTCGAGCGGGCAAGCCGCCGACCCGCGGGAGCGCCGCCCCGGAGGCGTGGCGCCGCCTCGCGGGGCGAAAACGATCGATGACGCCGCGGCGGGGCCGCCGTCAGCTCACCACGTCCCGAAGCGGCGGCGGGCCTCCGCGGCGAGCGCGTCGCGATGCTTCGGGTGCGCGATCGCGATGAGGGCGGCGGCGCGCTGGCGCAGGTTCTTGCCGAAGAGGTCGGCGATCCCGTGCTCGGTCACGACGAAGTGGACGTGCGCCCGCGTCGTGACGACACCGGCCGCGGGCTTCAGCATCGAGACGATCCGCGCGTCGCCGCTGCTCGTCATCGAGGGGAGGGCGATGATGGGCTTGCCGCCCTCCGAGAGGGCCGCGCCGCGGATGAAGTCCATCTGGCCACCGACGCCGGAGTACTGGCGGTCACCGATCGAATCGGCACAGACCTGGCCCGTGATGTCCACCTCGATGGCCGAGTTGATCGCGGTGACCTTCGGGTTCCGCCGGATCACCGCGGTGTCGTTGATGTACGCCATGTCGAGCATGGCGACGAGCGGGTTGTCGTCGAGGAAGTCGTAGAGCCGCTTCGACCCGATCGCGAAGCCGGCGACGATCTTGCCGGGGTGGACGCGCTTCGCCTCCCCGGTGATGACGCCCTTCTCGACGAGGTCCACGACGCCGTCCGAGATCATCTCGGTGTGGATCCCGAGTCGGTGGTGGTCGTCGAGCGCCGCGAGCGTCGCCTGCGGGATCGCGCCGATCCCGATCTGGAGCGTCGCGCCGTCGTCGACGAGCTCGGCGCAGTGGCGCCCGATCGCGTGCTCGATGTCGGTGAGCTGTTGCGGCGGCACCTCGTGGATCGGCTCGTCCACCTCGACCATGGAGTCGATCTGGTCCATGTGGATGAGGCCGTCGCCGTGGGTGCGCGGCATCCGCGGGTTCACCTGGGCGATCACGGTGCGCGCGGTCTGGACCGCGGCGCGCGTGACGTCCACCGACACCCCGAGCGAGCAGAAGCCGTGGCGATCGGGGGGCGAGACGTGGATGAGGGCGACGTCGAGCGGCAGGATGCCGGTGCGGAACAGCGACGGGACCTCGGAGAGGAACACCGGGCAGTAGTCGGCCCGGCCCTCCTCGACGGCCCGGCGCACGTTCGCGCCGACGAACAGGGCGTTCACGCGGAAGCTCTTCGCCATCTCGGGGGCGGCGTACGGTGCGTCGCCCTCGGTATGAAGCGAGACGATCTCGACGACGCGCAGCTCGGGGGCGCGGGCCGTCATCGCCTCGATGAGGCGACGCGGCGCCGCGGCGACGCTGTGGACGAAGACGCGCGAGCCCGACTTGATGACCGAGACGGCTTCCTCGGCGGATACGAAGCGGCTCATCGGCGCGATGCTCCTTTCCCTGACCCCCGGGTGGAGGTCGAGTGTAGCAGCGCTTGGCGCGCCACGTGAACCAGGGAGCGAGCGGGCCGCCGCCCCCCCCTACCGCATGTCGAAGGCGAGCTTCGCCGCGAGTGCGAGCGCGACCGCCACGACGACCCTGCGGACGAGGGCGTCTCCCCGTCGCACCGCGAGGTGGGCGCCGAGCCAGCCGCCGGCGAGCTGGGCCGCGGCCATCGGGAGCGCGATCCGCCAGATCACCGTCCCGCGCACCGCGAACAGCACGAGGGCCGCGAGATTCGAGGCGAAGTTCACGACCTTCGCGGAAGCCGAGGCGTGGGCGAGCCCGTCCCCGAGGAGCGCGACGAAGGCGACGATGAGGAAGGTGCCCGTTCCGGGCCCGAAGAACCCGTCGTAGGCGCCGATGACGAGGGCCGCGGAGCCGGCGACGAGCATCGCATGCGGGGGCGGAGGAGCGTCCTCGAGCCGCGGCGGGGGCCCGCGGCGCAGCCCGATGAACAGCGCGGCGAAGGCGAGGAGCACGAGGACCACCGGCCGGAGCACCGAGGGCGGCAGGGCGAGGACGAGCGCCGCGCCGGCGAGCGATCCGACGAGCGCGAGCGGGAAGGTGACGCGGGCGCGCGCGGCGTCGACGAGCCCGGCACGCGAGAAGCGGACGAGCGCGGCGAACGAGCCGAAGACCGACTGGCCCTTGTTCGTGCCGAGCGCGAGGTGCGGCGGGAGGCCCACCGCGAGGAAGACGGGGAGCGTGACGAGCCCGCCGCCACCCGCGATCGCGTCGATGGTTCCGGCCGCGAGGGCGACGGCGACGAGCAGCGCGATCTGGGCGGGGCCGGGGCTCTCCACGGGGCCGGGGAGTCTACGCGGCGAGCGCGTTCCGCTCCACCGCGGCGAGGATCTCCGCGAGGCCGACCGGCTTGTACAGGATCTCCGCCTCGGCGAACGGCGCGTCATCGAACCCGCGGCTCGCCGTCATGACCACGACGGGGATGTCGCGGAGCGCCTCGTCGCGGAGCTGCTCCGCGCGGAACTGCCAGCCGTTCATGCCCGGCATCATGAGGTCGAGCAGGATGAGGCGGGGGCGGACGCCGTCGCGGAGGAGGTCGAGCGCGGCCCGGCCGTTCTCGAACAGGCGCGTCGGGTAGCCCTCGTCGACGAGGAGCTCGCCGATGACCTCGCGGAGATCGGTGTCGTCGTCGACGACGAAGATGGGGGCGTGGTCGTGCATCGCGGGAGGCGAAGCGGGCGCAGTCTACTGCACGCGCCCAGCGGAAGAGCGCTCCCGCTCGGGGAGCACTGTCCCGTGCGCGGGCGACACGACACGGTGCGGCGCGGCGAGGCGCGGGGGGGCGGGCGGGCGGCAGGGAACCGATGGCTCCACCTGGAAGTGCACGGGGCGGGGCCACGCGCGGCCGCCGTGACGGCGGTCACGCCGGCGCGCTTGCGGTACGGTCCGTGCCGTTCGCGGCGACGGGCGCGGTCGCCTGTAGAACGAGCGCCCCGGCGAGACCCGAGACGACCGAGCCCGCGAGGATGCCGAGCTTCGCCTCGACGAGGAGGCGCGGCATCGACGGGTAGGCGAGCCCCGCGATGAACAGGGCCACCGTGAAGCCGATGCCAGACACGATCGAGACGCCGAGCAGCTTCACGGGCGACGCGCCGCCCGGAATGCGCGCGAGCCCGGTCCGGACCGCCGCGAGGGTGAAGACGAAGATCCCCGCCTGCTTCCCGACGAAGAGCGCGAGCGCGGTCCCCACGGCGACGTCTCCCGTGAGCTGCGACGCGTCGAGCGACGAGACCTCCACGCCCGAGTTCGCGAGCGCGAAGAGAGGCATGATCCCGAACGCGACCCAGGGGTGGAGCGCGTGGACGAACCGCGTGAGCGGCGCCTCGAGCTCCTCGAGCCGTGCCTCGATCCCCTCGACCGCCGCCTCGTCGCGCTCCTCGTCCGCCGCGGCGCGGGCGAGGTCGCCCGCGTGCGCGGAGAGGTCCGCGATCACCTCCCGGAGCGGTCGGCCAGAGCGGGTCGGGATGGCGAGGCCGAGGATTACCCCCGCGATGGTCGCGTGGATGCCGGCGCCGTGGAGCGCGTACCAGAGGAGCGCGCCCACGACCGCCCAGGCCGCGCCGCTCCGGACGGCGCCGCGCGACATGAGGGCCGCCGCCGTGGTCACCGCGGCCGCCAGGAGGAGCCACTCGAGGTGAAGCCCCCTCCCGTAGAAGAGCCCGATCACGAGGATGCCGCCGAGGTCGTCGAAGATCGCGAGCGCCGTCACGAACACCACGAGGGCGTGCGGCACGCGCCGCCGGAGCAGCGTGAGCACGCCGATGCAGAACGCGATGTCCGTCGCCATCGGGATGCCCCACCCTGCCGCGCCAGGTCCACCCCGGTTGAACCCGAGGAAGATCGCGGCGGGCACGACCATGCCGCCGGCCGCGGCGATCGCCGGCAGGAGCGCCTGGGGCAGCGTTCTGAGCTCGCCGTGGACCAGCTCGTGCTTGATCTCCATCCCGACGACGAAGAAGAAGAGCGCCATGAGCCCGTCGTTCACGAGCCCGAGCAGCGAGAACCGCGCGACGGCCCCGCCCGCGCCGATCGTGATCGGCGTCGCGAACGTCGCCGTGTAGCTCCCGGGCGCGAGGTTCGCCCACGCGAGCGCGACGACCGCGCATCCGAGGAGGAGGAGGCCGCTCGCCGCCTCGAGCCGGAAGAAGGCCTGGAGCGGCACGAGGACCGTCTCGAACACGCGCGCGGGTGAGCGGGAGTCGCTGCGGAAGTTCGTCATGCCGGTGGGCTCCTGCCGCGAGGCTCTACGCCAGGCAGCTGGCGGCTCGCCACCGGAAATCGGCGCGGCCCTCGAGAGCCTCGAGGACGGTGGGCACCCGCCCGAGGCCACCGTGCGGCCTTCCCTCGCGAGGCGCGCGGGTCCGCGAACCGTTCCTCGCGGGCGGGCTCTCACTTACGGGGCCGCCTGCGGTGCCCGATCTCGCAAGGAGAGCGCGTGAACCTCGAACCGTGGATGATCGCCGTCGCCGGCGCCGCCGGCTTCCTGATCCTGCGCCGGGCCCTCGGAGCCGGCCGCGCTCCGCCGGCGGAGGTCCTCCGGCGCATCCAGGCGGGCGCGAAGATCGTGGACGTGCGGACGCCTGGCGAGTTCGCCCGCGGCGCCTACCCGGGCGCGATCAACGTTCCGCTCGCGGAGCTCGGCGAACGGCTCGACAGGATCCCCAAGGAGCGGCCGGTCGTCGTGTACTGCGCGTCGGGGATGCGGAGCGCGTCGGCGGCGCGGCTCCTCGCGCGTGCGGGCTACGCCGACGTCGTGAACGGCGGCGGCCTGCGCCACATGCCGCGCTAGGCGGCGCTGCGCCGGTCGCCCGCGGCGGATGTTGCGCATCCGGTATTGCGGACGAGACCGACCGGGCAAACGTTCGCCCCTCGACCGCCGGAGCCCTCGTGTTTCCGGCGATATCCGAGCGTCGAGTCGCCCCGATCGGCTCCTCCCATGGGTCCCTCTGGGATAACGGACGCCCGGACGGGGTGCGCGGGC
Organism: Anaeromyxobacter sp.; assembly: GCA_036394835.1. Classification (GTDB taxonomy): domain Bacteria; phylum Myxococcota; class Myxococcia; order Myxococcales; family Anaeromyxobacteraceae; genus Anaeromyxobacter. The sequence continues at coordinate 58,924 of DASWEI010000100.1, read as the reverse complement.
AAGGGTCCGCGGCGTTGTGGATCCCGAAGACCTGTGCGAACGTCACCGGTTCGCGCGCGGCATCGCCGCGCCCGTGACCCTCGAACCCGAGACGGCCCGATGAGCAAGAGACCTTCAGATCCCAGTGCCACGCCCGCGGCAGCCGCCGCGCGAGCCGCGGAGACGAGCAGCGCGAGCGGCTCGCCCCGCCCCGGCCCGAACACCCTCTCGGTCCACGGCGGCGACACCCGCGCTCGGGCGCACCAGGCGATCCCGATGCCGATCATCCAGACGGCGACGTACGCGTTCGCGGACACCGCCGATCTCGTGAACTTCATGCAGCAGCGCAGCCTCGGCGTGAACATCGAGGGGCGCGAGGACTACGGTCGTTACGGGAACCCCACCGTCCAGTCCGTCGAGCGCAAGGTGGCGGCGCTGGAGCAGGCAGATGACGCGGTGCTCTTCTCGTCCGGGATGGCGGCGATGACGTCGCTGCTGCTCGCGAGCCTTCCGACGGGCGCGCACCTCGTCATGACGGACGACTGCTACCGCCGGACCCGCCAGTTCTGTCTCGTGTTCCTGAAGCGGCTCGGGATCGAGACCACGGTCGTGCCGATGGGCGACTACGCGGCGCTCGAGGCCGCGATCCAGCCGAGGAAGACGCGGTTCGTCATCTCGGAGAGCCCGACGAATCCCTACCTGCGCTGCGTCGATCTGGAGCGCCTCGCGGAGATCGCGAGCCGTCATCGTGTCCAGACGATCATCGACAGCACCTTCGGCACGCCCATCAACCAGCGCCCGCTCCAGTACGGCATCGACTACGTCACGCACAGCGCGACGAAGTACATGGGCGGCCACCACGACCTGCTCGCGGGGGTCGTGGTCGGGAGCAAGGCCCGCGTCGCGGCCCTGCGCGACGCGCGCGGGGTGCTCGGCGGCATCGTGGACCCGCAGAACGCCTACCTGCTGGAGCGCGGCCTGAAGACGCTCGGGCTGCGGGTCCGGCAGCAGAACGAGACCGCGCTGGCGGTGGCCCGTCATCTGGAGACGCACCCGCGAATCGAGCGCGTCTGGTATCCCGGGCTCGCGTCGCACCCGGATCACGAGGTGGCGCGCAGGCAGATGAGCGGGTTCGGCGGGGTGGTCAGCTTCGAGGTGCGGGGCGCGCTCGAGGACGCGAGCCGCTTCATCGACAGGATGGAGATCCCCTACATCGCGCCGAGCCTGGGCGGCGTCGACAGCCTGATCGAGCAGCCCGCGCTCATGTCGTACTTCGAGAAGACGACCGAGGAGCGGCTGGAGGTCGGCATCAAGGACAACCTCGTCCGCTTCGCGATCGGGGTCGAGGACGCCGCCGACATCATCGCCGACCTGGAGCAGGCGCTCGCGGCGCCGCGGTAGAGCCATCCACCGGGAGCCCGGGCGGCTCCGTCTTCCACCGCTGGTGCATCCAGACCCACTCGGCGGGGTGGCGGCGGATCGCCGCCTCCTGGAGCGCGGCGCACGCGGCAGTGAGGCGGACCACCTCCGCCTCGCGGTCGACGGGCGCGCCGTCGTACGGCACCTCGGTCACGGAGAGCCGATGGCCGTCCCCCGCGCGCGGTCCGCGGCGGTGGCAGGTGACGACCAGGACGGCCGCGCCGAAGCGCAGCGCGAGGTCGGCGGCCGCGCGCGGGGTCGCGGCGGGGCGCCCGAAGAATGGGACGAAGACGTTCTGCACGTCGCGGATGTCCTGGTCGATGAGGATGCCGAGCGTGCCGGCCCGCCGGAACAGCTTCAGCATGGCGCGGCCGGTCGCGGCGTCGTCGCGCCAGAACGTCTCGACGCGGTTCACACCGCGCGCGCGCTCCGCGAGGCCGTCGAGGCGCGCGTGCCAGCTCCGCTTCGCGATGACGGCGTTCGGCTGCACGTATCGCGAGATGCGGCACGTGAGCTCCCAGTTCCCGATGTGGCCGAGGACGAGGACGATCCCCTTGCCCCGTGCGACCGCGCGCTCGAGCGTCGCGACCGCCTCGGCAGGGGCCTCGACGTAGTCGTCGATGCGCGACGCCCAGCGCGGCATCGTGATGAGCTCGCCGCCGAGCCACCCGAGGTGGACGAGGCTCGCCCGCGCGATGGCGTCGCGCTCCGCGGCGTCCTTCGCAGGGAACGCCGCGGCGAGGCTCGCGCGCATGTCGCGGCGCATCCGGGCAGACAGGAACCACGAGAGCCACCCGAGCGCGCCGCCGAGCGCGAGCGCGAGCCCGAGCGGCATCCGCGTGAGCACGCGGACGAACGCGACGATCACCGCCGCGCGCGCGGCGCGCCTCACGCGCTTCCAGCCGGTGACGGCCACCGCGCCTAGCGCTGGCTGCCGCCGGCGTCCGCGGCGGCGGGCGGGTGGGCGACGCCGCTCGCGGGGAGCTTTCCGATCCGCTCGCGCGCGAGCCGCCACGCCCGCTGCACGACCCAGGACAGCGACCGATCCTGCCGGATCGCCTCCTCCTGCATCTGCCGGAGCATCTCCTCCGGGAAGTACAACGACTGCTTTCGGGCGTCGGACATCGCCTCTTGTACGCCCCGCGCTCGCGCAGGAGAAGGGCCACCCCGTCAAATGCGCGGGCGCCCGGCGCCGGAGGGCGGCGCGCGGTATAGAAGCAGAATGAACGACAACTTCGGCGAGCTGAAGATGCGGATCCGCAAGCTGAACGAGCTGCTCACGTCCGACAGTGGCCGGATCCTCGGGAACCTCGACTTCGCGCGCGCGGTGAGCCAGGCGCACCGGCTCGTGAGGGACGGCGACCGGACGCGCGAGCCCTCGCTCGTGCTGCGCTCGGCGGTGGAGAAGGCGGAGCTGCTTGGCCGCGCGCTGCGCTAGCGGCGCGGTGAGCCCCCTATGCGTCAGGGGGCCGCGCTGCCCGCCGGGGCGTCGGCGCCCGCGCCGGTGAGCCCCGTCCGCTCGCCAAGGAGCGCGACGCAAGCCTGGCACGTGACGCTGCGTGAATGCTTCGTGGACTTGTGATCGAAGCCGCGCACGCCACAGAGGATCTGGTGCAGGCGGGTATCGTAGAAGTGAACCAGTGTCGCGGGAGTCAATGCGTCCATCTCGGTATCCCTCGGGCCGGCCGGTGAGGGAGCGGGATGCTCCGAGACGCGGGCTGGGTCGCGGTCCTTCATCGCGAGAGATAACCGGCGTGCCGTGGAGGCGCATGGGCACCTGAGGTCCTTGCGCAGCGACCGAGCCCTCGCCCGGTTCGTGCGGCCTGCGCGGGGAGTCCCCGACCGGTGCGGTGGGGTCGCTGCGCGAGGCTACCTCGTGGCGCGGAGCCGCATCGCCTCGTGGGCGGGCACGATCCGCTCGTACTCCTCGAGGATGAGTGGGGACGAGATCACGAAGTCCGCGCTCGCCCGGTTGCACGCGGTCGGGATGTTGTAGAGCACCGCGATCCGCAGGAGCGCCTTCACGTCGGGATCGTGCGGCTGCGGCTCGAGCGGATCCCAGAAGAAGATGAGCGCATCGAGCTCACCGGCGGCGATCATCGCGCCGATCTGCTGGTCGCCTCCGAGCGGGCCCGACAGGAGCCGCTTCACCTTCAGCTCGCCGAGCGCGTCGGCGACCATCTTGCCGGTCGTCCCGGTGCCATAGAGGTCGTGCTTCGCGAGCGAGCCGCGGTTGTAGCGCGCCCACTCGAGCAGGTCGGCCTTCTTGTTGTCGTGCGCGACGAGCGCGATCGCCTTCCTGCGGCGCATCCGAGTCGTCGTCGTTCGAGCTTCGATCTCGTTCACTCGCACCCTCCCGGTCCAGCGCTCAGACGACGGGCGCGGCGAGCGCACACAGGTAAGGCAGCCCGTCCATGTACTGCACGTCGAAGTAGCCGCGGCGTGCCCCCCACTCCGCCCAGGTCACCGCCGCGCTCCCGCGCACCCAGACGATGCCGCCGCCGGGGCGGCGGAGGCGGCGGCGCTGCGCACGGCACCACGTCCAGCGCGTCCACGGTCCCCACGTCTGGAGGGCTTCGCCGAGCCGGGTCCGCAGTGCCTCGAGAAAATCCGCCATGGGTCGTCTCCCTTCTTTCGAGCGTCGAGGTCGATCGCTCACGTCGCGAGCTGCGGCTCCGCGTGCGGCTCCGCCTGCGGCTGCGGCTGCGCCTTCGGGCGGGCCTGCTTCGCCGTGCTCACGTGCATGAACGCCTCGACGTCGATGTGATCGCGAGCGCCGTGCGGCCGGAGCTTCTCGAGGAGGAGGTTGGCCGACTCGAGGAGGGCCGAGTACGTCGTCCAGTTGGGCTCGCCCTCGTACGCGAGCTCGAGCCCGAGCCGCTGCGCGACGTCGCAGGCGAACCGGGGGCGGAGCAGCATGTGGAGGTCCGGCCGCGCGATGAAGGGCAGGAGCGTCACGATCGTCCAGCCGGACTCCCGCGAGACGCCCTGCGCCAGCGCGGGCGCCGCAACGGCGAGCGCCTCGAACCGGGACTGCTCGGGCTTCTCCGTCGCGAGGAGCTCGAACAGCGCCGCGAAGAACCCGCGCGCCGCCGCCGGATCCGCGAGGACGTCCTCGAACGAGGTCTTCTCCGCGTCGCGGTGCAGCGGGCGGACCCGCTTCTCCACCCGGAGGGTCCGCTCGACGAGCCCGGCGACGTCGCCCGCCGCGAGGAGCTTCTCGCCCTCGCCGCGCCCGAGCGTCTCCTCGAACTCCGCGTGCGCACGCCGCCAGCGGAACGCGCGCTCCTTGCCGTCCTCGACGTACTTGGGATCCGCGAAGCCGAGCGGGAACGACTCGAGGAAGCGCGCCACCGCGTCTGCGTGGGAGAGCCACGCGCCGGCGCGGCCGTACCGGCCGGTCTTCACGTCGAGCGCGAAGCCGGACAGCGCGGAGAGCCACGCGTTCGGGCTCTCGGAGGGGGTGAGGTACGACAGGGAGACGGGCAGCCTCAGCTTCGTCGCGAACCGCGCGCCGCTCGTCGCGAAGAAGACGTGAACGGCCTTGTCGTCGAGCGCCACGATCTTGCCGGCGCCCAGTGACACGTGCTGCACCAGCATTCCGTTCTCGAGACTGCCCATGGTCGGCTCTTTTCGCTCGGCGTCGACGCGTCGCGCACTCGTGGCGTCTGCGCGGGGGGCGCGCAGGCGGCTCGTCGTGGGGGCGAAGGGTGGCGCGGGTGGACCCCGCCGTGTCGCTCACGGCGGCGTGGAGGGCCGGCGGCGTCCGCCGGATGCCAATCGTATACCACCGCAGGCGCCGGCGCGCTCGTGGGGGCCCCGGCGGTGCGTCATGTTGGGTGCCCGCTCGACTTCTCGGCGATATTCGACTAAACCATCGCTCCTCTCCCGCTCCGGGAGGGAAGAAGTCGCGCGCGGCACTCACTGCCGAGCGTTCACAGAGAGAAAAGAGCATCGACAGCACATGGCATCCGGTACCGTGAAGTGGTTCAATGACGCGAAGGGGTTCGGCTTCATCACGCAGACCGACGGTGGCGAGGACGTTTTCTGCCACCACACTGCGATCCAGGCCGACGGGTTCCGCTCCCTCGCCGAGGGCCAGAAGGTGGAGTTCGAGGTGACGAAGGGCCCCAAGGGCCTGCAGGCGGCGAACGTCCGCCCGGTCGCCTAAGCGCGCCGTCGCGACTCCAGTCACATCGCGAAGCCCGGCCTCATCGAGGCCGGGCTTTTTCGTCGTGTGGGGCCGAAATTTCGGACATGAACGCTCACCTCACCGGGAGGGCGCCCGGGGGCGCCTCCCGTGTCCTCGTCGAGGAGCGTCCCCAGGAGCGCAGGCGCAGGCCGAGCGCGATGAGGAGCGCGCCGAAGACGAGCGCGTATGCCCCGATCCAGATCACCACCGCGAGCGCCCCTGCCCCCGGGAACAGGAGCAGCAGCACGCCGAACGCGACGGACAGCACGCCCGTGAGCGCGAGCAGCCACTCCCCACGGATCTGCTTCCGCAGCCGCACCGCCGCGATCACCTGCGCGACCCCGGTTGCGATCGCCCAGCCGGCGATGAGGAAGAGGAGCAGGAGCGCGGTGATGCCGGGCCAGAGCAGGGTGAGCATTCCGGCGACGATGCTCGCGCCGCTCTCGAACCCGAGCGACCCCCAGCGCGCCTCGCCGCGCCGTCCGCGCGCCGCGAGGCCGAGGTTGATGACCCCGTTCACGAGGGCGTACGCCCCGAACAGCACGACGAGGGCGAGCAGGCTCGCGCCCGGCGCGATGAAGGTGAGGATCCCGAAGATCACCGCCGCGACGCCGCGCAAGACGATCATCATCCAGCGGTCCGCCAGCAGCGCCGCCCCCCCCACGCGCAGCTCACCTGAAAGCCCTCCCGTCGTCGTGGCCATGCGCCCTTCCTCCGCTCGGAGCGCCGTCCCGCGCGCTCAGTGCACGCTCGGCTGCTTCCCTTCCTGGATCTCGATGCGCCTGCCGCGACCTTTCTCTTCGGACAGCCGGAGGGACACCTCGAGCACGCCGCTCTCGAAGCGCGCCTCTGCGCTCTCGGTGTCGACGCCCTCCGGCAGCGGGATCACGCGCTGGAACGAGCCTTGGACGCGCTCGGCCCGGTACACGCCGCCTCCCTCGAACTCGCGCTCCTCGCGGCGCTCGCCCTCGATGACGAGCGCGCCCTCCGCGACCTCGACCCGGACGTCATCCTTCTTGAGCCCCGGCAGGTCGGCGCGCACGACGAGCTTTCCGTTCCGCTCGAACACGTCCACGCTCGGCGCCCAGATCGCCTCGCGCCGCGACGGCGCCCGCTGCAGCTCGCGCCGGCCCATGGCACCTCCGCCCGGCCCGAAGCCAACCTCCTCGAACATGCGGTCGAGGTCGTCCATCATCCGGCGCATGAGCGAGAACGGGCTCGTGATGAATCCCGCGCTCGCGAGCGCGCCGGGGTCGTACCCCCGCCGCGCGAGGGCTCCGGACGACTGCTCTCGCCTTGCTCCCGGTTGCTGCTGTGACGAGGCGGCGGCCGATCGCGTCTGCTGCTGCTCGCTCGTCTTCGGCTCCTGCTGTGGCTGTCCCTTCTTCGGCTCGTTCCCCGCGGCGGCAGGGCTCTCGTTCGCCATGACGGCTCTCCCCTCGTAGGCTCCGGAGCGGCGCCCGCTCCCCGCTCCCCAGCGGACGCACCAACACCCGCTCCCAAGAAGCATTCGCGGCTACTATGGGCACGCGGATCGGGGCGCCACCCCGGGACCCCATCATTGCCGCGAGGAAGAGCGCGCTCGGAGCGGCACCGCGCGCACGTGCTCCGGCTCGACGTGCACGCCGGACTGCGGCGTTGCTGCGGGCGACCTGCCTGCAGCGCGAGCAGCGCGCGAATCAGGCGCGCGCGGGTGGCGTGCGCGGCAACTCGATGACGAACGTCGTCCCCTCGCCGGGCGCGCTGCACAGGCTCACCATCCCTCCGTGCGCCTCGACGATCTCGCGCACGATGAACAGCCCGAGCCCGAGCCCGCCGCCGGCGGCGGCCCGGCCGCGCCCGCGCTCGAAGGGACGGAACAGCCGCTCCTGATCGGAGGCCGGGATCCCCGGGCCATCATCATGGACCCGGAGGCGGGCGAAACCGGCGTCCGCCTCGACGCGCACGTCCACGTGCGAACCCGGCGCGTACTTCGCGGCGTTCATGAGCAGGTTCACGATCACCTGCTCGACGCGCAGCCGATCCCATGACCCGCGCACCGGAGCCGCGGCGTCGATGGACAGCTTGCAACCGGCCTGGAGGACCTCCGCGCTGTGCTGCTCCACGATCGCGCGCGCCGCAGCCGCGAGATCCATGGGGGCCGCCTCGATGCGGAAGCGCTTCGTCCGGATGCGGGTGAGGTCGAGCAGATCGTCAACGAGGCCCGCGATGCGGACGACCTGCCCCTCCGCGCCGCCCATGAGCTGGATGAGCTTCTCCGGCGGGAGCGCGGTGAGCTGCCCGCGCGCGACGAGCCGCTCGATCGTCTGAATGCGGAGCCGGAGCGGGGTGAGCGGCGTCTTGAGCTCGTGCGACGCGATGGCGAGGAACTCGTCGCGCGCACGCACCGCCTGCTCGGCCTCGGCGTACAGGCGCGCGTTGTCGACCGCGATCGCGAGCCGTCGCGCCAGCTCCTCCGCGAGGCCGAGGCTCTCGGGCGAGGAGAGGCGGGCCTCGGACGCGCCGAAGAGCGTGAGGCTCCCGAGCGTCTCGCCGACGCCGACGAGCGGGAACGTGGCCTCGACCGCGGGCGGCAGCGCCGAGCGCAACGCGGGCGGCCATCCGGACCCGGCGGGGCGCCGCGTCACGAAGCGCCCGGTCTCGAGCGCCCGCGCGACGGACGGCGCTCGCCCGAGCGCGGCGAGGTCACCAAGCGCCTCGCGGCCGGCGCGCTCGAGCTGCGGATCGAGGTGCGCGAACCACCCCGCCGGCTCGCCGGCCCTCCGGAGCACGAGCAGCGCCGCGTCCGCGAGGTGGGGCAGGGGGAGCCGGACCGCGGTCCGGGCCGTCGCCTCGACGTCGAGTGAGCCGGCGAGGAGGCTGCTCACCCCGGCGAGGAAGTGCTGGTTCGCAGCGTCGCGAGACAGGAGGCGCTCGCGCTCGCGGTGATAGTCGATCTTCCGCCTCAGCTCCTCAGGGGAGACCCGCAGGCCGGCGAGGATGTCCGCGTACGCCGTCGAGATGGCGCGCGCCTCGTCGGCGCTCACGAGCTCCGCTCGGCGCACGGCGGCGTGGGCCGCGGCGGCGCCGATGGCGGAGGCGAGCGCGGTCTCGACGCGCCCCTCGAGCTCCGCGAGCTGCAGCGCGGTGAGCGCGCTCCCGCCGCGCGCGCCTGCCCCTGCGAGGCACGCGTCGGCGAGCGAGAGCGCCTCGTCCTTCCCGTGATACGCGGCGAGGAGCGCGACCGTGCGGGCCCGCTTCTCCTCGACGCTCGCGAGGGCCGGCGCCGTGTCGTCCACGCGGGGCATCTCGGGGCCCTCGAGCACGTCGAGCAGCCGCTCCGCCCGCGCCGCCTCCTGCGGCCTGGCCGGGAACAGCAGCGAGCCCGCGATGAAGGAGCCGACGTTGACGACGATGGTCCAGATCACCGCGTGCGTGACGGGGTCCGCGTGGACGTCGAAGAGGCCCTCGGGGACGAGCGACTCGATCCCGAAGGGCCCCTCGGTCAACAGCGACGCCGGGAGCCAGCCCGTGCGCGCGAGGACGGGCACGACGAGCGTGTAGACCCACATCCCGAACCCGGCCGTGAGGCCCGCGAGCGCGCCGGTCCGGCTCGCGCCCGGCCAGAACAGGCCACCGAGGAGCGCGGGGGCGAGCTGGAGGACGGCCGCGAACGAGATGAGCCCGATCGAGGCGAGGTCGTATCCGGTGCCCACGGCCCGCTCGTAGGCGAACGCCGCCACGAGGACGAGCGCGGCGGCTGCCCAGCGCACGGGCAGGACATGGCGGCGCAACCCGCCGAGCGGCGGAAACGCCTCCGCTGCGGGGATCACCGCGTGGTTCGAGATCATCGTGGCGAGCGCGGTCGTCTCGACGATGACCATCCCGGTCCCCGCGGAGAAGCCGCCGAGGAAGACGAGCCAGGGGAGCACCGGGATCCCCGCGTCGAGCGGCAGCGACAGGACGAACGCGTCGGCGGCCCCGGGCGAGCCGCGCAGCGCGAGCGCGCCGAGCGCGAGCGGGAGGACGAACACGTTGATGAGGAGGAGGTACGCCGGGAACATCCACATCGCGGTGCGGATGTGGTCCTCGTCCGCGTTCTCGACGACGGCGATGTGGAACTGCCGCGGCAAGAGCAGCACCGCCAGGGCGGAGAGGAACAGGTGGGCGAGCCACGTGCCGACGTGGTGGTTGCCGAGGAGGCCCGGCGCGCCGACCGACGGGACCGTCGCAGCGCGGAACACGTCGAGGGGCCCGTCGAAGAGGCCCCAGACGACGACGGCGCCCGCGGCGAGGAAGGCGACGAGCTTCACGACGGACTCGACCGCGAGCGCCACGACCATCCCGGGGTGGCGCTCCGCCGGGCGCACGCGGCGGAGGCCGAACGCGATGGTGAAGAGGAGCATGAACCCGATGAGCGGGATGCCGAGGTGCCGGCCGGAGGCGGGATAGGTGAGAGCAGGCCCTCCGCCCGAGACGAGGCCGAGCGTCACGATCATCGTCTTGAGCTGGAGGGCGATGTACGGGATGAGGCCGACGACGAGCACCGCAGTCGCGAGGAGGGCCACCGCCTGGGACTTCTCGTAGCGGAGCGCGAGGACGTCGGGGAGGCTCGTCACGCGATGCGCGTTCTTGAGGCGCACGAGCTTCCGGAGGATCCACCACCACCCGGCGGCGCAGAGCGTCGGCCCGAGGTACACCGTCAGGAACAGCAGGCCATTGCGCGCCGCGAACCCGACGCTCCCGTAGAACGTCCAGGTCGACGCGTACACCCCGAGCGCGAGCGAGTAGACGTACCGGTTCGCGGCGACGGGCCGCTGCCGCGCCTCGCGGCGCTCGGCCCAGACCGCCACCGCGACGAGGAGCCCGACATAGGCCGTCACGATGAAGGCGGGGAGGAGGAGCTCACGCATCGCCGGCTCCGCCGGCGCCGTCGCGGCGGCCGAGCGAGCGGGCCAGCGCGGCGAGCGCAACCACGAACAGGGCCCACGCGCCGAGGAAGTGCGCGTAGGACGCGCCGATGCCCAGCAGGGGGGTCCGCACGAACGGCCAGGTGAAGAGCAGGAGGCCGAGCACGGCGAGCGACGCCGCCAACGCCCGCCGGCCCTGCCAGCGGACGGCAGGGCGAGCCTCGCCGCGACGGCCGAACATCGCGCGACCCCCCTTCAGCCTTTGGAGCAACGATGGAGACACGCGCTAGACGATGAGAATTGTCGAGCCGAGAACGCTCGGGCCACACCTACTTCTTCCCACAGTGGCTATCCGCCCGACATGACCTGCCGCAGCGTCTTCCCGTACGGCCAGAAGCGGTCTCGCTCTCCGCGCGCCCACGCCTCGCGCAGCGCCGGATCGGAGATGTCCCAGTCCCGCCGGATCTTGCGGGTCAGCTCGCGGAGATCGTGCCGGAGGTCTTCGTTCGACGGCCGGCCCCAGTACCAGTACCCGACGTACACGCGGAAGACCTCGAGCCCGGGGGCGAGGACGAGCGTGTGCGGGATCATCGGGTCGTGATGCGAGTCCGTGTACTCCTGGATGTCGAGGTCCTTCTGCACCTTCCTCCCCACGTCGCAGAGGAACGGCCACTGGGCGCCGAGGCCGTCTCGCCACTCGATGGTCTCGAGCTGGGTCGAGGTCGAGATCGTCACGATGCGGGTGTAGCCCACCTTCAGCTCCGGAAAGAGCTCGACGAGGTTCCGGTGCTGGCGCTGGTCCTTCGGGCAGAACTGGCCGCGCGAGAGGACGAGGACGAGCGGGTCCTCGCCTTGCAGCTCGGAGAGCGCGCGCTCCTTGCCGGTGTGGTCAGGGAGGCGGTAGTCGGGAAGGCGTGCTCCCGGCACGATGTCGGATCTCATGCGGAACCTCCTCCGAGGAGAGTGGGCATGACGACGTGCGCCGTGCGCGAGGCTCAGGGGTGCGGCTCGTCCTCGTGAGCCGCTTCGACGCGGGGGGCGGCCCGATCGGCGGTCGCGCCGGCAGAGCGCGTCGGGTGATGGCTCTTCAAGAAGGCGAGGGCGACCTCGGCCACCTCTCGCCACCCGCTGTCGATGGTGAGCGAGTGCCCGCGGTTGCGGATCTCGCGGATCTCGGTGATTCCCGGGTTTCGCCGCTGCCGCTTGTACGACGCGTGCGAGATCGCCCAGGGGACGGTGTTGTCCTTCTCGCCGGAGATGATGAGGAGCGGGCCGCGGTCCGGGTTCGTCGTGTCGACCTTCGCCTCCGTCCAGGGGTTCAGGTTCGCCGTCGCAGCCTGGAACAGCACGACCCCCGCGCCCGGGACCGCATAGGTCTCGTACAGCTTGCGCGCCTCTCCCTCGCTCGCGGCATTGGCGAAGGCGAACCGGAACTGCTCGAACGTGAGCGCGACGCCCCGGTTGTAGTTAGCCGGGTTGCCGAGCACCGGGAGCGACGCCTTCAGCGCGGAGAGCGGCAGCGGCAGCACGCCGCGGAATGGCGCCGGATCGACGGCGACCGTGGCGGTCGCCACGCCCTCCCCGGCGAGGCGCTGCGCGATGAGCCCGCCGAACGAGTGACCGATGACCGCCGGCACGGACTTGAGCTGCCGGATCACGTCGACGAAGTGATCCGTGACCTGCTTCACCTTCTTGTGCGCGAAGACCTCCGGATGCCGGCGCGCCTCCTCCACGGTCTCCGGGTCGTCGGGCCAGCTCGGCGCGAGCGTCACGTACCCCGCCTCCTCGAAGAAGCGCCGCCACGGCTCCCAGCTCCCGGCGAGGAGCCACAGGCCGTGCACGAACACGACCGGCTCGAGGTCCGACTGGTTGGCCCGGAAGATCTCTCGCTGCTCTCGCGGCGAAATCGCGCTCATATCCCTCCTCCAGTGCGAGTCGGTCCCCGGCTCGCGCGCCCTGAGCTGTGTCTCGAGAGGCGTCGCCGCGCCGTGGACTTTGCGCGCACGCATGGGTCGTCGGGCGCCCGACGTGCGGAGCCCGAGCGCCGAGAGAGAGGGCGAGCGATGGCGCGATCGCCAGCGAGTGAGGGCGGGCGGATCGGCGAGCCGGGCTTCGCCGCGGTGTCGTAGTTGAATTGCTCGGGCGAGCTACCGGGCGAACGTTTTGGCGTGCGCGATGGTGTCGATCACGAGGGGCGCACCTCCTCGCGCGTGACGCCTTCGGCCTTCCCGCGCTCGAGGAGCGACTTGAGGCGGAGCAGATCGTCATTCAGCTGCCGCTTCGGGTCGGCTCCGAGGAGCACCGCGAGGGCGTGGCCGATCGCTCCGGCAGGTGGATTGTACGAGAGCCGGATCTCGAGGCGGGTCCCCTTGCCGTCGTCCTCGAAGCGAGCCATCCCGGAGCTCGCGACGGCTGCGCCCGGGACGGTCTTCCACGCGATGACCTCGTCGGGCGCGAAGGCGTAGACCTCCGCTTCCCATGCGACGCTCGTTCCGCCGGGGCCGTCGACGACCCAGTGCCAGTGCCCCTCCGTGGTGCGACGCACCTCGCGGACGTGGCTCATGAAGCGTGGGAAGTTCTCGAACGCGCGGAAGTACGCGAAGACCTCCGGGCGTGGCGCCTCGATGTGGATCGTCTTCTGGAGGTCGATCGCGCGGCGGCGCGCGCCGACCCCGAGGAGCCGCGTCAGCGGAAGGTTCGTGGCGCCGCGCGCCGCGAGGAGCGCGCCGAGGCCCGCGATCGCGAGCCCCATCGGACGACGCATCCGCAGCCCGCTCGCGGCCAGCCAGGTGCCCGAGGCGAACGTGAGGAGGCGGGTCCCGGGCGCCCAGTTCTCCTGCATGAGCTCGGGTCTGGGGCCAGCCCGGCCGGCGCCGCCCTGCAGGCCAGGAACGTTCCCCGGCTCCGCGTGCCGCTCGAGGTGGTCCACCAGCTCGCGCACTCCACGAACCCGCCGCACGCCCCGGAGGACCCGCTCCGCCTCGGCTTCGAGGACCGGGCCGCGCAGCTCGACCACGCCTTCGTGCGCCGAGACCTCGGTCGCGGACGGGTGCGAGCTGAACCGACCGAGGCGCGCGCGCACCCGCTCCCGGAGCACCTCGTCCGGCGCAGTGGTCTCGCGGGCGCTCGAGCGCGCCGAGGCGACGAGCCCACGCGACCGATTCGCGAGGTCGCGGACCGCCTTCGCGCCGAATTGCCTGGCCGCCTTGCCGGCGTGCGCCGTCCTCTGCACGAGGAGGCCTCGCCGCCGGGCGCCGCCCCGCGGCTCGAGCAGCGCGACGGCCGCTGCGCCCGCGACGAGCCCGGCCAGCGCCGACCGGGCGTTCACGACCATCGGCTTCTTGCGGTGGGTACTCCGAGGTAAGAAGGCGCCGAAGTTCATGGTGGGCTCTCCTCTCGGCGCGGCCGAGTCGCCAGTACCCCCTCTGCCGCCGCCTCTCATGCTGCGGTCAAGACCACGAAATGGCATCGCTCCCGCTTCACCGGGCGCTCGCAAGTGCGTCGGCGTAGCGGCCGTCGCGTCCGGACGACCGGGCGGGCCGGCGCGTGTGCGCGGCCGTGAGTACCCTTCGGGGGGACGTCCTCGGCACGCAGGTCCTGCTCGGTTTCGAGTTCCGCTCGTTCTTCGAATCGCGCTTCGACGAGATGCCGGAGTGGGCGAAGGTCACGCGGCTCGTCACGGTCTGCGTGATGCTGCTCGCGTTCGCGCTGCTCGTGTTCCCCGCCTCCTTCCATCGTCTCGTCGCAGGCGGCAGCGCGGCGAGGAGACGGAGCGGTTCCACCGCATCGCCGGCCGGCTCGTGCTCGCCGCGATGGTCGCGCTCGCGCTCGGTCTCAGCACCGATCTCTACGTCGTGTTCGCGAAGGTCCTCGCTTCGAAGGCGGCCGCGCTCGCCGGGGCGCTCGGGGCGCTCGTGCTCTTCTTCGGCATGTGGTTCGGCGTGACGCTCACGATGCGCGCGCGCCGGGGCCGGTCGGGCCGCGCTCCGCGGCGCCGCGCCGAGGCGCACGCCTAGCGAGCAAGGCGGTGAGCTACAGGCTTCCGATGAGGGACTTGAGGCGGCGGAGGGCGCGAGGCTCGATGCAGTAGCAGACGCGCGGCCCGTCGATGTCGCCGCGGACGAGGCCAGCCTCCTTGAGCACCTTCAGGTGCTGGGAGACGGTGGACTGGGCGAGGGGCAGCTCGTCGACGATGTCCCCGCAGATGCAGGCCTCGCGACGGACGAGCAGCCGGAGGATCTGGACCCGGGCGGGGTGGCCGACGGCCTTGGCGAGGAGCGCGAGTTCCTCGTCGGCTTCGGCGCCCTCGACGGGTCGAAGGTCAGGTGCCTCCTTCGACTCCGGAGCGGGACCGCAGGTCGGGACGTTCTTGAGCCGAGGAGCCATGGCGAATCGTCCTTCTACGATGAACGTCCGGGCGGCGCAAGTCCGAGCTCGGGTGAGCGCCGACCGAGCCGGCAAGCGGGTTCTGCCAGCGATCCGGGCGGAGCGCGCCGACTCTTCGAGCACGCGTGCCCGCGCAGGGAGGACGGGCCCGACGAGCTCCGAGTTCCGCGGCCCGTCCGCGCTGCCGTCGCGCGGCACGCGCCGTGCACTGACAGTACGTGCCGCCTGGAGGTGCACTCAGGCGTGGGGTCCCAGTGCGGCCGGAGCGCCGGGCGCATTGCCACCCGACGGGAGAGCCATGGCCGATCCAACCATTGCGGAAGTGGCAAAGAGCCTCACCGAGACCCAGAACGCCCTGAACATCGTCTGGACGATGGTCGCCGCCTTTCTCGTGATGTTCATGCAGGCGGGCTTCGCCCTCGTCGAGACGGGCCTCACGCGGGCGAAGAACGTCGCCCACACGATGGGGATGAACTTCCTCGTCTACGCGATCGGCATCATCGGATTCTTGTTCGTGGGGTTCGGCCTGCAAATGGGGGGCGCCGGCGCGGTGTTCGGGGCCGATCCGGTCCTCACGAAGGAGTTCACCATCCACATCCTGGGAAAGTCCTTCGGCCTGTTCGGCATGACCGGCTTCATGCTCCACCCGCTCTCGACGTTCACGGCGGGGGTTGCCGCGACGTTCGTGTTCCAGATGGTCTTCATGGACACTGCCGCGACGATCCCGACCGGCGCCTGCGCCGAGCGCTGGAAGTTCACGTCGTTCGTCGTCTTCTCGTTCATCGTCGCCATGCTCATCTACCCGATCTACGCCAACTGGGTGTGGGGCACGGGCTGGCTCTCCGCGCTCGGCACGAACTTCGGGCTCGGCCATGGTCACGTGGACTTCGCCGGCAGCTCCGTCGTGCACATGACCGGCGGCGTCATCGCGCTCACGCTCGGGAAGCTGATGGGCCCCCGGATCGGCAAGTACTCCCCCGACGGCCGGGTGAACCCGATCCCGGCGCACAACATCCCGCAGGTGCTGACGGGGACGTTCATCCTCGCCTTCGGGTGGTTCGGCTTCAACGCCGGCTCGACCCTCTCCGGCATGGACAGCCGCCTGGCGGTGGTCGCGGCGAACACGATGATCGCCAGCGCGACCGGCGCCTTCGGCGCCTACCTTTACGTGAAGTTGAGGTGGGGCAAGGCCGATCCCTCCTGGCTCGCGAACGGGATGCTCGCGGGCCTCGTCGCGATCACCGCGCCGTGTGCCTTCGTCTCCGCGTGGGCGGCGGCCCTCATCGGTGCGGTGGCTGGGGTCCTCGTCGTCGTCGCCGCGATATTCATCGACACGAAGCTCAAGATCGACGACCCGGTGGGCGCGTCGGCGGTCCATGGCGTGAACGGCGCGTGGGGCGTTCTCGCGCTCGGGCTGTTCGCGAACGGCACCTACGGGCAGGGCCTGAACGGCGTCCCGTACGGCGTGACCGGGCTCCTGTACGGCGACTCCGGCCAGTTCGCAGCCGAGGTGGTCGGCCTCCTCGCGAACATCGCGTGGGTCGCTCCGGTCTCCGCGCTGGCGTTCTTCGTCATCGGCAAGATCGTCGGGAACCGGATCAGCATCGAGGAGGAGATCGCGGGCTTGGATGTCGGGGAGATGGGCGTGCTCGGATACGACTTCGGTGGTGGGCCGACGACCGGCGCCACGAAGGGCACCTCGCACCCGGGCGGCTCGACGGTGCCGACGAGCGTCACGAAGTGATCCTTCGCCGGAATCGTCCCTCGGGCCTGACGAGCCGGGGGGCGCCGCCTGGCGCCGCGTGAGGCGCCTTCGTGCGCCGAATTCGCCGGCCGAGCGGCGGGTGGCGAGCGCTGTCTCCTCTCAAGCGAGGACCCTCGGCGGAGAGGACGCCCGCGACGAAGTCGAGCCCGACCCTGGTCCGAGCCGAGCGCCGCAGGTCGCCGTGGACCGCGAGCCAGATTTCACGCGTGCGCAGCTGAGGGAGCGCGCGGACCAGGGCGCGTTCGGAATCGGCGAGGAAGCACGGCAGCACGCCCATCCCGAGCCCCGCCAGCGTTGCCGCGAGGACGCTGAGCGCGCCGTTGGTGCGAAGCACCACGCGCGCCCCGGGGAACTCGTCCACCCAGCCGAGCGCCTCCGAGGACGCCGCCAGGGGGCGGTCGTAGCCGAGGAGGTCGTGCCCCCGCAGCATCGTGTCGGGCCGACCGCGCCTGCGCAGGTAGTCGCGGGAAGCGTAGAGAGCGAACGCCAGCGTTCCTACCCGGCGCGCCGCCACGGCGGGTTCGACGGGTCGGTAGAGACGGACGGCGACGTCCGCCTCGCGACGCGAGAGACTCATCGTCTGGTTGGTCCCGAGCAGCTCCACTGTCAGTCCGGGATGGCGCGAGGTGAGATCCGCGAGCCGAGGAGCAAGGATGCGGCTCGCCAGCGCGTCCGTCGCCGTGATGCGCAGCAGGCCTGCCACCTCGGGGATGCCTGCCGTCACCGATCGCTCGAGGTGGAGCGCCGCCTGATCCATCTCCTGCGCGGCATGAAGCGCGCGCCGGCCGGCCTCCGTGAGGGAGAGCCTCCCGGGCGTCCGCTCCAGCAGCGGTGTCCCGATCGCTTCTTGCAGGGCCCGGAGACGGCGCCCGACGGTGGCCTGATCCACCCGCAACCGCCGGGCCGCCGCTGCGTGAGAGCCCGTCTGCTCCGCCGCGAGCAGGTAACGGAGGTCGTTCCAGTCGAGGGAGGCGTGCATTTCTGCAAGTGTAGCAATGCGCAGGCGCGCATTCCACGGAGGCGGCGGCGCGGGCATGCTCTCGCCATGAGCGCTGACGCCATCCGGGAACTCGTGCGGTCGGAGTGCTTCCTCGACTCGAACCGGTTCGGCCGCGCGTTCTTCGACCAGCACCTCGAGACGGTGGTGCGCTATGGCGGCGAGCTCGCTGCTCGACTGGGCGCCGATCCGGAGGTCGTGGCGCTCGCGGGATATCTCCACGACCTGTCGGCGGTCCGAGACCTGGCGAGCGTCCCGACGCACCACCTCGACGGCGCCCACATCGCCCGGGAGCTGCTGCATGCACACGGCTGGTCGCTCGGGGTGACCGACGCCGTGTGCCGGTGCATCGAGTCGCACTCCGCTCCCGTGGCGATGGGGCAAGGCACGCTCGAGGAGGTCTGCGTCTCCAACGCCGACGTGATGTCGCACATCGCGCGCCCCGCGTACTGGTTCTTCTACCTGTACCGGGTGCGGGGAATGCAATACGGGGAAGGGCTTTCGTGGCTGCGGACCAGAGTGGAACGCCTCTGGAGCGGGCTGACGGAGGACGCTCGAGCCATCGTCGCTACCGAGTACGCGGCTGCGGTCCGCATCCTCGAGGACGCGGCCGACGCGGCCCCGGTCGGCTGAACTCGAGGGGAGGCGACGATGCCCATCACGGTTCGACATGCTGACCCCGAAGACTACCGCCCGCGAACGAGGGATCGCTCGCGTTCCACGGGGCGATGGGTTTCGAGGTGCTGCCCGGCAGCGCCGGATCGCAAGGCGTGCCGCACGTCACCGACTACGATGGGCCGGGAGAATCGCGCGTGCGGCTCCGAAAGCGGATCTGATGGGCGTCGAAATGCGAACGATGGAGCCACGCCAGCGACGCGGCCCTTTGCACCAGGTGCGCCATCCCGCGTCCCTCGCGAGCTGCGGTGAAGGGATCCTGGGGCCCCGCCCATCGGGGCGCGCTTTGCTCATTGCGAATCAAAGTTTACGATCTCTAGCATGCGGCTGTGCGAACGCTCGCGCGAGTCGCCGTACCCCTGCTCGCAGGCCTCGCGGCCCTTGCGTGGGGCGCCGCTGCCGCGGTGAACGAGGCCACGCAGGCCTGGTTCATGCGCGACGTCGCGCTGCGCGCCCGGCTCGCCGCGGTCGGGACGCAGGGCGCGCTCGCGGCGCACCTCGAGGCGGGGGATCGCCGGAAGCTCGGCGGGGTGCTCGAGGATCTCGCACGAGACGAGCGGATCATGGCCGTGGAGGTCTGCGCCCCCACGCTCGAGACGATCAGCCGCACGACCTCGTTTCCGGACCGGTTCTCCTGCGAGTCGCTTCGGTCTCGCTCCCCGGAGTGGGCCATTCCCTCCGAGCTGTCCTTCGCCGACGAAATCGACGGCGGACGCGTGCACGTCAGCGTTCACCCGATCGAGGACGACGAGGTGATCGTGGGCGCGCTCGTCGTCGTCCAGGATCTCAGCTTCGTCGCGCGACGCGAGCTCGCGATGAGGCACTTCACCCTCGCGGCGTTCGGGTTCGTCGCGCTCCTCGCATCCGTCCTCACCGTCTTCGTGCGTCGTGCGTGGTGGAGGAGCTGGACGGACGAGCTTCGCCGCGTCCTGTCCCTCGCGCACTGGGGGGGAACCGACGCCAAGCCTCGCGCGCGGAACGCCTTCCACCCGCTGCTCGCGGACGTGCGCCGGCTCGTCGCGGATCTCGCGGCGGAGCGCGCCGCCACCGTGGCGCCGTGGTCGGCGGAGCGGCTCCAGCACGTGCTGCGCGAGAACCTCCACGGCGACAGCGTCGTGATCCTCGCGAACCGGGAGCCGTACGTGCACGAGCGCGGGCCCGACGGAGCGGTCCGCGTGGTCCACCCGGCGAGCGGCCTCGTCACGGCGCTCGAGCCGGTGATGCGCGCGTGCTCCGGGACGTGGATCGCGCACGGCAGCGGGTCGGCAGATCGCGAGACGGTGGACCGGCACGACCGGGTGAAGGTGCCGCCCGGAGAAGAGTCCTACGCGATCCGGCGCGTCTGGCTCACGAAGGAGGAGGAGCGCGGCTACTACTACGGGTTCGCGAACGAGGGCCTCTGGCCCCTCTGCCACATCGCGCACACGCGGCCGGAATTCCGCGCGTCGGACTGGCTGCAGTACGAGCGCGTCAACCGGCGGTTCGCGGACGCCGTCTGCGAGGAGGTGCAGGGTCCGGATCCGATCGTCCTCGTGCAGGACTACCACTTCGCCCTCGCGCCGCGGATGATCCGCGAGCACCTTCCCCGGGCGACGATCCTCACCTTCTGGCACATCCCCTGGCCGAACGCGGAGCGGCTCGGGATCTGTCCCTGGGAGCGCGAGCTGCTGGACGGGCTGCTCGGAAGCAGCATCGTCGGATTCCACACCCAGCAGCACTGCAACAACTTCGTGGAGGCGGTCGACCGCTTCCTCGAGTCACGCATCGATCGCGAGCGGCAGGCGATCGTGCAGGGCGGGCGCGAGTGCCTGGTGCGCAGCTATCCCATCTCGATCGACTGGCCGAACCGCTGGGCCGCGACGGCGCCGCCGGTCGCCGAGTGCCGCCGGATGGTGTTCGCGGAGCTGGGGCTCGCCCAGGACGCACTCCTAGGCGTCGGCGTCGATCGACTCGACTACACGAAGGGGATCGAGGAGCGGCTGCTCGCCGTGGAGCGCACGCTCGAGCGATTCCGTCACCTGCGTGGACGGTTCACGTTCGTGCAGCTCGCAGCACCGAGCCGGACCCTCATCGAGAATTACCGCGCGCTCGACGAGCGCGTCGTCGCGCTCGCGGCGCGCATCAACGAGCGGTTTGCCGCCGGGACGTACCGCCCGATCGTCCTCCGGCGCGCCCATCACGAGCCGCCTGCGATCTTCCGGTATCTGCGCGCAGCGGACGTCTGCTACGTGAGCAGCATCCATGACGGCATGAACCTCGTCGCGAAGGAATTCGTCGCGGCGCGCGAGGACGAGCGCGGCGTGCTCGTGCTCAGCCGATTCACCGGAGCGGCCCGAGAGTTCACCGAGGCGCTCGTCGTGAACCCCTACGACCTCGAGGAGGCGAGCGCCGCGCTCGCGACGGCGCTGGCGATGCCGCCGGCTCAGCAGGCGGAGCGGATGCGAGCGATGCGAAGGCTCGTGGCCGAGTTCAACGTGTTCCGCTGGGCCGGCAGGATGCTCGTGGACGCCGGGCGGGTGCGGCAGCAGGGGCGGCTCTCGGATCGGCTGACGATGGGGCTGCGACCGGTCGAAGGAACCGGGCCGTGATCGTCCTGTCCGCGTCGTCGATGCCCCAGGCGACGCCCGCACGATGAGAAAGGGGGCTCGAAATGAGGCCATTCCTCTCTGCGAGCGGCGCTGCGGTCGTGGACTCGATCGCGCGCGCTCACACGTTGATCGCCTTCGACTTCGACGGGACGCTCGCGCCGATCGTGGATGACCGGGATCAGGCGTGCATGCGCAGGGAGACGCGCGCGCTGCTTCGCGCGACCGCGCTCCTCTACCCATGCGCCGTGATCTCGGGGCGCATGCGGTCGGATGTCGCCGCGCGAGTCAGCGACGTGCCGCTGATCGCGGTCATCGGATCCCACGGCGCGGAGGCGGGGTTCGGGCCTCTCGACCGGTCGCTCCAGACGCGCGTGGCATCCTGGCGGGGCGAGCTCGGACGAGCGCTGTGGCGATGCGAGGGGATCGAGATCGAGGACAAGAAGTTCAGCATCGCCGTTCACTACCGGCACGCGTGCTCGTGGCGCGACGCCGAGCGGCGCGTGCTGTCCGCAGCCGCGAAGCTGGACGGCGCGGTGGTGTTCGGCGGACATGCCGTCGTGAACGTCCTCCCGGACGACGCTCCTACGAAGGGCGACGCGATAAGCCAGCTCTGCGAGCGGCTCGGAGCACGGATCGCCGTGTACGTCGGCGACGATCGCAGCGACGAGGAGGCGTTCCGGTCGAAGGTCGTCGGCATCTCCATCCGAGTCGGGGGCGAGCGGGATTCGTCCGCGGCCTACTGGCTCCCGCAACAGCCGCAAGTCGACGATCTGCTGCGTGCGCTCGTCGCTGCGCGCGCCCGGCAGGACGGCCGCGGACCCCGTCTGGAGGGGCTCGTCCGCGCGATGGAGCTCTGATCGTCCGTCGCGCACGGCGAACCTGGCCGCGACCATGAGTGAGCGAAGCTCAGAGGAGGGAAAGGATGCGCCTACGTCACGGCTCCGGGGCGGAGCGCCGGCGTTGCGCGATCGCTCGGTTCGCGACCGCGATGGCGGCATACGCACAGAGCGCGCCCCAGATCGCACCCGCGGCGACGTCCGTCGGCCAGTGGACGCCGACGTACACGCGGCTCAGCGCGACCGCAGCTGCGACCCCCAGCGCCGCAAGCCCGATTCGCCGGTCGGCGACCCACGCCACGAAACCCATCGCGAAGAAGTTGGACGCGTGGAGGCTCGGGAGCGAACCGACGTCGCTCGCCGGCGCGAGCCAGCGGATGGTGCCGGTCGGAAGCGCGAAGCACGGACGCATCCTCTCGAGGAGAGGACGCAGTGCCCGCGCCCCCACGAGATCGCTCAGAACGAGCGCGACCGCGAACGCGATCAGGAAGCCGAGCCGTCGATGGCGAGTCACGATCGCGATCGCACCGACGATGGCCACGCCTGCGACCATTCCGAACCACCTCGCCGAAAGCATGACCGCGATCGCATCGACGAGGCGCCCGCAGTTCTGGTTGATCGCGCGGAACACCGCCTCGTCCAGGGAGCCATGGTGATCGATCGTCACCGCTGCTTCTCCGCGAGCGGCGTCATGACCATGAAGACGATGAGCAGCACCAGCACCACGTCGACGAGCGGCGTGACGTTGATGTCGATGAAGGGCTTCCGGGCACCGCCTCCGATCGCCACGTCAGCCCGCGTCCTTCTCCACCGGTTGGGTCGCGACGAGCGACCGAAATCCTTACTGCGTCGGGCAGGCGCGCGCAAGGTGGCTACCTCTGACCCCGTTGCGTGCGTGATTCCCTGTCCCCTCCGCGACGGGCGCCTTAGTGTGGCGCCATGGCGAATGCGCTCGAGGTGGAGCGACTCTCGGTCCGATTCGGCAGGACCGAGGTCCTGCGGGACCTCACCTTCGCCGTTCCCGAGGGGAGCGCGCTCGCGGTCATCGGGCCGAACGGCGCCGGGAAGACCGTCCTGTTTCGCGCGCTCATCGGCCCGGTCCCGCATGAGGGGACGATCCGCTGGGCGCCGGCGGCGCGGATCGGCTATGTGCCGCAGAAGCTCGACATCGAGCGTGACCTGCCCATCACCGGACGCGACTTCCTCGACGCGAAGGCCGCCGTGTCGCAGACGCCGCGGGCGGACGCCGGTCGCGTGCTCGAGCTCGTGAACCTTCCTCCGAACTTCGCCGACCAGCCCATCGGCACGCTGTCGGGCGGTCAGTTCCAGCGGCTGCTGCTCGCGTTCGCGCTCATGGGAAGGCCGACCGTCCTGCTCTTCGACGAGCCCACGGCAGGGGTCGACGAGCCCGGCCAGGAACGGCTGTACGAGATGATCCGCAGGGTCCAGGAAACCGAGCGCCTCACGCTGCTCCTCATCTCCCACGAGCTGAGCGTCGTCTACCGGTACGCGACGAACGTCCTGTGCCTCTCGCGCGAGAGCCCGTGCTTCGGGCCTCCCGAGGAGATCCTCACCCCCGAGCGGATCGAGCAGGTGTACGGCGCCCCGCTCAAGTACCATCACCACTGATGCAAGCCGCCGCGCTCGCGCTCTCGATCGGCATGGCGGTGGCCGCCGGGCTCGTCGGCTGCTTCGCCGTGATGCGCCGGATGTCGCTCGCCTCTGACGCGATGTCGCACGTCGCGCTGCCGGGCATCGGGATCGCGCTCGCGTTCCACTTCCACCCGGTGGTGGGTGGTGCGGCAGCGCTGGTCCTCGGGACGCTTCTCGTCTGGGGCCTCGAGCGTCGGACACAGATCTCCATCGAGACCGTGATCGGCGTGGTCTTCTCGCTCGCGCTCGCGGTGGGGAGCATGCTCGCGACCGGAGACGAGCTGGTGGACGCGTTGCTCGGTGCGCCCGGAACCCTCGGCCGATCGGAGCTGGCGCTCGGGCTCGCGGGATCAGCCGTGGTCGTCGCCTTCGTCCTCACCCAGCGGAACCGGCTCGTCCTCGCGCTCGTGTCAGCGGACATCGCGAGGACGTCCGGGATCCGCGTGGCGCGCCTCGAGCTCCTGTACCTGCTCGCGTTCGCGCTGACGGTCGCGCTCGGGCTGCGCTATCTCGGCGTCCTGCTCATGGGATCGCTCATCATCATCCCGGCCGCGACGGCGAAGCACCTCGCCCGAAGCCTCCACGGCATGTTCGCGATTGCGGTCGTCGTCGCGGTCACCTCCACCGTGGGCGGGGAGATCGTCGCCGCCCGCGTTCACCGCCCGACGGGGCCGGTGATCATCGCGATCGCGGCGGCGCTCTTCTTCGC
The DNA here is from genome assembly GCA_036394835.1 of Anaeromyxobacter sp. Lineage (GTDB taxonomy): Bacteria > Myxococcota > Myxococcia > Myxococcales > Anaeromyxobacteraceae > Anaeromyxobacter. The sequence goes on along the minus strand of DASWEI010000100.1, from coordinate 34,836 downwards.
GAGCCTGGCGGGGCGGCGAGCGCGCGCCGGCTGACCGTCCGGACGCACACGAGAGCGCCCCTTCCCGGCGACCCTGTAAGAAGTGCCGTCCCAAATACCCAACAAAAACCCGAACGGGGACGCTTCTTACGGGCTCGACTGTAACTAACGGTTGATGCGCGTCAAGTCACTTAGAGTGTATGCGCTCAAGCACTTGAAATCGCAGGCATCTCCCGCGCCGATCGTCCTGGCACCTGGGTTGCTGTACCGCCCCGGGTCTGTGCCGTCGATCCCGGCGGCGCTCAGGAGGCGAAATGAACAGCGGCTCCCGTCCCAGCGCGTCCGACTCCCTGACGCTCTACCTCTCGGAGATCAACCGCCACCCGCTGCTGACCGTCGAGGAAGAGCAGAGCCTCGCGCGCGCGTACGTGAAGGGTGAGACGCGCGCCGCTCACCGCCTCATCACCGCCAACCTCCGCTTCGTCGTGAAGATCGCCTACGAGTACCGGTCATACGGGTTGAACCTGGCAGACCTCGTCCAGGAGGGAAACATCGGTCTCATGAAGGCGGTGCAGAAGTTCGATCCGGAGAGGGGCATCCGGTTCGTCTCGTACGCAGTCTGGTGGATTCGCGCGTACATCCAGAACTCGATCTTGAGGTCGTTCTCGCTCGTCAAGATCGGGACCACGCAGGCGCAGCGGAAGCTCTTCTTCTCCCTCGCCCGAACGAAGCGCGAGCTCGACAAGGCGAGCGCCGAGCACGGGCTCGATTCCGACGGCGAGGACGTCGCGAAGATCGCGAAGAAGCTGAACGTGAAGCCGGGAGAGGTCGTGGAGATGAGCCAGCGCATGGGGCGCGACCTCTCGCTCGACGCGCCCGTGAGCGACGAGGGCGGCTTCGCGCACATCGACTTCCTCGCCGCCGAGGGTCCCGCGCAGGATCACGCGGTCTCGTCCACGCAGGAGCGCACCATGCTACAGGGCGGCGTCGGCGCCGCGCTCGCCCAGCTCGACCCGCGCGAGCGGTTCATCGTCGAGCAGCGCGTCATGAGCGACGAGCCGATGAGCCTGAAGGAGCTCGGCGAGCACTTCGGGTTCAGCCGCGAGCGGGCGCGTCAGCTCGAGATCCGCGCGAAGGAGAAGCTCGGGGAGAAGCTGCACGCGCTGGCCGTCGAGCTCGACTGGCCGACCGATGGCACTCCGCTCGGAATCGACGAGCGCGCGGTCGCCTGAAGCGTCGGCACGAAGGCCTGAATCACTGCGTGACGATCGGCCCCAGGTTTGCCTGGGGTACCGCGAGCAGCTCCCTTCCGTCACGAGCGACGTACCGGCGGCCGTGCCGTCGCTTCGCCCCAGCTCGGTGGACCCCGGAGATTCACGGAGGGTCCTTCATGTCGAGGGCGGTGGGCGCGCACCCCCCCCGGCTCTCACTTCGCGTCGAGCACGGGGCGACCGTCGGCCTTCTCCGGTGGGCTCCCGACCGGGGCAGCAGCGGCCGTGACCGCCTCGCCCCGACCGAGCATCGCGGCGAGCTCGCGCAGCGTGATGTTGCGCGGGGAGCCTCGGCTCTCCTCGTCGGCGGCGCGTACGACGCGCTGGAGCTCGGGTCCGATGTGCCGCTCGATGGCGGCCCGGATCGCCTCCGCCTCCGCTTCGCGGCGGAGCGCATCGCGAAGGTCGGCCACGCGGATGGCGTCGAGGTCGCGCGCGGGGAGGTAACCCACGTCACGGCCGGAGACGGTCCGGGCCAACAGGCCTGCACGGACGAGCGCGCCCAGGATCTCCTCGAGCGTGAGCGGCGGCACCTCCAGGAGCTCCGCGAGCGCGAGCTCGCTGCGCCACGGCCCGCCGGAGAGGAAGGCGCGCGCGACGTGGGCCGCCACGATCACGGCGAGCGTCTCTCTCAGCGCCTGGTCCGCTCGCCGCGCCCGGAACCGCTGCCGCGAGGCGCGCTCGTTCTGGTGGCTCGCGGCGACCTGCGCGCCGACGAGGACGACGACCCATGAGACGTAGGTCCAGACGAGGAAGATGGGAACCGCGCTCAGCACCGAGTAGAGCGCGTTGTAGCTCGACACACCCACCTGGAACCGGACGTAGAGGACGAGCGCGCCCTGCCACAGCGCCGACGCGATCGTGGCGCCGATCGCCGCCGAGAGCGGCCGGACGCGCACGTTCGGCAGGATCGTGTAGATCGCGAAGAAGGCGACGCCGACGACCGCGAACGAGGTGAAGTGAAGCAGGAAATCGATCACCCCGCCGAGCGCCAGCGCGTTCCGCAGGAAGAGCACGACCTGCGAGCTCTGCGCTGCGGTGAGGGCCGTCGCCGACGCGGCGACGAGCAACGGCGTCGTGACGAGGAGCGTGACGTAGTCCGTTACCTGCCGCAGGAACGAGCGCTTCGTCTGCGCTCCCCAGATCTCGTTCAGCGCGTCCTCCACGCTCGAGATGAGGCTCACGCTCGTGTAGACGAGGACGAGCAGCCCGAGCACGCCGAGCGTCGAGACGTCGGTGTGATCGACGAACTGGAGGATCCGCTCGAGCGAGCCGAGCAACGCCGGGTTGCCACCGAACGTGTCCTGCAGGTACGGGTACACCGTCCCGCCGATGAAGCTCGCGTACACGCCGAACCCTTTGAGGACGGCGAACGCGAAGGCGAGGAAGGGCACGATCGACAGGACGCTGTAGTACGTCAGCGCGGCGGCTCGGACGGTGAGCCGGGTGGCGGAGAAGCCGCGGATCGTCGAGTAGGCGACCCGGCTCACGCGGTAGAGGAACGCCTGCGAACGGCGCAGATCCGCCGCGCGGGCGGCCCAGATCTTCTCCGTGAAGAAGCGCCGCAGCCGATCGGCCGGAGGCAGGCTCGGGTCGTTCGATAGGTTCGCCGTCCTCGAGCCGTGTGCCCCCATTGAACGGGGATCTCGACATCGATCGGTGAGCCGGGAAGCGCTCTCGAGGATGTTCATCGGCATCCACAGCACGTCGGACGCCGCGGTGTGGATCGCGGCGAGCAAGCCGTAGGCGCGCTCGCGTCCGGGGGGAGGCGCTCGGCGCCCGCCCGAATTTTAGAAGGCGTCGCGCGAGGCGCTTCCGACAGCACTCCACGTGATAGCGTGGGCGCTCCTCGCTGGGAGGCGACATGGAGAAGATCCTCGGGTCCTTCGAAGCGCGTCAGGGCAACACCTGGACCGCCGACGTGCAGTACCGGGTCTTCGTCAGCTCGGACCGCGCCGTCGCGGTCCGGACGGGCGGACAGCTTGCGGGTCAAAGCCGCCAGCTGCTGGCGCATCAGCTCGGCCTCATCGGCATACTCGTGCACAAGCTGTTCCTCGAGAAGCGAGAGGCCCGGCGCAAGGCCGAGCAGGTGAAGGCCCTCGAGCTCTGCACGATGACGGAGCTGCTGGCCCGCCATGCCAAGAACTTCGAGCTGCCGTTCCACGCGATCAAGCGGGCACGGATCGACCGTCAGCGCCTCTCCATGCACGGGCCATCGGTGGCGCGCCTGGTCCTCGAGCCGCAGAGTCGCGAGCCGGTGAAGCTGCTGCTGCAGAACAGGGAACAGCTCGATGCCTGTCGGGCGCTGCTCGCGGGCGCCCTCGACGGACGGCTCACCCTCGACCCGAAGCTGCCCGGCTCCCCCCCGGCAGAGCGCCGCGCGAAGACGGGGTAGCCAGTTGCGCGTGCGGCCCATGCCCTTCGACCTTCGCGGTCCGGCGCGGCGTCTCCTGTGGCTCGCCGCGGCCGTCTCGACCTCCGCCTACGCCGCCCGGACCGAGCTGCCGGTGGTGATCGGCGCACAGCCGCCGCAGCCGGACGCCGTACGTGAAGCGCGCGCCGCGTGGCGCGGATTGCCTTCGGCGGCCAGCGCGTGTCCAAGGCTCGCCCATGACTTCCCGCGGAGCGGCATCGCGACCTTCTACTGCCACGTCGAGTCCCTGCTGACGGTCGAGCAGCTCGAGCGGCTCGCCGGGATGTCCTCGACGCGCGCGCCGCCACCGGGCGCCGCACCCACCGCGATCACCCGGTTGTTTCGGCACTACGACCCTCGCTTCGTCGAGTGGCTCCGCGGGGCCCTCCTGCCGGCGAGGGCGGACCCGAGCTTCCGGGAGGAGACGCAGCCCATCTACGATCGGTACGTCGCGCCGCTCGCGCGCCGGTCGCTGGCCACGCGGCGGCTCATGACGGCCCGCCGCGCCTGGCTCGAGGCCGAGGTGCGCTGGGTCCGGGAGGCCATCGAGCGGGGGACGCTCCCCGACCGCTACTACACCGCGCGCTACGCCAGCTTTGCCCGACCCGCTTCCTCCGGCGAGGCGGGGTTCCTGGCGTTGGACGCGTCGCTCGGGGACGAGTACGTGGTGGCGCACGCCGTCGCCTTCTGGATTCGCCGCGAGATCGACGGGTCGGCGTCGGCCTTCTCGGCGGCACTGGAAGAGCTGGTCTCGCTGTACGACGGGGTATGGCAGCGCGCCGGCGCGGGGATCGTGGCGGCGGGGCCCACGCGTTCGAGGACCGGGCCGGGTCAGCCCGCCGAGGGCCGCGCCGGGGGACCCGCACCGTACCTCGGCGCGCGGCTCTGCGGCGCCGTCGGGGAGCAGCTCTCCGCGCCTCCTTACGCATTCCTGCGGCTCGCGACGGAGGGCGGGCAGGAGTGGGTCGCGATCGCCGCGCGCCGGTTCGCGCCGAGCGAGCGCGTGTGCGTGGGCGATCTCCGCGCCGTGGACGGGTTCCGCTCGAGCGCGCTGGCGCGCTCGTTCGAGCGGGTCTACTTCGGGGTGGAGCCCGACGCCGCCCCCGCGCCGATCGCGGGCCGGGGCCCCGTCCCCGGCGAGTTGGTCCTGGCGGAGGGGCTCAGCATCCGCATCACCGCGGCCGAGTTCGAGGCGCGCATGGCCGAGCAGTCACCCTTCGCCCGCCCGCGCTACGGGACCCTCGAGCGCAAGCGTGAGTTCCTCGACAACCTCGTCCGGTTCAAGGTCCTGGCCGCCGAGGCCCGGCGGATGAGGCTCGACCAGGATCCAGCGGTCGCCGCCGCCATGGAGAAGGTGATGGTGCAGGAGCTGGTCAAGCGGAACTTCTCGCGAGCAGACGGGCCGCCGCCCACGGAGGCCGGGCTCCGGGGCGCCTACGAGAGATCGCGCGGAGAGTTCGCGACTCCGGAGAAGGTCCGGATCGACGTCTATCAGCTCGACGCGCCTCCGGCACCCGAGCGGCGTGCGGCCGTCGCGTCGGCGGCGCGCCTTCGTGAACGGCTCGCAGCGAGCGCCCCCTCGAACGACGGGACCACGGCGGATCCGTGGTTGGACGACGCGGCCCGCAAGGCGCTCGACACCGGCTTGCTGTCGAGTGAGGAGCTGGCGCGCCGGTACGGTGAGCGGCTCGCGGAGGCCGCCTTCGCGCTCGCGAGGCCCGGGGACGTCAGCCAGGTCGTCGAGACACCCAACCTGTTCCTCGTGGCACGGCTCATCGACCGGCAGGCCTCCACCGATCGGACGTTCGAGCAGATGCGCGGTCCGCTCGCGGCGCGACTCGCGCGAGAGGCCTCGGCGAAGGAGCTCGACGCGCTCGTCGCGCGGCTCCGGGCGGAGGCGCGGGTCAGGACCGACGACGCCGCGCTCGAGCGGATCGACGTGAAGTAGCGGGACGCCCCGCCGTTCGGCGTGGCGCCCCCGCGCGCGACCGCTACGGCTGGTACGTGAAGACGCCGGCGAGGTCCTCGGTCTGCGTGAGCTGCTCGAACGTCGACGGGACGGGGATGGTCTCCTTGATGGCCAGGATCCGCAGCTGGTACGGCATCCCCGCCTGCAGCGTCGAGCCGGCATACGCGACCGAGTCGTTCGCGCTGGCGGCCATGTCGTGCGACCAGGCCTGATCGCCGAACGCGTCGAAGACGAGCACGCGATAGGTCTTCGCCAGGGCGTCCACGCTCCCCCTGCTCCAGGCGAACTCCGGCGCCACCGTCGTGACGACGAGGATGGGGTCCGCGCCCACGCTCGTCCCGCCGATCGTGAGCAGGTCCACCGCCGGCACGATCTTGAACGAATCGGCGCTGACGGGCGCGCCACTGACCGTCACCCGCGGCGCCGCCGCCATTCCGGAGCTGGACGAGAGATCCCGCACGTTGCCGTCGATCCCGAACGCGGCGAGGACGACGTACTTGCCGTCGGGCACGCCGGTGAACGCGTACGGGCTGTTTCCCGCCGCGTGGACGGTGAGCCCGGGCGCCGACTCGCCGCGGTCGAGGGTCGACAGGTAGGTGGACTCGATGACGAGCGTCACGTCCGAGTCCTGGGTCGCGCCGTTGTTGAAGATGAGGTCCCCCGAGACCGTGGCGGCCGCCGCGCCCGCGAGGGAGAGCGAGACGGAGTTGTCCACGTTGGTGAGCACCCCCGTCGTGACCGGCACGTAGTTCGCGCCCTTCGCGTAAGCCGTGACGACGTACGAGGTGCCCAGCGCGAGGTTGAAGACGGCGTAGCTGCCGTCCCGGTCCGCGACGCCCGTGAGACCCGCGCCGCCGCTCACCGGCTCGGCGACGACGAGCTGCGCCGCCCCGCCCGGCGCCTTCGCGACGGTGCCGTGGACGTATGCGGTCCCGCCGCCGACGAGCGGAAGGAGCTGCAGGGCGGTGAGCGGGCCGGAGACGATCCAGCTCGTCCCGCTCGGAGCGGCGGTCGAGAGGTCGATCGGGAGCGCGGGCCGGATGCCGCCGGGGAACGTCTGGTAATCCTGGCGGTCCGCGCGCAGCGTGACGGACGCCGACACGGGCTTGCCGCTCGTGTCGCGCGTCGCACGCACCTTCAGCTCGTACGCGCCGCCGCTCGCGCTCACCGCGACCGTCGAGACCGGCGCCCGGTTGGCGTCGAGCGCGACCACGCGCGCGCCGTCCAGCGCCGTCGTCACCGCCGTGGGATCGAGAACGGTGCCGCGCAGGAGCACCGGAGCGAAGCAGCCGACGCCGCCGTTCGTCAGCGGCTCGCAGTACTGTCCGGCGGCGCAGCCGGCCTGCGCGACCGTGTTGCAGACCGGACCGCTGGAGCTGCTGCCTCCGCAAGCGGAGGCGGCGAGGGCGAGGGCGACGAGGGCGACGAAGGCGAGGCTGCGGGTCATGGTTTGTTCCTCCAGGTACGGGGTCCTACCACGCCGCCGCACTGGACGGCGAAGTAGACGCGCGCGCGGCATCGTGCGACTCGAGGCGCGAAGGCATGTGGTAAGGCAAGCCTCCGGGGTCACGAGTGGTTTCACGCGCGGGCGAACTCGCCGTACAGGTTCACGGACTGTAAACGCGCGCCGTCTAACAGGCCGCGGGGCTCCGCCGAATCGCGCCCCGCGACCCGACTACCTGATCGGCGACGGATATGACAGCGACTGCGTCCGGTTCTATCTGTCGATCCGCGGGCTGTTCCCGTAGCGCGCAGACGGGCGGGCGGTCCCGATCGGTCGTGACCGCCCGCCGCTTCAGCTCGTGACTCCAGCCCAGGGCGAGGTCGCGGCGTGCGCTCGCTCGGCGCCACGTCTGTCGCCTGACCGGCGCCTCGGCGCGCCCGCGTTGCGTCCCTACCGACGCCGCCCCCAACTTGGCGTATCCGAGGCGGCGACGCCGCAGGAGGCTGCCATGCAAGTGGAAGAGCTGATGAGCGACGCGAAGTGCTGCCGCGAGTCCGACGCGGTGATCGAGTGCGCAAAGCTGATGCGCGACGAGAGCATCGGCTTCGTGCCGATCTGCAACGAGGACGGGAAGCCGATCGGCGCGATCACGGATCGCGATCTCACGATCCGGGTCCTCGCCGAGGGGCGCTCGGCGGACGAGGAGGTGTCCGCCTTCATGAGCAAGGACGTGATCGCTTGCCGGACCAGCGACGACTCCGACGAGGTCGCCCGGCTCATGCGCGACCACCGGAAGTCGCGCGTGATGGTGTGCGATGACCAGGGGAAGCTCGTCGGCGTCGTGAGCCTCCAGGACATCGCCGAGTCGGAGAGCGAGGAGGAGGCCGGCGAGACGCTCCAGCAGGTCAAGAGCGGCGAGCCCGATCAGCCGGCCGCTCACTGAGCCACCAAGGCCGGCCCGTCGGCAGTCGTCCGTCCCGGACGCGGGCGGTCGCACCACGCGCGATCCGCGCGCACTCGACGACATCCACGCGTACGTCGCGAATGCCGCGCTGCCGGCGACGGCCTGGCGAGGATTTGGACTGTTGCGCCGTTCCGGACCACATGCTGACCACGTAACGGACCGGTGCCCACGGGCGAACAATGGATCTCGACCCGCCCTGCCCGAGCCCTCCGCTCTCACCACACCTGGCATCGGCTCGTCGCAGGCCGGACCATCGCCGCTCCGGGCGCACACGAGAAGGCCTTTGTGAACTCCGGGAGGTTCGCCAGCGGTCCGTTCACCCGGTATCGCGGCGGCGAGTGGGGATCGGTCGCCGCGAGCATGCGCGCGTACGGTTCCCGGACCTTCTCGCACCAGGCCTGGGCGTACCCGAGGAAGAACTGCTGCTCGGGGGTGAAGCCCGCCACGGTCTCGCCGCCGTCCAGCGTCCCCTTCTGCCGCGCCGCCTGCATCGCGGCGAAGGAGAGCTTCACGCCGCCGAGGTCGGCGATGTTCTCGCCTTCGGTGAGCTGCCCGTTGAGCTTCACGCCGGCGAGGGCCTCGTAGCCGCCAAACTGGTCGACGACGCACTGGGCGCGTCCCTCGAACTCCTTCGAGACGCTCGGCGACCACCAGTCGGTGAGGTTGCCGAAGGCGTCGTACTGCCGGCCCGCGTCGTCGAACCCGTGTGTGAGCTCGTGCCCGACCACCATCCCGATCGCGCCGTAGTTCACGGGCTCGGGCGCCGCTCGGTTGAAGAAGGGCGGCTGGAGGATCCCGGCGGGGAAGACCATCTCGTTCATGGACGGGTTGTAGTACGCGTTCACGGACGGCGGGCTCATGAGCCACTCGGTGCGATCGAGCGGCTTGCCTACCTTCGCGAGCTGCCGGTTCACCTCGAACCGGCCCGCCGCGAGGAGGTTCCTGAAGTACGAGCGGCGCTCGATCGACATCGACCCGTAGTCCCGCCACTTCTCGGGGAAACCGATCTTGTTCGCGATCCGCGCGAGCTTCTCCTTGGCCTTCGCGCGGGTCGCGTCGTCCATCCACGCGAGCGCGTCGAGGTCACGCCCCATCGCTCTCTCGATCTCCTGCACGAGCCGCAAGGTGCGCGCCTTCCCCTCCTCGCCGAAATGAAGCCTGACGTAGGACTGGCCGAGCGCCTCGCCGAGCGCCTCGTCCGTGGACTCCACACACTTCTTCCACCGCGGCTGGAGCTCCTTGGCGCCGGTGAACGACTCGCTCGAAAACGCGAACCGCTCGTCGACGAACGCCTTCGGCAAGGCGCGCGCGGACGCCATCTCGCGCAGCAGGTGCCACTCGAGATACGTCTTCCAGGTGTCGAGCGGCGCCTCGGCAAAGAGCTTCCCGACGCGCTCCACGAACCGCGGGGTGGTCACGCTGACCGCGGTCAGCTCGGCGTGGCCGATGGCCTCGAAGTAGCGCGCCCACGGGAACGCTGGGGCGAGCTTCTCGAGGCCGGCGCGGTCCACGCGATTGTAGAGACGCCTCGGATCGCGCAGCTCGGTCCGGGTCCAGTGGGTCTCCGCGAGCGACCGCTCGAAGTCGGCGATGGTCTTCGCCCGCGCTGCGGCGTCCGCCGCGGCGACGCCCGCGAGCGCGTGCATCCTGCGCAGATGCTCGAGGTACCGGGTCCGGATCGCGGCCTGCTTCGGATCGTCGGACAGGTAGTAGTCGCGATCCGGCAGGGAGAGCCCGCCCTGAGTCACGATCCCGATCACCTGGGTCGCGTCCTTCGCGTCCTGGTCGCTCGTGACCTCGAACGGCGCCGCGATTCCGGCCGCGGTGAGGCGCGCGATCTCGCCCGCGAGCGCCGCCCGGTCGGTCAACCCGTCGAGGCGCGCCCACGCGGCGCGCAGCTCGTCGAGTCCGCGACCCTCGACGCCTGGCTCGTCCATGCACGACGCGTAGAAGTTCGCGACCTTGTCGGCGAACCGGTCGCGCGGATCGATCTTTCCGGCGGCCTCCGTGTCGAGGATCGCGCGCAGCTCGGCGAGGTTCCGCTCGCGCAGCGGATCGAAGCCGCGGCTCCAGCGCGGCTTGTCTGGTGGGATCTCGTTCTTCGCGATCCAGCCGCCGCAGGCGAATCGGTAGAAGTCCTCGCAGGGCGGCGCGGTCCGGTCGAGCGCGCTCTCGTCGATCGCCGGGAGCGGCTGAACGGGCCCCGCCTCCGCGCGCGGCGGGACCGGCGCGCGAGCGGGGCCGGCGCTCGGGCCGGGGGCGCTGCGGCACGCAGCGAGCGCGAAGAGGGTGACGAGGCCGAGGTGTCGCAAGGTGGGACTCCCGAGGGTCAGACGGACGACCTAAGCGGATCGAGTCCCGCATGCCACGTCAACGGATTCGAGACTGCGGCACGCACGCGTCCAACCGCGGCGGCGCTCTTCCCCGCGAGCCTCGCGTTGCGGCGGCGAGCGCACGCGGGCTCACCGGTCAATTGAGTGGCGCCGCTCCGAACACCTCGAGCGGCGCGCCGTCCCAGCCGCCCGAGCTCCCACACGCTCGGCGCAAGTCCTTTTCATCGGCACCCACAACGCAACGGGAAGCGCTGGATATTGCCCCACGCCTCGCCGCCGTCCGAGCGAAGCGTGCAGGCGGCGCAAAGCTACTGCTCGCGCGTGAACCTCACCGCGTCCTGATCGTACACGATGAGCGCCTTCCCGCCCGAGTCGAACGCGAGGTTCGCGTCTACCGTGTACAATCTGGAGGAGTTCGAGAAGACCGTGCTGGCGGTCCACCTGGCGCCGGCAGAGGTGCTGCGGGCGAACAGGATGCCGCTATTGGAAGAGAGCTCGTTTGCAGCCACCCCGAGGTTGCCGTTCGCGTCGATCGCAAGGCTCGGTATGTCGGCTGCTCCCGAGAAGGCCAGCGACTGCGTCCAGGTTGCGCCACCGTCGGCGGTGGCCGCCACGCGGACACCGTTTCCGGCCCAAGCGATGTAGAAGTGCTGGAAATCGCGCATCGCGACGCTTGTCGCAAATGGCGCGTCGTAGGCCAGGATCACGTTTCCCGCGGCATCTGCTACGACGGTGCCTGCACCCGCGCCGGGAACGAGGACAGTTCCGATCTCGGCGAAGGTCCCGCCACCATCGGCGCTCCGTCAGCACGCCACGTTCCGTGAAGTCTTCGGTCTCATATGAGGGGATGGTTCAGGGTCGTACCGCCATCGGGGCTCACGCCCAAGCGGACCTCCCGATAGCTCACGGCGTTGCCAAATGCGTCGGTCTGCCTCGTCTCGGACGTGTAGACGACGTAGATCGTCGTGCCATTCAGAACCAAGCAGTGAGACCCGATGCCGTACACCCCCATCCCGTTGGAATTATCGCCAATCTTCTGGGAATTGGTCGTGATTCCGAACGTGGTCGCTGCGAAGACGGGGCACGCCGCGAGTAACGCGCCGACGAGCGCAGAGCGGATGATGGTGGTCATCGTTCCTCCCAAAGTGAACCCCGAAAGCTAGAGGGGTCGTCACTATGTGTCAAGCTGAGGTCGAGGCGTCGCGCGCCCGCTGAGGTCGTCGGACCCGCTCGGCGCCAGGTTGCGCCTTGGCAGGCGGAGCGGGAGCCGGCAGCCCGGATCCGGAGACGGAACGCCCTCGACTCGGGCGCCGCCCTCGCCTACGCTCCGCGGCTCTTCGCGCCGGCACGGCGCCGGCGCGCAAACACGGAGGGTACTCACCCCATGCGCAACGCATTGTTCGCGCTCGCAGCGCTCGCAATCCTCGCCACCCCCGCTGCTCCTCGCGCAGAGGAGGGCGCGGCGGAGCACGGGCTCCGCGTGAAGCTCGGGCTGGGGCTCGGCTACGGCCTCCCGCTCGGCGACGTGGCGAAGGACGAGAAGCTCTCGAACCTCTACTCCGGCGAGATCCCGGTCGAGCTGGAGGCGTCCTACCGGTTCACGCACGCGATCTCCGCGGGCGTCTACGCCGGCTACGGTCTCGGCCTCGTGTCGTCGAAGGAGGTGAACGGCGAGAAGGCGAGCGACGCGATCGACTCGATCGGCACCTTCCGGTTCGGCGTGCAGGGCGAGTACGAGTTCGCGAAGGTCGGCCCCGCCCTGCCGTTCGCGGCGCTCCGCGCCGGGTACGTGACGGAGAGCATCGGCTTCAAGGATGGCGGCACCGCGAAGGCGAGCGGCTGGGAGTACCTGACCGTGATCGGTGGCGCGGACTTCGAGGTCGCGAGGAGCTTCGCGGTCGGTCCGTTCGTCAGCTTCTCCCTCGGCCAGTACACGACGGAGAAGGCCCCGGGTGGCGCGAGCGAGTCGATCCCTTCCGGCGAGCGCGCCATGCACGAGTGGCTGACGGTCGGCGTTCGCGGCGCGTTCGAGCTGTAAGCCCAGGTCTGCGACGATCGGAGCGGCGCGTCCTCACCGGGCGCGCCGCTTCTCTTTCGTCGGGGCTACCCGGAGGTTCTGCCGCTCGGAACCGCCACGCACGTCGACTACGGTCCAGCTCTACTCGTCCGACCGGGCGGACCCGATCAGCGAGCAGTGGAGCTCTCCGCGTCAGGCGTCACTGGATCCGGCGCTCCCACGCGCACGGTCACCGAACCTGCAGGAGACCGGGCGTGCGGACACCGAACTTGCAGGAGCCCGCGTACCAGCTCGCCGACTCTGGCGCAGAGCACCTCACCCCGGCAGATCGGAGCGAGCGAGAGCGCGCAATGCGCCGGCCGAGCTCTGCCCCCACGTTACTGGAGCGCGTTGGCGTGTCCGATGATGCCCTCGGCATGGGGTACGCTCGCGGATCGGCGGGACTCGAACGCTGAAGCCGGAGGTCTCGATGGCGGAGGTACTGGAGCGCGGCGACATCTACTTCTTCTACCGCCCGCGGGTGCGCGCGCCCGAAGGAGCGCCCGAAGATGAAGCGAGGGGTCCGGAGGACGTTCAGCGCTTCTTCATCATCCTGAGCGCACGCGACAAGGATCTCTACCGTCGGATCGTCGTCGGCCGGAAGAAGCTGCCCGATGTCACGGGTGAGCGGTTCTGGGGATTCGTGGACCAGGTGGCCCGACATCCCGAGCCCGTTCGAGAGGAGCTCGGACCCGAACGTTATGAGACGGCGACACGTGGTGAGCGGTTCCAGCCGGGAGCGCGCCCGGCGGGAGAGGGTGTCTACGCCATCGTCCGTCATGATGACCACAGCCACCTCGCGTATCAGCTCGAGCTGCCCGAAGAGCGCGGCGACGTGCAGCGCGACCTCGAGATCAAGCCAAAGGCCAGCTATGTCGTCGTCGTGAAGAACCCTGAAGCGGCGACACCCCCAGGTGCGGGCCTCCCGGAGCGCCAGAAGGCCGAGCTGCCGGGGCGAATGCAGGAGCAGTTCCGCGGCAGGAAGTTCATGCAAGCCGAGCCGCAGCTCCTCGACCACGAAGGGGCGGAGGTGATCCTGATCGGCGCAGACGAGGACGTTCCCGGCGAGCTCGGCATCGAGCTGCACCCGGAGCGCGAGACCCTCGAGAGCGCGCAGATCTTCCGCGATCTCTCTCTGCCGCGATCGAAGGTGGCAACGGAGCCGCTCACCGAAGGCCGATGGAGGTAAAGCGGGTCCGGATCACCTATTTGCCTCGAGTGCGCGCGCCAGCGCGCGCGCATGATCAGGGCATGGGCGGGGATCTTTCCTGTCCGTCTCGGCGAGCGTGTTGGAGAACCACATCACGCAGCGTGGCCGTGAGCAGTGCCCGAGCCCGAATGTGTGGCCCAGCTCGTGGATGGCCTCTGTGCTGGCGCGCCGAGGCAACTGGCGCATGCCTTCCGAGCCCACCCGCAAACGTGCCGTTGAGAAGACCGCCACTCCTCGGTCCGCATCGGCTTCGCCAAAGACGAAGTTGAACGGCGACGCGTAGAGGTCCACGTCGACGATGCCGAGCAAGCGAAGCCACTCCGGGCGCTTCGCGTTCGCGAGCGCATCCAGGATGATTGTCGCGTGCCACTGGTCCCGCTGCCGCGAGAAGCTGTGCGCTGGCAACGGAAGCCGCTCCGCGACGATGACGTCTCGGCCGAGCGCGGTTCGAACGTCTTCTGCCAGGCAGGTCATGAGCTCGGAGTCGATGCGTCCGATGCGTCCGATGCGTCCGATGCGCGCGAGCGCGATCGAGCGCCTGCGCTGCGCCTCGGGGCTCATGCCGCCAGTACCCTGACACGAACCGGGGCCATGACGGGATCGCGGTGCAGCCAGTCCTCACGATTCGAAGTAAGCACACACGCGAAGAGGGGGAGAGCGAGCATGCGTGAGCAGAACCCGCAACGCGCGGAGGGCACGAGCCGCAAGTCTCATTCCTGGTGCTCGGGGTGCTGGCTGGATTGGGCGCACGGGCTCATCGCGTTCCACGTCTCGCCCGCGCTCGGCGGCAGGCTCAGCCTCCCGCCGCGTCACCTCACGTTCAGCGTCGGCTGCCTCTCGCGCCGGCAGCTCTCCCTTCCGCTTGATCGGCTTCGCTCGAGATTTCCTTGGCATCGTGTCCTCCGGCCCGTGAAAGTGCCCGATGATGCGGGACTGTGATTCTTCGCCATCGCTCGGCGACATTGCTAAACGTCTGCTGTCACATTGCGACGGCGCGAGTGCATCGGGTATTGCGGTCGCGCGTTGCACGAGCGAGCGCGAGGGTCCCCTCAAGGGGTAGCTGGCCATGGTGGCGAATGGCCGTTCATCAGGCGGTTCGCGCTGTCGATCTCCGAACCGTTCCGCCCGCCGGTCGGCTCACACCCCGGCATGGGACGCAGCGAAGAAAAGGAACGAAGCGCCGCCACGAAGGCGGCCATCCGGGAGGCCACGAGGCGCGGACCGACCCTCCTCCAGCGCGCCGTGTCGGTGCGGCGGCTGGTTCAGTTCTCGCTAGGAGCGGTGATCTGGGTCGCCGTGTCGAACGATCGGATCGGGCTCGCCACCGTCGTCGTCGCCGCTTCGGCCGCCGGAGTGCTCCTCGGTAAGTTCTTCTGCCGCTGGATGTGTCCGCTCGGCGCGATCATGGAGACGATGATGGGCGCGGGCGATCCGGACGGCCGGCAGCGGGCGCTGTACGGCTACTTCAAGATCGGCTGTCCCATCTCGTGGGCACAGGGCCTGCTCAACCGCGTGAGCGCGCTGCGGGTCCAGGTCGAGCCTTCGCTGTGCACGCAGTGCAGCCGCTGCGATGACGCCTGCTACGTCGCCCAGCTCGCGGACGGGCGCAGCCTGCACGCCGCGGACAAGCGCAACGCCTCGACCCACTACTCGTGCTCGAGGTGCCTCCGGTGCGTGGAAGCCTGCCCGACGGGCGCGCTGAGCCTCGGGCTGGTCCGGATCGGCAGGCTCCCGAACCCGGAGTAGCTCGGGGCCCAAAGAGACAGCGCCGAACCTGCCGCTCTCGCGTGCTGATTCGGGGGCGGTCGAGTGGCTCGGATCTCTGCGGTGCCGTCGCGCAGCTGGTGTTTCTTCGCAATGCGCGCGCGGGCGTTCGCGGGGCGCGGGCGGGGCGCCCGCGCGCCGGAGATCGGCTCACGGCCGGTGACGCAGGATCGCGCCGCTGTTCGTCGTCGTCGATCCGCCTCGACGCTCGTGCTGATCGAAGCCTTCGCGAACGCGTGGAGCGCCCCGGTACGGCGCGCCTTTGCCGCCGTGACGAGCACGGCGGCCGAGCGGGCCGCGTGCTCGCCGATGCGTTCGACCTCGCGTCATCGGCGTTCCCGGCGGTCTGACACTCGTTCTCGGCTCGTGCCCGCGCGCGGCGCTTGACGCGGTGGCTTGAACCCCGTCCAGTGTAGCGAGCAGGCGCTTCTCCGCCTGCACGGGGCCGCTTGCCATGAACACCTTCACGACCTGGTCACGCCGCGGCTCCTGGGCCGCGCTCGTCGTCACCGCGCTCGCGTCCGGCTGCGGCGGCTCGAGCGATGCGCCGCCGGTGAGCTGCAATCCATCCGCCGAGCTCTGCAACGGCGTCGACGACAACTGCGACGGCACCATCGACGACGGCGACCCGGGCGGCGGCGCGAGCTGCACCACCGGCATCCAGGGCGCCTGCGCGGCGGGAGTCCTCCACTGTCAGGGCGGCGCGGTCGAGTGCGTCCAGACCACCCCGTCCGGCGCGGAGGTCTGCAACGGGCTCGACGACGACTGCGACGGCGTCGTGGACGAGGGCTTCTCGCTCGCGACGGATCCGCAGAACTGCGGCGCCTGCGGCAACGCCTGCGCGCTCGCTCACTCCGTCCCGCAGTGCGTCGCGCGCACGTGCGCGATCGCGACGTGCGACCGCGGCTTCGTCGATCTCGATGGCACTCCGGCGAACGGCTGCGAGTACGCGTGCCCGGTCATGCCGATCACGGCCGAGGTCTGCAACGGGATCGACGACGACTGCAACGGACTCGTGGACGACGGCAGCCCCGGCGGCGGCCTGGCGTGCGACACCGCGAAGTTCGGCATCTGCGGGCCGGGGACCACCGTGTGCTCGGGCGGCGCGATCACCTGCGTGCAGAACGAGCAGCCGCGGGCGGAGACCTGCAACGGGGTCGACGAGGACTGCGACGGCATGATGGACGAGGACTTCCTTCTCGGGAGGTCGTGCACGGTGGGCGTCGGCGAATGCCAGCGCGCGGGCGTCCGGATCTGCGCGGGGGACGGCACGTGGACCTGCAGCGTGGTCGCGGGCGCGGCGGTCACGGAGATCTGCGGGAACGGGCTCGACGACGACTGCGACGGCGCGGTGGACGAGGGCTGTCCGTACGCTCACACCATCGCCATCGACGGGGCGAACGACTTCGCGCCGAGCGAGTCGTTCACGACGACGAGCGGCGGCTACAGGGCCTACGTCACGTGGGACGCGGATCACCTGTACGTCGGGTACGAGGGGGCGGACGTCGGCAGCGCCGCGCGATGGCTCCTCGTCTACCTCGACGTGGGCACGGGGGTGGAGTGGCTCACCTACGGCAGGCCGTACGGGACGCAGAGGGCATCGTTCCCAGCGGGCTTCACCGCCGACCACGAGCTCGCGATGCGGCTCGACGGGTCGGGACAGACCACGCGATACGCCTGGGGCGGCATCTGGGCCACGTTCACGCCCAGCCCTGGGCTGACGGTGGCCGTCTCGAGCGGCGCGCACTTCCTGGAGATGAGCATCCCCCTCGCCGCGCTCGGCAGTCCGGGCGTCGTCGGAGTGACGTCGCTCCTCCTGAACGACACGACCGGGGAAGAGTGGTCGTACGCGGGCCTGTACGAGGACGCGTTCCCGGACGGCAAGTACGCGTACATCCCGATCTCGACGTACCTGCTCGCCGACACGGCCTCCGCGCTCGCGCCGAACGACGCGGCGAACAAGCGCCCCTGAGTGCGGTCGCGGCGCGACGCTGCCGCTACCCGCCGTCCTCCATCCACGCGCGCAGCGCGCTCGGTCAGGGTCTCCGATCAGGGTCTCGAATCGGTCGTAGTCGAGCAACGAACTCGTCCCACGGCGACGGGCCTACCCGACTCCGGCCCTGCCGGCTGCCCCGCTCGGCCGAGGTGGGGGGCTCGGCGATCTTCGCGAGCGTTCGGAGGAGCGGTGAGCACGACCAACTTCACGCGCCGATCTTGTAGAAGTGTTTCGATGTTTGAAGTCCCTCAACGATGTGGCTACCCATTCCGCGTTGGCTCCCGGGGTCGAGGTTCGCGATGGTACGTCTCGTTCGGTCTTTCCTGGCGCTGGAGGCGGGCGCGTTCCTTGCGGCCGCGCTCGTCCATTCGGGCGTCCTTCTCCACGGGCACGAGCATGTGAAGGCGGCGACAGCGGAGACGGTGATCAGCCTCGTGCTCGGCGCGGCGCTCGTCGCCACCGCCCTCGCGCCGGGGGGGAGCAGGGCAGCCGGCCTGTGGGCGCAGGGCTTTGCGCTCGTCGGCACGCTCGTCGGACTCTTCACGATCGCCGTCGGCGTGGGCCCGCGCACGGCACCCGATCTCGTCTTTCACGCCGCGATCCTCGCCCTGCTCGGAGCGGGGTTCGCGCGGTTGTGGCGGCGCCCCGGCGGCGCGCCGCGGGGAGCGACGCCGTGAGGTCCGAGACGGCCTCACAGCCGTGAGGTCCGAGACGGCCTCACAAAGGTGGCGGCGCGCTCGACTATGCCGACCAGGGCGTCCGGGTGAACGTGGTCGCGCCCGGCCCAATCCGTAAATTCTCACGCGGCTGCGACGGGTCCGTAGCCGCCGCGAGCCTGCCGAGGCGGCGGGAGATACCTCCGCCGATCCCTGGCTGCGCCCCCGGTCGCACGCCAGAGAGGCGACCCCGCTACGCTCGCCCGGCATCATGCGGCGCCACCGCGGTTTTCCGTTTCATCGTCACCCCGGCGAGGTTATCGCGAGTGCATGCGGTTCCTGCACCCCGAGCGCGAGGAGGCGCTCGAGCTATCCCTCGAGGACGTTTTCCTCTTGCCCGGCTACTTCGACGGCAGCTCTCGCCTGGACGTAGATCTGCGACCGGTCGACTTCCCGGGCGGCTCACACCCGATCGTGTCGGCGAACATGAACGCCGTCACCGGGAAGCGGATGGCCGAGACGATGGCACGCCTCGGCGGCCTCGGCGTCCTGCCCCAGGACATGGACCTCGAGACGGCGGCTCGCATCATCGAGCAGATCAAGGCGGTGGATCCGCGCTACGACACCGCCCTCTCCGTGTCGCCGCGCGCGACGCTGCGCGACGTCTCCGGCATCATCCGCAAGCGCGCGCACGACATGGTCGTCGTCGTCGACGACGAGCGACGACCGCTCGGCATCGTCACGCACGCGGATCTGCGCGACCGGGACCAGTACTCGCCGGTCGGGTCGTTCATGTCGTCGCGGATGATCACGATCCTGGTCGGAACCCCGAACAGTGACGCATTTCTCCTCATGGAGGAGCATCGCGTGAAGGCCGCGCCGGTCCTCGACGCCGAAGGCCGGCTCGTCGGCGTGCTGCCGCGCGACGACGCCGTGCGGCTGGAGCTCCTCCAGCCCGCGCTCGATCCGCGGGGCAAGCTCATGGTGGCGGCGGCCGTCGGGATCTCCGCCGCGGCCGCGCGGGCGGCCGGACGCCTCGCGGAGCTCGGCGTCTCGGCGATCGTGCTCGACACCGCGCATGGCCATCAGCGCCGCATGCTCGAGGCGATCCGTGACGTGCGGCGCGCGCTGGGCAGCTCCATGCCGCTCGTGGCGGGGAACGTCTGCACGCCCGAGGGCACCCGCGAGCTCATCGAGGCGGGCGCGGATATCGTGAAGGTGAACGTCGGTCCGGGGGCGATGTGCACGACGCGCATGCAGACCGGCGCCGGCCGTCCCACGTTCTCGTCGGTCCTGGCGTGCGCGCGCGAGGCGCACCGGCACGGTCGCCACGTCTGGGCGGACGGCGGCGTGCGCGACCCCCGCGACGTGGCGCTGTACCTCGCCGCAGGCGCTTCGCGCGTGATGATCGGGACGGCGCTCGCCGGAACGTACGAGAGCCCCGGCGACGTCAAGGAGGACCGCGACGGCCGGCAGTACAAGGAGAACTACGGCATGGCCAGCGCGCGCGCCGTGAGCGAGCGCGCGAGCGGCCTCGATGCGTTCGAGCGGGCCAAGAAGGGGTTCTTCCGGGAGGGGATCTCCACGTCGCGGATCTACATCCGCGAAGGTCGGGAGAGCGTGGGGGCGATCCTCGTCGACGTGATCACGGGCGTCCAGTCGGCGTTCACGTACGTCGGTGCCTCGACGCTGCCCGCCTTCCAGGAGAAGTCGGTGTTCGGCGTCCAGACCTTCTCCGGCTACCGCGAGGGTATGCCGCGCCCGGGCGATGGCGCGGGGTGAAGGGGAGGCCAAGGGAGGTCCGTATCTCTCAGTACTTCACGCGCGCGAGGTAGGTCCGCTGTGACGCCTCCCGGGCGTCACGGAGCGTCAAGACCCCGCGCTCGGCGAGCAGGGGAACCATCCTGAGGAAGATCTCCCCCGTCATGATCGCATCGCCGAGCGCCGTATGGCGCCCGAGCACGGGTACGCCGAGCCGCTCCGCGATCCCCTCGAGACCGGTGGATGGGAGCTCGGATTGGATCACGGCAGCGAGGAGCAGCGTGTCGAGGACGGGATGCGTGAAGCGCACGCCGGCCGCGGCCTCCTTGAGCTGCAGGAAGCGCATGTCGAACGCGGCGTTGTGCGCGACGAGCACGGTGTCCTCGCAGAAACGGTGGAACTGCGGGAGCACCTGTTCGATCGGCGGCTTGCCCGCGAGCAGAACGGGGTCGATGCCCGTGATCCGGAGGGACGCGGCCGACACGGGCCTGTTGGGATCCACGAACTGGTCGAACGCCTCCTCATGCAGGAGCCGCCCGTTCACGATGCGCACCGCGCCGATCGAGATGATCTCGTCGCCATCGGAAGGAGAGAGGCCGGTGGTCTCGGTGTCGAAGGCGGTATACGCGGACTCCGTGAGCTTCCGTTCGTCGAGCTCCGGCGTCTGCCCTTCCTGATGGAACAGGTCGAAGTCGTAGTACTCGGGCCGGCCGGGGCCCGCGACGGAGAGCACGAGCGGCGCCTCCGCCTCCTCCGCCACCGGGATCACCAGCCGGAAGAACCCAGGCTGGCCCCTCCGGCTCGCCTGGGACCAGACCGCGCCATCGTGGCGCTCGACGACCTCCTTCAACGTGAGGGGAAACGATTCACCATTCGTCCCGAGAGGCTGCTCCTCCCATCGAGCGAGGGTCTCGGTCGGGATGTCCGCGCCGGACCAGGCGAGGTCGAGGTGCGCCCGCTGCCCCGCGGGCCGCAGCGCGAACCGCAGCTCACGGACGCCCTCGTGCTTCAGCCGGCCGGCGATCGAGACGATGGCGCGCACCAGCGCGTAGCTTTCCACCTTGAGCCGGACCGCGGGATCGACCTCGTCCAGCGCCGTCCGGAACCCGAGGGTGGTCTCGATTCGCGCGCGCGCGACGGAGACGAGTTCGGTGCCCAGCATGTGCTCCAGCAGCCACTCGGTCCGGAGCGACGTCCGATCCGGCGCGGTCCGGTCGAGGGTGGCCGAGAGCGCCTTGGCCTCCTCGTGGATGACGCGGACGAACCGCACCTGCTTGTCCGCTTCCATGCCCGGGTAGGCGAGCAGCGTCTCCACCGCCGCGCGGATGTTCGCGAGCGCGCGCCGGCTCGCGTCGGTGAGCGACACCAGGATCGCCTCCGTACGGCTCCCGGCCTGGAGCGGCTTCGTCACGTCGTCGATTCGGAGCACGAAGCCCGTGATCGCGCTCTCCGCCGCCGCGGCGTCCGGCCCGTCCTCGGCCTCCGGCGGGACGCGCGCTCCGCGAAGCACGGGCGCGACGTGCACGCGCAGGAGCTGCTCGCCCCTGGCGTTGACGAAGCTCGCCGGGTGCGGCGTCCCGTCCCGGAGGCCTGCCTGGATCCGTTCGAGCGCGTGCGCGACTTGGCCCCGCTCGAGGATCGCGAACACGGAGCGCCCGAGGCCGACGAGCGCGGCCCCCGCGACCGCCGGCTTCGCGCCCGGGGGATTGCCCAGGAGCTGCGTCGCCCGCCGGTTGTAGAGAAGGATGCGCCCCGCGACGTTGCATACGAGCACGGCCTGCGTCGCCTCGGAGATGATCGCCGCGAGCCGATCCCGCTCCTCCTGCACCTTCTTCTGCGCGTCCGCGATCCTCGCGTCGACCTCGCGCCCGAGGGCCTCGCGCTCGTCGGCGAGCGTGTTGATCGCGCGGGCGAGCTCCTGGATCTCCGATACGCCCACCGGCTCGATCCGGTGCGACGCGTTGCCGTGCGTGACGAGCTGCGTTTCCTGCGCGAGCGAGAGCGGCGCAGCCACGTACGACTGGAAGAGGACCCACACCAGCAGCGCGTACCCGCTGACCGAGGCGATGGCGAGTCCGACGAGCGACCCGAAGTGCTCCGCCGCCGCCGCGATGAGGCCGTCCCGCTCCGGGCCAAGGCTGGACCAGACCGCCGCCGAGACCAACGCGGCCGAGATGAACGCGAGGCCGTACGATCCCAGGAGGACGAACGCGAACTTGCGCTTGCCCGTCATCGCCATCACGCATCGCCGAGCATCGCCTTCACCTCGGCGACGAGATCCTTCGTGGCGAATGGCTTCGTCACGTACGCGTCCGCGCCGAGCGCGAGCCCCTTCTCGGCGTCGATGCCACGCCCCTTCGCCGTGAGCATCACGACCTTGATGCCGCGCAGGGCAGGCGTCTCGCGGATCGCCTGGCAGATCTCGTAGCCGTTCTTCTTCGGCATCATCACGTCGAGCAGCACGAGATCGGGGCGGAAATCGTGGAGCACGCGGAGCGCCGCCTCGCCGTCGCCCACGGTGCGCACCTCGTACCCCGCGGCCTCCATCAGGAACTGGAGCGACATGACGATGTTCGGCTCGTCGTCTGCGATGAGGACCTTCTTCGCCATGTGAGATCCCTCAGCCGCCTCTGGCCTGCGCCGTGGGTGACCCGAGTGCCGGGGTCTCCTCCTGCCGGACCTCGCCGGCGGCGGTTGCCTCGACATGTCCGACGAGCGGGATCACGAACGAGAACGTCGCTCCCTTCCCGGGCTCGCTCTCGACCCAGAGCCGGCCGCCGAAGTGCTGGATGATCTCACGGCTGATCGCGAGCCCCAGCCCCGTTCCCCTCGGCTTCGCGGTCAGCGTGTCACCGACCTGGCGAAACTTCTCGAAGATGATCGCCTGGTGATCCGCCGCGATCCCCGCCCCATTGTCACGCACGTCGACGCGGATCGCGCCGGGCAGCGCGCGGAGCGAGATGGCGACCCGCCCCCCGGCGTCGGCGCAAAACTGCGCCGCGTTGGAGAGGAGGTTGATCACGACTTGCACGAGGCGATCGCGGTCCGCCACTATCCTCGGGATCTCGTCCGGGAGGTCCACCTCCAGCGCCGCCGCCTTCTTCTCGAAGAGCTGGCTCGTCGCCGCCACCGCGTGCTCGACGACCTCGCGCGGGTTCACCTCGCCCGTCCGCCACTCGGCGCGGCCGGCCTCGATCTTCGAGAGGTCGAGGACCTGGTTGATGAGGCGGGTGAGCCGCTCGGCCTCCTGGATGATGACGGAGAGGTACTGGGAGCGCGTCGCGACGTCGAGCTGGGGATAATCCTGGAGGATCTCCGAGAACGAGCGGATCGAGGTGAGCGGCGTGCGGAGCTCGTGCGACACGTGCGAGACGAAGTCGTCCTTCATCCTGTCGAGCTCCTTGAGCCGTTCGTTTGCGCTCCGGAGTTCCGCGTACGCGCTCGCGAGCTCGCGCGACTTCTGCTCGAGCTCGCGGCTGTACTTCAGGATCTGCGAGGCCTCATCGAGGATGGACATCACCTCGTCCATGGTGAGCGGGGCCTCCTTCACGACCGACGCGACCATCGCGTGCGCCGATGCCCCGCCGATCGCGCCCGCCAGCTTCGTCTCCGCGAAGTGGATCAGGTTCGCGTCCGCCTCGACCTCCCACGCCGATCGGAGGCGGCGCTGGCGTGCGTAGCTCTCGAGGGCCTCGTCCGCCTTCTCGGCGCCGAGGAAGCGCGAGAGGAGGCCGCGCAGCTCCTTCACGGAGACACCGCCTCGCCAGAAGAGCGATCCGGTGCCGGCTGTGGAGTGCTTGAACGCGTCCACGAACAACGTCGCCTGGCTGTGCTCGACGGCGCTCTGGGTGGTCGCCAGGGAGAACGCGATGTAGGCGCCGACGTTCGCGAGCATGGACCAGATCATCCCGTGCGTGATCTGGTCGAGGCCGGTGAGCCCGAAGAGCTGGAGCGGCCGCAGGACCTCGATCCCGAACGGTCCATCCTCGATGATGCCCATCGGGACCCACCCCGACTTCGCGAATGCCGGGACGAGGAGCGTGTAGAGCCACACGACGAACCCCGCGGAGAGCCCGGCGAGCGCGCCGGCGCGCGTTCCGCCCTTCCAGAAGAGTCCCCCGAGGCACGCGGGCCCGAACTGCGCCACGGCGGCGAAGGAGATCAGGCCGATCGAGACGAGCGCGTACGCCTCGCCTGCGGCCCGGAAGTAGAGATAGCCGAGGACGAGCATCAGGAGGATCGCCGCGCGGCGGATCGCGAGGAGAAGCCTGGAGAGATCCTTCCGCTCGTTCAGCCGCAGCGTGCGCCAGCGGAGGAGGAGCGGCATGACGAGATCGTTGCAGACCATCGTGGAGAGCGCGATCGTCTCGACGATCACCATCCCGGTCGCGGCGGAGAGCCCGCCGATGAAGACGAGCAGCGCGAGACCGTTCTGGCCGTGCACGAGCGGCAGGGTGAGCACGTACGTGTCGGGATCGACCGGGGCGCCCGCGAAGCGCTGCATCCCGCCGAACGCGATCGCCGGGACGAAGAGGTTGATGACGAGCATGTACAACGGGAACAGCCAGATCGCGGTCTTCACGTGGTTCACGTCCACGTTCTCGACGACGGCCACCTGGAACTGCCGGGGCAGGAACATGATCGCGAGCATCGAGAAGAAAGACGCAGAGTAGAGCGACGCGAGGATGGCCGCGTGCGTGTCGCCCGAGCCCCCGATAACGAACAGCTCCTCGATGCGCGGCAGCGCGCGGGCGCGCGTGAACACGTCCCCGAAGCCGTCGAAGATGCCGTAGGTCACGAACACGCCCATCGCGAGAAACGCGATGAGCTTCACGAGCGACTCGAAGGCGATCGCGGCGACCATCCCCTCGTGCCGCTCGGAGGCATCGAGGTGGCGCGTCCCGAACATGATGGTGAACGCGGCGAGGATGAGCGCGACGTAGAAGGCGGTGTCGGTCAGGAAGGATCCCGCATGCGCGCCGTGGAGGACCTCCACGTCGTGCGAGTGGACGATCTCGAAGGCCGTGGAGATCGCCTTGAGCTGCAGGGAGATGTAGGGGAGGATCCCGATCGCCGCGATGACGGTGACGAGGCCCGCGACGAGGGCACTCTTCCCGTACCGCGACGCGATGAAGTCCGCGAGCGAGGTGATCCGGTGGACCTTGCTGATGAGGATCACCTTTCGCAGGAGGATCCACCAGAGCATGCACATGAGCGTCGGACCGATGTAGATCGGCAAGAACCCGACGCCGGTCGAGACGGCGCGTCCCACGGACCCGTAGAACGTCCACGCCGTGGCGTACACCGCAAGTGACAGCGAGTAGATGTACGGGTTCGCGATGATGCTTCTTCCGCGGTCGGCGCGCCGGTCGGCGTAATACGCGATCGCGAAGAGGAGCCCGAGGTACGCGCACCCGACGGAGATGACGACCCAGTCCCGGAGCACGTTCTTGCCTCACCGAGGCGGCATCGTTCCGGCCCCGCGGGAGAGGTCGCCCCGACCGTCGCCATCTTCCCGCGCCGTCAGCCGGAGGATCAGTCCCGCCCCCGCGATGACCGCAGCCCACGCGACGAAGAGATACAGGTACAGCTTCGGCACGCCGGCGACGAGCGTGGCAGAGTTGAACATCGCGAGGAGCGGGTAGTTGAACAAGAGCAGTCCGAAGAGGAAGAGCGCGACGAGGCGCTCGTTTCTGACGTTGGTCCGCTTCATGGCGCCTTCCCTCCGGCATCGTTGCGGCCCGTCTGTCTCGCGTGCGCCGCGAGCCGGAGATCGTACCGATGGTGGTCGCGCACCCAACCGACGAGCCAGTTCCCGATCTCCATCGCAAGCGGCATCGACGCCCCCTTGCTCGCTCGCGCCTCCTCGAATCGCGCGAGCTGCGCGGTGAATGCCTCGTGCCGGGCGCGGTGTTCCTCGACGCCGGGATAGCCCGAACGCGCCATGAACGCCTCCTCGCACGCGAAGTGGCGAGACGAGCAGCTCCGGACGCCTTCCAGCACCGCCGAGATGTCGGGCACGCGACCTTCGCAGATCGCGTCGTGAACGACCGCGAGCAGCCCGTCGAGCTCGAGGTGCTGGGCGTCGAGATCGGGGATCCCGAGGGCGAAGTCCGTCTTCCACTGGATCGGCATGGGTGCCCTCCAGCGCCAGCCAGATTCTCGTCATAGCGCCGATCCGGCGGCGGGCATCACCCGGGCGGGCCCCTGTATCGAGAGAGCAGGCGCCCGCTTCGGCGCGCGCGCGTCGCACACGCCTGCTCATGTGACGGGCGCGCGCCATGTGCCCAGCGGCGGCTGCCGAAACCGGACGGGGCATCCGCAGGTCGCAGTCATCCGGTCCGAAGCGGTCGCCTCAGCAGGGCGACAGCCAAAGACCCAGAAGGGTAATTGGAGCGGGCACGCGTTAAATGGGGGCCCGCCGTCGCGTCTCGCGCATCCTTCGCCGCCGGCGGCGAGGAGGCCGCGGAGCGGGCTGCTGCGGGCGGGGCGCGCGGCGAGACAGTGGGCGAAAGGGACGGGGTCTGCGCCAGAGGGGAGCCCCGGACCGCGCGACCGCGGCGGAATCGCTGATCGCAGGGCACCAGGGCACGCGAGACACACGCCGCGCTCAAAACGCGCGTGCCCGCGGCGCGAGTGGCGTCAGGACGTCTAGATCAAGGCGAGCTCCGCTCATCCTAGAGGCCGCGGACAGCGCCCGAGACGCGCTCCTGGAACTCCTGCGCGGAATGGAAGCCCGGAGGCACGCTCAGGATGAGCTCGGCGGTCTCGGGCATGTCCCCGTTCGCGCGAAAGAACGTCGGACGCGGCGCGCCGAGCGTCGCGGCCCCGAGCTGCTCGGGAGCGGTCCAGAGTCCGGACCACTCGCGCCCGTGCTGGACTGACATTGAGAAGGCATTGGCGCATGGCCGTTCGGCGAGTCCTGTAGGTCCGGAGCCGCAACTCAGGTAAGTGCCCGCGCGGGCATGACGCGGCGAGCGCGCGAAGGCGAGATTCCGCAGGAGGCAACGCGGGAGCCATGGCCGCATTCGGACTGCAGTTTCCTCTGCGTTCAACCGCGCGCCGGTGGATCGGCGGACGAACCGGTTGGCCGCGCTCGATCCGTCAGGTATTTTGTCGCGTCCACTGACGGACATACCTGGTGGACGGGGGAAAACGTATGCGAAAGCTCTGGCTCATCACGCTGGCATTGGCCCCGTTCGCCTCGATGGCTGCGTTGCCTCAGGGAGGCTGGGTCGTCGAGCAGGTTCCTACCACCGGCGGGCTGCAGGGCCACCCGGCCATCGACGTGGCGATCGATTCGGCGGGCGGCACTCACGTGGTGGTCAGCCGGGAAGCCGGCGCCGCCTACCTGTACCGCGCCAGCGCTCGTGACGCCTGGGCCATCGAGGAGCTGGGGCCGGGGCTCGGGGGCGTCAACATCGCCCTCGATGGGCAGGGCCGACCGCATGTGTTGTGGACCGCATGGTCGCCGTACGTCGGTCTGGAGATGATCTACGCGGCGAAGCTCGAGGATGGGACCTGGCAGCGCACCACCATCGAGCAGTGGCCCTTCAAGCCGTCGTTGGCGGTCGATCGAGCTGGTGTCGCTCACGTCGTCTTCAGCGTGAGCTCTCCGAACTGGCCCGAAGACCTGAACTACTACGTCCACCACGTGGTGATCGACGGCGGTGTCGTCTCCGACGAGGTGCTCGGCACCGGCACCTCCTCGTCCGTGACGGTGGATCCGCAGGGCAGGCCGCACGTGGCGTTCACGGCTGGGGAGGGGCTCGGGCTCAACTACGGCGTCGCCGACTCGGGAGCCTGGCAGATCACGCACATGTTCGACTCGTATCCCCTCGGGATGGTCTCTATCGCGGTCGACGGCGCAGGGGTGCCCTCCATCCTGGTGACCGGCGACAACTACCTCGGATTCCTTCTTCGCAGCGATGGGGTCACCTGGAGCGTCACTCCGATCTCCTCGTTCTACGTGCAGATGCAGGGCGGACTGCTGGAGATCGACCGCTTCGACAGGCTCCAGTACGTGAGCTTCGCCAACCCGAGCACCGTCGACCTTCGCATGATGGACGGCGGAGTGTTCACGGACAGCTTCGTCGCCGCTGGTCAGTACGCCCTCGCCATGGCGGTGGACCCGAACAGCGGGTTGCCGCAGGTCGGCTACTACAGCGACCCGCAGAGTACGGACCCGTCTCTCAACCTGGCGCGATACGTGGCGGACGCCACGCCTCCGACGATCCAGGTCGCCGCGACTCCGACGGTCCTTTGGCCGCCCGACGGCAAGATGGTGCCCGTCACCATCACCGGGAGCGCCGAGGATGCGGAGACGGGAATCGCGTCGATGGCGATCACGATCAGCGACGAGTACGGCATCTACAACATGACGGTGCCGGGCTTCGGCAGCACCGTCCAGTTGCCGGCCAGCCGAGATGCGATGGATCGGGACGGCAGGGCGTATACCGTGACCGTAGTCGCGACAGACCGCGCGGCAAATCACGCGCAGGCGACCACGGTCGTCACCGTTCCGTTCATACTCTAGGTCGGTCGTCCTCGACGTCGAGGACAATCAGGCTGCGCGGCTCGCCCGAGGGAGCCGGTACCTGTGCGCGCCCAGACCCACTGCGCCATTGGACGCAGAGTCAACGTCACCTCACCGTGACATCTGTGGCGCGACCGCTCGGGAACCCGCTGCGCAGAAAGGGCTTTTCAGATCCTGCCGTGAATAACGGAGCTGCCAATCCTGGCACACACGGTGCACGCACAGTGCGTTCCTCGCCGTGCACCATGACGCGCACCCGGATCCGGCGAGGTGGTCCGCATTCCACTTCGTACTCCAGAGGTCACTCGATGAAGACGAGATTCCTGAAGAGCATCGCGGCACTCATCTGCTTGGCCCCGCTCGCGGTCGCGGCGGCTTCGAGACCCTTCACGGACGGCACGAAGGTCGGCGATTCGGGGGGAGGAGTTGCGCTCTACGCGGGTGGCCAGCACCAGCTGGCGCAGTTCGGAACCGATCTCGTGATCGCGTATCCCGAGGAGGGTGGCGCCGAGAACACCATCCGCCTCGGGCGAAGCCTCGACGGCGGAGCGACCTGGCTCCCGTCGGTCGTGGTCACGCGGGGATACTGGATCAACGTCGACGGGGCCTCGCTCGCCGTCGGGCCCGATCCGGTGGGCGGGGGGCGCTACCGCGTTCACGTTGCGTACGCGCAGTTCGCCTCGTCGCAGGGTGGCCCGCTGTACTACACGTTCGCGACCGTGGATCCTGCGGCAGGAATCAACGGCGTGGGCGGGTTCAGCGCCCCGGTCCAGGTGAGCGGGACCGCGGTGGCCAGCCGGCCCAACGCTATCGTCGCGGACGCGCTCGGCGGTGTTCACATCGCGTTCGAGGGGACGGTCGACGGCGTGAGCGGCCTCCGGTACACCCGGAGCGCGGACTACGGCGCGACGTTCGCCGAGACGGCGACGGTCCTGGCCGAGGGCGCCGGGTCGCCGGCGTTCGCGACGGACGCCGCGGGCGACGTCTTCCTCGCCTTCGTCACCGGGCCGAACACCCAGGTCGCGAAGCGGACCGCCGGCTTCTCGGCTTTCGGGACGCCGGTGCTCGTCACCGCGTCAGGGCGCGGGGAAGAGAGCATCGCGTGCTCGACGGACGGCACGCACGTGTACGTCGCGTGGATCGACTCGACCTACCACGTCGCGCGCTCGGCGAACGGGGGCGCGACCTGGGCGACCGTCGACGGTCCGGCCATGGGGTCCCTCTTCGGGCCGAGCGTCGCGACGAGCGGGACGGGCCTCGTCGGCCTCGCCTTCACGAACTACAACACCGCCGAGCTCAGCTACACGACGAGCACCGACGCCGGCCTGACCTGGTCGGCGCCGGCCCTCGTCACGCGCGCGCCGTGGGGCGCGACGCTCCTCCTCGACGCGTCGAGCAAGGCGAACATCGCGTCCGTGTACGACGGGTTCAACGCGGCCCAGAGCGCGGTCTACTTCTCCAAGGAGAAGTGACGCGGGCGCAGCGCCGTCGCCCCGGAGATGGAGGGTCCGCCAGATCTCGCGATCTGGCGGGCCAGCTCGTTCGAGCCCGTCGGGCGTCCGCACAATCAACGTGCACCGCGTCGGCGATGGCGCGGCGCTGCTCCTCGGACCTTCCTTCGGAGAGGGCACGAGGGGATCCCTCCGGTCGGCCCGGCCCGCTACCGCTGCGACCCCGCCCGAAATACCTTCGCGATCGTCCCCGTCTCGAACGTCGCGTCCACAGGGGGCGGTCCGGTCTAGGGGCCGGTACGGGTCATTCTCGGGGCGTACGGCGACGCGAGGAGTCCCCTCGAGGCGCAGCCGATGATCTATCTCTCGGTGAGCTTGAAGCCGGGGACCGCTGGACGTACCCCGTGCGGAGCGAGACAGAGATTCGTCGCATCGGTCAGCATCTCCGCGCCAACGGAACGATCTAATAGACGAGGAGACGATGATGGCAAAGGAACTGATCAGCGTGATCGGAGGTACCGGCCTTCAGGGCGGAGGCGTGGTCGACGTGCTACTCGCCCAAGGCAAGTTCAAGGTGCGGGTGCCCAGCCGCAACCCAGCGAGCGAACAGGCGCGAGCGCTCTCCGCGCGCGGCGTCGAGGTCGTCAAGGCGGACCTGCTCGATCCGCCCAGCCTCGCGGCAGCATTCGAGGGCGCGCACGGCGCCTTCGTGGTCACCAACTTCTGGGACCCGAGCGTAGGAACACGCGAGACCGAGATTGGCACCGCAGCCGTGAAGGCTGCGCGCAGCGCCGGAGTCGAGCACCTGATCTGGTCCACGTTGCCCGACGTCGAGAGCCTGACGGGTGGGCGCCTGAAGGTGGTGCACTTCACGGGCAAGGCCCGGGTCGATGACGAGGTCCGGAGCGCCGGCTTCGCGCGCCACACCTTCGTGGAGGCGCCCTTCTACTTCCAGAACTTCCTCGCGTCGATGGCTCCTCAGCCCCTCCCGAACGGTGGGCGCGGCTGGGCGGTGCCGATGGATCCCGCGCTGCGCGTCATCCACGCCGGTGACGTCACCGAGGTCGGTCGGGCCGTCGCTGCCGCATTTGGCGCGGGAGACGACTTACGGAATGGAAGCGTGCTCGCGGTGTGCGGCGGCACGTACTCGTGGAACGATTTCGCCGACACCCTCAATGCCATCGGCCACCACCTGAAGGCGGTGCAGGTTCCGGCGGACGTCTACGACGGCTTCTATCCCGGGGCTCACGAGGTGCGGGAGACGTTCCAGTATTTCGCGGAGCACACCTACTTTGGCCCGAAGCACGAGGCCCACATCAGTGCTGCTAACGCGCTCGTGTCGGGTGGCTTCACGTCCTTCGCTGATTGGGCGCCCGTCCACATGAAGCCCTAGCAGGCAGCGGTCCCGCGATGAAGTAGTTGTACTCGGGCAGGAGTCCCTCAGGCGCGGCCATGGACAGGAACCACCGCGCCGCTGACATCCCGCGCCGCGTCCGGACCACGGCCGCTCGACGTAGCGGGAGCCGACTGCGACCACGCTGCCCGAGCGATGCGCGACGAGCCGAGGCAGCAGCGCGCGAAGTGCGCGCTGCGGGGATTCGAGGTTCTCGTCGATCACGACCGTGCAAGCGCTCCGTGGCCAGGTCCCGGCCCCGAGAGGACGCTGCCCACGACGACGTCCATCTCTATCGATGCGACCGACCGTGAGCCGCGTCTTCAAAGGCATCGGGGTCTCGACCGGCGTCGCTCGGGGAGCGGCCTTCGTCCTCACCTGCGGCGACCGGTCCGCGGCCCCGCGCCGAGGCATCCAGTCGTCGGAGGTGGAACGCGAAAAAGCGCGCCTCGACGCCGCCGTGGCCGCAGCCATCTCGGAAGTGATCACGCTCCAGAAGAACGTGAGCGAAAAGATCGGCCCAACCCAGGGCGACATCCTGGGGGCTCAGGCGCTCGTGCTCAGGGATCCCGAGCTGCGCGATCGCGTCCTGCGCGTCGTCGAGGAGAGGCGCATCAACGTGGAGGCAGCGCTCTCGGAGGTCATCGACGGCTACACCCGGACGTTCGATGGCGTCGCGGATTCGTATCTGCGTGAACGCGCGGCCGACGTCCGCGACGTGGGTCGCCGCCTGCTCTCCGCTTTGGTCGAGCGCGAGACCCCGGGTTGTCTGGAGATCCCCGATAACGCCATCATCGTCTCCGAGGAGCTGCTGCCGTCCGTCACGGCTCGCCTTCAGCTCGAGAGCGCTCGCGCCTTCGTGACGGAGCGGGGCAGCAAGTTCTCGCACAGCTCGATCCTGGCACGCTCGATGAGAACGCCGGCGGTCGCGGGTGTCGCGGAGGCCGCGCTGAGGATCAGGACGGGCGATCGGCTGATCGTGGACGGCCTGGCCGGAGTGGTGTTCGTCGATCCGGAGCCGTCGATCGAGCGCGAGTACGATCGCCTGGAATCGGAGCTGCGGGCCTACAAGGAGTCGTTGCGCGAGATCGTCGAGCGTCCGTCGGCCACCTTCGACGGCGTGACGATCCCGTTGCTCGCCAACGTCAACAAGTTTGCCGACACGGAGTCCGCGCTTCTCTACGGGGCCGACGGGATCGGCCTGTACCGGACCGAGTTCCAGTTCTCGGTACGTGATGCCTTCCCGGCGGAGGACGAGCAGTACGAGCTTCTCGCGCGCGCGGCCGAGCGATTCCGCCCACGGAAGGTGGTCTTTCGGCTCGTGGATCTGGGGGGCGACAAGGTCCTGCCGTACTTCCCGTTGCCATCCTCGCGGAACCCCTCCCTGGCGCAGCGGGGAATCCGGCTGCTGCTCAGGCATCTCGACGTGATGAAGCCGCAGCTGCGCGCATTCCTCCGCGTGAGCGCCGATCACCCGGTCTCGATCCTGCTTCCAGTGGTAGGAGGGCTCGACGAGGTGCGTGAAGCCCGTGAGGTCGTGCGCCAGGTCCAGCGAGAGCTGTCGGCCGTCGGAGGGCGGTTCAACCCGGCGGTCCCGATCGGCGCGATGATCGAGGTTCCATCCGCGGCGCTGATGGCTCGGACGCTGGCAAGGGAGGTCGATTTCCTGAGCCTAGGAACGAACGACCTCGTGCAATACGTGCTCGCTGCGGATCGCGAGGACGAGGGCGTCGCTCGCTACTACCAGCCCCTGCACCCGGGCGTCCTGCGGCTCATCCAGCTCGTCGTGGAGGCGGCGACGAGCGCCGACCGCGAGCTCACGATCTGCGGGGAGATGGCGGGCGACCCCAGGGTCACCGGGCTCCTTCTCGGGCTGGGTCTGCGCGAGTTCAGCGTCGCTCCGGGCGAGATGCTCGAAGTGAAGGATTCCATTCGCAAGACGCGCCTGCGCGAGGCGCAGGATCTCGCACGCAACGCGCTGGAGCTCGGGTCCGTTGCCGAAATCGAGGCGCTGCTGGGTGCCGAACGCGTGATTGCGCCCGGCGTGACGGCCGCGCCTCCCGCGGGGTGAGCGCTCGTCGACTCAATGCGGAGCCTGTCCGCGCGCAGGGGGGAACTCATGATCGAGCAACCGGTCGAGAACCACGGAGTGATCGGCGACTTGAACACGGTCGCGCTCGTCGGGAAGGATGGCTCGATCGACTTCATGTGCTTTCCACGGTTCGACTTTAGACGGCGGCGTGACCGTGCGGCGCGACGGCTCGAGTGCCACACGGACAGAGTTTCCGGCAAGGACAGGGGGAGCGGGTATCCGAACGCGGTGTTGATTCGCGTGACTGCGAGGACCAGCGTCACGCGGTGCAGGGGTGAAGCGAATCGTCGGTTCATCCAAGCCCAGGGGGTCGCGATGAGGAAGCAGCATCCGATGGCCGTCACGCTCGTAGCGTTCGCAGCGTTCGTCCTGCTCGCCGTGCCGGCGGCGTCCCGGGCGGAACCCCAGAAGGACCGGGCGCTCATGGGCGTGCTCCTGGGGGAGAACGAGATCAGCCCGACCGGAGACTCGGGCGCCGGCGCCCCCAACGGCTTCGGCTCCGCGACCGCCGTGGTGAACGGGAGCCTCTTCTGCTTCGGGCTGACCTATACGAACGTCGTCGGCCCGGCGATCGCAGCGCACATCCACCGCGGCAAGGCGGGCGAGAATGGCCCGATCGTCCTGACCTTCCTGGTCCCGTTCAGCTCTCTCCCGAACGGTGCGATCTCCGGGTGCGGCGTCGTGAACGACCCGGCGCTCCTCGACGAGCTGTTCAGCCACCCGCACGAGTTCTACTGGAACGTCCACAGCGCGTTCTTCCAGGCTGGGGCCATCCGGGGGCAGGTGTTCCTCGAGAAGTGAGCGAGTCACCGGGCGGCGCGAACGCCGGGAGACGCGCGTCCTAAGGCGCGCGCCACCGGCAGCGCCCGCTCCGCCGGTTTCCGCTCGAGCCGCACGCGGTCCTCCAGCTCGAACGACGACCCCGTCCGCGCGAGGAGGCTGGCCTGTCCGGAGAGCTCCGACGCTATCGCCGACGACTCGGCGGCGTGTCCGAGTTGCGACGCGTGACGGTGTCCTTGCCGAGAAGTTCATCCGAAGAATCGGCTTGAGCCGCAACGTGTTCAGCGGGTACGTCGGCGGGTGTGGACTCTCCTTTGGACCCTCCTCGCGACGATGAGGTCGCTGTTCCGAACGCAGCAAGATCTGGCGCTCGAGGCGTTGCAGGGCCGAACCCGGCAGCGCGAGCTGGACTTTCGTGTCGGCCCGCCTGAGGAGCTCCTGCGGAGCCGCGTCTACAGAAACCTGCGCATTCCACGCACCCCAAGGATGACTTGCGGTGAAGCACCGGTTGGCGCTGCGCGCACCGAACCCCGCAAGCAACCGAAATCCAGCGCCTTGAGATCCGATGCCGGACGCACCGGACGCAATCTGCGCAGGCGGCAGCATGGAGAATGGGGCGCCGGTGGGGCGCGAGGTCCAGCAACCGAGCGGAGAGCCAGCCTTTGGCGCTGCCGAGCGACTCGATCGCGAGCAGCGTCTCCACGCGCGACTTCCCCCGGCGGCGGGTCTGCACGATCCGACCGACGAGCTCGCTGCCCTCGAGCAGCA
>DASWEI010000099.1:0-66926 GCA_036394835.1 Anaeromyxobacter sp. | reverse complement strand
CTTCACCTTCTTGAACTCGCGCTCCAGGATCTCCCAGCGCTGGTGCTTCTCGTTGTAGCCGTAGGTGAAGAGCTTCTGCTCGAGCACGAACTCGAGCGTCAGGAACTCGTCGATGAACGTGACGTCGTTGTAGTGCTTGCGCACCTCGAAGATCTTCTCGCGGCCGAGCCCGAGCTTCTTGTCCCACTGGCGCCGGTCCACGAACGAGTCGCACTCGTCGTACTCCTTGCCGAACCGCCCCTTGTTCCAGCGGTCCTCGATGTCGCGCCAGAGCTCGACGCCGAGCTTGTAGGGATTCAGCTGGCCGGGGTGGGTTGCGAGCGTGCCGGAGTGGTGGTCCGCGTAGTCGATGACCTCGGACGCGTCGACGGCCCGCTCCGTCATGATCTTCGAGTGCCAGTAGGTGGCCCAGCCCTCGTTCATGATCTTCGTCTGCCCCTGCGGCGCGAAGTAGTACGCTTCCTCGCGCGCGATGGAGAGGACGTCGTGCTCCCAGCGCTCCAGCGGAGCGTGCTCGAGCAGGAACAGGAGCACGTCGCGCTCGGGCCGCTCGGGGAACCGCTTCTGGCGGGCCGCCTCCTCGTCGAGCTTCTTCTGCTGGGCCTTCAGGAACTCCGGCGGGTTGATGTACTCGCGCATGTACTCGCGCTCGGTCTTGAACCCCTGCGCGACCTTGCGCTCCGCGGCGTCCTCCTCGGTCGGGTGGTCCGGACGGCGCTTCACGTAAGGTGACTGGTAGTCGATCAGGTTCTCGAGCGAGAGGCAGCGGTCGATGAAGTCCTCGACCAGCTCCACCCCGAGCTTGTCCTGGTAGCGGCGCACGCGCGTGGCGTGGTTCGCCATCTGGTCCATCATCTTCCGGTTGGTGTGCCGGAACATGAAGTTGTTCTTGAAGAAGTCGACGTGCCCGAACACGTGGGCCATGACGAGCTTCTGGTCCACGTCCATGTTGGACTCGAGCAGGTACGCGTACGAGGGGTCGTTGTTGATCACCATCTCGTAGATCTTGGAGAGCCCGTACTCGTAGCCCTTCGCGAGGCGCTCGTACTCCATCCCGAAGCGCCAGTGCGGGTAGCGGTTCGGGAAGCCGCCATACGCGGCCACCATGTTGATCTCGTCGAAGCCGAGGACCTCGAAGACGACGTCGTAGAAGTCGAGCCCGTACTCGCGGGCGTACCCCTCGACCTTCTTGCGGATGTCGTGGAGCCGGGCGGGCAGATGGGTGTGCTTGTTCATCGTCAGCGCCCCGCCCCGAGGAAGGCCTTGATGGACGAGTAGATCCCGTCCTTGTCCGCGATCTCGGAGAGCGCCACGTTCTCGCGCTCGCCGAACGCCTCCCGCAGGTCCTTGATGAACTGGCCGGAGCCATAGGGGCTCTCGACCTGGCCGTAGGCGAACAGGTTCACCGCCGGCAGGATCCTGTCCTGAAGCAGCTCCACGCACACACGCGTGTCGTCGGCCGACCAGTTGTCGCCGTCGGAGAAGTGGAACGGGTAGACGTTCCAGGACGAGGGCGCGTACTCGCTCTCGATCATCTCGAGCGCGAGCTTGTACGCGGAGGAGATCATGGTCCCGCCGGACTCGCGCGTGTGGAAGAACGTGTCCCGGTCCACCTCTCGCGCGACGGCGTCGTGGATGATGTAGCGGGTCTCGAGCCCCTTGTAGTGCTTCCGCAGCCACGTATCGATCCAGAAGGACTCGATCCGGACGATCTCCTTCTGCTCGTCCCCCATCGATCCCGAGACGTCCATCATGTAGATGACGACGGCGTTCGTCTCCGGGAGCGGGACCTGCTTCCAGGTGCGGTAGCGGCGGTCCTCGCGCACCGGCACGATGACCGGCCGCCGCCAGTTGTAGGAGCCGCTCGCGATCTGCCGCCGCAACGCCTGCTTGTAGGTCCGCTTGAAGTGGCGCAGCGACTCCGGGCCGGACGGCGAGATCCCCGTGTAGCGGAGCTTCGTCGCGACGATCCGGTCCTTCCCCTTCGGCTGGATGCGGGGCAGGGCGAGCTCCTCGCCCAGGATCTCGGCGAGCTCCTCGAGGGACACGTCGACCTCGAGTACGTGCTGGCCCTCGCCCTGTCCGGCCTGGCCGCTGCCCGGCTGGGGATCCCCCTGCGAGAGCGGGTCGCCCGGATCGCCGTCGCCCTGGCCGACACCGCCCTGCGAGCGTTCGCCGAAGCGGAAGTGGGGCATGTCGATCGTCGGGACGGGGATGGTGATGAACTCCTTCCCCTTCTTTCCGATGAGCTCGCCCTTCTGGATGTACTTCTTGAGGTTCCGCTTGATCCGGCCGCGGACGATGTCGCGGAAGCGCGCGTGGTCCTGCTTGATCTTGAGCGCCATGGCCTCCGCCGGTCTCGTCGCCGCGCGCTAGTCCTTCGCGTCGCCGCGCGCGAAGATCGAGGCGACGAAGTTGAGGACGTCGGTCGAGCAGATCTCGCAGTAGCCGTAGTTCTTCACGAGCCGCTGCTTCACCACGTCGATCTTCTCCTGCGTGTCGCGATCGACGACGGACGAGACCAGGTTCTTCAGCTTGATCGAGTCCTTCTGGTCCTCGAAGAGCTTCAGCTCGAGCGCCTTGTGGAGCCGCTCGTTCGTCCGGTAGTTGAAGGTCTTCCCCTCGATCGCGAGCGCGCCGATGTAGTTCATGATCTCGCGGCGGAAGTCGTCCTTCCGGCTCTCCGCGATGTCGATCTTGTCCTCGATCGAGCGCATGAGCCGCTCGTCCGGCTCCTCGTACTGACCGGTGTACTTGTTGCGGACCTTCTCGCGCTGCGTGTACGCCTTGATGTTGTCGATGTAGTTGGCGCAGAGCTTGGTGATCGCATCCTCGTCGGCGCTGATCGCGCGCTGGACCTCGTTCTTCACGACGTCCTCGTACTCGCGCTTCACGTCGGTGAGGAGGTCGCGGAACCGCTTGCGCTGCTCCTCGGAGCTGATGAGGGAGTGCTGGCGCAGGCCCGCCTCGAGCTCGTTCAGCACCATGAACGGGTTCATGCAGCCCTCGCCCTTGTCCGAGACGAGCGCGTTCGAGATCTTGTCCTGGATGTAGCGCGGGCTGATGCCCTCCATGCCCTCGCGGACCGCCTCCTTGCGCAGCTCCTTGATGTTGTCTTCGGTGAAGTTCGGGAGCGTCTTCCCGTTGTAGAGCTTGAGCTTCTGGACGAGCGTGAGGTTGTGCTTCTTCGGCTCCTCGAGCCGCGTCAGCACACCCCACATCGCGGCCATCTCGAGCGTGTGCGGCGCGATGTGCTTCCCGCGGATCTTCCGGCTGTTGTAGTCGCGGATGTAGATCTTCACCTCCTCGTCGAGCCGGGAGATGTACGGGATGTCGATCTTCACGGTCCGATCGCGCAGCGCCTCCATGAACTCGTTCGACTGGAGCTTCCGGTACTCGGGCTCGTTCGTGTGGCCGACGATGACCTCGTCGATGTCGGTCTGCGGGAACTTCTTCGGCTTGATCTTGTGCTCCTGCGTCGCGCCGAGGAGGTCGTAGAGGAAGGCGACGTCGAGCTTCAGGATCTCGACGAACTCGATGATCCCGCGGTTCGCGATGTTGAACTCGCCGTCGAAGTTGAACGCGCGCGGATCGGAGTCGGAGCCGTACTCGGCGATCTTGCGGTAGTTGATGTCGCCCGTGAGCTCGGTCGAGTCCTGGTTCTTCTCGTCCTTCGGCTGGAAGGTGCCGACGCCGACGCGGTCCTTCTCGGAGAGGATGAGCCGGCGCACGTGGATGTGGGAGATGACCTTCTCCCAGTCGCCCTTGTACTCGGTCATCAGCTCCTTGTAGACGAAGCGGCACGCGGGGCAGAGGTCGCCCGTCTCGGGGAGACGGAACCCCGAGTCGCCGGCGAGATCGGCGCACACCTTCGCGCGCCACTCGTGCGGGACGAGGTGCAGCGGCTCCTCGTTCATCGGGCAGGGCATCACCTCGCGCCGCCGCACGCCCTCGAGGTTCGTCCGCTCGACGTCCCACGCGAACGTATAGAGTGCCCCCTCCGCCTTCTTCGAGTAAGCCTCGAGGCCTTTCTTGAGGAGCCGCGCGATCGTGGACTTCGAGGACCCGACCGGCCCGTGCAGGAGGATGACGCGCTTCTCGGTCCCGTATCCCTGCGCCGCGCTCTTGAAGACGTTCACGAGCTTCATGAGCGGGATGTCGAGCCCGTAGATCGCGTCCTTGCCGTCGAAGTCGGGATCGGTGAAGAAGTCGTAGCGGACGAGCTTCTTCTTGTTGTCGATGTACTCGGTCTTCCCGTGCGACAGGATCATGTCGTAGACGCGCTGGAAGGCGGTCCGCGTGACCTTCGGGTTCTGCCGGACGATCCCGAGGTAGTCCTCGAACGCCCCTTCCCAGTGCTGCTCCGAGTATCCCTGCCGGTCCTGGTAGGACGCGATCCGGGATACCCAGCTCATCTGCGATACGTCTCGCATCGAAGTACCTCGCCCTCGGCGCCTCGCCGACGGATGGAGCATAAGGTCCGGGCGAGCGCGCTGCAGAGGAGCGGCCCATGAACGGGACTCGATGGGCCCCCGAGAAGCGCACGGCGAACCGAACGGCCATCCCGCCCCGGAAGGGGCAACGGGTTGCGGCGGCGCGAGGCGGGAGCGGGTCAGCGAACGCGGCGGAAGAACTCGATCTGCCACTGCCGGACCGCCGCGTTGTGGCACTGGAGATCGGGGCAGAAGATGTGCGTCCCGTCGTTACGCGACACGAAGTAGAGGTCCGAGCACTCCGACGGCGAGAGCGCGGCGCGCAGCGCCGCCGCACCCGCGTTCGCGATCGGCCCGGGGGGCAGGCCGCCGCTGGTGTACGTGTTGTACGGGTGAGGCGCGAGGAGGTCGGCGCGCGAGATGTTCTTCGACCAGCGTCCTGTCCGGAGCATCGTCGCGTACATCACCGTCGGGTCGGTCTGCAGCCGCATCCTGAGCCTCAGCCGGTTGTGGAACACGCAGGCGATCCGCGGCCGCTCCTCGGGGCGACCGGTCTCCTTCTCGACGATCGACGCGAAGGTCGCCGCCTCCCCCATCGTGAAGACGACCGCAGGCCGGCGCAGCTCGTTCGCCTTCGCGTACTCCTCCTTGAAGCGCTCTACCATCTCCTCGGCGATCGCCCGCGCCGACACCCCGCGCGCGAACGCGTAGGTGTCCGGGAACAGGAAGCCCTCGAGGCCGGGGTACGGGAGGCCGAGTGAGCGCGCGAGCGCTGGGTCGTGCGCCGCGGAGAGGAAGTCCGCCTCGGCCGCGAGGCCGCTGCGCGCGATGATCGCGGCGATCTCGTCGGCCCGGAGGCCCTCCGGAACGGTGAACCGGTGCAGCCGCACCTCGCCGCGGTAGACCCGCTCGAGGACCTCGTCCGGGCGGAGCGGGCCGGAGAAGGCGTACTCGCCGGCGCGCAGCGGCCGCCGGTCACGCTTCACCCACCGGACGTAGCGCCAGGCGTCGTGCTCGTCCGAGAGCGCTCCCGCCTGCGCGAGCGCGCGGACGACCGCGCGTGCCGATGCGCCCGCCGGGACCACCACGACCTTCTCGTCGAGCGCGCCGTAGGGGGTGTCGCGGAAGAGCGTGACCTGGCGCCAGACGACCCCGGCAGCGGCGGCCGCGACGAGGAGGGCGAGCAGGACGACCATCACGAGCGCCCGCTTCATCCGTCGCTCCGGTCGAGCCAGCCCTGCAGGATCACCGCTGCCGCCTCCGCGTCCACGCGTGACCGGCGATCTCTCGCAGAGAAGCCCAGATCGCGCAAGCGCGTCTCGGCCTCGAAGGTCGAGAGCCGCTCGTCGAAGAGGACCGCCGGCACGCCGAGCGCGAGCTCGAGCCGCGCCGCGAAGGCGCGCGCGTGGCGCGCGGCAGGGCCCTCGCTGCCGTCCATGTTGAGCGGCAGCCCGACCACGATCTGGTCGACCTCGTACTCGCGCGCGGTGCCCGCGATGTCGGCGAGCGTCGCCGCGTCGTCGCGGCGGGCGACTGCCCGGAGCGCGCGAGCGGTCCGGATGACGTCGTCCGCGAGGGCGAGCCCGATCCGCACGCGGCCGAGATCCACGCCGAGGAAGCGCACGCGCGCAATGTAGCGCGCGTCTGCCGGCCAGGGAACGGGCCGGCGGGCGGACGTGGGGCGTGGCAGCGGACGGGCGCCATCCGCAACCGCGCGGGATTGCGACGGTCGGGCGTGGCACGCGGCACGCTCTTCCGGTGCGGCACCGGCGCCCCATTCGCCGGGCCCTCGAAAGGATTTGCATGCTCCCCTCCATCACGAACTCCCCCGTCTCCCTCGCGGTCGCGCCCCTCACCGCGGAGGCGGCGCCGGCCGTCGCGAAGAGCGCTGGCGTCGCGCGGGCCGGCGCGGCCGACGCCATCGTCGGGTCAGCCGTCGGCTCCGCCGCCGGCGCTCGCGGCGGCCTCGCCGCGAGCGCCGCCGGGAAGACCTCCAAGCCGTCGAGCTCGAAGGCGACGTCCTCCGGGGTGGGATACGCGAAGAGCGCGTCCTCGTCCAAGGCGTCGAGCGCGACCGCGAAGAAGTCGGGGCCGCTCGCCTTCCTCGACGACGCGAAGCTCTCGATCGAGGAGAAGCTGATCCGCCTCCTCTCCTACCTCAACGGCAAATGGGACAAGGACGTCGAGGCGAAGATGAAGGAGCTGAAGGGCGGCACGTCCGGCGCGAAGACATCCGGGACATCGAGCGCGGCCGGGTCCTCTTCGGCGACGAAGTCGACCTCGAAGAGCAAGGGGATCCTCGGCTCGATCGGCTCGGTCGTGAACGTCGCGAAGCAGTTCTTCCCGCAGGCCGGGATCGCGCTCGCCGTGCTCCAGAACCCGCTCGCGCGGGAGGTCCTGTCGAAGATCGGGGGACCGGTGCTCGCGGCCGCGGCGACGGCGATGGGGTTCCCGCAGCTCGCTCCGATCGCCCTCCAGTATGGGCCCGCCCTCGTCGACGCCGCGGCGGGAGTCGCGACGTCGATCGGAGAGGCGGCGAGCGCTTCGGTAGCCGGGTCGACCTTGGCGCCGTCGAGTCTCGCGTCCGGCGTGTCCGGCGCGTCCAGCGCCGCGTCGAGCGTCACGACGGCTGCCTCCTCCGTCACCTCCTCGAGCGGATCGGCCGGTTCCACGGGTGACGCCGCGCTCTCCTCCGACCGCGACGCGCAGCTGAAGCTCATGGAGATCCAGCGGATCATGGATCAGCAGAAGGAGATGTTCTCGCTCGTCTCGAACCTGCTCCGCACCGGCCACGACACGCGGATGGCCGTCATCCAGAACGTCCGCTGAGGGAGGCGACCATGGACAACGTGAACTTCGTCGATGCAACGGAGGACGCCGGGACGCTCGCCGACGTCCAGGGGATCACCCGCGAAATGGGCGACGCGATCGCCGCGCTCGCCGAGGCGGAGCTCGATGCGGGTCGGGTGGAGACCGCGCGCGCCATCCTGGAGGGGCTCGTCGTGACGAACCACCTCGACCCCGGGGCGTGGGCGCTCCTCTCCCGCGCGCACCGCCGGCTGCGCCAGCCACTCGCGGCGCGATTCTGTGCCGAGGTGGCCGCAAAGCTCGCGCCCGGCGATCCGGTCGTCCGGCTCGCGCGCGCCGAGAGCCTCCTCGCGACCGCTCAGGACCGCGAGGCGGGGCGGGACGAGCTCTCCCGCCTCGTCTCTGACGAACGCGTCGGCCCGCGCGCAAGCGCGCTTCTCGCCGCGCTCTCCCGGTGAACCTCCCGCCGATCCTGACCCCCGTGATTGACCGCGCCGGTCGACATCAATGCGCGCAAATCCAGCGTTCCTTGCCTTGACCGTCCACGGGCGTTCGGAGATAGTTCCCGCCCGGGTCGAGGTTTCCGCTGCCTGAAGGAGGGGAGCGGGTCGAGTTCGACGTCACCCAGGGCCCCAAGGGTCTGAAGGCGGCCGACGTTCGGAACGGCTAGTCATCATTCGACGAAGTTCCTGGGCGGCCTCGGGTGACCGAGGCCGCTCATCCTTGAGGAGAGCGAGTGAGCGAGAAGGAAGCGGGCATCGAGGTACAGGGGACCGTCGAGGAAGCGCTCGCCGGGGGCATGTACCGCGTGAAGGTCGATCAGGGACCGACCGTCCTCGCGTACGCATCGGGCAAGATGAAGAAGTTCCACATCCGCATCATCCCCGGTGACCGCGTGAAGCTCGAGCTGTCGCCGTACGACCTCACGCGCGGTCGCATCACCTACCGCGACAAGTGACGCCGGCGCCGAGACGGAAGCTCTGGCTCGACTGGCAGCGCGGCCTCGCCGTGCTGTTCATGGTCGAGGTGCACGTCCTCGACGCGTGGCTCGCGCCGTCGGCGGCCGGCGCCGGCTGGCCGTTCGGGCTGTTCGCCGGGACGTGGGTCACACCGCACGTCGTCCTCGACATGATCGGCGGCTTCGCGGCGCCGAGCTTCCTCTACATGGCCGGGCTCTCCCAGGCGCTCGGCGACGCGGCGCAGGAGCGGAAGGGGCTCTCGCCCGGCGCGCGGCGGACCCAGGCGCTCCGGCGCGCGCTGTGGCTCCTCGGCGTGGCGTACGGCTTCCGGGTCGCCGAGTACCTGCTCGGGGGCGCCTGGTCTCGCCCCGGCGGCTTGGCCGATGTCCTGAAGGTCGACGTCCTCAACGTCATCGCGATCGGGCTCGTCGCGACGGCGCTCCTCTCGATCGGGCGCCCTCGTCGCGTCGGCGCTGCGCTCGCGGCGCTCGCGGCGATCGCGGTGGCGCTCGCGACTCCGGTCGTCGCGGACGTGCTCCGCCACTACGACATGCCGCAGGCCGGCGCGGTCGCGGACGCCTCGCTGCGGATCGCGCCGAACCGGCTCGTGGACGTGCTCTACGCCCACCTGTACGCGAGCTGGCCGCGCGCGAACTTCACGCTCTTCAACTGGGTCGCGTTCTTGCTCGCGGGCTCGGCCCTCGCTCCGCTCGCGCTCGGGCCGAACCGCCCGCTCGTCTGGCTCGGGCTCGCCGCGGCGCTGTTCGGGCTCGCATGGTGGGCTGACACCTGGCCGGCGGTCTACGCGTACCAGAGCTTCTGGCGCACCTCGCCGTCCTGGTTCGCGATGCGGCTCGCGATCTGCGTCGCGTTCACTGGGCTGCTGCAGCTCGTGCCGGACGCCGCGGAGCGTCCGCTCGGATGGCTCACGCTCATGGGACGCCAGTCCCTCGTCGGCTACATCGCGTCCGTCGAGCTCACGTACGGCGCGATCCTCGAGTGGGTCTCGTGGCGGACGATCGGCGGCTCCTTCCGCAAGTCGCTCTCTTTCGGCAGCACCGTCGCGGGGATCGTCGCGATGGTGGGAGTCACGTGGGTGATCTCCGTCGCGTGGGAGCGGCTCCAGGCCTGGCGCAAGGCGCTGCGGGCGGCGCGCCCGGCGCAAGCGACATGATCCCCCGCAGGGGAGCGTGCGGCCGCCCCGGAGCGCGGCGACGCGCTGCGGGAATTCGGCCGGCCGGCTGTTAACATCAGGGACGGATGGCGCACCTCGGCCCGAGCCTCAGGCGGGAGAAGCGCACGGAGCGGCCGCTCCGCCGCGCCGCGGCCGCCGGCATCGCCTCGGTCGCACTCAATGCCATCCTGCTCTGGGCGCTCGTGGTGGCCGGAGCGTTTCGGCTCCCGGCGACCGCGGTGGACCGGACACGGGTTGCGCTCGCGCCGCTCTCGTCCGCGCAGTGGGACTCGAACCGGGCCGTCGCGGGCTCGCCGCGCGCGGCCGCGCCCTCGCCGCCCGCGCCCATGCCCGAGGAGCGCGCCTCGGGGCGGATCGTCGAGCTCTCCCCGGACCAGAAGGCGTCGGAGAAGCCGCCGGCTGACGCGAAGTTCCTCTCGGACCGGAACACCCGGGTCGAGAAGGAGACGGTGTCGCGCAGCGCCGGCAACTACCCGCGGGTCGCGCCGCGGCCGGAGGCCGGCGCCGAAGGGAAGACCGCCGCCGTCCCCGGTGCGAAGCGGGACGTGCCGCGCGGCGG
Source organism: Anaeromyxobacter sp. (assembly GCA_036394835.1). Lineage (GTDB taxonomy): Bacteria > Myxococcota > Myxococcia > Myxococcales > Anaeromyxobacteraceae > Anaeromyxobacter. The sequence continues at coordinate 56,972 of DASWEI010000099.1, read as the reverse complement.
CGAGGACGCGGGCGCTCCGGGCCGTGAGGGCGCCCCGGGCGATCGGCTCGCCCTCGCGCGCCCGCAGGGCGCGCTGCGGATGCCGGAGCTCGGGGAGGGGGGAGAGCGAGGGCGGCGCGGCAAGGCCGGCCCGGATCTCTCGGTCTCCCCGGACGCGCTCGCGCGGATCGCGGGCGGCCCCTCGATGGACGGCGTCGGCGAGGGGCTCGCCGAGGGCGACGAGACGTGGCTCCAGTCGCGTGAGTTCAAATACGCGACGTTCATGAACCGGATGCGGCGGGAGATCGGGCAGCAGTGGTACCCGCGCGTCCGCGACGCGCAGCGGCAGCGCGATCCCGACGGCTCGGTGTTCTTCTACCGGGAGCGCACGGTCGTGATCGGCCTCACGATGGACACGGACGGGAACGTGAAGGACCTGTCGGTGATGCAGTCGTCGAACCTCGACTTCTTCGACCGGATCGCGGTCTCGTCGGTGCAGGCCGCGCAGCCCTTCCCGAACCCGCCCCGGGGGATGTTCCACGGCGACGGCGGCGTCCGGATCCCGTTCTCGTTCACGATGTTCCCCGGCGATCGTCGCGGGATGGTCTTCTGGCGCCCGCCCTCCGAGCCCTGAGAGCCGACGGCTGAGGGAGCGCGGCCCGCGCGCGGCTGGTCGCCCCGGCATGACCTCGGCTATCCTCGCGCGTCTCGTCACGCTCGATCCAGATGGTCACTGATCTCACCGCCGCCGCGCACCCGTGGCTCGCGCGCCTCCTCTGGGCGGCGGCCGCCGCGTACGCGCTCGGGTTTCTCGCCGCGCTCGTCCGTCCGCGCGCCGCGCGCCCGCTCCTCGCGGCGGGGGTCGGGCTCCACCTCGCCGCGACCATCGCGCGCGGCGTCGCGATCGAGTTCTTCCCGCTCACGAACAAGATGGAGTCGTTCAGCGCCGCCGCCCTCGCGACGGCGATCGTCGCGACCGTCGCCTTCCGTCCGGTGCGTGCCTACCTCGTGCCGCTCCTCGTCGTGCTCGCCGCGGCGATGGCGGCGGCGCTCGCCGCTCCGGGCGATCTCCGCTGGCCCCCGCCGCTCATGCGGACGATCTGGTACCCGCTCCACATCCCGCTCTCCTTTCTCGCGTACGCGACGTGGGCGGCCGCAGGGGCGGCGGCGATCGCCTGGTGGGCGCGCCGCGACGGAGAGTGGCTCGGGCTCGTCGACCGGCTCGCACTGTGGGGGCTCGTCCTCTGGTCGCTCGCGATGGTGACGGGAGGCATCTGGGGCGTCGTCGCGTGGGGCGCCTACTTCATGTGGGACGCCAAGGTGATCTGGTCCGTGATCCTCTGGTTCCACTACGCCGCGTTCGTCCACGTGAAGCTCACGCCGTCCTTTCAGCCGCGGCCGTGGGCGCGGCCGGTCCTCGCGGTGATCGGCTTCCTCTTCGTGCTCGTTGCATACGTCGGCACGTCGTTCCTCTTCGCCCGGTCCTCGCATGCCTTCGGCTAGCACGCCCGGAGTGAGCCCCGCGGCGGGGGCCTCCGAGGCCCCGGACGGCGACGGGAGGTTGCGCGGCGACCGGCTGGGGTGGCTCCGCTCGCAGGGGCTCGGGCTCGCCTGCGGGTTCGCGACGGTCGTCCTGCTCGCCATCGGCTCCGTCGTCCTCAGCGTGACGCGCGACGGCGCGTCGGCGTCGATCCACATGGACGACCTGCGCGGCTTCTTCGCGCCGGTCCACCCCGCCCACCTGTGGCTTTACCTGCTCTTGCCGGTGGCCGCGCTCTACGCGATCAACACGGTGCTCGCCACCTGGGACACCGTCGCGCGCAAGTGGCGCGCGGGTCTCCGGGCGCCGAGCGCGTACGCCGCATCGCTCGTCCACGTCGGGTTCCTCCTCGCGCTCGCGGCGCACGGCGCCGGCGGCTTTCTCGGGGAGGACGGGGGCGCGGTGCTCGTCGCGTCGGGGTGGCAGGAGCTGCCGGGCTTCGGCGAGGTCCGCCTCCTCGCGCTCCACGTGGACGCGCTTCCCGACGGGACGCCGCGCGAGGCGCGGGCGCGGCTCGAGGTGCGCGACGTGGAGGGGCGCCTCTCCGAGCGGACGGTCGGGTACAACGCGCCGCTCTCGTCGGGCGGCGGCGCGAGGCTCGCGCTCCTCTCCGATCTCGGCCGGACCTGGGTCGCGCGGTTCGCCTCGGGTGGCGAGTCGTGCGCGCTCGCCGAGGGGCAGCGCTGCCGGCTCGCCGGTGAGGTCGTCCTGCTCCACCGTTTCGTGCCCGGCGAAGGCGGCGACGCCGCCGCGGTGGTCGGCGCGCGCGACTCCTCCGGAGTGGAGCGGGTGCGGCTCCTCGGGCGAGAGTCCGCCCTCGCGCTCCCGCGCGGCGGAGAGCTCCGGCTCGCCGGCGTCGCCGCCGAGCCGGCGATCGTGCTCCGGACGCGCGAGGCCCCGGGGAACCCGTGGGCGCTCGCGGCGTCGCTCCTGATGGCCGCAGGGATCGCGCTCCTCTGGCGGAAGCTCGTCCGCTAGCCCGTTCGTCCGGGCTAGAGCTTCAAGGTTGCCCGCAGGCCGACGGTGAACCAGCGGTGGGTCGTGCGACCGTGCACGGCGCCGCTCACGGTCGTGCCGCCCTCGGGACGCACCGACTCGCTCGTGAACCGCCCGAAGCCGACGGAGGCCCACGGCCCGACTCCGACCTGCCGTGACACCGCGACGTCCAGCCCCGCCTCGATGAACGGGAGCTCGAGCCCCGCCCAGCTCCACTCCGTCCGCGCCGCAGTCGCGGCGTCGAGGCCCTCCGCGTTCAGGACCTCCACCCCGGCGCCGAGCCCCACCCACGGGTCGACCCGCCGGTCCGGGAGGAGGCGGAGCTGGAGCGCGAGGCCGAAGCGGACCTGGGACGCGGAGCAGGACGTGCCCGCCGCGCAGAGCGAGGAGGCGGCCCACGCTGGCGCGATCTCGAACTGCAGCTCCCCCCAGACGCGGCGGCTGAGGCGGTATCCGAGCTCGAACCCGAGCGGCACCTTCCGCGCGACCACGTCGCGGACGTCGGGCGCGCCGCGCGAGATCCCGCCCTGGGGGACGCCGACCCCCGCGCGGACCGCGAGGAGGGGGCCGGTCGTTGGGACCTCGGGCGCCGCCGCCCGCGCGACCGGTGCGCCGGGCAGGGTGGCGAGGACGAGGAGGACGAGCCGGCGCGCGCGCATTTGACGACCTCGGAGCGCGCCGCCCGGGCGGGCGGCGTACCGGGATCATAGCCCCCGCAGGCGGGGGCGGCGCGGCGCGCCCCTCCGGGGCCGCGCTACTCGACCTTCATGCCGGGGCGCCAGCGGAGGACCGGCTTGCGCGCTGCCCGCGTCTCGTCGAGGCGGGCGCGGATCGGCCGGTTCGGCGCGGCGTGCAGCGCGTCGGGGTCCACCTGGGCCTCCGCCGCGATCGCCTTCATCGCCTCGACGAACCGCTCGATCGTCTCCTTCGACTCGGTCTCCGTCGGCTCGATCATGATCGCGCCCGACACCACGAGCGGGAAGTAGATCGTCGGCGGGTGGAAGCCGTGGTCGATGAGCCGCTTCGCGACGTCCATCGTCGCGACGCCGTTCGCCTTCTGGAGCTTGTCCGTGAAGACGACCTCGTGGAGCGAGTCGGTCTCGTACGGCAGGTCATAGACGCCGCGGAGCAGCGCCCGGACGTAGTTCGCGTTGAGGACCGCGAGCTTGCCGGTGTCGGCGAGCCCGTCGGGGCCGTACTCGCGGATGAGCGCCCACGCGCGGACGAACATCCCGAAGTTGCCCCAGAACTCGCGGAGGCGCCCGACGCTCTTCGGCCGCTCCTTCGCGTCGGTGACGAGCCGGTACGTCTCGCCCTCCTTCACGACGAACGGCAGCGGAAGGAACGGGGCGAGCGGCGCCTTCACCGCGACCGGGCCGGAGCCCGGGCCGCCGCCGCCGTGCGGCGTCGCGAAGGTCTTGTGCAGGTTGTACTGGATGACGTCGAACCCCATGTCGCCCGGCCGCGCGACGCCGAGCAGCGCGTTCATGTTCGCGCCGTCGCCATAGACGAGGCCGCCCTTCGCGTGGACGATCTCCGCGATCTCCTGGATGTGGCTCTCGAAGATCCCGAGGGTGTTCGGGTTCGTGAGCATGATCGCCGCGACGTTCTCGTCCATCGCCGCGCGGACCGCCTCGGGGTGGAGCCGGCCGTCGGGCCCGGAGGCGAGCTGGACGACGTCGTAGCCGTTGAGCGCGGCGGAGGCGGGGTTCGTGCCGTGCGCGGTGTCGGGGAGGAGCACCTTGCGGCGCGGGTTCCCCTTCGACTCGTGGTACGCGCGGATCACCATCAGCCCGCAGAGCTCGCCGTGCGCGCCGGCTGCCGGCGAGAGCGCGGTCGTGTCGAAGCCCGCGATCTCGGAGAGCGCCCGCTCGAGCCGCCACATGAGCTCGAGTGCGCCCTGGCACAGCTCGGGCGGGGCGAGCGGGTGGACGTTCGCGAAGCCGGCGAGGCGCGCGAGCGCCTCCGACGACTTCGGGTTGTACTTCATCGTGCACGAGCCGAGCGGGTAGAAGCCCGTGTCGATCCCGTGGTTCCAGATCGACAGGCGCGTGAAGTGGCGGACCACCTCGAGCTCGGAGATCTCGGGGAGGCCGTCCACGCCGTTGCGAACGAGCGAGGCGGGCAGGTCCTGCGCGTCGTGCCCAGCGGGGAGGGGCGGGAGCGACACGCCGCTCCGCCCGGTGGAGCCGCGCTCGAACAGGAGCGCCTCCTCGTGGACGAGCCCGCGCGTGGCGCCGCCGAGACCGATGCCGTCGGTGGCGCCCGCGGCGGCGGGGGCCTTCGCGTCCTTCTCCATCGTGGGCTTCCAGCCGGTGGGGTTCGACATGGCTAGCCCTTCACCGAGCGCGCGAAGAGCTCGATGAGCTCCTCGGAGTGGAGCTCCGTCGCGACGCACAGGAGGGCGCCCTTCGCCCTCGGGTGCTCGGGGTACCACCGCGCGAGCGGAGCGCCCGCGACGATGCCCTTCTTGGCGAGGCGCGCGACCACGGCCTCGGCATCCCCCACGTCGAAGACCTGCTCGTTGAACACCGGACCGGAGAACGCCGGCCGGACGCCCACGCGCTCCATCGCAGCGCGAAGCAGCCGCGCCCGCGCGTGGTTCAGGCGCGCGAGGTGGAGGAGCCCTGCCTTCCCGAGGAGCGAGAGGTGGATCGTGGCGGCGAGCGCCGCGAGCCCGGAGTTGGTGCAGATGTTCGACGTCGCCTTCTCGCGGCGGATGTGCTGCTCGCGCGTCGAGAGGGTGAGCACGAACCCGCGCCTCCCGTGCTTGTCGAGCGTCGCGCCGCAGATCCGGCCCGGCATCTGCCGGACGTTGGCCTCGCGCGTCGCGAAGAAGCCCGGCGCGGGACCGCCGAAGTTCATCGAGTTCCCGAAGGACTGGAACGTGCCGACCGCGACGTCGGCGCCGAGCGCGCCCGGCGCCTGGAGGAGCCCGAGCGCGACCGCCTCCGCCGTGGAGGCGACGGTGAGCGCGCCGGCCCGCTTCGCGATCTGCGCGATCGCGGGGAGCGGCTCGACGACGCCGAGGAAGTTGGGCCAGCCCACGATGACGCATGCGGCGTCGGCCCCGACCGCCTGCTCGAGCGCGGCGAGGTCGGTGCGGCCGTCGGGGCCGAACGGGACGACGGCGATCTCGTCGTGGGTCGAGCGCAGGTACGTCGCGAGGACCTTGCGGTACTCCGGGTGGAGCGCCGCCGAGACGACGATCTTCTTCCGGCCGGTGAGCCGGGTCGCCATCAGGGCAGCCTCGGCGGTCGCGGTCGCGCCGTCGTACATCGAGGCGTTCGACACGTCGAGGCCGGTGAGGAGGCAGACGAAGGTCTGCCACTCGAAGAGGGCCTGCAGCGTCCCCTGCGAGACCTCCGGCTGGTACGGCGTGTAGGCCGTGAAGAACTCGCCCCGGAGGAGGAGCTGGTCCACCGCCGGTGGCACGTGGTGCGGGTAGCAGCCCGCGCCCGCGAACGGCGGGTGGGAGACGTCGTTCCGGGCGGCGAGCCGGCCGAGCTCCGCGAACAGGGAGATCTCGTCCGCCGCGGGCGGCACGTCGAGCGGGCGCCGCAGCCGGAGCGGCGCGGGGATGGATCGGAACAGGTCGTCGAGGCTCTTCGCGCCGACCGCGTCGAGCATCGCCCGGACGTCCTCGGGCGTGTGCGGGTGGTATCGCAAGGGGGCTCCGCTACTCCTGCTCTTGAACGAACGCGCGGTACGCCTTCGCGTCCATCAGCGCCTCGAGCTCTTTCGGGTCCGAGGGCTCGATCGCGATCATCCAGCCCTCCTCGTACGGATCCTCGTTGATCGTCTCCGGCGCGTCGGAGAGCGGGCTGTTCACCTCGATCACCTTCCCTGAGATCGGCGCGAAGAGCTCGGAGACCGCCTTCGTCGACTCGACCACACCGAATGACTCGCCCTTCTTCACCGGGTCGCCGACGTCCGGCAGCTCGACGTAGACGACGTCGCCGAGCTGGTCCTGGGCGAAGTCGGTGATCCCGACCACGATGCGGTTGCCCTTCGCGCGCGCCCACTCGTGCTCGCGCGTGTACCTGAGGTCCTCGGGGAATTCCATTGTCCGCTCCTCCCTACTTCCGAACGTAAAACGGCGTCTTCACCACCCGCGCGGCCGCCGCCCGGCCGCGGATCTCGACCGCAAACGTGGAGCCCTCCGCCGCGAGGGCGGTCGGCACGTAAGCGAGGCCGATCGGGATCTCGAGGCTCGGGCTCTTCGTGCCGCTCGTCACGTCGCCGACCTTCCGGCCATCCTGCAGCACCGGGTACCCATGTCGCGCGATCCCGGGGTCGGTGAGCGTGAACCCGACGAGCTTGCGCGGGACGCCCTGCTCCCTCTGGCGGACGAGCGCGTCGCGCCCTACGAATTCGCCCTTCTCGAGCTTCACCACCCACGCGAGCCCCGCCTCGAGAGGCGTCGTGGTGTCGTCCATGTCCGAGCCGTAGAGCCGGTACGCCATCTCGAGCCGCAAGGAGTCGCGCGCGCCGAGCCCGGCCGGTGCGATCTGCTCGGGCTTCCCCGCCTCGAAGAACGCGTCCCACAGCCGAGGGCCCTGCGCCGACGGGCAGAACAGCTCGAACCCGTCCTCGCCGGTATAGCCGGTCCGCGCGACGAGGCACGGGATCCCGGCGACGTCACCGGGGGCGAACCGGTACGAGCGCAGCTGGGAGAGGTTCACCTTCGTGAGCCGCTGCAGGAGCTGGGCGGCGCGCGGGCCCTGGAGCGCGAGCTGCGCCCAGTCGTCCGACTCGTTCTTCACGTCGGCGCCGCCCGCGTGCGCGGCGAGCCAGTCGAAGTCCTTCTGGCGGTTCCCCGCGTTCACGCAGACGAGGAGATCGTCGGCCGAGCGCCGGTAGACGACGACGTCGTCGACGATCCCGCCGGTCTCGCGGCAGAGGCAGCCGTACTGCGCCTGGCCGTCGGCGACCTTCGAGAGGTCGTTCGTGAAGACGCGGTTCAGCGCCTCGAGCGCCTTCGGGCCGCGGAAGACGACCTCGCCCATGTGCGAGACGTCGAAGAGGCCGACGCGGGTCCGCACCGCCTCGTGCTCCGCCAGGATCCCGGCGTACTGGACCGGCATCTCCCACCCGGCGAACTCGACCAGGCGGGCGCCGGCACGAACGTGCGTTTCGTAGAGGGGCGTACGCTGGGACATGGTGGGCTCGTGGGGGGTGGAGGCCCGCGGATTCTAGCACCGGCCTCCGGGATCCGCCGGCCAACTTGAGACGGTGGACGGCGCGCGGGCGCGCCGCCGGTTCAGCGCGCGGCGTGGCGGGCGAGCTCGACCGTGTTCACGAGCAGCATGGCCCGCGTCATCGGGCCGACGCCCCCCGGCACGGGCGTGATCGCGGACGCCCGCTTCGACGCCTCGGAGTACTCGACGTCCCCCACGAGGCGGCCGTCGTCGAGCCGGTTCATCCCGACGTCCACGACGACCGCGCCCTGCTTGATCCAGGCGCCCTTCACGAGCTCGGCCTTGCCGATCGCGGCGACGACGATGTCCGCGCGCGCGACCTCCGCGGCGAGGTCCTGCGTGCGCGAGTGGGCGATGGTCACGGTCGCGTGGCGCTCGAGCAGCATCGCGACCATCGGCTTCCCGACGATGTTCGAGCGCCCGACGACAATGGCGCGCTTCCCCTTCGGGTCCACCTTCGCCTCGTCGATCATCCGCATCACGCCCGCCGGGGTGCACGGGCGGGGCGTCCCGGCGATCCCGATCGAGAGCGCGCCGACGTTGAACGGGTGGAAGCCGTCCGCGTCCTTGCGCGGGTCGATCGCGTCGAGCACCTGCCGGTCATCGAGCTGCTTCGGCAGCGGCAGCTGCACGAGGATGCCGTGGACCTTCGGATCCGCGTTGAGCCGCGCGACGAGCGCCATGAGCTCGGCCTGCGTCGTCGTCGCGGGCAGGTGGTGCTCGTCGGAGCGGATCCCGACCTCCTCGCAGTCCTTCCGCTTGCCACGGACGTAGATGGCGGAGGCGGGATCTTCGCCGACGCGGACGACGGTGAGGCCGGGATGGATCCCCTTCGCGCGGAGCTCGATGACCGCCTGCGCCACCTCACCACGGACCTTCGCCGCGATCTGCTTGCCGTCGATGATCATGGGGCGCGGAGTTTACACCAGCGCCCCGCGCGGTGTCCCCCTTCGTGGCCGCTTGTGAAGAGCCGCCGGCGTGCCCAACGGTGCTCCGTCGCCCGCCAACCTGCCTACGCACCGAGGTCCGCCATGGTCCTCTACCGTTTCCTCTTCGCGCCCGTGCTCCTCGCCATCGCGGTGCTGTCCGGCGCTGCCTCGAAGGCGCCGCCGCCGCGCGAGGCGCGTCCCACCACCGTCGCCACGATCGACGCGGCGGACGCGGCGGGCGCGCGCGCCTCCGCAGCGCGTGCTGCCGGCGCGGGTGTCCCTGAGCGGGCAGCGCGCGCGGTCGCGCACCCTGCGACTGTGCGCTGAGGGCGGGGCGCGGCAGGCCTGTACGGGCTATCATCGGGGGGCGCGCCGTGGGGCGCGCCGGAGGAGACCATGCCCGGACTGTGCGAGAGCTGCCGTGCGACGCCGCTCGACGACGAGGGGCGCTGCATCACCTGCGACGCGGAGGCGGAGGGTCTGAAGCTCGTCACCCGCTCCGGATATCCCGAGGTTCGCGAGATGATGGCGCTCCTCGAGGTCGAGGGGCTCACCCCGGAGATGGAGAAGGTCCCTGCGGGGAAGCCGGAGGAGAAGCTTCGCCCCCTCTGGAACCTCTACGTGCCGACCGAGGAGACGCCGCGCGCGGTCGAGGTCCTGAAGAAGGACTGGGCCGAGCTGCTCGCGGATCCCCAGGCGGTGGAGGCCGCCGCGCGCGGTCAGGCCGGGATCGACCTCGACGCGGGCGGGGAGGTCACCTGCCCGGCGTGCGGCCACCGCTTCGCGCTGCAGGCGAAGGACGCGGAGTGCCCCGAGTGCGGTCTCGGCCTCGGCGTCGCTGCCAACTCCGCGCCCGACGAGGTCCAGTCGTCGTGACGAGGCGAGCGCAGGCGGAGCCGGATGAGGCTCCGCCGGAGCGAGCGGGGGGACCGGGGGGGCGCGAGCCAAAGGCGAAGGTCCCCCCGGATCTAGTAGACCTTCACATTCACGTCGGCGGGGCGGTGGCGCCGCACGTCCTGTGGTCGATCGCGCACGACCAGGGCTTCAAGCTGCCCGTCTCCGACTACTGGGAGTTCAAGGAGCTCGTCTCGGCGCGCCCGGGGAAGGTGCGGTCGCTCGACGAGTACCTCGCCGTCCTCCACCAGTGGACGGAGAAGATCCAGTCGTCGCCGCAGGCGATGGAGCGGAGCGTCTACGAGGTCATCGGGAAGGAGTACCGCTCGTCGCGCGTGTCGCTCATCGAGCTCCGCTTCAACCCGATGAAGCGGAACATCGGCGGCGAGCGCGATCTCGACCACATCATCCACGCGTCACTCCGGGGGATGGACCGGGCGGTGCTCGAGTACGGCGTACGGGCCGGGCTCGTCTTCTGCCTCGCTCGCGAGTTCGACCCGGCGCTGAACGAGATCCTCATCGAGAAGGCGCTGAAGTACCGGCGCCGCGGCGTCGTCGGGATCGACCTCGCCGGCACCGAGCGGAACGCGGTCGAGCTCCGGCCCGCCGAGGTCGGGCGATACCGGGACCTGTTCGCGCGCGCCCGCGCCGCCGGGCTCAAGACCACGGTCCACACCGGGGAGACCGCCGGCACGGGCGCGGAGGGCGTGCGCGCGGTCGTCGAGGCGCTCGAGCCGCACCGGATCGGCCACGGAATCCGGGCCGCACAGGACGAGCGCGTCATGGACCTCCTGCGCGAGCGCGGGATCGTCCTCGAGATCTGTCCGTCGTCGAACCTCGCGACGCGCGCCGTCGGTTCGCTCGAGGAGCTCGGCGAGATCCTGCGCCGCTTCTGGGAGCGCGGCGTGAAGTTCACGATCAACACCGACGGGCCGTACCTGCTCGACACGAACATGCGGACCGAGGTGCGGATGCTCCGCGACGCCGGGATCCTGTCGGAGGAGCAGCTCGATCAGACGTTCCGCTGGGCACGCGAGGCGACGTTCATCGAGGCAGAGCCCCCTCCAGGGGGCCCCCGACGATGAGCACGGCTCCGCCGCGGGTATGGAGCTCGCGGCGAGCGGGCGCGGTAGGCGCGCGACGCCGGACGGACGCGCCGCTCCTCAGCCGCGCTTCGCGAACTCCTGCATGAGCTCGCACAGCGCGTCGATCCAGGCCGGCTCGACCGCGTTGTACGCCGAGACGCGGATGCCGCCCACCGAGCGGTGGCCCTTGAGGCCGATCATGCCGCGCTTCTTGGCCTCCGCGACGAGCGCCTCCTCCTGCTGCTCCGAGGGGAGGCGGAAGACGATGTTCATGACCGAGCGGCTCTGCTTCTCGACAGGGCAGCGGAAGAACCCCGCGTTCGCGTCGATGACGGAGTAGAGCTTCGCCGCCTTCTTGCGGTTGCGGGCCTCCATCGCCGCGAGCCCGCCCTCGCCCTGCAGCCACGCGAGGACGTTGCGGACCATGTAGACGCCGAACGTGGGGGGGGTGTTGTAGAGCGACTTGTTCTCCGCGTGCGTGCGGAACTGGAAGATCTTCGGGATGTCCTTGCGACCCCTCGCGACGAGTTCGCGCGAGACGATCGCGACGACGAGCCCCGATGGGCCGATGTTCTTCTGCGCGCCCGCGTAGACGAGCCCGAAGCGCGAGACGTCGAACTTCCTCCAGAGGAAGTCGCTCGACATGTCGGCGACGAGCGGCGCGCCGCCGGCCGGGGGGAAGGGACGGGCGGGGTCCACCTCGAACTCGACGCCGTGGATGGTCTCGTTCGACGTGCAGTGGAGGTAGGCCGCGCGCGGCGTCGGATTCACCTCCGACGGCAGCGGCGCGCGGACGTAGCTCTTCTCCTTGCCCTCGCCGGTTCCGGTCGAGCAGGCGACGTGGACGTCGGCGTCGAACAGGTGCGCCACCGCCTTCGCCTCGGAGAGCGCCTTCTCGCCCCAGGCGCCGGTGACGACGTAGTCGGCGACCGAACCCTCCTCGAGGAGGTTCATCGGGATCTGCGCGAAGAGCTGGGAGGCGCCGCCCTGGAGGAACAGCACCTCGTGCGTGTCGCGGACGTCGAGCAGCGCCCGCACGAGCGCGATCGCCTCGTCGTGGACCTTCTCGTACTCCTTGCCGCGGTGGCTGTGCTCCATGACCGACATGCCACTCGCGGCGAAGTCGGTCAGCTCCTGCTGCGCCCGTTCGAGGGCGGCGAGCGGGAGCGCGGCGGGGCCGGCGTTGAAGTTCATGATGCGCGGCATGCGGTCCTCCTCCGGCGGGGCGTCCCCGCCTCACGGGCGGAGGCCACCTAACGTCGGCGGGGCCGCGCCGTCAAGCGCGCGGAGCGACCCGCGCCTCGACCCGATCGAGGGCCGCCGAGGTTCGCGCGAGGTCCTCGGGCGCGCGGAAGTGCCGGGGCTGGTGCGCCGCCGCGGTGACGGTTCCCCACTCGTCCTCGGGAGCCTCGATCCCGGGGTAGTAGCGCGGCCGCTTCCCGGAGAGGGCCGCGAGCGCCTCGTCGAGCGGGGACCCGAAGCGCGCCGCGTCGCCCGCGCGCTGGCGCAGCTCGCGCGCGCGCCAGGCGAGCTCGAGCACGCGCCCGAACCCCTCCTGGAAGATCCGCTTCAGCGGCGTCACCGCGACCGCCTCGGCGGCGTGGGCCTCGTCACCGCCGGAGAGCCGGTCGAGGCCGAGGTCGAGATATCCGCGCGCCGCCTGGAACGCCGCGCGGACCGCGTCCACGTCGCCCGGATCGACCGCGTCGGCGACGAGTACGGCGTTCGCGGCCGCGACGATCTGCGCCTCGACCCCCTCGAGGTCCTCGGGGGCGAGCCGCGCGACGGCGCGATCGAGGAGCGAGTCCTGCGCGAGCGCCGCGAGGAAGAAGCCCGGCGGTCGCGCCGGCGGGGCCGCGGGGTGTGCGGGCGACCGCGGCGGCCGCGCGAACCAGGAGAGCGCCTCGTCGAGGGTGGGATGGCCGAGGTCCGCGAGCCGCCCGGTGCGCCAGCGGAGCGCCGTCTCCTCGAGCTCGCTCGGGAGGTCGTAGCGGATCGCCGACAGGAGCCGGGTCGCGAGGAACGGGTCCTGCGCGAAGAGGTCGTCGAGGAGACCGCGGATCGCGAGGTACTCGACGCCGTCGACGAGGAACTCGACGATGTACTTCCCCTCAGGCGTTCGCATGAAGCGGTCCGACTCGATCTCGGGATCGGGGTCCTGCTCGAGGTCCAGGATCCGGAGCGTGGCCCGTAGGACGAGGTAGAGCACCTCGCGGTCGAGCCTGGCGAGCTTCTTCTCCCAGCGCGCCTCCGCGCGCGGCTCGAGGTGGGCGCCGGTGCGCGCGGCGCGGATCCAGGGCAGCGCCTTCAGCGGGTCGAAGCCTTCGCGCCCCCAGGCATCGAGGTCGAGGAAGACCTTGAACTGGTGTGCGGACGCGAGCTGCACGAGCGGGGCGGCGTCGCCGAGCCCGACCTCGCGGATCGTGAGGTAGAGCTCGTCGGCGGGCAGCGCCCGGACGAGCGCCTGCGGGTGCTGGGCGTCGAGGATGAGGTCGAGCCGCTTCTTTCCTCGGGCAGCGGCGAGGGCGGCGCGTGCCGCGTCGAGCTCCTGGCGTCCGAGCGCCTTGTCCCGCCGTTCCGTCACGTAGTCGCCTCCCGCGCCGCGGCGATCGCGCGGCGCACGTCCCACCCCGCCGCGGAGAGTAACCGCCGCGCCGTCGCCGCGCTCACGCCGCCGAGCGCCGCGACGTTCCGGACCGCGCGGCGCCGCAGCTTCTCGCTCGCGGGTCGGAGCGCGACCATCCGGCCCTCTTGCACCGCCCCGAGCCGGACGAAGGTCGCCGAGGAGAGGAGGCCGAGCGCCATCTTCGCCGCGGTGCCCGCCTTCATCCGCGTCGAGCCGGCGATCCGCTCGCGCCCGGTGGGGAGCACGATCCGGACGTCGACGGCGGGGCGCGAAGCGGGGTTCGAGGTGAGGAGCGCGGTCGCGGCGCCGCGCCGGCGCGCCTCTGCGAGCGCGGCGAGCACGAACGGCGTCGTCCCGGACGCGGAGATCCCGACGACGAGATCGCGCGGCCCGAGCCGAGTCGCGGCGACCGCGCGCCTGCCCGCGGGCCGGTCGTCCTCCGCCCCCTCGACGGCGCGCCGCAGCGCCCGGGCGCCGCCCGCGACGAGCGCGACGACCCGCGACGGGGCGACGCCAAAGGTGGGCGGACACTCGGCCGCGTCGAGCGCGCCGAGGCGCCCGGAGGTCCCCGCTCCGGCATAGACGAGGCGGCCGCCGCGGGCGAGCCGCTCGGCCGCGAGGTCCGCGAGGCGTGCGATGGGGGCGAGCGCGCTCCCGACGGCGCGCACCGCCTCGCGGTCGCCCGCGTGGAGGCGGGCGACGAGGCGTGCGGTCGGGAGCCGGTCGAGATCCGCGCCGGCGGGGTGGGGTGCCTCGGTAACGGGCAGCCGCACCGGCACGGCTCCGCGTCGGGTCAGGCCGCGGGCTGCCGCGCGCCACCGCGACCGGCCTTCACGACCTTGCCGGCCTTGAGGCAGCGCGTGCAGACGCGGATGTGGCGGACCTCACCATCGAGGTTCGCGCGGACCGAGCGCAGGTTCGGGAGCGAGCGCGTCTTGTTCTTGTTGTTCGCGTGGGAGACGGTGTTCCCGACGAGCGGGCCCTTCCCACAGAGATCGCAGCGGCGTGCCATGGCGTACTCCGAAAATCCGAAAAGAGCGCGGCATATTACGCAAGCGGCCCCAAAACGCAAGGGTTGCCTGACGGCGCCCACTACTTGAGGACGTCCTTTCGCCCGAGCAGCGCCGCGACGTGCGCCGCCGCCTGGATGCCGGCGTGGAACTCGCCCTCGACTCCGAGCCCGGGCACCACCTCGCGGCCCGCGAAGAACAGGTTCTTCCACGGCCCGCGGACGGTGAGGCCGGCGACGCCGAGCGAGTCCTCGCGCTCCGCCGCGTAGAGCGGATGGGCGGCCGAGTGGTCGCCCGCGCCGGCGGCCGCGAGCAGCGGAGTGGACTCCGCGACGAGGTGGCGCTCGAAGAAGGGGATCGCGTCCGCGACCGCCTCCCGGAGCTTCGTCGCCGCGGCCTCGAGCCCGGCTCGGTCCTCGCCCGCGGGGATGAAGCCCGAGGCGCAGACGACGCGCTCGTCGGCGACCGCGTCGGCGGTGCCGCCCTTCTCGCCCTTCTTCGGGTCGCGCCGCGCGGGGAGCACCTGGAGGAAGACGGCGTTGTCGAGCCCGTCTCCCCCACCGGCGTCGCGCAGCGCGAGGACGTTCTCGCCGAGCGCGGGCGGGAGCGCCGTCTGCCTCACGACGAGGTTCACCGTGGCGAGCTGGCGCGTCGCGTGGACGCGGCGGAGCGCCGCCGCGGCACGCCCCTCGCGGACGTCCGCGGGGAGCAGCGGCAGGAACCGGGCGGCGTCCGTCGCGACGACGAACGCGCGCGCGACGTGCGCGTCGGGCGAGTCGGCGAGGCGCACCGCCGTGACCCGCTTCCCGTCGAGCTCGAGCGCGGACGCGAGCGCGGGCTCGCCGGGGCCGCCGCGCAGCTCGCCGCGCGACTCCGCGATGCGCCGGCGCACCATCTCGCGCAGCGTCCCGAGGCCGCCGGGCAGGCGATTCGTGCCGCGTAGCGCGCCGCCGAGGAGGCGCACGAGAGAGAGCGGCGCGACGTCGCCGTCGAGGTAGGTGAGGAACCGGTGGGCGACGCCGAGGCTCCGGACGAGCTCGTGGTCCTCGAGCCCCTCGAACGGCCGCGCGGCATCGGCGCGGCGCGACGGCGCGCCTGGGGCGGACGCGGCCGCCTTGAGCGCCTTGCGGACGGCGAGCCGCTCGACGAGCCCGTCGGGCGGGAGCGGTGGCGATCCGCGCAGGAAGAAGCCGGCGAAGTCGAACAGGGTCGAGAGCGTCGCGAACGACGCCTCGAGTGGCTCCGCCTCGCGCGGCCACTCGCGGCGGAGCTCGTTCCGGAGGAGGGCGGCCTCGCGGGAGATGTCGACGCGGTGACGGGGCAGCAGGAGCTGGAGGTCGGGCTCCGACGGCGCGAGCGCGCGCCCGATGTCGGTCGCGAGGCCCAGCTCGGCGAGCACCGCCTCGGCGGACGGCAGGTGGCGCGGGGAGGGGAGGACGGCGGGGCCGAACGGGAGGACGTAGCCGTGATCGACGTAGTGGAAGCCGGGGTCGTCGTGGGCGACGTGCAGGACGCGGAAGCCGCGGCGCGCGAGGAGCGCGCCCGCGACGACGCCGCCGAGCTGGGAGCCGATGACACAGACGTCGTAGAGCCGCTGGGTCGCGGGGGGACGGAAGGTCTGCGCCACGGCTCACCCGATCTCGAGCTGCGGGTTGGTGACCGGTACGGGCGCGGCGCCCCGGGCGCCGTCCACCTGGACGCGGCGCCCCTCCACCGAGAGCCGGCCCTCGGCGTACCACTGGATCGCCTGCGCGTAGATCCGGTGCTCCTGCTCGAGGATGCGGCGCGCGAGCGCCTCCTCCGAGTCGCCGGGCTCGACCGGGACGACGGTCTGGACGATCACCGGGCCGGTGTCGGTGCCCTCGTCCACGAAGTGGACGGTGCAGCCGGCGAAGCGCGCCCCGTACTCGACACACTGCCGCTGCGCGTGGAGCCCCGGGAAGCTCGGGAGGAGCCCGGGGTGGACGTTCACGACACGCGGACAGCCGCGGGTCGCGGCGCTCGGTCCGAAGGCGCGCAGGAACGCGGGCGTCACGATCCGCATGTAGCCGGCGAGGCAGACGAGGTCCACGCGGTGCGCGCGGAGCACCTCCACGAGCCGCAGGTCGTACGCCTCGCGGTCCGCGACCCCCTTCGACGGCAGCACCTCGGTCGCGACCCCGGCGCGGCGCGCCCGCTCGAGCGCGCCGGCGCCCGGGACGTTCGACACGACGACCGCGAGCTCGGCCGAGATCCGCCGGGCCGCGCACCCGTCCAGGATTGCCTGGAGGTTCGTCCCGCCACCCGAGGCGAGGACGCCGAGGCGGATCACCGCACCACCTCGCAGGTGGCCTCGCCCGCGCCCTTCTCGATCGTCCCGACCGTCCACGCCTCGAGGCCGCGCGCGCGGAGGACCGCGTGGGTGGCGGCCTCGTCCTGGGGCGCGACCACCGCGACGAGCCCGAGGCCCATGTTGAAGGTCCGGTACATCTCGTCGCGCGGGACCTCTCCCTCGCGCTCGATCACGTCGAAGATCGCCGGCCGCGGCCAGCGCCGCTCGTCCACGACCGCGCGCGTGCCGTCGGGGAGGTTGCGCGGCACGTTCCCCGGCAAGCCGCCGCCGGTGACGTGCGCGAAGGATCGGACCGGCACCTTCTCGAGAATCGCGAGGACGTCCTTCGCGTAGATGCGCGTCGGCTCGAGGAGCGCGTCCGCGAGCGTGCGACCGCCGAGGCCGTCGAGCTTCGCGTCGAGCGGGTGGCGGTCGAGGAGCGCCTTGCGCGCGAGGGAGTAGCCGTTCGAGTGGACCCCGGACGCGGCGACGCCGATGACGAGGTCGCCCGGGACGACCGCGCGGCCGTCGACGATCTTCGAGCGCTCCACGACCCCGACCGCGAAGCCGGCGAGGTCGTACTCGCCCTTCGCGTAGAAGCCGGGCAGCTCGGCGGTCTCGCCTCCGATGAGCGCGCAGCCGGCGAGCCGGCAACCCTCCGCGATCCCCTTCACGACCTCGGCCCCCTGCTCCGCGGAGAGCTTCCCGGTCGCGAAGTAGTCGAGGAAGAAGAGCGGCTCGGCGCCGACGACCGCGACGTCGTTCACGCACATCGCGACGAGATCCTGGCCGATGGTGCCGTGGCGGTTCGCGGCGAACGCGATCTTGAGCTTCGTCCCGACGCCGTCGGTCCCCGAGACGAGCACGGGCTCGCGGTACTTCTTCACGTCGAGGGCGAAGAGCCCGCCGAAGCCGCCGATCCCGGCGAGCACCTCGGGTCGGAGGGTGGGGCGGGCGAGGGGCTTGATCATCTCGACGAGCCGATCGCCCTCGTCGATGTCCACGCCGGCGTCGCGGTAGGTCAGCGCCATGGCGGGCGTCTACCGCGCCCGCGCCGCGTCTGCAAGCGGCTGCGTGGGCGAGCGTCCCCCGACCTAGAGCGCGACGGCCGCGAGGACAAGGGCCGCCAGGATCCAGAGCGCGATGGGCAGAGGGGGGGCCACGGGCGGATGGTACCGGGCGCGCGGCCGGCCGCCAGTTTGTCGCCGGCGATGCTACGCTGCCGTGGATGTCGCGCGTGCGCAGGGCCTTCCTCGAGATCAGCGCGTTCCGGCTCGCGCTCTGGGTCGGCCTCGTGTTCACGGGGCTCCACTTCACGAACTACGTCTTCCTCGGGCGCGGGTTCGAGCTGCCGGTCGTCGCGCGCATCGAGCACGCCGCGCAGGACTACGCGCTCACCCACCTGCGCGGTCCCCGCCCCGTGTCGGGGCGCGTCGTCATCGTCGGGATCGACGAGAAGTCGGTCCAGGCGGAGGGGCTGTGGCCCTGGAGCCGGGCCAAGATGGCGCGGCTCGTCGACCGGCTCGCGCAGGGAGGCGCGGCGGCGGTCGGCTTCGACGTCATCTGGAGCGAGCAGGACGAGCTCGGCCGCCGCATGGCCAAGGTCGCGTCGCTCGTCCGCTCCGCGCGCCAGGGCGCCGGGGATCCGGACGCCGCGCGCCGGCTCGACGAGGTCTGGACGGCGGCGCGCGGGCCGGACGTGGAGACCGCGGTGGACGTCGATCCGACCGAGCAGCTCGCCGACGCGATCGAGCGCGCCCGGAACGTGACCATCGGCTTCATGTTCCTCGGTCCCGAGGACGCGCCCGGGAACGACCCGGCGGAGCGCATCGCGAAGCTCCACTTCTTCGAGACCTCGCCCGTCCACGTCCTCGCCGACGGGAAGGTCGCGCCGGCGGCCGAGGGGGTGAGGGTGCTCGGGCGGTTTGCCGGCGTCGTCCCGCCGGTAGACGAGGTGCTCGCGGTCGCCGACTCCGGCGGCTACTTCACGGTGCTGCCCGACCCCGACGGCGTCATCCGGCGCTACCGCACCGTCGCGGGGGCGGGGAAGTCCACCTTCGCCGCGCTCGGCGTCGCGCTGCTCGCGCGCGTCGCGGGGAAGGAGGGCGTTCCCGCGCCGGTCGTGCCGGTGGGGGCCGATGGCGCGCCGGAGACGCTCCAGCAGGTGCGCATCGGCGACGCGTTCGAGCTCGACGTGGACGACCTCGGGCGCGTGCCGCTCAACTACTACGGCTCGTATCGCGAGTTCCCGGCCTGGTCGGCGACGGACGTCCTGCACGGCCGGATCCCCGCCGAGGAGATGCGGGGCAAGATCGCGATCGTCGGCACGACCGCGGCCGGGACGTGGGACCAGCGGGTCACCCCGTTCGACGACATCGCCCCGGGCGTCATCACCCACGCCACCTTCGTCGAGAACGTGCTCCGCGGCGAGCTGCTCGAGAAGTCCGGGGCGGTGTTCGTGCTCGAGCTCGGCCTCATGCTCGCGCTCTCGGTCGGCCTCGCGTGGCTCTTCGCGAGCGTGTCCTCGTTCGCCGCGCTCCCCGCGCTCCTCGTCTCGGCCGCCATCTGGAGCGGCGTCGCGATCCTCGCGCTCCGGCGCGGGAACGTCGTGCTCGCGCTCGGGATGCCGCTCGCGCAGATGCTCACCATGTTCGTCGTCGCGACCTCCTATCGGTTCTTCTCCGAGGAGCGGGAGAAGCGGCGCGCGCGCGACACCTTCAGCCGCTTCCTCGCGCCGGCGATCGTCGACGACGTGCTCTCGAAGGGCGGCTCGGTCCAGCTCGGCGGCGAGAAGCGCGTCCTCACCGTCCTGTTCAGCGACATCCGCGGGTTCACGTCCATCTCGGAGAAGCTCGACCCGCACGTCCTCCTCGAGCTCCTGAACGAGTACCTGACCCCGATGACGGAAATCATCGTCTCGGAGAACCAGGGAACCCTCGACAAGTACATCGGCGACGCGATCATGGCGTTCTGGGGCGCGCCGCAGGAGCAGCCGGACCACGCGCTCCGCGCGTGCAGGGCGGCGCTCACGATGATCGCGCGGCTCGAGGTCCTGCGCGGGAAGTGGCGCGAGCGCGGGCTGCCGGATATCGACATCGGCGTCGGCATCAACACCGGCCCGATGTCGGTCGGGTTCGTCGGCAGCCAGGACCGCTTCTACAACTACACCGTGCTCGGCGACGCCGTGAACCTCGCCTCGCGGCTCGAGGGGGCGAACAAGGAGTACGGCACGCGGATGATCCTCGGCCCGTCGACCCACGACGAGGTGAAGGACGATGTCGTCGTGCGCGAGGTCGACCGCGTCCGCGTGAAGGGGAAGCGGGAGCCGGTCCACATCTACGAGCTGCTCGCGCTCGCTCCCGGCACGCCCGAGCTGACCCTGTTCGTCGAGCGGTTCGGCTGGGGGCTCTCCGCCTACAAGGCACAGCGCTGGGACGAGGCGATCGCGCGCTTCCGCGAGTGCGATGCGATGCGCGGCGGCGATCCGACGAGCCGCAAGTACGTCGAGCGCTGCGAGGCGATGCGCCGCGAGCCGCCCGGGCCGGAGTGGGACGGCGTCTTCCAGATGAAGACGAAGTGATGAAGACGAAGGAGCGGCGCCGGGGCGAGGAAATGGTGGCCCGGCGGCGCGTGTGACGCCGCTCACACATCGCCGACGCGGCGCGTCGCGCGGTAAGCTCGGAGCGGTGGTTTCGTTGACAGCCCTCTCCGAGGCACGCTAACACCGTCTCGCCGCGCCGAAACGTGCGGTCCGAATGGCCGACGACCAGCTCTTCCAGCGCTTCGGGAAGGAGTTCCCCCCCGGCACCGTCCTCTTCCGCGAGGGCGCGCCCGGGAAGGAGATGTACGTCGTCCAGCACGGACGGATCACGATCTCGAAGCAGGTGGGCGAGGTCGAGAAGATCCTCGCCTCCCTCGGCCCCGGCGAGTTCGTCGGGGAGATGTCGATCCTGAACAACAAGCCGCGCTCGGCCACCGCGACCTGCGCGGAGGCCTCGAAGCTGCTCGTCATCGACGCGAAGACCTTCGAGGCGATGATCCGCGGGAACGCGGAGATCGCGATCCGGATGATCAAGAAGCTCTCGGATCGGCTCGCGGAGGCGAACGAGCAG
Organism: Anaeromyxobacter sp.; assembly: GCA_036394835.1. Taxonomy (GTDB): domain Bacteria; phylum Myxococcota; class Myxococcia; order Myxococcales; family Anaeromyxobacteraceae; genus Anaeromyxobacter. The sequence continues at coordinate 36,289 of DASWEI010000099.1, read as the reverse complement.
ATCGAGAACCTCCTGTTCTCGGACTCCTCCTCGCGCGTCGTCCACTTCCTCGCGACCGCGGCGGAGAAGGTTCCGAAGGGCCCCGCCGGCCACAAGCTCGAGATCCGCCGGGGCGAGCTCGCCGGCCGCGTGGGCGTGAAGCCGGAGGACGCCGAGGAGGTGCTCTCGAAGCTCCTCAAGTCGAAGATCGTCACCGTCCAGCCCGACGGGTTCCTCGTCGCCGACGTCGCGAAGCTGCGCCACTTCCTCGAGTTCCTCCAGATGAAGGCGCAGTTCGGGGACATCGCGTGAAGCTGAGGGTCCTCGGCTGCTCGGGCGGGGAGCTCCCGCGTCACCGGACCACGTGCTTCCTCGTGGATCGCAAGCTCGCGATCGACGCGGGCGCGCTCACCGCGAGCCTGCCGCTCGACGAGCTGCTCGAGGTCGACGACATCGTCCTCACGCACTCGCACTTCGATCACGTGAAGGACGTCCCGCTGCTGTCGGACCTGCTCGTCGGGCGGCGCAAGACGCCGGTGCGGGTCCATGCCTCGACGGCCTGCGCGCGCACGCTCCGCGAGAGCGTCTTCAACGACGAGCTGTGGCCGGACTTCACGCGGATCCCCGATCTGCGCCAGCCCGTCATCGAGATCATCCCCTTCGACCCGGAGCGGCCGTTCAAGGTCGGGCGGTACACGGTGAGCCCGGTCCTGGTCTGCCACCCCGTCGAGTCGGTCGGGTTCGTCCTCTCCGACGGCAAGATCGCGATCGGCGTCTCCGGGGACACCGGCCCGACCGCCCGGTTCTGGAAGCGCGTGAACGCGGAGAAGCGGCTCAAGGCGCTGCTCGTCGAGCTGTCGTTCCCGAACGCGCTGCAGGGGCTCGCGGACGTCTCGGGCCACCTCACGCCGCGCACGCTCGAGGTGGAGCTCGGGAAGCTCGAGCGCAACGGCTTCCCGGTCCTGCTGTATCACCTCAAGCCCGCGCACGTGACCGAGCTCAAGCGTGAGCTCGCAGCGCTCGGGCTGCCCAACGTGCGCGTGCTGCGCCGGGGCGACGAGTTCACCTTCTAGGTTCAAGGTAGGCCATGGCCTGGTTCTCGAAGCAGAAGAAGATGAAGACGAAGGAGTCCACCCCGGCGGCGCCGCCCGCGCCGGCCAAGAAGGGGGAGGGCATCTGGTACCAGTGCGACGCCTGCGGAGAGGTGGTCGCCCGTGACGCCTGGGAGAAGAACTGGAACGTCTGCCCGAGCTGCGGCCAGCACGACGCCTTGCCGATCCGGCGCCGGTTCGAGCTCGTGCTCGACAAGGGGAGCTTCCAGGAGCTCGACGGCGAGCTGACGCCGCAGGATCCGCTCGGCTTCTCCGACTCGAAGAAGTACCGGGAGCGGCTCCGCTCGACCTACAAGACCACCGGCCTGCGGGACGCGTTCATCTCCGGCGTCGGCACCATCGAGGGGCGCCCCGTCTCGCTCGGCTGCTTCGCGTTCGAGTTCATGGGTGGCTCGATGGGATCGGTCGTCGGCGAGAAGGTCGCCCGCGTGTTCGACCGCGCCTACGAGCGCCGGATCCCGGCCATCGTGTTCAGCTCGACCGGCGGCGCCCGCATGCAGGAGGGGATCTTCTCCCTCATGCAGATGGCGAAGACCTCCGCCGCGCTGCACCGCTTCCGCGCCGTCCGCAAGCCGTACGTCTCCGTGATGCTCCACCCGACCACGGGCGGCGTCGCGGCGAGCTTCGCGTGGCTCGGCGACGTCATCATCGCGGAGCCGAAGGCGCTCATCGGCTTCGCCGGCCCACGCGTCATCGAGCAGACCATCCGCGAGAAGCTGCCGCCCGGCTTCCAGCGCAGCGAGTTCCTGATCGAGCACGGCATGATCGACGCGATCGTGCAGCGCGGCGAGATGCGGCAGCGGCTCGCGCTGCTGCTCGGGCTGCTGGGGTAGGGACCCCGGTCCCCCGGTCCGGCCCGGGAACGTGGTCGTGGACGTGGTCGTCGACTTCGACAACGTCTAGGTCCAGGTCCAAGTCCAAGTCCAAGTCCAGGTTCGGCGGCTATAAGTCACTTCGATGACGGACCCGCACCCGTACCTCTCCGGGCTCCAGCCGCTCGCCATGCGGTTCGGGCTCGAGCGCATGGAGCGCGCGCTCGAGGCGCTCGGCCACCCCGAGCGCCGCTACCCCGTGCTGCACGTCGGCGGCACGAACGGGAAGGGCTCGACCTGCGCGATGGCCGCGGCGGCGCTCGCCGACGCCGGCCACGCCGTCGGGCTCTACACCTCGCCCCACCTCGTCCGGTTCAACGAGCGGATCCAGGTGCGCGGCATCGACATCGACGACGGCGCGCTCGCGGCGGCGGTGGACGAGATCCGGCGCGCCTGTCCGTGGCACGACGCGGGATCGGACGGGGACCGGCTCACCTACTTCGAGTTCGCGACGCTCGCGGGCCTCGTTCACTTCGCCCACGCCCGGGTCGACGTGGCGGTCGTGGAGGTCGGGCTCGGTGGGCGGTTCGACGCGACCACCGCCGTCGAGCCGAAGGTGACCGCCGTCGCCCGGATCGGCCTCGACCACACCCAGCTCCTCGGCGACACCGTCGAGCAGATCGCGTTCGAGAAGGCCGGCATCTTCAAGGCGGGGGTGCCCGCGGTCATCCACGCCCACCAGCCGCCGGGGGCGCTCGAGACGCTCCGCGCCGAGGCGAACCGGCGCGGCGCGGCGCTCGTCGTCGCGGCGGCCGGCTGGGACGGGCCGGTCGCCCTGCGCGGCCTTCACCAGCGAGGGAACGCGGCGCTCGCCGCCGCCGCCCTGCGCGAGCTCGCGCGCGCCGGCGTCCCGGTCGGCGAGGAGTCGATCGCGCGCGGGATCGCGACCGCGCGCTGGCCGGGGCGGCTCGAGGAGATCGGGGGCGTCCTCCTCGACGGCGCGCACAACCCGGACGGCGCGGCCGCGCTCGCGGCGGCCCTCCGGGCGCTCCATCCCGGGCGCCCCGTCGAGCTCGTGTTCGGCGTCCTCGCCGACAAGGACCACGCCGGTATGCTCCGCGCGCTCGTCCCCGCGGTGCGCCGCCTCCACGTCGTCGCCCCGGCGACTCCGCGGGCGCGTGCGACCGCCGACGTCCTCGCCCATGCACGCGCGCTCGGCGCGGACGCGGACGTCCACGGGGACGTGAGCGAGGCGCTCGCGTGCGCCCGCCTCGCCGCGCGGGACGGCGCGCTCGCGTGCGTGGCGGGGTCGCTCTACCTCGTCGGAGAGGCGCGAGCGCTGCTATCGTGACGGGGGGGCCACTCGCTCCGGCAGAGCCTCATCCGGCTCCGCCTCCGCTCGCCTCGCGAGCCGGGTAGGGGGATATCGCCCTGCAAGCCTTCGGGTTTTTTTGGGGTCCAGGACCCCCGTGCTATCCTCGGCGCGAATCTCCCACCCGGAGCTTCCGATGCGCCTTCGTCACGTCCTCGCGATCACCCTGCTCTTTGCCGCCGGAGCTGCGCTCGGGCAGGACCTGAACCTCGTCACCGCCGTCACGGTGAAGGACGAGGGCGGGGCGGTGGTCCTCTCGGTCACCGGCACGAAGCCGCCGAACTTCACGACGTTCTCGATGGCCGACCCGCCGCGCTTCGTCCTCGACCTGTCCGAGGCGAAGTTCAAGGGCGTCTCCGAGGACATGCCGGTGAACGACGGCACGATCCTCCTCGTGAAGAACCTCTCGTACGGGTCGGACTCGACCTCCATCGCCCGCATCATGATCGCGTTCGCGGTGGACGTGGAGCCGCCCGACGTCCAGACGCAGGGGATGACGCTCGTCGTCCGGATCGCGAAGCCGGCCGGCGCGGCAGCGGGCGCCGCGGTGGCCCAGGCCGGCGCGGCGGACGCCCAGCGCGAGCGCGAGCAGGCCGAGGCGCAGCGTCGCGCCGAGGCGGAGGCCCAGGCGAAGGCCGAGGCGCAGCGCCGCGCAGAGGCGGAGGCCCAGGCGCGGGAGGTCGCGGAGCGCGCGCAGGCGGAGCAGAAGGCGCGCGACGACGCGGACGCGCAGGCCCGCGCGGAGGCCGAGAAGAAGGCGGTGGCCGAGGCGCGCGCGCGGGCGGAGCAGCAGGATCAGGAGCGGCTCGCCGCGGAGGCGCGCCAGAAGGAGACGAAGGACCGCGCGGCGGCCGGCGACGGGGCACGGGCCGAGTCGCAGCGCGACGCCGAGCGGCGCGCGCAGGAGGACGCCGCGGCGCGCGCGAAGGTAGAGCTCGAGGCCGAGCTCCGCCTGGAGTCCGAGAAGAAGGCGGAGGAGAAGGCCCAGGTACAGGCGCGCGCCCAGGCGGAGCAGGAGCAGGGGGAGCAGGCGAAGGCGGAGCAGGCGCGGGCGCAGGCCGAGACGCAGCGTGCGGCGCCGCCGGCCGGCGCGGCGCAGAACCCCGAGGAGGAAGCCCGGGCGGACGCCGCCCGCAAGGCGCAGGAGGACTTCGACCGGCAGCGCGAGGAGGCGGTCGCGGCGGCGAGGGCCGAGGCCGAGCGGAAGAAGCAGGAGGCGCTGGACCAGAAGGCGGAGGCGAAGCGCCAGCGCGAGGAGGCGATCGCCGCCGCGAAGTCGGACGCTGAGCGGACGCAGCAGGAGGCCGCGGAGAAGAAGGCGGAGGCGAAGCGCCAGCGCGAGGAGGCGATGGCCGCCGCGAAGTCGGACGCGGAGCGGAAGAAGCTCGAGGCCGCCGAGAAGAAAGCGGAGGCGAAGCGCCAGCGCGAGGAGGCGATCGCCGCCGCGAAGTCCGACGTGGAGCGGAAGAAGCTCGAGGCCGCCGAGAAGAAGGCCGAGGCGAAGCGCCAGCGCGAGGAGGCGATCGCGACGGCGAAGGCCGAGAAGGAGCGCAAGAAGCAGGAGGCCGCCGAGCGGAAGGCGGAGGAAAAGCGCCAGCGCGAGGAGGCGATCGCCGCAGCGCCGAAGGCGTCCCAGCTGCGCGAGCTCGGGTTCCGGCAGCTGCCGGGCGTGTCGCGCGTCTACCTCCGCACGAGCGTGCCGCCGCGCTTCACAATCCAGGACGTCGGCGAGAACCTCATCCGGATCGAGCTCGAGAACACGCGCGTCATCCACCGGAACGACACGCGGTTCCTCGACACTTCGTTCTTCCCGACGGCGGTGGCGATGATCACGCCGTCGCGCCGCGGCTCGAGCTACGTGCTCGACATCAAGCTGAAGCAGAAGGTCCCGTACCAGCAGAAGGTCGAGGGCGACATGCTCGCCATCGACTTCGAGCGTCCCGCCTCCGCCTCCGTCGCCGCGCCGGCGCCCGGCGCTGAGCCCGAGGCCGAAGCTCCGGCCGACGAGGCGCCCGCGGACGGCGCTCCGCCGGACCCTGCCGCCGGGAAGTAGGGCGACGGCGGCGGCGCGGGAGGGTAGAATCCGCGCCCCGTGATCGTCGCCGCGCTCGCCGTCGCGCTCCTCGCGCCCGCCGCGGCCGCGCTCCCTCCGCCCGCTGCGGCGCTCTCCGGCGACGTGAAGGTCACCGCCGACTCGGTCAGCTACGAGGGCGCCACCGGCCGGGTACTCCTCGAGGGGAACGCCGTCGTTCGCCGCGGCGCGATCGTGCTCCGGGCGCGCTCCGCCACCTGGGACCCCACGACCGGCGAGGTGCGCGCGTCCGGGGGCGTCCTCCTCACCGATCCGACCCGGGTCATCGCCGCCGATGCCGTGCGCGCCGTGCTCGGGGGCGAGGTCGAGGCCGAGGGGGTGCTCGCCTTCGTGAAGGACCAGCCGGTCGACCTCTCCGCGCTCCGGACCGGCGCGGAGGCGGGCCGCACCGGGCGCAACCGGCTCACGCTCTCCGGGACGCGGCTCCGCGGCGACGCCGCCGGCCACCTGCGGCTCGAGCGGGCGCGGCTCACGCTCTGCGACTGCGCAGGCGGCGCGCCGCCGTCGTGGGAGGTGACCGCGCGCGAGGCGGACGTCATCCCCGGCGAACGCGCGATCCTGCGCTGGTCGGTCCTCCGGATCACGCCGCGCTTCCTCCTCGTCGAGCGCCCGGTCCCCGTGCTCGTGCTGCCCTGGCTCTACATCCCGCTCGGCGATCGGCAGACGGGGCTGCTCCTGCCCACCATCGGGTCCAGCGGCGCGAGCGGCTTTTCGATCGCGGAGCCGTTCTTCCTCACGCTCGGGCGGAGCGCGGACGCGACGCTCACGCCCGAGTACGCGTTCGGCCGCAAGCGCGCCCGCGTCCGTGCGGGGGACCCGGCGGTGCGCGGCCCCGGGGCGCGGCTCGAGCTGCGCTGGGCGCCTGCGGAGGGGGCGGAGGGGCGGGCCACGCTCGCCTGGCTTCACGATCTCGACCGCGAGCCGAGGGGCGAGGGCGGCGATCGCTTCGCGCTCACCGCCGTGCACGGGCAGCGGCTCGGCGACCGGACGGCGCTCGCGGCGGGGCTCCGGCTCGCGGGCGATCCGGTCTGGGTGCGCGACACGAACGCCGACCAGCTCGTCCAGAGCGTGCCGTACCGCCGCTCCGACCTGCTCCTCTCGCACCGCCGCGACGATCTCGTGCTCGAGGCGGGGTCGAGCTACGACCAGCCGCTCCGGCCGGGCGGCAACGGCGTCCTCGCAGGCACCCCCGTACCCATCGGGACGTTCCCCGCCGGGCGCTACGGTCCGCTCGGCGCCGATGTGGGCGTCGCGAGCCGCTGGGGTACGGCCGCCGCGACGCTCGTCCCGATCCCGGCCGGTCCGCTCACGCTGTCGGCGCGGGCGGGCGCGGCGCGCTTCGGCCCGGCGACGGGAGGTCTCGACGTGGCGGGCCGCCCCGCGACGACGCGGGCCGACGCGCGCGCCGAGATCGCGCTGCCGCTCCTCCTCGGGCGCGCCGTCACCCTCGCGCCCTTCGTCCGCGGCGCAGCCCTCGGGTACGGGTTCGACGATGCGCGCGACCCGGAGGCGACGGCGTGGGGCGTCGCGGGTGCGGTCGTCCAGACGGAGGTGTCGCGCCGCTTCGGCGCGCTCCGCCACGCGATCGCGCCGCGCCTCGAGTGGCGCGCCGGGACCCGGGCCGGCGGCGATTCGCTCGCGTTCGCCGCGTACGACGCGTTCGATCGCACGACGGTGGGGCTCCTCTCGGCGTCGCCCGGCCCGTTCCAACAGCTCCGCGCGGCGCTCGAGACGCGGCTCGAGGCGCCCGGGGCGACGCTCCTGCGCGCCGAGGTCGGCCAGGACGCGGACCTGCGCGCGGGGCGGCTCGCGGAGGCGTTCGCCGCGCTCGGCGTTGCGGCCGGCCCGGTGACCGCGGACGCCCGCGCCCGCTTCTTCCCGGTCGACGGCCGCGGCGTCCCCGCGCCGGCCCCGCGCATCCGCTCGCCGCTCGACTCCCTCACGGAGCTGCAGGCGTCGCTCACCGTGCAGGACCGCCGCGGCGACGGCCTCCGCGCCGGGTTCCTCGCGGTCGGGCCCGGCGGCTCGGGACGGCTCGTCGCCGGCCTCGATCCGCTTTTCGACGTGCGGCCCGGCGCGAACCTCGACGCGGCGGCCGCAGCGACGGCGGGCGTTCGCGCCACCGTCGGCGGCGCGCGGCTCGGGTACGACGCGCTCCTCCCCGGGCGCGCAGCGTTCGTCCAGAGCTGCAGCGACCCTACGGCCGAGCGGCGCGTGAGCGCCCTTCAGGTCCAGCAGCACGCCGCGAGTCTCGCCTGGGAGTCGCCGTGCCACTGCTTCCGGGTGACGATGGTCGCGCGGCTCACCGACTGCGGGGTCCTCGGGTACACCGCGTCGATCGACCTCGGCCGCCTCGGCGGAAACGCGTTCGGCCGCTGACGGGCGCTCCCCCCGCGAGGGGGCGAGCCCGCGGAGCGCGCGCCGTGCGCGAGTGCACGCACCGTGACGCCGGCCCCGTGCGGGGCGGCCCTTCGGGAGCGCTGGGGTTGCTCCGGGGCCGAGCCGATTGGAGAATCGGCACGTGACGAGGGAAAGGGCGCCGCGCGACGCGACCACGGCCTCCGGCGCCGAGCCGGAGAAGCGGCGCGCCATCCTCCACGCGGCGGTGCGGGTCTTCGCCGAGAAGGGGTACCAGGGCTGCCGGATCGCGGACGTCGCGCGCGCGGCCCACGTCGCGTACGGCCTCGTCTACCACTACTTCCGGAACAAGGACGAGCTGCTCGAGAGCGTCTTCGCGGAGCAGTGGGCGATCCTCATCAACGCGATCCAGGCGATCGACGAGGGGCCCGGGACCGCCGCGGACAAGGTGGCCGGGATCTTCGGCTTCGTGTTCGACGTGTACAAGACCGCCCCCGCCGCGGTGCGGGTGCTCATCCTCGAGGTCACCCGCACGACGCACGCGCTCCGGGCCGGATCGACGAGAGAGACGTTCGAGGAGGCGGTTCAGCTCGTCGCCGACGTCGTCCGGCAGGGGCAGGCGCGCGCGGAGCTCCGCACGGACCTCGACCCGGTCGTCGCGGCGACGGCGATCCTCGGCGCGCTGGAGCTCGCCGTCTCCGCGATGGTCGTCGGCCTCGTCCCCGCTCGAACCGAGGAGGAGATCGACCGGTCGAAGCGCCACCTCACCGAGCTCGTGCTCGGCGGGATCCGCGCGAGCGGGTGACGCCCGATGGTCCCTTGACGGAGGGGGGAGCCGAGGCTAACTCCCCCGTCCGCCGCGGCGGCGCGAAGAGGCCGGCGCGCCGCGGGGAGGAGGAACGGGATGGCGGCGCGCGTGCTGGTGTCGGACGACCTCTCGCCGGAGGCGGTGCGCATCCTCGCCGACGCCGGGCTCGAGGTGGACGTGAAGGTGGGGCTCCCCCCGGCGGAGCTCGAGGCGATCGTCGGTGGGTACGACGCGCTCGCGGTCCGGAGCGCGACGAAGGTGACGGCGAAGCTCCTCGAGAAGGCAACGCGGCTGCGCGTCGTCGGCCGCGCGGGCGTCGGCGTCGACAACGTGGACCTCGACGCGGCCACCCGCCGCGGCGTCGTCGTGATGAACACGCCGGGCGGTTCGTCCATCACCGTCGCCGAGCTCGCGCTCGCGATGGTGATGTCGCTCTACCGCCACGTTCCGGGCGCGACCGCGAGCGTGAAGGCCGGCAAGTGGGAGAAGAAGCGCTTCCAGGGGCGGGAGATCGCGGGGAAGACGCTCGGCGTCGTCGGCATCGGCAACATCGGCTCGGTCCTCGTGGACCGCGCGATCGCCCTGAAGATGCGGGTCATCGCGTACGACCCGTTCATCACGCCCGAGGCCGCCGCGAAGATGGGCGCGAGCCTCGTCGAGCTCGACACGCTCTGGCGCGAGGCCGACGTCGTCTCGCTCCACGTCCCGCTCACGGAGCAGACGCGCCACCTCGTCGGCGCGGAGACGCTCGCCCGCATGAAGAAGGGCGCGATCCTCGTGAACTGCGCGCGCGGCGGCATCGTGGACGAGCGCGCCGTCGCCGAGTCGCTCGCGAAGGGCCACCTCGGCGGCGTGGCGCTCGACGTCTACGAGAAGGAGCCGCCCGCGGCGGACCACCCGCTCTTCGCGCTCGACAACGTCGTCTGCACGCCGCACATCGGCGCCTCGACCGAGGAGGCGCAGTCCGCCGTCGCGGTCGCGGTGGCGGAGCAGCTCGTCGCGTACCTGCGCGACGGCGTCGTGAAGAACGCCGTGAACGTCCCGGGGCTGCCGAAGGAGGTCCTCGACCAGCTCGCGCCCTACCTGCCGCTCGCGGAGCGGCTCGGTTCGGTCGCCGCGCAGCTCGCGCCCGCGGGGCCGACGGAGGTCGCCGTGGAGGTCTCGGGCGAGCTCTCCACCGTGCCGATGCGCCCCCTCGCGGCGCGCGCCCTCGTCGGGCTGCTGCGCCACTTCCTCGACACGCCCGTGAACGAGGTGAACGCGCCCTCCATCGCGAAGGAGCGCGGCATCCACGTGCGGGAGGTCCGCTCCGCCGAGCCGCACGACTGGGCGAGCCTCGTCACCATCTCGGTGCGCGGGCAGGGCGGCGAGACCGTCGTCGCCGGCACCGTCTACGGCAAGCGCGAGGCGCGCATCGTCCGCGTGAACGAGTTCCGCGTCGAGGCGGTGCCCGAGGGGCACGTCATCGTGGTGGAGAACGACGACGCGCCGGGCGTCGTCGGGAATCTCGGGACCGCGCTCGCCGCGGCCGGCGTGAACATCGCCCGCATCTCGCTCTCCCGCCTCGACGACCGCTCCGGCGCGTTCTCGTTCCTGAACGTCGACTCGGCCCCCGCGAGCGAGGTCCTCGAGCGGCTGCGCGGCCTCCCGCACGTCCGGTCCGTCCGCACGCTGCGGCTCTGAGCACGAGCGCCTTCTCGCTCCTCCCGCCCACCGGCGCTCCGTGTGCGAGCGCGGGTCCGCCCGTCCGGGTCACCCCCGGTTGAAGCGCCCCCGTCGCGTCCACACCTTCGCAGCGGGTGGACGCACCGTTTCACCGAGGGAGGAGCACATGGCTACGACGACGATGGAGGAGGCGAGCGGACGCACGTTCCCGCGGCTGCACTGGGGGGCGATCGCGGCGGGCGTCCTGCTCGCGCTCGCGGCACACGTGGTGATGGAGCTCATCGGCGCGGCGCTCGGCTTCGCTGCGGCGCCGGCCGACTCGAGGGCGGTCGGGACGGCGGCGGCGATCTGGGCGCTCATCACGCCGTTCGTCGCGACGGTCCTCGGAGCGTGGCTCGCGTGCCGGATCGCGGCCGCGGACGACTCGCGCGCCGCGAACGTTCACGGCGTGCTCGTCTGGTGCATCGGCCTCATCGCCGGAGCGCTGTTCCTCGCCGGGACGATGGCGTCGGGCGCGATGACGGCGGGGATGGCGGCGAGCGGGAACGTCGGCGCCGCGCAGCGGATGATCCGGGGCGACACGGGCGCGCGGCCGGGCGGGCGCGCCGTCGAGGCGAGCGACGCCGCGAAGGCGGCGGCGGCGAGCAGCGGCGCAGCGGCGCTCGCCGCGATCGCCGGGCTGCTCGGCGCGATCGTCGGCGCGGGGCTCTCGCAGCGTCGCGCGATGGGGCGCGGGCGCCGCTGGGGTCTCACGATGCAGCGCCGCGAGGAGGAGCGGGCGGCGATGCCCGGCCACCTCGGCGACGGCGGGTTCGGGACCACCTACGGCGCGACCCCGACGGCTCCGCCGCCGCGGGCGCCCGGCGCGTCTCCGGCGTCGCCGACGGAGCCCGGCGCGCCGACGGACCCGTACCACCACTGAGGCGGGCGAGGCAGCCGCGGAGGGGGGGAGCGGAGGGGAGCGGGGAGACGCGGCCACGCCGCGCCTCCCCGTGGCTTTTTCGGGTAGAGTCCGCCCGCGATGCTGCTCGATCTCTCGCTCCCCTCCGGCCTCCGCGACCTCCTCCCCGACCACTCCGCGCACCTCGCCGAGCTCTCGGCGCGGCTCCACGAGGTGTTCTCGCGATTCGGGTACCGGCGCGTGTTCCTCCCGACGCTCGAGCGGCTCGAGGTGGTCGAGCGCGGTCTCTCCGCCGCCGCGCTCGCCGACGTGATGAAGTTCGTCGAGCCGGGCTCGGGCGAGGTGGTCGCGATCCGTCCGGACATCACTCCGCAGATCGCGCGGCTCTACGCCGCGCGGCCCGACGCGCTGCCGTCGCCGGCGCGGCTCTGCTACGACGGCCCGGTCCTCCGCGCGCGCGAGGCGCGCGCCGGCCGCCCGCGAGAGGTCTACCAGGCCGGCGTCGAGATGCTGGGGGCGGGGGGGCCCGCCGCGGACGCCGAGGCGCTCGTCCTGCTCGCCCGCGCGCTCGACAGCGTCGGCCTCACGGGCGCGGTCGTCGAGGTGGGCCACGCCCGCTTCGCGAGCGCGGTGCTCGAGGCGGTCCGGCTTCCCCAGAAGCTGCGGGGCGACGCGTGGGCTGCCCTATCGCGCAAGGACGAGGCGACGCTCGCGGCGCTCTCGGAGCGGGGGCGGGGAGCGCCGCGCGCGCGCGCTGCGCTCCCGGAGCTCGCGACGCTGTACGGGGACCGGGCGCTCGAGCGCGGCCGCGCCATCGCGCGCGTCGTCCCAGGCGCCGCCGGGCCGCTCGGCGAGGTGGAGGCCGCGATCCGCCTCGCCCGCCGCCGCCGCGCCGGGCCGTTCGCCGTCGATCTCGGCGAGGCGCGCGGTCTCGGGTACTACACGGGCATCACGTTCGCAGGCTACGCGCCGGGGGCAGGGAGCGCCGTGGCCGCGGGGGGGCGGTACGACGGGCTCCTCGCCCGGTTTGGCCGCCCCGGGCCCGCCATCGGGTTCGCCGTCGACCTCGAGTTCGCGACCCAGGCCCTCGAGCGGGCGAACGGGCGCGGCCGCGGGCGTGCCGCGGCGCGCCCGCGGGCCCGGGCCACGTCACGGTCGCCCCGCCGGGCCGCCTCACCTCCTCGCGGCGAGCGCATCCCCTAGCCCCGTCGCCTGCTGCGGCAAACGCTTCCTGCCTGCGCCGGGCGGGCTCGTCACTGCGCTGCTCGACGCACCTACGGGTGCGCCTCCGCTGCTCGTTCCTCGCGCGCCGGCTCGTCGACGAATCGTTCGCCTCGCGACGGCGAGGGGCTACGGGATGCGCTCTGGCGGTCCCGGGCCTCCCCTGCTATGGTGCGGCACCTGCACGCTGCGCACGCGCCCGTTCGTCGGGCCGCGGAATTCGATCCGGAGTCGCGCACGATCCCGGGCGATGCGGCGAGGGTGACCGACCCAGGGGAGTCTCGAGCATGGCGAACGTGGTCGTCGTCGGAGCCCAGTGGGGCGACGAGGGCAAGGGCAAGATCGTCGATCTGCTGACCCAGGATGCGGACGTCGTCGTCCGCTTCCAGGGAGGCAACAACGCAGGGCACACCCTCGTCGTCGGCGGCGAGAAGACCGTGCTCCACCTCATTCCGGCGGGCATCCTCCACCCGGGGAAGTCCTGCGTGATCGGCAACGGCGTCGTCGCCGACCCGGCGGTCCTCGTCATGGAGATCGACCGCCTGAAGGCGAAGGGCGGCTTCAAGGACGACGCTCAGCTCGTCATCTCGCTCGACGCCCACGTCATCATGCCGTGGCACAAGGCGATCGACGTCGCGCGCGAGCAGGCCGCAGGCGAGGGGAAGATCGGCACGACGGGCCGCGGCATCGGCCCGACGTACGAGGACAAGGTGGCCCGGCGCGGCCTGCGCGTCCGCGACCTCCTCGACGAGGCGCGGCTCGCGCGCAAGGTGAAGGAGCGGTGCCCGGCGGCGCGCGAGGAGCTGCGCCGGCTCGGGACGACGCCCGAGCTCGACGAGGCGGCCATCGTGAAGCAGTACGCCGAGTTCGGCCGGCGCCTCGCGCGGTACGCGACCGACGTCTCGCTCTGGCTCCACCGCGCGCTCCGTGCGGGCAAGTCGCTGCTCTTCGAGGGCGCCCAGGGCACGATGCTCGACGTGGACCACGGGACCTATCCCTTCGTCACGTCGTCCAACACGGTCGCCGGGAATGCGGTCGTGGGCTGCGGCCTCGGGCCGCGCGCCGTCGACTACGTGCTCGGCATCTCGAAGGCCTACTCGACGCGCGTCGGCGGCGGCCCCTACCCCACCGAGCTCAAGGACGAGACCGGCGAGCGGCTCCGCAAGATCGGCAACGAGTTCGGCGCGACGACCGGGCGGCCGCGGCGCACCGGCTGGCTCGACGCCCTCGCTCTCCGCTACGCGGCGCGCGTGAACGGCCTCGACGCCCTCGCGATCACCAAGCTCGACGTCCTCACCGGGTTCGAGAAGGTCAAGATCGCGGTGGGCTACGAGATTGACGGGAAGGTGCTGGAGGAGATGCCCTCCGATCCCGAGCTGCTCGAGCGTGCCAAGGCCGTCTACGAGGACGTGCCCGGCTGGTCCGAGAAGGTGGACCACCTGCGCACCTGGGACGATCTCCCGGCGAAGGCGCGCGCTTACATCAAGCGCGTCGAGGAGCTCGTCGGCGTGAAGGTGATCGGAGTCTCGGTCGGTGCCGATCGCGGCGAGACGATCCTTCGCGAGAATCCGTTCCGGCGCTAGACCCGGCCCGGCGATGCGTGGACAAGGTACGCCCGGATCCGGGCGGCCCTGTCGTATCATCGGGGCGCATGCGCGCCCTCGCTCCGACGCTGCTCCTCCTCGCCACGCCTGCCCTCGCGGCTCCGCTCGCCGCCGTGAGCGCGCCGGCTCCCGTCGCCGCACCGCCCGCGGCGCAGGCGCCCCTCGCCGCGCCGGTCCCGGTAGAGCCCGCGCGCGAGGCAGGGCCCGTGCCCCGGCGCGCGCCCGAGCCCGTCGGTCCCGGCGCGACCGCCACGGCGGTGACGCCCGCGCCGATCCCGGCGAAGCCGGCCGCCCTCGTCGTCCCGACGCAGGCGACCGTCGAGAAGCTCGGCCTCGGGGATCGGCTCTACCTCGCTGGCGACTACCGAAACGCGCTCTTCGCGTACCAGGATGCGGTGTATCAGCAGCCGAGGTACGCGCCCGCTCGCGTGAGGCTCGGCCGCGCGTACCTCGCGCTCCGCTACCCCGCGCTCGCGAGCGCGCAGGCACAGGCGGCGCTCGCAGAGGATCCCGACAGCCCCGACGCGAAGAAGCTCGTCGAGGAGGCGAAGAACCCCGCCGCGCGCCCCGCGAGCGGGGCTCCGCCACCCGCGCCCGCCCCGCTCACGACGAGCTCCGCGCCGGGGGCCGAGCCGCCCACGCGCAGCGCGCCGCGCGTCTTCCGCTTCACCCCCGAGCCCGACGCGGCTCCGGCCGGCGCGCCGGCGTCCACGCCCGCCCCCTCCTCCTCGGCGTCGACCCCGCCGGCGGAGCGGGTCGTCACGGTGGTGGTGCCCGCCTCTCCGTCGTCGCCTCCCGACCCGCAGCCCGCCGCGGCGCGGGCCGCCTCCGAGGCGCACGCCTTCCAGGTCCCCGGCGACGCCCCGGCGACGACGCCCGGCCCGGCGGCGGCGCCCGCGCCGCCCGCCATCACCGCGGCGCAGCACTATCGGACCGCGCTCGGCTACCTGCAGAACCGCGAGTGGGCGAAGGCGGTGTCGGAGCTGTCGGACGCGATCCTCGTGGACCCGAAGCTCGCGGTCGCTTACGCGGCCCGCGGCAGCGCCTACTTCGGCCTCGGGAAGTACCGCGACGCGGCGGAGGACTACCGCGGCGCGCTCCTGCTCGACGCGGCGCTCGCGACGCCGGTGTATGGGCTCGCGGAATGCTACCGCGTCCTCGGCGACGCGAAGCGCGCGGCCGAGATGTACGAGCGGTACGCGCGCAGCAACGCCTCCGACGTCCGCGAGGACCTGCGGACGATCGCCGCCAAGCGCGCACAGGAGCTGCGGTAGGGAGCTGCGCCGGGCCGCGAGGGTCGCGCTTGCTGGCGGCGAACGCGGGCTGCCAGCGCCGTCGGGGTCGGCCGGACGCTCCTACGCACGCTCGCCCGGGGTGCGCCCGCCGCTGACGCGTTCCTCCACCGGCCACATCGTGAGCAGGGTGGAGCCGGTCCGCACGTACCGGACGCGCCTGTCGCTCCGGATCGCCGTCGCGCTCGCCGCAGTCTTCTGGGCGGGGATGCTCGTCGCGGTGCTCCGCGGACCGGGGGGCGGCGCCGCCGCGGCGTTCGCCGCCGGCGGGTTCAGCGCCTTCTTCATCGCCTCGTTCGTCCTCTACGCGCGCTCGTCGATCACGGTCACCCGGGACGGCATCGTCGCGGCCTCGCCGCTGCGCCGCCGTCCAGTCGCGTACGACGACATCCTCCAGATCGTGGTGCGCGACGGCCTCGGCGGGCGCGTCTACGCCGTCTTCACGCGGCGCGGGCTCGTCCAGTTCACGAGCCTGTTCGGGCGCCACCGCGAGCTGTTCGAGACGCTGCTCGAGCGCTCGGACCTCGCGCCGCGGTTCGTCTGAGGCGGGGACGACCCCGCGCCCTCGTCGCTACCCGGCGGCGAGCGCGAGCGCCGCGGCGGAGAGCGCGAGGAGCGCGGCGGCGAGGAGGTGCGGCGGCGGACGGCGCCGGCGACGCGTCGAGGGCGCGGCGGGCTCGCCCGGCTCCGGCTCGGGCTGCGGGCCGGGGGCGTCGCGGAGGCCGTCCTCCAGCGCGAGCGCCGTCTCGCCGACGACGACCTCGTCGCCGGGCCGGAGCGCGAGGGGTCTGCGGTCGATCCGGACGCCGTTCACGCGGACGCCGTTCTTCGACCCGAGGTCCTCGATCTGCACGGCGCCGCTCGCGAGCAGCCGGAGCCGCACGTGGACCCGGGAAGCGGCCGGATCGGGGAGCTGGATCGTCGCCGCCCGTCCGCGCCCGAGCGTCTGCTCCGGTCCGAGCGGGAAGCGCGTCCCGGCGGCCGGACCGCCGAGGACGACGAGGTGCGCGCCGGTGACCGGGCCCTCGCCCGCCGCAGCGGAGTGGAGCAGCGCCGCGGCGGCGGCACGGGTCCCTTCGGCCGAGGCAGCGCGCGGCTCGAGCGCGAACGCGCTGCCCCGGAGCTCGGCGCGCTCGCCGGGACGGAGGAGCCTGCGCTCGCCCGGGTGAACCGGGTGGCCGCCGACGTGTACTCCGCAGGCGATCGCCTCGACGACGACGCCCGCCGCGCAGGGCAGGAGCCGGAGCGCCGCGGGCGGGCAGTCCGGGAGCCGCAGGTCGTCCGCGCGCGAGCCGCCCGCGCGCAGCGGCCCGGAGAGGTCGCGCCGCTCGGGCGCGGCGCCGGGATGATGTAGGAGGAGGGCGAACATGGTGGTGGGGTATCCGTCCAAGGGGCGTGCCCCGGAAAACCGAGCGGGGAAGCGACGGGGCGCAGGACGGTCGGTCCGCGCGGCGCCCCGGCGTCCGCAGGGGCTACGGGACGTGGGGGTCGATGTCCCAGCGGCTCTCAGCCTGCGAGCGGACGGATGGGTCGCCGATGAACTTGAGGTAGCCGTTCATCTCGAGCGTGTCGACGAGCTCCTCCGCCTCGAGCTCCGAGCAGCCGAGCTCGTGCGCGAGCACGTCGCGGAAGTAGCTGCGGCCGCGGAGATAGCCGACCGGGGGCTCACCCTCGGGGATGTGGCGGCGCAGCCGCTCGGCGACCTCCATCAGGTCGACATCCTCGATCCGCACGCCGCAAGCCTGCGTCCGCTCCCGCCAGATCGCCAGGGAGTCGAGGGCGGCGGCGGTGGACACCCGGCAGACGCGCCGACCGTCCGAGAGGAGCCGGACCGCCCCGTCGTCCGTTCGCAGGACGAGCGTCCCGGCCTGGCGCCAGCGTGCCAGCGCCTCGGCGTGCGGGAAGCCGTAGCGGTTCCCGAGGCCGACGCTCGCGACCGCGCGGCGCGGGTGCACCGCCGCGACGAACGGCGCGGTCGACGAGGTGCGGCTGCCGTGGTGCGGCATCTTGATGACGTCGGCCGCGAGTCCGCCCGCCGCGACGGCCGCCGCCTCGCCCTTCTGCTCGACGTCGCCGGGGAAGAGGAACGACGTCGCACCGTAAGAGACCCGCAGGACGAGCGACGCGTCGTTCGACGCGAGCTGCTCCCTCGCGCCGCCGAGCACGTCGAAGCGGACGCCGGCGCGCTCCCAGCCGTCACCCGGCGCGAGCACGACCGGACGCAGGCTCGCGAGCACCTCGCGCGACTCGCCCTCGCCCGCGTCCCCGTTCGAGAACACGATGTCCGGCGGAAACGCCTGCGCGACGGCGGCGAGCCCGAGGACGTGGTCCGGGTGCGGGTGGGACACGAACGCGGCCGAGAGCCGGCGCACCCCGAGATCGCGCAGCAGCGGGACCACGTCGCGCGCGCCGGGATCCGTGCCGCCGCCGACGGCACCGCCGCCGTCTACGAGCACGGCGCTCCCGTCGGGCAGCCGCAGCAGCGCGGAGTCGCCCTGGCCGACGGAGATGAAGAGCACCTCGAGCCCGCCGCGCGCGCGGGCGGCGGCAGCGCGGAGTGGGCCCGCGCCGAGGAGCGCGCCGACCGCGAGCGCCGCTGCGGCGAGCCGCGGGCCGCCCCGCAGGCGGGTCGCGACGAGGGCCGCGGCGCAGCACGTCGCCGCGCCGAGGATCCCCGGCGACGCGACGCCGAGGACGGACCAGCGCGGGCCCGCGGCGGCGTCGGAGAGCGCGAGGAGGGCGGTCGCGAGGGGCCGCGCGAGGAGGAGGAGCGGCGGGGCGAGGGGCGGGGACGCGGCGGCGACCAGCGCCGCGAGCGTCGCGACGGCGGTGAGCGCGGAGCCGATCGGGATGCCGAGGACGTTCGCGAGCAGCCCGAGGACCGGGAGCTGGCGGAAATGGAAGGCGAGGACCGGCGCGGTCGCGAGCGAGGCCGCGAGCGTCGCGCAGGCGCCGCCGAGGAGCGGCTCGAGGGCCCACGCGCGCCAGCTTCCGGGGCGAGGCCGTGCGACCGGGATCCGGCGCCGGAGCGGCCCGGACCAGAGGACGAGGCCCCCGACCGCGGCGAACGTGAGCTGCGCGGAGGGATCGAGCGCCGCCGCCGGCTCCGCCGCGAGGAGGACGAGCGCGGCGAGGGCGAGCACGTTCGCCGAGCGCGTCTCGCGGTCGAGGAGCGTTCCGACCGCGACGACGCCCACGGCGAGGGCCGCGCGGAGGACCGGGACGCCTGCTCCGGTTGCGACCGTGTATGCCGCCGTCGCCGGCAGGAGCAGCGCGGCGGAGACGCCCCGCGGGTCGAGACGCGTCGCCAGGCGCTCGATCCGGACGAGCAGCGCGCGCAGGATCCGCTCGAAGCCGACCGCGACGACGACGAGGTGGAGGCCGGACACCGCGAGCACGTGGGCGAGGCCGCTCCGCGCGAACGAGGTCGTCGTCGCGAGGTCGAGCCCGGACCGGTCGCCGCTCGCGATGGCGCGGACGAGGGCGGCCTCCCGCGGGGGCAGGGCGGCGTCGGCCGCCTCGGCGAACCGCTCGCGGGCCCGCTCGAGCGGCGCGAGCGGGGACGGCGGATCGACCCGCACCGCCGGCCCCGTCGCGAACGCCTGGAGCGGGACGCCGTCCGCCGCGAGCCGGGCCGCGACGTCGCGGCCGCCGGGGTTCCGCGCGCCGGGGGGCGAGCGCAGCTCGGCGCGCATGCGGATCCGGTCGCCGAGCGCGAGCGGCCAGGGCGCGGGCGGCGCGAACGCATCGAGGGCGCTCCCGTCCGCGGCGCGCAGGCGAAACCGGAGCCGGTCCCCGAGCCGCTCCGGCACCGTCGCGATCCGTCCGTCCACCTCCGCCGCGGTCGCCTCGACGCGCGGCGCCGCCGTGGCCGGGCGGGCGACGAGCCACCCCGCGCAGGCGAACGCCACCGGGGCGAGAGGCGGCGAGAGGGCGAGGAGGAGCCCTGCCGCGGTGCCGGCGGGGGGGCGCAGCCCCTCGAGAGCGAGCGCGACGCCCGCGATCAACCCCAGGGCGGGGCCCACGAGAGGGTGGCGGGCGCTCATGGGGGGCCTCGCCTCGCCCTGGATGGGCGAATCGGAACAACCGCGATTTCCGGGGGGTTATTGAACGGTCCGGGTGCCTGTGATAGCCTCCCGCGACCAAGCTCCCGCCCCTTCGTCGACCGTGCCGGTCGATGAACGGGCCGTGCGGAGCGGAGGAAGGAATGTCCGTCACTCAGGTTACACCGGCGTCCCCGAACTTCAAGGTCGGGGACAAGGCAGTCTATCCCGGCCAAGGGGTCGGCGAGGTTATGGGGATCGAGCACAAGGAGGTCGCCGGCCAGCGGCAGTCCTTCTACGTGCTCCGCATCCTCGAGAACGGGATGAAGATCATGATCCCGATGAACAAGGTCGGCTCGGTCGGGCTGCGCGAGATCATCGGCGAGAAGGACGTTCGCCGGGTCTACTCGATCCTCCGCGAGAAGGAGGTCTCGGTCGATTCGACGACATGGAACCGTCGATACCGGGAGTACATGGACAAGATCAAGACCGGCAGCGTGTTCGAGATCGCCGAGGTGCTGCGCGATCTGTACCTGCTCCGGTCGGACAAGGATCTCTCGTTCGGCGAGCGGAAGATGCTCGACACGGCCCGCTCGCTGCTCATCAAGGAGCTGGCGATCGCGAAGGAGTGCGATGAGCAGGACGTCGAGACCGACCTGAAGAAGATCTTCAACTGTTGAGGTCGGCGCCCGGCGCAGCCGCGCCGGGGCTCTGTCGGCGAGACCGCCGCACGGACGCGAGTCCGCGCGGCGGTTGCGTGTCTGGGCGGTCGGGGTGCTTTCGGGAGGCATGGGGTCCGGGTCAGCACGGACGGTGCCAAGCCGCGGCGCGGCGCGTGCCGGCCCGAGGACGAGGAGGCGCGGATGATCCGCGGCGAGAAGGTGACCGGGATCGTGGCGGCGGGCGGGTCCGGCGTGCGCGCCGGCGCCGCGAAGCAGTGGCTCGTCCTCGGCGGCGAGACGGTGCTCCGCCGCGCCGCACGCGCGCTGGCGGCGTGCGCGGCGGTGGACGATCTCGTCGCCGTCGTGCCGCCCGGCGAGGAAGGGCGCGGTGGGGCCGAGCTCGCCGGCCTCGGGAAGCCCTCGCGGGCGGTCGCGGGCGGCGCCGCGCGCGCCGACTCGGTCCGGAACGGCCTCGCGGCCGCCGCGGAGAGCGCGATCGTCCTCGTCCACGACGCCGCCCGGCCGTTCGCGACCGCGGACCTCGCGGAGCGCGTCGCGGAGGCGGCGGCGCGCGACGGCGCCGCTCTTGCCGCCCTGCCCGTCACCGACACGGTGAAGCGCGCCGCGACTGCGGACGACAGGCGGGTCGCGGAGACGCTCGACCGGCGCACGCTGTGGCTCGCCCAGACGCCGCAGGGCTTCCGGCGCGAGCTGCTCCTGCGCGCGTACGACGCGGCGGGCGCGGCGGCGTCGGAGGCGACCGACGAGTGCTCGCTCATCGAGCGGCTCGGCGCAGCTGTGACGCTCGTCCCCGGGGACCCAGGCAACTTCAAGATCACGGGGCCCGCTGATGTCGAGCGGGCCCGGGCGGCGCTCGAGGCGCCCGTCGCGATGGGCGTCGGCTACGACACGCACCCGTTCGCGGCGGGGCGACCGCTCGTCCTCGGCGGCGTCGAGTTCGACGGGGACGGCCTCCTCGGCCACTCGGACGCCGACGTCTGCGCGCACGCGATCGGCGACGCCATCCTCGGTGCGGCGGGCCTCGGCGATCTCGGATGGCACTTTCCGGACACGGACCCGCGCTGGAAGGGCGTCTCCTCGCTCCTCCTCCTGCGCGAGATCGCGCGGAAGGCGGCGGATCAAGGCTGGCGCGTCGGGAACTGCGACGTCACCCTCGCGGCGAAGCGGCCGAAGGTGGCCCCGCGCGCGGTGGAGATGCGCACGCGGCTCGCCGAGGCGCTCGGCGTCTCGCCCGCGCAGGTGAACGTCAAGGCCACGACCGGCGAGGGGATGGGGTTCGTCGGCCGCGAGGAGGGGATCGCCGCCCATGCGGTGGCGCTCCTCGTGAGGAGGACGCGATGACGGACGACCGGCGCAGAGAGGACGCGTTCTTCGGCGGGGAGGCACGGGGGGGCGCCGCGTCCGCGGACGGCGGCGCCGAGCCGCCGCCGCGCCGGCGCTCGTCGCTCTTCGCGCGAAACCCGATCTTCGCCCTCGTGGCGCTCGCCTTCTGCGGATGGCTGCTCGTCGACTTCTGGCCCGACGTCGCCTACTTCTTCTCGTCGCGCGAGCCGATCGACCTCGGCGGCCCGGGCGCCTACCGGCTCGAGCTCGCGCTCGAGAATCGGCTCGCGCAGGTGCGGGGCGACCTCGCGCAGGCGGTCCCCGTCACCGAGGCGCGCACGGGGACCCCGCGGACGGTGGGGCGGCTCGCGGGGACGAGCCTCGTCGTCGATCGCCCCGGCCGAGGCGGACCGCCGGTGTTCGAGGGGCGCATCCTGCCGGCGCGCTCGCGCGCGGACTACGGCGAGGCGGTCGCGGCGATGCGCGAGCGCGGCGCCCAGCTCGGCGACCGCTGGCTCGTGCTGCGAGACGGCGACCGGCCGCGCAAGAAGTGGCTCCCGGTCGTCGCCTCGGCGATCCTGGCCCTGCTCGCGCTCGTGAACCTCCGCGCGCTCCTGAAGCGCCTCGCCGCCTGAGGACCACCCGAGAATGCCGATCGTCATCCACGACACGCTCACCGCCGCGAAGCGCGAGCTCGTCCCTCTCGACCCCGGGAAGATCCGGTTCTACGCGTGCGGGCCGACCGTCTACGACCTCTCCCACGTGGGGCACGCGCGGAGCTACGTCGTGTGGGACATCGTCGTGCGGCACCTGCGCGCGCGCGGCTACACGGTCCGCTATGTCCGGAACTTCACCGACGTCGACGACAAGATCATCCGCCGCGCGAACGAGCGCGGCGAGGATCCGGTGGCGCTCGCGGACCGGTTCGCGCGCGCCTACGACGAGGACATGGACGCGCTCGGGAACCTGCGCCCCGACGCCGCGCCCAGGGTCTCGGAGCACGTCCCGCAGATCGTGGCGATGATCGAAACCCTCGTCGCGAAGGGGTTCGCGTACCCGGCGACGAACGGCGACGTCTACTACGCCGTCCGAAAGTTTCCGGACTACGGCCGGCTCGCGAAGCGGAACCTCGACGACCTGCTCTCCGGCGCGCGCGTCGAGCCCGGCGAGGCGAAGCGCGATCCGCTCGACTTCGCGCTCTGGAAGGCGGCGAAGCCAGGCGAGCCGGCGTGGGAGTCGCCGTGGGGGAAGGGTCGCCCGGGGTGGCACATCGAGTGCTCCGCGATGACGCTCGCCCACCTCGGCGCCCCGATCGATCTCCACGGCGGCGGCAAGGACCTCGTGTTCCCGCACCACACGAACGAGATCGCGCAGTCCGTGGCGGCGGTCGGTGACGGCCGGTCCGCCGAGACCTTCTCGCGGTACTGGATGCACCACGGCTTCGTCGAGATTGACAGCGAGAAGATGTCGAAGTCGCTCGGCAACTTCTTCACGATCCGCGAGGTGCTGGCGAAGTTCGACGCGGAGGTGATGCGGCTGTTCCTGCTCGGGACGCACTACCGCAACCCGATCAACTACTCCGATTTCGTCCTGCAGGAGGCGGAGCGGCGCCTGCGCTACCTCTACAAGACGCTCGACAAGGTGGACCAGCTCGCCGCGGGCGCATCGCCTGCCGGGCAGGGCGGCGCGATGGTCGAGGACGCGCGCCGCGCGCTCGACGACGACTTCAACACCCCGCAGGTGCTCGCGGTGCTCGCCGAGGCGTTCACGGCCGCGAACGTCCTCGCGGACAAGAGGGGGAAGAAGTCCCCCGAGGAGCGGGCGTCGCTCGCGGCGTTCGCGCGCGACGCCCGCGAGATCGGCACGACGCTCGGGCTCCTGCAGCGTCCGCCCGCGACCGCCATCCGGGCGCTCCGCGAGAAGGCGGCGGCGCGCCGGGGGATCGCCGGTGCGGACGTGGAGGCGCGGATCGCCGAGCGCGCCGCGGCCCGCAAGGCGAAGGACTTCGCGCGCGGCGACGCGATCCGGGACGCCCTCCTCGCGCAGGGGGTCGCGCTCCTCGACGGACCGGAGGGGACCACATGGGACGTCGAGTGACGCCGCCCGCCCCGCCCCCTACTCCTCGACCTTCGGCTGCGGGCCGGGGATGATCCCGGCGATGTCCGGATCCTCGCCCGGCGAGGTCGGCTCGCCGGGGTGGTCGGCCTTCTCGCGCTTGCGCTGCTCCTTCTTCTCGTCCTTGCGGCGCTGCTTGTCCCGGCGCGCCGCCTCCTTCTGTCGCTTTGTCGCTCCCGGATTGAAGGCCATCGGTCGATCCTCGTGTCGTCATGCGGGGGAGAATGAACGAGGCCCGGCCGGGTGGCCGGGCCTCCTCGTGCTGCGAGGCGCGCCGGGCTAGACCGCCCGGACGTTCGCCGCCTGGAGGCCCTTCGGGCCCTTCTTCACCTCGAACTCCACTCGCTGCCCTTCCTGCAGGCTGCGGAAGCCCTCGGACTCGATTGCGGTGTGGTGGACGAAGACGTCCTCGCCCCCGCCGTCCTGGGTGATGAAGCCGAAGCCCTTCGCGTCGTTGAACCACTTCACGATACCACTTGCCATCTGGACTCCACTTCTTGTGTTGCGAACGGGGCCCATCCCGGTCGTTCCCGAGCCGTCGCCGGGGCCGGGACGGCGAAAAATTAGGCGGTTCCCGAAAAGAAGTCGAGTAGAAACAGGGCGCTGCCACGCCTGGGGAGCCCTCGCCGGGCGCGCGGACGGCCGCCCGGCCGCCGTCCCGGAGCGCCGCCAGGAGTTCGCCGAGGCGAGGCCGCGGGACGAGTCGTCGAGGACGGGATCGCGGACGCGGTGACGCAGTCGTAGAACGTCCGTGCAGGTCCTCGAGACGCAGTGCCGCCCGCCCGTGCAGGCATGCCCGCGGAACGCGGGCTCGCCGCCTGTTAGATTCCGCGGGTGCCGTTCGAGCTCCGCAGCGACTTCAGCCCGACGGGCGACCAGCCCCGGGCCATCGAGGAGCTCGCGTCCGGGCTCCGCCGTCGCGACCGACATCAGGTACTGCTCGGCGTGACGGGCTCTGGGAAGACCTTCACCGTCGCGAACGTCGTCTCCCAGGTGCGTCGGCCCACGCTCGTCATCGCGCACAACAAGACGCTCGCGGCGCAGCTCTACGGCGAGTTCAAGGAGCTCTTCCCGTCCGCCGCCGTCCACTACTTCGTCAGCTACTACGACTACTACCAGCCGGAGGCGTACGTCCCCGCATCGGACACGTACATCGAGAAGGACTCGTCCATCAACGACGAGATCGACCGGATGCGCCACGCGGCGACCCACGCGCTCCTCACGCGGAACGACGTGCTCATCGTCGCGTCGGTCTCGTGCATCTACGGCCTCGGCACTGCCGAGGCGTACTACGGTCTCCTGCAGCAGGTGGAGCGCGGGCAGGAGTTCATGCGCGACCGGTTCATCCGCTCGCTCATCGACATCCAGTACGAGCGGAACGACACCGACTTCCACCGCGGGACCTTCCGGGTGCGCGGCGACACCATCGAGGTGTTCCCCCCGTACGAGGAGGACCGCGCGATCCGCATCGAGTTCTTCGGCGACGTGGTGGAGTCTATCCACGAGTTCGACCCGCTCCGCGGCCACACCCTCGCCGAGCTCGACAAGGCCGCCATCTTCCCGAACAGCCACTACGTGTCGGCGCCCGAGACCCGCAAGCACGCGATCGACGGGATCCGCGAAGAGCTGCGCGAGCGGCTCGGCGAGCTCGGCCGCGCGAACAAGCTCGTCGAGGCGCAGCGGCTCGAGCAGCGGACGATGTTCGACCTCGAGATGCTCGAGCAGATGGGGTTCTGCTCAGGGATCGAGAACTACTCGCGCTGGCTCTCCGGGCGGAAGGCGGGCGATCCGCCGCCGTGTCTGATCGACTACTTCCCGAAGGACTTCCTGCTCGTCATCGACGAGTCGCACCAGACGGTCCCCCAGATCGGCGCGATGTACCGGGGCGATCGCTCGCGCAAGGAGACGCTCGTCGAGTTCGGGTTCCGCCTCCCGTCGGCCCTCGACAACCGGCCGCTCAAGTTCGAGGAGTTCGAGGGGCTCGTGAAGCAGGCGATCTACGTGTCGGCGACGCCCTCCGAGTACGAGCTCCAGAAGGCCCAGGGCGTCGTCGTCGAGCAGATCATCCGCCCGACCGGTCTCGTCGATCCCGAGGTCGAGGTCCGCCCGGTCGGGACGCAGGTCGACGACCTGCTCGGAGAGGTGCGCCGCCGCGCCGAGGCGGGCGAGCGCGTGCTCGTCACGACGCTCACGAAGCGAATGGCGGAGGATCTCACCGAGTACTTCACCGACGTGAACGTCCGCTGCCGGTACCTGCACTCCGACATCGACACGCTCGAGCGGAGCGCGCTCATCCGCGATCTGCGCCGCGGCGAGTTCGACGTGCTCATCGGGATCAACCTCCTGCGCGAAGGGCTCGACATCCCCGAGGTGTCGCTCGTGGCGGTGCTCGATGCGGACAAGGAGGGCTTCCTCCGCTCCGCGGTGTCGCTCATCCAGACGATCGGCCGCGCGGCGCGCAACGTGAACGGGCGCGTGATCCTGTACGCGGACTCGATCACCGCCTCGATGCGCCGCGCGCTCGACGAGACGGACCGGCGGCGCGAGAGGCAGCGGACCTACAACGCCGAGCACGGCATCACGCCGCAGACCGTGAAGCGGAACATCGTCGATCTCGGGATGGCCGTCGTCGAGGCGGACTGGTTGACGGTTCCGCTCGCGGCGGACGAGGGGGCGGAGTACCGCCCCGAGCAGCTCCCCGAGATCGTGGCCGCGCTCGAGCTCGAGATGCGCGAGGCGTCCGCCGCGCTCGACTTCGAGAAGGCGGCGCAGCTGCGCGACCGGATCCTGGCGCTCAAGGACCTGCAGCTCGGCTTGCCCGCGAAGGCGGCGGGGATGAAGGGGGTCCTCGGATCCAGGGCCATCGCGAGCGCCGCCGCGCTCGGGAGCCTGCGCGGGGCGCGCCGCCCGCAGCACCAGCAGCAGCAGCGGCGGCGCCGTCGGTAGCGGCCACGCTGGCGGCGGGGTGCCGGCCGGGCGCCCTCCCCGTGCGTCCGGCGTCGCGAGGCCTAGCTTCACTTCGTGCGCCCGCTCGCGGGCGCGGGGAGAGAACGCCATGCTCCGCCCGCTCGCCGCAGCGTCCGCCGCGCTGTTCCTCGCCGCGTGCGGGAGCTCCTCCAGCTCGCCGGCGCCGTCGACGCCGCCCTCGTTCCAGGGCACGGTCCTCGGCCAGCCGTTCACTCCGGCGGACGCGAGCGCGCTCGTCCTCGGTCAGGCGACCTGCTCCTTCGAGGGCACGACGGCGAGCGCGACCGGGCTCGTCATCGGCTTCGGCAGCTTCTCGGGGCTGTGCAGCCTCGTCACGCAGACCCTGTCCTGCGGCACGAAGGCGAACGCGACGATCGTGAACGTGCTCCTCGTCCGCGCCAACGTCGCCGGTCAGACCGCGCCGGCGGTGCAGCCCGGCACGTTCCCGATCGGCGGCGCCGGCCCGACCCCGGACGCGCAGGGGAACCTGACCGTCGCGCAGGCGTTCATCACGAAGACGGACGCGACCTGCGGCGAGCCGGCGGGTACCCCCGTCGCGACGAGCGGGACCGTCCGGATCGACACGATCGGCGCGCGGGTGACCGGGTCCGCCGACCTGACCTTCCCCGACGGGGGACGCGTCGCGGGGACGTTCGACGTGCTGACGTGCGGGTTCCAGACCGATATCTGCACCGCGCTCTCGGGCTCGAGCTGCCCGACGCAGACCTGCGTGCAGTAGCGCGTGCAGCCGCAACGCTCGAACGAGCCGCTGCCTCCGGCGCGGGACGCGGCGTCGCGCTCAGGGCGTGAGACTGGGCACATTTCTCCCTCGCCCCCGCGAGCGGGGGAAGAGGGGGCTGGACTGAGCCGCTGATGCCTGCCGGAGGCGCCGCGTCGCCGCAGGCGCTCCGGCGCCAGCGCTGCGATCGTCGCGCGCGACGAGAGCAGCCACGGCGCCGCTGCGGAACCAGCGCGCGCAGAGTGCAAAGCGCCTGCGCGCGCGTCGAACAGTCCTCGCGGCGCGACGCGTCTTTGCGAGCCGCGCGCGTACGAGCGCGGAGAATCGAGCGCCTCCGCGATGCGGCGCCGTCGGCGCCCCGGCCGGCTTCGCTGCTCGGCTGCGTTGCGGTCCAAGTCCAAGTCCAGCGCGGCCTGATACGCTCGGGGCTCCATGCGGCCGAGGAGCTCCGAGGAGCTCGGCGAGGCCACCATGTCGTACGACCGGGGAGGCCCTTTGATCGTCGCACGCGTTGCCAGAGCCGTGCTCCTCGCGGCGACCCTCGCCGTGCCCGCCGCCCGCACCGCCGCGGACGAGCCGTCGCCGTCCTGGACGGGCGGCGCCCGGCGCGATGAGACCGCCGGTGTCACCCCCCAGGAGCCCGCGCCAACGTGGGGCGCGCCTCCGGCGAGCGCGCCGCCCCCGAGCCCGGCCCCGCCGCCGCCCGCTCCTCCGCTGCCCGTTCCTCCGCCGCCGATCCCCGCGGTGCAGCCATCTGCGCGACCGAAGGCACAGGCTCCGCTCGAGCCAGGCGCTGCCGCTCCGGTGCGAGCCGCTCCTGTGCCGGAGGGGCAGCCCGACGACGCCCCCTCGCGCGTGACGGGTGTCCAGGAGGCCGCCCCGGGCCGTATCGCCATGCCCGTCGAGGTCCCGGTCCCGGTGAACGTGCCGGCCCCCGCTCCTGGCGCGGCGCCGCCGCCGCCCGCCCGTTGGTTTCACGTCTGGCTCTCGAAGGGGGGCGACGGCGCGGGGACGCCCGACATCACGCTCGGCGCGGGGATCGCCGTCGTTCCCGGCGGACCCGTCCGGATCGAGCTGAACGGGCTCGTCGCTGCCCAGTCGAACGCGACGGCGACGTACTACTCGAGCGGCGGCAGCTCCGGCCCGCCGGCGAACGTCGACGTCCGCGTCCAGGTGCAGGGCGTCGAGCTCGCAGGGGCGTGGCGGACCGGGCCGTTCGAGCTGTGGGGGAGCGCCGGCGTCTTCAGCGGGCAGGCGAACGGCGACGTGAGGCTGGCCACCGACTCTGCCGGCGTCGAGGAGCTCGCGACCGGATCCTCCACGCGAGGGCTCATGCTTGCCGTCGGGGGCCGCGTGGGGCTCGGCAGCCGGCTCTACGCGGGCTTCGAGGCCCGCCACTTCGCTCGCGGGACCTCCACGTTCGCCGAGGTGCCGTTCTCGGCTCGAGTCGGCGGAAACGCGCTGTCGGCGAGCGTCGGGATGCGGTTCGGCGCGCGGCGCGGGGATCCCTGACCGCAAGGCGCAGTTGCGCGCGTGAACGGCGCCGGGATCCGCGATAAACCCGTCCCCGGTGGACGCCGCCCTCAAGAGGACCCTCGCGGACCTGCCGAACGCGCCCGGCTGCTACCTCATGAAGGATCGTGAGGGCGCCGTCGTGTACGTCGGGAAGGCGGCGAGCCTCCGCTCGCGCGTCCGCCAGTACTTCGACGCGGGGCGCGGCGACGACCGGATCTTCGTCCCGCTCCTCGAGGACCTGCTCGGCGACATCGAGGTCATCGTCACCCGCTCGGAGAAGGAGGCGATCCTCCTCGAGAACGAGCTCATCAAGAAGCACCAGCCGCGCTTCAACGTGCGGCTCCGCGACGACAAGGACTTCATCGTCTTGCGGCTAGACGAGCGCCACCCGTTCCCGCGGCTCGAGGTCCGGCGCGCGCGAGAGAAGCGGGACGCCGGCGCGCGCTACTTCGGCCCGTATTCGTCCGCCTCGTCCATCCGCGAGACGCTCCGGGTCGTGAACCGGTACTTCCAGCTGCGGACCTGCACCGATCACGTGATCGACCACCGCAAGCGGCCGTGCATCCTGTTCCAGATCCAGCGCTGCCCGGCGCCGTGCGTGTACGACGTGCCGGTCGCGGAGTACCGGCAGGCCGTCGAGGACGCGGTCGAGTTCCTCGAGGGACGGGAGAGCGAGCTCGTCGAGCGGCTCCGCGCGCGCATGGACGAGGCGGCGGCGGCGCTCCACTTCGAGGACGCGGCGCGGCTGCGCGATCAGCTCCAGGCGGTGGAGCGCAGCCTCGAGAAGCAGCGCGTGCTCATGGCGGACCGCGCCGATCGCGACGTCGTCGGGCTGTGGCGGGAGGGTCCGGACCTCGTCATCCAGGTCCTCTCGATGCGCGGTGGAAAGCTGCAGGATTCCCGCAGCCACCCGTTCCGCGAGCAGGAGTTCCCGGACGCCGACATCCTCTCGTCCTTCCTCTCGCTCTACTACGAGCAGAACCCGGCGCCCGACGAGGTGCTCGTCCCGGTCGAGCCGGTCGCGGTCGACGCCCTCGCGGACGTGCTCGCCGAGCGGCGCGGGAAGCGGGTCCGGATCCTCACGCCCCAGCGCGGCGCGAAGGCGGACCTGCTCGAGGTCGCGGCGCGGAACGCCGAGCAGGGGTTCAAGAGCTGGCACGAAAAGGACGAGCGGCGCGAGCAGGCGCTCGCGGCGCTCGTGCGGGGGCTCCACCTCACCCGGCCCCCCCGCTGGATCGAGTGCTACGACATCTCGACGTTCCAGGGTGCGCTCGCGGTCGGCTCCGGCGTGTCCATGAAGGACGGCGAGCCCGACAAGGAGAACTACCGCCGCTACAAGGTGAAGGGGGTGCCCGGGCAGGACGACTTCGCGATGCTCCACGAGGTCGTCACGCGGCGGCTCCGGCGCGCGCTCGCGGAGGGGCAGTTCCCCGACCTCCTCGTCGTCGACGGCGGCAAGGGGCAGCTCAACGCGGCGCTCGCGGCGGCGAAGGATCTCGGCGTCTCGACCTCGCCGGTGACCGGCATCCCCGGCGCACCGTTCGTCGAGATGGTCGGCCTCGCGAAGAGCCGCCTCGTGGACGCTGCGGCGCTCGGGACGGCACGCGTCGTTGCCCGCCGGGCGCGGCGCGGCCGGGCGGCGGCGCTCGCCGACGCGGCGGAGGGCGCGGAGCGCGGCTTCGTCACGGAGCTGGCGCGGAGCCCGGAGCGCGTCTTCCTCCCGGGGCGCAAGGACCCGATCGTGCTCCGGCAGAACTCCGCGGAGCTGTTCCTCCTCGCGCGCCTGCGCGACGAGGCCCACCGCTTCGCGATCACCTTCCACCGCAAGCTCCGGCGCGAGCGGAACTTCCGCAGCGTGCTCGAGGAGATCTCGGGCATCGGCGAGGGCCGCAAGAAGGCGCTGCTTCGGCACTTCGGCTCGCTCCGCCGCGTGAAGGACGCGACGACGGAGCAGATCGCGGAGGTGGACGGCTTCGGGCCGGCGCAGGCGGCGGCGGTGTTCGAGTTCTTCCACCGGCCCGGCGCGCCGGCCGAGGCCGCGGAGCCGGAGGAGCCGGTCTCCGAGGCGGAGATCGCCGCGCCGGAAGCCGCCGGGGAGGGCGTCACCGAGTCGGAAATCGACGCGGCGCTCGCGGAGGAGACGGAGGGCCCCCAGTAGGACGAGGACCGGCCCGCATGGCGCGACGGTCGAGGTCGGCTTAAGACAGGCAAAATCGAACATCGACCGGAACGGTCTGATTTTGGTAACCTCCCCGTTCTCGAGGTGAGCTCATGCGGATCGTCGAAGACGTCACGAAGACCATCGGGAACACGCCGCTCGTGCGGCTCAACCGCGTCATGGACGGCGCGAAGGCCACCGTCGCCGCGAAGCTCGAGATGCGGAACCCGGCGGGCAGCGTGAAGGACCGGATCGGCGTCTCGATGATCGAGGCGGCCGAGCGGGACGGGAAGATCGGGAAGGAGACGGTCCTCCTCGAGCCGACCTCCGGCAACACGGGCATCGGGCTCGCCTTCGCCGCGGCGGCGAAGGGCTACAAGCTCGTGCTCACGATGCCCGAGACGATGAGCATGGAGCGGCGCAAGCTCCTCGCGGCGCTCGGCGCCCAGCTCGTCCTCACCCCCGGCTCCGAGGGGATGAAGGGTGCGATCAAGCGGGCGGAGGAGATGGCGAGCGAGGACAGTCGCTACGTCATCCTTCAGCAGTTCGAGAACCCGGCGAACCCCGAGATCCACCGGAAGACCACCGCCGAGGAGATCTGGAACGACACGGACGGCAAGGTCGACCTGGTCGTCTCCGGCGTGGGCACCGGCGGGACGATCACCGGCGTCGCGCAGGTCATCAAGCCGCGGAAGCCGTCCTTCAAGGCGGTGGCGGTCGAGCCGAAGGATTCGCCCGTCCTCTCCGGCGGAAAGCCCGGACCGCACAAGATCCAGGGGATCGGCGCGGGGTTCCTGCCGCGCGTGCTCGACGCGAAGCTGGTGGACGAGATCCTCCAGGTGACGCACGAGGACGCCGGCGACATGGCGCGTCGCCTGTGCAAGGAGGAGGGGATCCTCGCGGGCATCTCCTGCGGGGCCGCCGCGTGGGCCGCGCGCGAGGTCGCGCGCCGCAAGGAGAACGAGGGGAAGCTCATCGTCGTCGTGCTGCCCGATTCGGGCGAGCGCTACCTGTCCACCTGGCTTTTCGAGGAGGCGAAGTGACCGGCGCGAAGACCCCCGCGATCGACCTCGTCGCCCTCGCCCCCGTCGTGGACGAGCTCTGCGCCGACGCGCAGGAGCTCGCGAAATTCCCGGGCGGCCGCATCGTGCTGCCGTCGCGCGACGCGGTGATCCAGATCGTCGAGGATCTCCGCTCGGTCCTCTTCCCCGGCTACTTCGGGACGAGCGACCTCAACGACGAGAGCCTGCACTACTTCGTCGGCGCGACGCTCGCGCGCGCCATGCGCCACCTCGAGGATCAGGTCCGGCGCGGCGTCGCGTTCGGCGCGCGCCACGACTACGAGACCTGCGATCACTGCACGCAGATGGCGCAGCAGGTGACGAAGGGGTTCCTCTCGAAGGTCCCGGCGATCCGCGCCCTCGTCCGCTCCGACGTCGAGGCCGCGTACGAGGGCGACCCGGCGCTGAAGAGCCGCGACGAGGCGATCTTCGCGTACCCGGGCATCTTCGCCGTCACGAACCAGCGGATCGCCCACGAGCTGAACGTCCTCGGCGTCCCGCTCATCCCCCGGATCATCACCGAGCACGCGCACGCGCTCACCGGGATCGACATCCACCCCGGGGCCGCGATCGGGGACAAGTTCTTCATCGACCATGGCACCGGCGTCGTCGTCGGGGAGACCGCGGTGATCGGCCGGAACGTCCGGCTCTACCAGGGCGTGACGCTCGGCGCGAAGAGCTTCCCGCTCGACGCGCAGGGCAACCCGATGAAGGGGATCCCGCGGCACCCGATCGTCGAGGACGACGTCGTGGTGTACGCGGGCGCCACCATCCTCGGCCGCATCACGATCGGGAAGGGCTCGTCCGTCGGCGGGAACGTCTGGCTCACCGCGAGCGTCCCGCCCGGCACCCGCGTCACCCAGGCCGAGGTGCGCGATCAGCGCCACTCGCACGGATCCGGCATCTAGCAGCGCCCGCGCGGTCGCGCGCGGCGGAGGAGGGGACGTGGCGGTCCACCCGTGGCACGACGTGGAGCTCCCCCGGTCCATGGAGGATCCGGTCCCCGCCGTCATCGAGATCCCCACCGGCTCGAAGGTGAAGTACGAGGTGGACAAGAGGACGGGGCTCCTGCTCGTCGACCGCATCCTGTTCTCGGCGGTCCACTACCCGGCGAACTACGGCTTCGTCCCGCGCACCTACTGCGACGATGGCGACCCGCTCGACGTCCTCGTCCTGTGCGAGGAGGCGATCCAGCCGCTCGCGATCATGCGCGCCAAGATCATCGGCGTCATGAAGATGCGCGACGACAAGGGGCAGGATGACAAGCTCATCGCGGTCCACGCCGACGACCCGAGCAACTCCCACTACTCGGACGTGTCGGAGATCCCGCCGCACAAGCTCCGCGAGCTGAAGCGCTTCTTCGAGGACTACAAGGGGCTCGAGAACAAGAGGGTGCTCGTCTCCGAGCCGCAGGGGCGGCCCGCCGCGCTGCAGGTGCTCCGCGCCGCCGTCCGGCTCTACGACCGGGAGCGCGATCGGCTGATGGGCGCGCCGGCGCCCGCCGCTCCGGCGACCGGGCGGCGCCCCGTCCCCGCGATGCGCAAGGCGCGGCGCCCGCGGTAGCGCCTTCGGCGGGGGGGCCGCACCCTCCCGGCATGAACGCACTCCAGCAGATCGCGGCGGCGGTGACGCCGGCGGTCATGGTCTCTGCCTGCGGCCTCATCGCGCTCGGCCTCGACAACCAGATCTCGCGCATGGCGAACCGGCTCCGCGAGCTCGCGCGCGAGCACCGGACGCCCGACCTCGCGCCGTCGCGCCGCGCCACCGTCGCGACGCAGGTCGCGGTGCTCGACCGCCGCCACGGGCTCTACTACCGGGCGCTCATCCTCAATTACGCCGCGCTTTTCGCGTTCGTCGTCACTTCGCTCCTCTGGCTCGCGCCGGCGTTCTTCGGGATCCCCGCGCAGTTCCCGGTGGTCGTCTTCGCGCTCGGCGTCGTCATGCTCGCGGGAATGGCGATCCTCGTCATCGCCTCCATCCACCTCGCGAGGTCCACCATCCAGGCCGAGGCGGCGGAGGTGCTCCGGGCGGGACCGGACGGCGGCGGGCCGCGGGGCGAGCCCGCTCGGGCGGGCGCGCGGCCATGAGAGGGCTGTCCAGCTGAACCCTCGGATGCAGGCGCGGCTCTCACCGGCGCATGCCGATCTACGAGTACGCCTGCACGCCGTGCGGGAAGACTTTCGAGGAGCTCGTCATCCGCCGGACCGACGAGGCCGACGTGCGGTGCCCCGGCTGTGGCAGCGCCGACATCTCCCGCCAGATGTCGCGGCCCGCCGCCGCCCGGTTCGGGGGGAGCTCGGGGGGCTCCGGCGGCCCCGCCCCGTCCTGCGGCCCCGTGGGTTGAGCGATCTGAACGCCGCCCGGTCGGGCGGCATCCGACATCGACACGGGGGGACACTCGCTCCGCTTCCGCGGAGCTCGCGCCCCCCCCCGATCCCCCCGCTCGCTCCGGTCCAGCCTCATCCGGCTGGACCTGCGCTCGCACGCGGGGGACACCCGGGCTACACTGGCGGGCGGTGTCCCGAACCCTTCGCGCGACCGACTACACCCTCGAGTACGTCGCCGATCTCCTCGCGAAGCAGGGGATCCTGACCGACGACGCGAGGCGCACCGCGTTCGCGCGCGAGAACGTGCAGCGCGCGCGGCTGCTGCGCGACCAGGCCTCGCGCAGCGGCGGACGGGCGCTGAGGCGCGCCGAGCTCTCGCCGGTCGAGGTGCTCGCCTCGTTCAAGTTCCAGGACGCGAGCCGCGACGCTGAGACGGTCGACGAGGACAAGGCGACCCAGGCGGTCGCCCAGGCGGTCGGGATCGCCTACCGCAAGATCGACCCGCTGAAGCTCGACGCGCAGCTCATCACGCGGACGCTGTCGCGCCCCTTCGCGCGCAAGCACGCGGTGCTCCCGCTCGAGCGGAAGAACGGCGTGCTCATCGTCGCGGCGGCGAACCCGTTCGACCGCGAGCTCTTCGAGAACCTGCGCGGCCTCACCGGCGCGGAGATCGAGCCGGTCCTCTCGGCGCCCGCGGACATCCACCGCGCCATCGCCGAGATCTACGGGTTCCGCCAGCAGATCTCGGACGCGTCGGATCAGCTCCAGCAGGGTCCGGCCGCGCCGGACGTCACGAACCTGGAGCAGTTCGTGAACCTCTCGGGCATCGACGCGCTCGAGGCGTCGTCGGAGCCGGTCGTCGCCGCGGTCGAGTACCTCCTCCACTACGCCTTCGAGCAGCGGGCGAGCGACATCCACATCGAGCCGCGGCGCGAGGAGTCGATCATCCGGATGCGGATCGACGGCGTCCTCCACCCGATCCACCGGATCCCGAAGTCGGTCCACGGCGCGATCACGAACCGCTTCAAGATCATGAGCCGGCTCGACATCTCGCTGAAGCGGCCGCAGGACGGCCGCATCCGGACCGCGCGCGGCGACACGGAGATGGAGCTGCGCGTATCGACGATCCCGACCACCTTCGGGGACAAGATCGTCATCCGCGTCCTCGACCCGAACGTGCTCGTGCGCGACCTGTCGGAGCTCGGGTTCCTCCCCGACGAGCGCGACGCCTTCGAGCGGTGGCTCCTGCGGCCGCACGGGCTCGTGCTCGTCACCGGCCCGACCGGAAGCGGCAAGACGACGACGCTCTACTCCGCGCTCCAGGCGCTCGCCTCGCCCGAGGTGAACGTCGTGACCATCGAGGACCCGATCGAGATGGTCCACGAGGAGTTCAACCAGGTCGCGGCGAACCCGAAGACCGGGACGAGCTTCGCCGAGGCGCTCCGCCACGTGCTGCGGCAGGACCCGGACGTCGTCATGGTCGGCGAGGTGCGTGACGCGGAGACCGCGTCGCAGGCGGTCCAGGCGGCGCTCACGGGTCACATGGTGCTCACGACGCTCCACACGAACGACACCGTCGGCGCGATCGCACGCCTGCGCGATCTCGGCGTGCCGGGGTTCCTCGTCGCGGCGACCCTCACCGGGATCGTGGCGCAGCGCCTCGTGCGCCAGGTCTGCCCCTCGTGCGCCGCCGACCTCCCGCTCACCGCCGACGAGGTCCACACGCTCGGCGTCCCGCACCCCGAGGACCACGCGGGCAAGCTCGTCGCGCGCCGGGGTGAGGGGTGCACGAAGTGCCGCTACACCGGGTTCTACGGGCGCACCGGGATCTTCGAGGTGCTCGGCGTGAACCCGCGCCTGCGCCACCTCATCGCCGAGGGCGCGACGCCCGAGGTCCTCCAGCGGACGGTGCGCCAGGACGGGCTCCGCTCGCTGCGCGAGCACGCCGTCCGCAAGGTGGCCGCGGGCGTGACGTCCTTCGAGGAGGCGATGCGCGCCACCGCCGACGTGGAGGGCTCATGATCGGGATCGTCCAGGAGATCGCCGAGCTCTGGTCGGCCGGGACGCCCATCGTCTATCTCGTGACGACGGAGGAGGAGCGCGCGATCGCGCTCTGCGGCGCCGCGGCGCGCGCCTTCGACG
>DASWEI010000098.1:0-135261 GCA_036394835.1 Anaeromyxobacter sp. | reverse complement strand
TTGCGCGCTCGGATCCGGCACGGTAGGTGAGCCGAGGCGCCTCCGTTCCACCGCGCCCCCGAAAAGGGCCGATGGCCTCCACCCGTGGCGTGCATGCCGTCCTCCTCTCGCTCGCGCTCGCCTGCGCGGGTCGGGGCGAGCGGCTCCGAACCCGGGCCGGGCCGAGCCCCGCGGCGGGCCCTGCAATACCCGCCCCCGCGCTCCGGCACGACGTGCAGGTCACGCTCGTACCGGACCGCGAGCTCCTCCTCGTCGAGGACGAGGTCACCCTCTCGCCGGAGCTGCGCGCCCGCCTCGGCGACAAGGTCCTCTTCACGCTGCACGCTGGGCTCGCGCCCGAGCGGGTCGGCCCCGGTCCGCCGCTCGCCGCCGCGCCGCGCGCTCCTGCCCCGGGCGCCGCGAACGGGAGCGGCAAGGAGGCGGCAGGCGTCCGGGTCGAGGGCTTCTCGGTGACCCTCGCGCCCGGCGAGCGCAGCTTCACCGTCCGCTACGGCGGCAAGGTCTCTCACCCGATCGAGGACCGCGGCAAGGAGTACGCGCGGAAGTCGAGCGACAGCCCGGGCCTCGTCTCCAAGGACGGCGCAGTGCTCTCCGGCTCGACACGATGGCTCCCCGAGCTCTCGGAGGACCTCGTCGCCTTCACACTCGACGCCCACGTCCCCCCTGGCTGGGATGCGGTCTCCCAGGGCTCCCGGGCGGCCCACGAGCGCGGCGCCGACGCGACGTGGGTTCGCTGGGACAGCCCGGAACCGCAGGAGGAGGTCTTCCTCGTCGCCGGACCGTTCGTCGAGCACGCGCGCAGCGCCGGCCGCGTCCTCGTCCAGACCTTCCTCCGGTCGGAAGACGCCGCCCTCGCAGACGGGTACCTCGCTGCGGGCGCGGAGTACCTCTCCATGTACGAACGGCTCCTCGGGCCATACCCGTACGCGAAGTTCGCGCTCGTCGAGAACTTCTGGGACACGGGCTACGGGATGCCCTCCTTCACCCTGCTCGGGCCGAGGGTCATCCGGCTCCCGTTCATCGTGCACTCGAGCTACCCGCACGAGATCCTGCACAGCTGGTGGGGCAATGGCGTGTTCGTCGACCCCGCGCGCGGCAACTGGTGCGAAGGGCTCACCGCGTATCTCGCGGACCACCTCATCGAGGAGCAGGGCGGCCGCGGCGCCGAGTACCGCCGCACGTCCCTGCAGCAGTACGCGGACTACGTCGCGGAGAATCGAGAGCTCGCCGTCCGCGAGTTCCGCGAGCGGCACGGCGCGGTGACCCAGGCGATCGGGTACGACAAGGTGCTCATGCTCTTTCACATGCTGCGCGAGCGCATGGGGGACGAGCCGTTCGTGGCGGCGCTGCGCCGCTTCTACGCGGAGCACCGCTTCCGAGCCGCCTCCTTCTCGGACCTGGCCCGCGCGATGAGCGCCGCCGCCAAAGAGGACCTCTCGTGGTTCTTCGCGGAGTGGGTGGACCGGCCCGGCGCGCCGGCGATCCGTCTCGAGTCGGCGGAGGTGGTCGGGCGCGGGGGTTCGCACGCGCTCGAGCTGACGCTCGCGCAGTCGCAGCAGGGCGAGCCGTACACGGTGGACGTTCCCGTCTATCTCACGCTGCCGTCGTCGCCGCAGGCGGTGAGGCGGACGGTGCACCTCGCGGAGCGGCGGCAGCGCTTCACGCTCCCCGTCGACGAGGCGCCGGCGCGCGTCGACGTGGACCCCGAGTACGACGTGTTTCGCCGCGTCGACCCGGCGGAGCTTCCGCCCGCGCTCTCCGGTGCGTTCGGCGCGGCGCGCAGCGTGATCGTGCTGCCCTCGTCCGCCCCGCCCGAGCAGCGCGCCGCGTACGCCGCGCTCGCCGAGAGCTGGAGGACCGCCGGCACTGAGGTGGTGACGGACGCGGAGCTCGCGTCCGTCCCGCCGGGGAAGGCGGTCTGGATCTTCGGCTGGGAGAACCGCCTCCGCCCCATCGTGGCGACGGCGCTCGCGCCGTACGACGCCACCCTCGGCGCGCGAGAGCTGCGCGTCGCGACGACCGTCCTCGCTCGCGCGACTCGAGCGGTGGTCGTGGCGGTGCGCAGCCCCGCGGACGCGGCGCAGGTCGTCGCGTTCCTTGCCGCGGACCGGCCGAGCGCGCTCCCGGGGCTCGGGCGCAAGCTCCCCCACTATGGCAAGTACAGCCTCCTCGGCTTCGAGGGCGA
Organism: Anaeromyxobacter sp.; assembly: GCA_036394835.1. GTDB lineage: Bacteria > Myxococcota > Myxococcia > Myxococcales > Anaeromyxobacteraceae > Anaeromyxobacter. The sequence continues at coordinate 133,076 of DASWEI010000098.1, read as the reverse complement.
CGAGCCCGCCAATGTCGCGAAGGAGACCTGGCCGGTCCTGGCGTCGCCCTTGGCAATTGGCTTCGGCGCGGGCGGCGCGCTCCCCCCGCGCGCCGTGCTGCCCTCGCGGCGCGCGCTCGCCGAACCGCCGCGAAGGTGAGCCTTCGCCTCGAAGCACGGGTGAGAAGGGAAGAGGGCGAGCGGGTGGATGCCTTCGCTCCCAATGCATTGCCGCCGTAAGCCCTCGCGGGCGGCGGCGTGTACACCGTCTGAGAGGGAGGGCAGGACATGAGCACGGACACGTGGCACAGGGCTGGGGTCGCGGGGTTGCTCGCTGTTTCGCTCGCTTCTTGCGCGCACCGAGAGAAGCCACGGGCAGAGCAGGCGCCGCCCGCAGCGCAACCCACCCAGCAGCAGGCCATCCAGCAGCCACCGAATCGTCAGGAGGACCTCGCCGGCGCGCAGATGCGGCTCGAAGCGGCGCACCAGGACGTCGTGACCGCACAGCAGCAGCTCGCACAGGCGCAGCGCCGTGAGGAGCAGGAGCGCGCAAACGTGCAGCAGCTCGAGCTCAAGGCGCGCCAGGACCTCGAGCGCGCGAGCCAGCTCGCGTACCAGGCCGAGCAGGCGCAGGGGCTTCGTACCGCCACGGGTCGGGTCGCGCAGGCGACGCCGTCACGCGTCCTCCTGCAGATGCAGGACGGGCGGACGATCTCGTTCCACGTCGACGAGCGAACGAGGGTGCTCGTCGGCGGGGAGCAGCGCTCGGTCTCCGAGATCCAGCAGGGGGCGGATGCCCGGGTCGCCTACGAGCCGAAAGGGGCGGAGCCCACGGCGATCACGATCCGGTTGGCGCCGGTGGGGAGCGAGATGGGGGTCACTCCCGCGAGCCCGACGAACCCCGGCGAGACGGAGCCTCCGAGGGTGCGCTGACGCCCTCCCGCCGGTACTGGCGCGTCGTCCGGCCTTTCAGCGGGCTCATCCGGATCGAGATGCTGCGCGCGATCCGCACCGAGGCGGAGCGCGGGGCCTCCCTAGCGCGTTCGCGTTCCGAGCCGACGCAGCGCCTCGGCTCGCGAGCGGTTCGGAGGCAACGTGTCGAGCCGCCGCTCGCTATGCTCCCGCCATGGCCCATCTCCTCACGCCCGACACCTCGGTCCTCTTGCTCGTCGTTCGCGCCCTCGCCGTGTACGGCTTCCTCATCGTCGCGCTGCGGGTCGCGGGCCGGCGCGAGCTCGCGCAGATGACGAGCTTCGATCTCGTCCTTTTGCTCATCATCTCGAACGCGGTCCAGAACTCGATCAACGCGGGCGACAACTCGCTCGGGGGCGGGCTCGTCAGCGCGGCGACGCTCCTCGTCGTGAACTGGGGGGTGGGGTTCGCCACCTGGCGCTGGCGCAAGGTGGAACGGCTCCTCCAGGGGAAGCCGGTGCGGATCGTCACGGACGGCCGCGTGCACCTCGGCGCCCTCCAGCACGAGCTGCTCACGCTCGAGGAGCTGCGCTCGGCGCTGCGCAAGCAGGGGATCATGCGCATCTCGGACTGCAAGCAGGTGGTGCTGGAGCCCGACGGGACGTTGTCGGCGGTCCGGACCGACGTCGTCCACAGGTCGCTCGAGGAGCTCGCGCACCCGGAGCTCGTCCATGAGCTGAACGCCGGCGAAGGGATCTGACGGCCGGGGAGGCCCTGCGAAGAGGGCGAGCGGGTGGACGCTCCCGCGCCACACGCATGGCGGCTCCCATTTGCCCTCACGGGCGGGGGCGCGCACCGTTTGAGAGGGAGGGCAGGACACGATCCGACTGGCGCCGGTGGGGAGCGAGATGGGCGTCACTCCGGGGACTCCGGCGAGCCCGGGCGAGACGGACGGTTCGAAGCGCTGACGGCCGGAGTGTAGGAAGACATGCGCGAGCGCGAGAGCTTCCTGAGGCGGATTGAGGAGCGGCTCGCCCGGATGTCCGGGTGGCTCGCGGACCGGCGGAGCGGGGAGCAGCTGGCCGCGGGCGATGCGCACGAGCGCACCGAGGCGCTCCGCCGCGAGCTCGTGCGCGCCCGCCGTGCCTTCGGCGACGCGGCGCACGACGATCTCGCGCGTGTCCGCGCCAGCCTCGAGGCCCTGAAGGCGGACTACGACGTCCCCCCTCCGCACTTCGCGCTGCGGCGCGCGGAGCTGGAGGCGCTCCGGCGCCACCTCCATACGACCGCCCTGCTCGTCCGGGATCTCTCGACCGCCGACTCTCCCGGCTGGAATGCGGCAAACGAGGAATACGAGCGATCGTGGGCCGAGGTGGAGCGCGCATTCGAGTCGCAGGGCGACGCGGCGTCGCCCTGACGCGCAGCAGTACTCCCCACACCTGGCGCTGCATTCCGCCGCCGCTTGACGCCCTCGCGCTCCGGCGCGATGGTGCGCGCCCCATGCCCGTCCTCCGCGGTTCCGTCACCTTCGCCCGCTACCGGTCCGAGACCGGAAAGCGACCCCAGGACACCCGCCGCTGGCTCGGCCGCGGCCTCGACCGCGGCGCGTTCGAGCCGCTCGACCCGAAGCGCGGAGAGGACGACCGCTCCGCCGGGTTCGTCGCGCTCGAGGATCCGGACGGGACCGACTTCTCGTCCGGCGTGCTCGAGGGGGGCCGGGCGCTGTTCGCGTGGCGCGTCGACACGATCCAGGTGAAGACGGCGGCGGTGCGGACCGAGCTCGAGCGGTGGGCCGCCGGGTTCGGGAACGAGCACCGGCGACCGCCGACCCGCGGCGAGAAGGCGGGCGCGCGGGACGAGATCCGCCACCGCCTGCGCCAGCGGATGGCGCCGACCACCCGGGTCTTCGACGTGAGCTGGAGCCTCGACGAGGGTGAGCTCCAGATCTGGGCCGCCTCGCGCAAGGTGGTGGACGAGGTCGCCGCGGCGATCGAGGCCGCCTTCGAGGTGAAGCTCGCTCCGCTCTCGGTCGGAGCGCAGGCGGTGCGGGCCGGCGTCGCCGAGAGCGCGCTCGGGCCGACGGCGGCGCTGCTCGGCCTCTCGCGCGAGGAGGTGAGCCGTGGCGAAGCGTGAGCAGGCCCGGGCGGAGGCCGCCTTCCTGAAGGGCCAGACCGGCGTGGACGGGGTCGCGACGGAGGCCGACCAGCGCGACGAGGCGGAGGTCGAGCGCGACAAGGCGCGCGAGCAGCTCCTCCGCGGGCGGACCTGGCTCGGCCGCGAGCTGCTCACCTGGCTCCTCTGGAAGTCGGAGTCGGGCGACCCGCTCGTGGAGGTGGACGGGGCCGGGGTGGTGGTGCTCTTCACCGGGCGCGTGCTCCTGCGCGGCCTCGCGGGCGACGTCACCGAGGTGGCCGCGCGCGGCGCCGCCGCGCCGTACGCGGCGCAGGTGAAGCGGGCGCTCGCGAGCGGCCTGCTCGTCCACCAGGCGCGGCTCCGGCTCACCATCGGCGAGCGGAGCTTCGAGGTCGGGCTCGACGCCGAGCACCTCGACGTGCGCGCGGCGAAGCTGCCGGAGCTGCTCACGGAGGCGGAGGACGACCGCGCCGCCGAGCGGCTCGACCTGTGCGAGCAGCTCGGCCGGCTCGTGGACGCGCTCGTGGAGGCGTTCCTCGCGGTCCGCGCAGAGAAGGCGTGGGCGAAGAGCACGGTGCCCGCGCTGCGCAAATGGATGGAGGAGGAGGACGGGTAGCGCGCGTCAGAGCGCGTGCGCCCAACCGACCTTGAGCGACACCTCGCCCTCGACCGCGCGCATCCGGTACCGCGCGCCGCGGTCCCGACTAGCGTGACGGCTGCAGGTCGGAGCTGCCGTGGTGCGCCGCCCGCGCGGCGGACATGATCGCGCGCACGCTCTCCGGCGAGAAGAACTCCGCGGGGGAGATCGTGCCGGCGTTCATCTGCGCAAGTCGGTTCATTGCCTGCTGGTTGCCGGCGGCGGCTGCGAGCAGCTGCTGCAGCTCGGTCGACGGAGGTTCGAGCCTCGCGACCCCGCACGTGAACTCGAACATCGGCAGCACGTGCTCGTCCCGGGCGCGCTGGTGATCGCTCATCGCGTCGTCGAACGAGCGAGCCCCGCTGAAGGCCTCGTCGAGCGCGACCGCGCATCGCTCGCCGTCACGGAACGCGTCGGTGATGGCCTGCGCCGTGATCGGGTCCTTGTTGTAGCCCGCGTCGCCGACGAGCGCCCAGCCGGGGCCGTACGGCTTGCGAAAGAAGTTCGGAACCGCCGCGCCGGCGAACCGCGCCTCGCGCTTCGCCCGGTGAATCCGCTCGGCGAACCGGGGCGCGAGCTCGAGGGCCTTCAGGTAATTCCCCACGACGTCCTTCTTGTTCGCCTCGAACTCCGCGTGCGGCCACATCACGATGACGAGCGTCAGGCCGTCGTGGGTCGGCGCCGCCCCGAAGGCGCGGTGCGGGCGGAGGTAGTTCTCGAAGCGCCCTTCCATCGGAAGGCCGCTCCAGTACGTGTAGTAGCCGACGAGGAGCGGCGGACGTTCGTTGTACTGCTCGGCCTGGACGGCCGCGGCGACGAGCGACTTCCGGCCGTCGGCGCCGACGACGACCTTCGCGCGCTCGGCGACGACCTCGCCTCCCTTCGAGCGGCCCTTGATGCCCGCGACGCGCCCGTCCTCGAAGAGCAGCTCCTCGACCGTGAAGCCTTCACGCACCTCCGCACGAGCGTCGGCCGCCGCGGCGACGAGCAGCTCGTCGAGGACCGTTCGCCGCGGGCAGTACGCGACCGGGAATCCCTCGGTCCCCGGCGCTCCGCTGAGGGTGAAGGGCCCGAAGTCGAAGGTGTACGTGTGCATCGGCGGGCACCCGGTCGCGACGAGCCGCTCGAGCAGCCCCCACCGCGACAGGGCGGCGACGCCGGAGGGATGCAACACGTGCGTGGACACCGTGTCGCTCGGGAAGGTCGCGCGATCGACCAGCAGGACCCGGTGGCCCGCACGGGCGAGCAGCATCGCCGTCGGGGAGCCGGCGCAGCGCGCTCCCACGACGATCGCGTCGTATCGCTTGCTCATCGTCTCGTCCTCCGGCGTTCTCGCCTAGTCGGAAGGGCGTTCTGGCGCAGCGCCGACGTGGGGAGCGCTGGGGCCGTCCGTGCGCAAACGGCCGGGCGCTCGCCCGTCGTGATGACGAGCCGCAGCGCTCTTCACGCCGCGCCGACGCGGCCGGCCGTGCGAGCGACGTACGCCACGATGAGGTCGCCGTACCGCCCGACCTCCTCCGACGAGAAGCCCGCCTCGTCGAGGAGCACGGGCACTCGCCCGCGGAGGTTCTCCGCGACCTGCTCGAAGAGGCCCAGGCGGGCGGGCCACGTGAGGGCGCGCAGCAGCGCGGAGCGCGGGACCCCGAAGTCAACGAGGACGAGGACGCCGCCGGGAGCGAGCATGCGCCGCCACTCCCGCAACGCCGCGCGCTTCGTGGGGCCGTCGAGGTGGTGAAACATGAGGCTCGACAGCACGACGTCGAACGAGCCATCCGGGAACGGCAGCGCCTCGGCGTAGCCGCGCAAGAGCTCGGCCCGGATCCCTGCTGCGCGGAACTTTGCGCCGGCCTGCTCGAGCATCCCCTGATCCGGATCGAGCCCGACGAGCCGCGCCGCCGTCGAGTCGCGTGCCACGGAGCGCAGGAGCTCGCCGGTCCCGCAACCGACCTCGAGCACGCGCTTCCCGGCGACCGGGCCGATGGCGCGTACCTCGAACGCGCGCATGCGATCGCCCATCCCGAGGAGCCTACAGAGGCGATCGTAGGACGGCGTGAGAAACCGGAACCGCGCGCCGGGGATGAAGTGATGCGAGGCCATTCGTACTCCTCGTTGAAGCGTAAACGCGCCACCGCGCACTGAGACGCGCTCGAAGTCGCAGGCCCTTCGAGAGTTGCGGGCACGGCCCGCCGCACGGAGGCCGGAGCGCCGGGCTCGTTCTACCGCGGCAGCTCCGGCGTCTCGCTTCCGGGTGGCGGCGCGATCCGGAGCAGAAGATTCGTCGTCTTGCCGTCCACGGCGAAGGTCGCGCGGAACTCGTGAGCTCCTGGATCGCGATCGCCAAAGGGCTCGGCCCCGGAGAGCTGGTCCCCGGAGATTCGGAGCTCCACGAGCGCGCCGCCGATCTCGAGCGAAATCCCGTTCGGGCCCGCCCGCAGGCGACCGGTGATGTCCCAGGGCGCCCGGTCCTCGGCGGGCGCTTGCTGCTCGAGCGGTTCCGCTTGCTGATCGGCCGCGCGGGTGGGCCAGGCGACGAGCGCGAAAGCGGCCCCCAACCCGGCAAGTCCGATCATGCGAGCTTTCATGAGCGTGACCTAGCCTCCGCTCGCCTCGTGCGCACGATCCCCCCTGCGGTGCGGCCGGCCCCCCGCGCGATCGCCGAGGGGCCGCCACCGAGGCCGCCGAGGAGCAGGCAGGAGCGTCGGAAGGGCACGATCATCGTCCTCTTCTTCGCGAACGCCGGCGGCTCACGGGTCATGCACTCGGCGTCCGTCGCCAACGGGCTCTACGTCTCCACGGTGCCTTAGGCCTCTCGCCTGTTCGAAGGGCTGTCCCGTGAACGAGGTATTCACTCAGTGTGAATCAACGTGTTAGCTCTTGCTTGCCTCGTGCCTCCAGTGAGCCGCAGTCTCACAGAGTAGTCACCCTGAAGGGGGTCTCATGAACGGTCGTGCTCGTTTGTCCGCGGGGGGCGCATTGCTCGCCCTCGCTCTCACTGTGGGTTGCAGCGGCGGTGGCGGCGATACGCCGAACACCCAGCCGCCCGCCGCCTACTCCATCTCCGGCGCGGTCACGGGCGCAACCACCTCGGGTGTCACCGTGGCCCTCTCCGGATCGGCGACCGCGCAGGCGACGTCGGACAACCAGGGGACCTACACCTTCACCGGCCTCTCGAACGGTGCCTACACGGTTCGGGCGACGAAGGCGGGCTTCGCCTTCAACCCGATCTCCCTCGCGGTGCCTGTGAACGGCGCGAATGTCACGGGCCAGAACTTCGACGCGGTGGTCGCCACCAGCACGTACACGATCTACGGCACCGTCGCCGGCGCGACGGGCGTCACCGTCTCGCTCACCGGACCGCAGGGCGGCAGCACCGTGACGGACGGCGCCTTCTCGTTCCAGGGCGTCGTCGGCGGCAGCTACACGCTCAGCGCGCAGAAGACCGGCTACACGTTCGCGAACTCGCCCCAGACCGTCCTCGTGGGCACTGCGAACGTCACCGCGCCGGCGATGGCGGCGACGCTCGTCACCTACGCGATCACCGGGCACGTCGCAGGCGCCCCGTCGGTCCTCGTCACCCTCACCGCGCCCGCGTTCGTGACCAGCACCGCCACGACGGACGGGAACGGCGACTACGCCTTCCCGACCGTCGTCCCGAAGAGCTACACCGTCACGCCGTCGAAGGCGGGCTACACCTTCAGCCCCCCGAGCGCGCCGGCCGTCGTGAGCAACGCCAACGTCACGGTTCCCGACTTCGACGCGAATCTCCTCAGGTATTCGATCAGCGGCACCGTGTTCGGCGTCGTCACGTCCGGCGTCCCCGTCACCCTGTCCGGCGACGCCGACATGGTGGCGACGACCGCGGTGGGCGGCGGCTACACGTTCGCCGGGGTGCTCCCGGGCTCGTACACCGTCACGCCGAGGAAGTCCGGCTACACGTTCACCCCCGCGAGCCTCCCCGCCGTCGTCGCGACCGCGAACGTCGTCGGCAAGGACTTCTCCTCGGCGGTCGAGACGGTGCCCGTGCACACGCTCTCGGGGACGGTTACCGGGCCCTACGTCGAGGGCGTCCGGATCTCGCTCTCGGGCGGCGCGACCACGACGACGACCGCGAACGGGGCCTTCAGCTTCCCGGGCCTCGTCGCCGGCGACTACATGCTGACGCCGTCGCTGGCGGGCTACGCCTTCAGCCCCTCGAGCCCGACGGTCACGATCAGCACCGCGGACCGCACCCAGCTCTTCACGGAGGTGAGCGCCGTCCCGTCGTACACCATCAGCGGGAACCTCTCATACACCGGGACGAAGCGCGGGAACGTCTTCGTGAGGGCGATGCCGTGGGGTTGCATGTCCCCGTACTGCGCGACGGCGGGCACCGCGGTCCTCGACTTCACCGGTCCGACGACGGCCTCGTACACGATCCACGGCCTGCCGGCCGGCATGTTCACCGTCCGCGCTGAGCTCGACGTCGCCGGCTACGCCGCGCCGAACGCGCTCAACCCCTCCGGCACGTCTTCCAGCTCGGTCACGGTCGGACCGTCGAACACCACCGCCACCGCGGACGTGATCCTCACCAACGCCCCCGCCCAGACGCCCGAGACGCCGACGGAGCTGCAGGTGGGCCCCGGCCCGGGCGGCGCGTTCGTGACCTGGACCACGCCCGAGGACATGTCCGGCGCCGAGATCGCGACGAGCTACCGGGTGACCTGGAGCACGGACCCGAGCTTCGCGACGAGCTCCGGCGCCACCCTGCCGGCCTACGACAACCCGTACTACTTCGTGACCGGGCTCAGCGACGGCAGCGATTACTACTTCAACGTGACGACGCGGGTGAACTCCGCGGAGAGCGCACCGGCGAGCTTCGGACCGGTGACGATCGGCGCGGTGGCGGGCCTCCGCACCGTCTCCGGCACCGTCACGCGCCCGGCCGGCGTGAGCGGCGGCTCGATGTACGTGCTCGTCATGGGCTCGGTCCTGAGGTGGACCCGCATCGCCAATCCCGGCCTCTCGGTGGCGTACACCATCACCGGCGTCCCGGACGGCGCATACGAGATCGCGGCGCTCTACGACTCCAACGGGAACGGGATGGTCGACGATCCCACCGTCGGCCAGCTGCTCACGGTCTCCGGAAACACCGTCGCGAACCTCACCTTCGCCGATGCCAGTACGACGCAGCTCGCGAGCGTGGCGACGAACCACTGGCATCACGCCGACAACGGCTGGGACGGCTACAGCCTCAGCTTCGAGGTCGATGGCGAGTCGAAGCAGCCGATCGCGGTCACGATCCTTTCGGGACCGAACATCCGGCTTCCGGCGGACCTGCCGTGCGACTGGAACTTCCGGCTGTGGGAGTCCGTCGGCGTCGCGCCCGCCATCGGTGACGCCTACAAGGTCAGGACCACGTTCTCGGATGGCACGACCGAGACGACGACGCTGAGGGTGTCGGCGGTCCTCGGGACGTCGGCATTCCCCCAGAACCTCGTCGCGCAGACGACGACCCCAGGGTCGATCGCCGTCCCCCTCTTCACCTGGGAGGCGCCGCAGGTTCCGCCCACGCCGTACACGTACCGGGTCGGCATGTTCGGGGACGCGAACTGGTGGTGGCCGGACAACGACGTCGGCGCGCCGAGCAGCACGACGTCGGTGCTCTACAACGCCGACGGGGGCGCTTCGACCCCGGCGCTGGGGACGGGGACGTACACGTGGTACGTGACCGTCGAGGACGCGAACCGGAACCAAGCGCAGCTGCAGAAGAACTACACGGTCCCGTAGCGGGGCCGCGCTGCACAGGGGCCGGGACCTCTCGCCGGGGGGTCCCGGCCTCGTCGCTTTCAGGCGCCGCACATCACGAACGCAACCAGGGGAAGACAGCGTTACATCCCGATCATGCCCGGGCTGCGCGTGTGCATCGACGTGGACGATCTCGACGCCGCCGTCGCGTTCTACACGCGAGCCCTCGGGCTCACGCCCGGAGGGCGGTCTGGCGACGAGTGGGCGGAGCTCCTCGGAGCACCCTGCCCCATCGATCTGCTCGCGAAGCCGCCCGGCACCGCCGCGCTCCCGAAAGGCACGCGCGCCCTCCGCGACTACGAGCGCCACTGGACCCCAGTGCACCTCGACGTCGTCGTGGATGATCTCGACGCCGCCGTCGCCCACGCCGTCGTGGCGGGCGCGACGCTCGAGCGGGCCGTCGAGACCAACTCGTGGGGGAGGATCGCGATCCTGGGAGACCCCTTCGGCCACGGCTTCTGCCTGCTCGAGTTCACCGCGCGCGGCTATGACGAGGTGCTGTCGCCCGGGGGATAGAGCGCCCACGTCACGCGCGGCGACGCGAAACCCGTCGCGGAGGAAATGACCATGAAGCTGCAGCGACTCGCCTTCGCGTTCACCGTCATGAACCTCGCGCTCCTCGTCTTCCTGCTCGCTCGCGTCCGGTCCGCCCAGGCGCACGACGACCTGGAGGCACGCGCTAAACCCGGCGCCTGCTCCCTCGCAGCGCGAGCGACGCTTCCTGCTGCTCCGTAGCGGGCGGCACGAGCTGGCGGAACAGGCTCGACTCGCGCTTGAAGAATCCCTCGGTGTGAAACGACCGGGACAGCCCGAGCACCTCGAAATCGAGATGGTGGCAGAGCTCGTGGAGGAGCGTGCGGAGGAACGTCCTGAACGCGACGACCCGGGCGTGGCGCGCGGTGCGCATCCACACCCGGATGAACGAGGCCTCGGCCTCCTGCGTGTAGAGGCCGTGCAGCTCGCCCCAGCCGCCGCGCGGGCGTACGGCCAGGACCTCCACCACCGGCGCGGGTGCCTCGACGGCGCGAGAGATGCGGCCGGCGATCTCCGCCGACGCCGCGGCGACCGCGCGGGCGTCATCCCGGGCGAGGGCCGCCCTGAGCGCCTCGACGGCGGGCGCGAGCTCTCTCGCCCCCCGAAGCGGAATCGCCGCCACCGCTTCACTCTTCCGGTACACGGCCTGGTCGCGGCGCGAGAGCCTGTCGTAGTACGCGAACGGCACCAGCGGATCCTAGCGCCCACCCGCGCCGCGGGCCGACGACCCCGGATGTACCGCGACTGCGATACTCTGGCCGTGGACTATGGTGACGAGTCGGTCGTACCCGTCGTACTGATTTCGGGACGCTGTCGGACCACGACGGACGACCACACCTGGTGAAGCCTTGAGCGGGCCTCGCGCCGGTTCAAGAGAGACTCCGCGCGAGAGATGGCGCCGCGCGCTACTTTCCCGTTTCCAGCAGCCGCTTGAGCGTCCGCAGATCGTCCTCCACCGCTCGCGCGTTCGCCGAACGCCTCGTCGCTCATCCCCCTCCGGCGATACAGCGTGAACGCGACCTCACTGCCGTCGCCGTTCGCGACGACCCTCATCAGACGCGTCGCCCGAGGACGGTCGCGCGAGCGAATGACGACATGCGCCGATTCAACTTCAGCAGGTTCCCGCTTGCCGAGCCTGTTCGCGCGTGCCCCGCGCCGCGTCCTCCCGTCCCCGCGCCGTCCTCCGCGCTCGGCGGCCGCGAAGCTCGCCGGAAAACTCGTTTCCGTCCGCCCGGTTGCCCCGTCTTCCCGGCGTCAGACGCGCCTGCTAGATCCCCACCCCGCGATGCCCGACTTCGTCCACCTGCACCTGCACACGCTCTATTCGCTCCTCGACGGGGCGATCCGCATCAAGGACCTCCTCAAGACCGTACAGGCGAAGGGGATGAAGTCCGTCGCCGTCACCGATCACGGGAACCTCTTCGGCGCCGTCGACTTCTACAAGAAGGCGAAGGACGCCGGGGTGAAGCCCATCCTCGGGATGGAGGCGTACGTCGCGAACGATCGCTTCGATCGCAAGGAGCGCATCGGCCGCCACCTCATCCTGCTCGCGAAGAACCAGGAGGGCTGGAACAACCTCCGCATCCTCTCGTCGAAGGCATTCACCGAGGGTTTCTATTACGACCCGCGCATCGACAAGAAGCTCCTCAAGGATCACTCGAAAGGGCTCTTCGGCATGACGGCCTGCCTCGCCGGCGAGATCCCACGCTTCATCCGCCACGGCGAGATGGACGCCGCCCGCAACGCCGCCCGCGAGTACCGCGAGATCTTCGAGCCGGGCTCCTTCTTCCTCGAGGTCCAGTCGAACGGGATGAGGGACCAGCTCGAGGTGAACGCGCGGCTGCAGCAGCTGTCGCGCGACGAGGGCATCCCGCTCGTCGCCACCGCCGACGCCCACTACGTGCGGCGCGAGGACGCGAAGGCGCACGACGTCCTCATGTGCATCGCGTCGAACAAGACCTTCTCCGACCCGAAGCGGCTCAAGCACGATACCGACGGGCTCTTCATCACCTCGGCGGACGACATGGTCCGCGCCCTCCCCGGCCTCGACGACGCGATCGCGCGCACCGCCGAGATCGCGGAGCTGTGCAACGTCGAGCTGCCGCTCGGGAAGACCTTCCTGCCGAGCTTCACGCTCCCGGAGGGCATGAGCGAGGACGAGTTCATCACGAAGCTCGCGAAGGACGGCCTCGACCGGCGCCTCCGGGAGATCGACGCGAAGTACCCGCACGACCGCGACGCCTACCGGCAGCGGCTGGAGATGGAGCTCGGCGTCATCAAGAAGATGGGCTTCTCCGGGTATTTCCTGATCGTCCAGGACTTCATCAACTGGGCGAAGGAGCGCGAGGTGCCGGTCGGCCCAGGTCGCGGCTCGGGCGCGGGATCCATCGTCGCCTGGTCGCTGCGCATCACCGACCTCGATCCCATCCGCTGGTCGCTCCTCTTCGAGCGCTTCCTCAACCCCGAGCGCGTGTCGATGCCGGACTTCGACATCGACTTCTGCCAGAACCGGCGCGACGAGGTGATCCGCTACGTCAGCGGCAAGTACGGGAAGGACAACGTCGGGCAGATCATCACCTTCGGCTCGCTCAAGGCGCGCTCGGTCATCCGCGACGTCGTCCGCGTGATGGGGCTCCCGTTCAGCGAGGGCGACAAGATCGCGAAGCTCGTCCCGGAACCGGTCCAGGGCAAGACGCCCCCGCTGAAGGAGTGCATCGAGAGCGAGCCGCGCCTCAAGGAGCTCTACGAGAGGGCCACCGAGATCTCGCGCTGGACCGACGAGCACGGGAAGGTGAACGTCGTGACGACGAAGGACCTCCTCGACATCGGCATGGCGCTCGAGGGGCTGAACCGGCAGGCGGGCCTGCACGCCGCCGGCGTCGTCATCGCGGACAAGCCGCTCTGGGAGTACGTTCCGGTCTACAAGGACGACAAGTCCGAGATGCTCGTCTCGCAGTTCGCGAAGGACGAGGTCGAGAAGGCCGGGCTCGTGAAGTTCGACTTCCTCGGCCTCAAGACCCTCACCGTCATCGACGACGCGCTCCGGCTCGTGAAGCAGAACCACCCCGAGCGGAAGGACTTCAAGGCGACGGACATCCCGCTCGACGATCCCGCGGTGTACGAGCTCATCAGCCGCGGCGACACCGCCGGCGTCTTCCAGATGGAGTCGTCGGGCTTCACCGAGATGGTGATCAAGATGAAGCCCTCGCAGTTCGAGGACGTCATCGCCGCGGGCGCGCTCTACCGCCCCGGGCCGCTCGACCAGAAGCTCGAGGACGGCCGCACCATGGTCGACGTCTACATCGACCGCAAGCACGGCCGCGAGAAGGTGAAGTACGACCACCCCGACCTGCAGCCGGTCCTGGAGCCGACCTACGGCGTCATCGTCTACCAGGAGCAGGTGATGCAGATCTCGCAGGTCCTCGCGGGCTACAGCCTCGGGCGCGCCGACCTGCTCCGCCGCGCGATGGGGAAGAAGAAGGCGGAGGAGATGGCGAAGGAGCGCGTCGGCTTCATCGAGGGCGCGCGCGCGAAGGGGGTCGAAGACGGGACGGCGAACGGCATCTTCGACCTCATGGAGAAGTTCGCGGCGTACGGCTTCAACAAGTCGCACTCCGCCGCCTACGGCCTCCTCACCGTCCAGACCGCCTGGCTCAAGGCCCACTACCCCGTCGAGTTCATGGCGGCGCTCATCTCGAGCGAGGCATCGAACACCGACAAGGTCGTGCTCCACGTCGCCGAGGCGCGCGCCGACGCGATCGAGGTCTTGCCACCGGACGTGAACGAGTCGGGCGCGGCGTTCAGCGCGTTCCCGCCGCTCGCGGGGTCGAAGAAGGGCAGCAAGGGCCGGATCCGCTTCGGCCTCGGCGCGGTGCGAGGCGTGGGCGACTCTGCGGTGCAGGCGACCCTGGAGGCGCGCCGGGACGGAGGCCCGTTCAAGAGCCTGTTCGACCTCGCCTCGCGCGTCGACTCGCGCCGGATCAACAAGAAGGTCATCGAGGCGCTCGTGAAGTCCGGCGCGTTCGACTACGAGGGCGTGCCGCGCTGGCAACTCTTCGCCGGGATCGAGACCGCGTTCGCCGCCGGCGCCGCCGCCCAGGCCGATCGCGCCTCCGGGCAGGCGAGCCTCTTCGGCGCGGCGGTCGCCGAGGTCGAGGCGAAGCCGCGCTACCCGAAGACGGGCGACATGGTGGGCGACCTGCTCGTCGAGGAGTGGCCGGAGCGGGTGCGCCTCGCCTTCGAGAAGGAGGCGCTCGGGTTCTACCTCACCGGGCACCCGCTTCAGGGGTACGAGAAGGAGGCGCGCCGCTACGCTTCCACCACCTGCGCCGCCGTCGCGCAGAAGCGGCATGGCGACAAGGTCTCCGTCGTCGGCATCGTCGCCGCGCTGCGCGAGCGCGTGACGAAGGAGAAGGGAACGCGCTTCGGCATCCTCACCCTCGAGGACCTCACCGGCACGGTCGAGGTCATCTGCTGGGGTGCGCGCCCGGCGCAGAACGGTCGCCCCGCGCAGAAGGGCTGGGGAGACTGGGAGGGCTTCGCGAAGTCGGAGGAGCCGCTCCTCGTGCACGGCGAGGTGCGCGTCAACACACGAGACGAGGAGAACCCGAAGGCGGAGCTCACCGCGCTCGACATCGAGCCGCTCTCGGCGGTGCGCCGCCACAAGACCTCCGAGGTGACGCTCCGGATCGACGTCGAGCGGCTCACCCCCGAGCGCGCGGGCGGTCTCAGGACGCTCCTCGGCAAGCACCCCGGGGCCTGTTCCGTCAGCGTCCGCGCCGTCATCCCGGAGCAGTCCGAGACCACCATCTCCGTGCCGCTCAAGGTCCAGCCCGCGGACGACCTCATCGAGTCGGCGCGCCGGCTCGGGTTCGAGGTCGAGCTGCGCTGAAGCCTCCCGCGAGGGGGCGATTGTCCTCTGCCCTCCCCGATCCCAGATCGAGAGGGGCGCGGCAGCGTGCCGCGAGGGGAGATCGGCATGCGGCTGCGGCGGCTCGGGGCGATCCTCGTCGCGACGACGGTCACGCTCGCGGCGTGCGGCGACGGCGAGCTGCCCGCCGCAGCGCCACCGCCCGCCGGACCCTCGTCCCTGCGAGTGATGACGCAGAACCTGTACCTCGGCGGCGACCTCTTTCTGTTCCTCGCGCCCGGCGCGTCGCTCGCCGAGACCATGGACACGGTCTGGGCGAGCGTGCAGGCGACCGACTTCGAGGCGCGCGCCCGGGTGCTCGCCGACGGGATCCAGGCGGCCGATCCGGACGTCGTCGGGCTGCAGGAGGTCTCGCTCTGGCGCACCCAGACGCCGGGCGACCACCTCCTGGCCCCGAATGCGACGAACGTCGCCTACGACTTCCTCGAAATCCTCCTGCGCGAGCTCGCCTCGCGCGGTCTCTCGTACCGCACCGTCGGCACCGTCACGAACGGCGACGTCGAGCTGCCGGGGACGACCGGGACCGACTACCGGCTCACCGACCGCGACGCGATCATCGCGAAGACCTCGCTGCCGATCGCGTCCGCCGGGTCGGGCACCTACCCGCACGTCGCGACGCTGCAGCTCCCGTCGCCGCTCCCCGGCGCGCCGCCGATCCAGACGCCCATCCCGCGCGGCTGGGTCGCTGCGGATCTCCGCGCCGGCGGCAGGACGATCCGGCTGTTCGCGACGCACCTCGAGGCGTTATCGGCCGACGTCGCGACGGATCAGGTCCCCGACCTGCTCGCGGTCGCGAGCCCGACGCGCCAGCCGACGCTCGTCGTCGGCGACATGAACCTTCCGCCGGGCTCGCCGGGGTACGACCGCTTCGTCGCGCCCGAGACCGGGCTGCGCGACACCTGGACCGAGGCGCAGGGCTCCGACCCCGGGCTCACGTGCTGCTGGAACCCAGATCTACGGGGGGGCGCCTACTCGACGCGCATCGACCTCGTGTTCGCGACGGAGCCGCTCCACGCGACGCGCGCGACCCGGGTGAACGACTCGGCGCGGACGCCGGGCGGCCTCGCGCCGTCGGACCACGCCGGCGTCGTGGTGACCATCGACCCCAGCGGCGCTGCATCGACGACGGTCGCTGCTGCGGGTCGCTGAGCTTCGCCGTGCCGCCCGCCGACTAGGGCGCCGCGGACACAGGCTCGGCGGAAGGGCAGGACGGTGCCTGCTCGTGGGCCCGGACGACAGCGCGCGCGAGCTCGGCGGTCCCCGCGCCGACCGCCGCCATGCGCCTCTGGAGGACGGTCTCGATCGTGGACGCGTACACCTCCGGCAGGAGGAAGCCGCGCGCGGAGTGCAACATGCGGCAGAGCTCGCCGTCGTCGGCGCGCACGCGCGCCTCGAGGTCGTCGGTCCCATCGTCGCCGGCGAGGTTGCGATCGGCGATCTGGCGCGACAGGTCGCGCATCTCGGCGAGCTGCGCCGTCAGGCGGTCCGCCCAGCGTTTCGCCGAGCGCAGATCCGCCGGGGGAAGCCGCGCGCTGAGGACCGCCGCGATGTTCTTCTTCTCGAACTCGGTCTGGATCCCGCCGCACCGGCACTTCGCGAGGGCGCTCCACGCGTCCTCCCTCGCCGCCTCGAGCTCGAGCAGCGCCGCGCGATCGGCGCTCTGGCAGACCTTCAGGAGGCGGGTGGCCGCGTCCGCGGCAAGCCGCTCCGGCACGTCCATCCTGAGCGAGAGCTCGAATAGCCTCGGGGCGCTCAGCCGGGAGACGTCGATTTCCGGCCCGAAGCTCACGGGCGGCGCGCACGCCGCGAACGCCGCGGCGCACGGGTTCGGCGGCACCACGTTCGGCTTCATCGTGACGACGCGCGGCGGCTCGGGGTTGACACTCGAGCACGCCGACAGGATGGCGAGGATCGCGGCTGCGGCCGCTCCGGCGATGGAGCGTTTCACGACGGGCACGACTGCAGGGTACCACGGGCGCCCTCGTCGCCCGAGCGAGGCGGTCCGGACCTGATCCCGGGCCGCGGTACAGTCGCGATCCCATGCCCCTCGTCCACGTCCACCTCCGCGCCGGCCGGACCGCGGCGCAGAAGAAAGCGGTCCTCGATGGCGTCCACGCGGCCTTCGTCGAGGCGTTCCAGCTGCCGCCGACCGACCGGCACCAGCTCGTCCACGAGTACGCGCCCGAGGACTTCGAGGCCCGCTACGGCCCCGACGCGGTGTTCGTCGAGGGTACGGTCTTCCCCGGCCGCACGCTCGACGCGAAGCGCCGGCTCTACCGGCTCCTCGTCGAGAACCTCGAGAAGGCGGGCGTGCCGCGCGACGGCGTGCTCGCCGTGCTCCACGAGCCGCCGCTCGAGAACTGGGGCATCCGCGGCGGCCAGGCGGCGACCGACGTGCAGCTCGGGTTCAAGACCGACGTCTGAGCTTCGCGGGCGGGCCTCCTTCGTCCGCACCTGGCGCTGCGGTAACATCGGGCGTGCTCGCCGCGCTCGCCCTCGCCGCCATCGGCATGCTCGCGGGCTCGCTCGGCGCGCTCCTCGGCATCGGCGGCGGCGTCATCGTGGTCCCGGCGCTCTCGGAGCTGTACGGTGTCCCGTTCCGGCACGCGGTCGCGGCCTCGCTCGTCGTCATCGTCGCGAGCTCGTCGGCGTCGTCGGCCGCCTACGTCGAGCGCGGCGCCGCGAACCTCCGCGTCGGAGTGGTGCTCGAGCTCGCCACCGTCGCCGGCGCGCTCCTCGGCAGCGCCGTCGCCGGATTCGCGCCCATCCCCGCGCTGAAGCTCCTCTTCGCGCTCGTCGCGCTCTACTCGGCGGTGATGCTCTGGATCGGCCGCCGCGGCGCGAGCGACTCGGCCGACGCGTCGGCGCAGGCCGTTCACGGCTGGGTGCCTGGCCTCGCCATGAGCACCGTCGCCGGCGCGATCTCTGGCCTCCTCGGCGTGGGCGGCGGCCTGTTCAAGATGCCGGGCATGACGCTCGCGATGGGCATCCCGTTCAAGGTCGCCGCCGCCACCTCGAACTTCATGATCGGCGTCACCGCGGCCGCCGGCGCCTACGTCTACTTCGCGCGCGGCGACCTCGACCCGCAGCTCGCCGCGCCGCTCGTCGTCGGCGTGTTCGCGGGCGCGATGCTCGGCTCGTCCCTCCTCCCGCGGCTCCCCGCGCGGCGGCTGCAGGGGGCGTTCGCGATGCTCCTCGTCTTCCTCGGGGGCCGCATGATCTGGGGCGTGCTGGGGGGCGCGCGGTGAACCGCGCCGTCGCCCGCGCGCTCTGGGCCGGGACGCTCACCGGCGTCGGGCTGTGCGCCGCCGCGACGCTCGCGCGCGCGCTCGACCTCGCGGTCGCGCCGCGCCTCGCCCAGCTCGGCGTCATCGCGCTGTTCATCACGCCGCCGCTCCGGCTCGCCGTCGTCGCGGGCGCGTTCTGGCGCGAGGGCTCGCGCCGGCACGCCGCCGCCGCCCTCGTCGTCCTCGGCGCGCTCCTCGTCACCGCCGCGCGCGCCGCGCTCCTGTGAAGCGGCCGGGCGGGCGGCCGCCCGCCACCGCGCGGCGTGGCGCGGCGCCCTAGCTTTCGTCCCGGGCGACGACGCCCGCGCATGATCTGTCCCTTCCTCCGCAGGGCACAGCCTCCCCGATGCCGCGCCGTCCAGGACGGCCACCCTGTGACGCGCGAGGTGCTCGCGACATACTGCCGCGGCGCTCATGAGGGCTGCCCGGCGTTCAGGTACCTCCGCGCGAGCGGTCACCCCACACATCCTGCCGACTTCCGGGCCTGGGTCGTGCGCTCCGTCCCTCCCGGTCGCACCGATCCTGCCCAGGACGCTGCGTCGGGTCGGACGGATTGTAGAGCGGCCACGTCCGCAACACAGACCGATGGGTGCTCCCCTCCAGCGGCTGACCACTCGCCCGAAGGGCTGTAGTATGGATCGCTTGCAAGCGCATTTTTCGACGGGGGGTGTAACCATGATGCGCGCCAACATCCGCGTCCCAGCGCCTCGGGGAGCCGCCGCCCACACGGACGCAGACGGCATTCTTCGCTGCGATCGCCAGGCGGAGGAGATGCTGAAGGTCTTCTTCGCCGACGCGGCCGACGGCGCATCGGTGCCGTCCGAGCTCCAAGGGCTCACGCAGGGCGCCCAGTCCGGTCCGCCCGGCATCCGCCGCACGCTCGTGATGGAGGGGCTCGGCGAGCGGCTGCGCATCGAGGTCACGGCGGTCGGCAAGGGGCGCACCCAGCTCCACCTCTGGCGCGAGCCGCTGCCGGAGCCGGTGCAGCTCGGTCCGGAGCCGGTGCAGCCTGTCTCGCCTGCGGACGGTCTCACGCAGCGCGAGCGCGAGGTGGCGCTCCTCGTCGCCGACGGGCTCCGATCCCGCGAGGTCGCGGAGCGACTCGGGATCGCTTCTCAGACCGTGAAGAGCCACCTGAAGACGATCTTCGACAAGCTCGGCGTGCGGAACCGCGTCGAGCTGGCCCGCCGTCTCGTCCAGCACTGACCCGGCGCACGAGGCCCGCCTGCGGCGCGCGGGCGCCGGCGACTGCTGCGGCCGCCGGTTCGGAGACTTGCCGGGTGGCCGCGCCGGCGGTATCTCCCGTCGGATGGTCACCCTAGAGGACGTCCAGGCCGCCCTCGCGCGCGTCCGCGACCGCATCTACCTGTCGCCTTGCGCGCGCAGCGAGACGCTCTCGAAGCTCACCGGCACGATCGCGTCGCTGAAGCTCGAGAATCTCCAGATGACGGGCGCCTACAAGGAACGGGGCGCGCTCAACCGGCTCCTCCTCATGCCCGCCGCCGACCGCGACCGCGGCCTCATCACCGCGAGCGCCGGGAACCACGCGCAGGCGGTCGCGTACCACGCCGGTCGCCTGGGGGTGAAGGCGACGATCGTGATGCCAGAGGGGACCCCGATCATGAAGGTCGCGAACACCCGCGCGCACGGCGCGCGCGTGGTGCTCCACGGGGGCAACTACGACGAGGCGTACGCGGAATCGCGGCGGCTCGAGCAGGTCGAGCGGCTCACCTTCGTCCACCCGTTCGACGACCAGGACGTCATCGCCGGCCAGGGGACCATCGCGCTCGAGGTGCTCGCGCAGGAGCCGGAGCTCGACGCGATCGTCGTGCCCATCGGCGGCGGCGGCCTCGCGTCCGGAATCGGCGTGGCCGTGAAGGCGCTCCGCCCGGCCGCGAAGGTGATCGGCGTCGAGACCGAGGTGCTCCCCTGCATGCTCCAGGCGGTCGAGGCGGGCGCGCCGGTGACGCTCGACCCGGCGAACACCATCGCCGATGGCATCGCCGTGAAACGCGCGGGAGACCTCACGTTCGAGCACGTGCGGCGCTTCGTGGACGAGATCGTGACCGTCTCGGAGGAGGAGATCGCGAGCGCGATCCTGTACCTCCTCGAGAAGGAGAAGACGGTCGTCGAGGGCGCGGGCGCCGTCGGGGTCGCCGCCCTCATGCAGCGGAAGGTGCGCGGGCTCGAGGGGAAGAAGGTCGTCGCGGTGATCTCGGGCGGCAACATCGACGTGAACCTCGTCGCCCGCGTGATCGAGCGCGGCCTCGTGAAGGACGGACGGCTCGTCCGGGTCAGCGTCGCCCTGCAGGACAAGCCCGGGCAGCTCGCGAAGGTGTCGTCCATCGTCGCGAACGTGCGCGCGAACGTCATCGAGGTGCACCACACGCGCGCCTTCGCCTACCGCTTCGGCGACACGACGCTCCAGCTCACGCTCGAGACGCGCGGCCCCGAGCACGTCGAGGAGATCCTGCGGGCGCTCCGCGAGCGCGGCTACCAGGTCCAGCAGATGGGCCTCTGAGTCATGCGGAGCGGCGGCGGCCGGCGTGTGCTGATCCTCGCCATCGTCGCGGCGATCGCCGTCGGCTTCCTCTTCGGCTGGGTCGCGCACGTCTTCATCGAGCCCTCTCTCGAGTCGCGGATGCGCGACGCCGCGGAGGCGATCCGCACCCGGGTGCGGGAGCTCACGCACTAGCCTCGCCGCGCGAGGCGCTACCCGCGCCGGCCGAGGAGCCAGAAGAGGAGCGTCAGCACCACCGAGACGACGAGCGAGGTGCCGAGCGGGAAGTAGAAGCGGAACCGCTCGCGCTCGACGGCGATATCACCCGGGAGGCGGCCGATGCGGAGCCCGGGGAAACGCTCCGCGAGGATGAGGAGGAGCCCCACCAAGGCGAGGACCGCGCCCGTGGCGAGGAGCAGCTTCCCGAGACCACCGAGACCACCCGTCGGCATGGGGCGATCCTAGCGCGGAAGCACCGGGCGCGCCGGTCGGCCAGGGCAAGGGCCGGCGGTCACGCGCTCACGCGCGCCGCGCGCCGCCGGCGCCGCACGAGGAGCAGGACGCCGATCGCGAGCGCGACCGCCGCGAGGATCGAGAGCTCTACGACACGCACGTCGCGCCGCGCCTGCTCGAGGTGCTGCCAGAGCAGGTACCCGGCGCCGACGACGAGCGGGACCGACACGAGCGCCGAGAGCCCGTCTGCGACGACGAACGTGGAGAGTCGCACGCCCGTCGCGCCGGCCAGCGCGAACGCCGGGAAGCGAACGCCGCCCGTGTGACGCGCGACCGCCACCGTCCAGAACGCGTGGCGCGCGAAGTGCCGCTCGAGCTTCTCCTTGCGCTCGGGCGTGAGCACCCGCCGCGCGGCGCGCGTCGCGAGCAGCCAGGGCCCGTGCCGGCGGGCGAGGAGGAAGAGCACCGTGTCGCCCGCGACGATCCCGGCCCAGACGACCGGGATCGCGAGCCGCACGTCGAGGTACCCTTCGTGGGCGAGGGCGCCCGCGGTGAGCTGGGTCAGCTCCTCCGGGATCGGGACGCCGACCCCGGCCACCGCGAGCGCCGCGAACACGGCGACGTAGCCGAAGTGAGCGAAGAGGGCCTGCACCGTCTGCAAGATAGCGCCGCGCCGGGGTCAGGGGGTGGAGCGCGGAGGAGGAAGCTCGCGCACCACCTCGGCGAGCGCGCCGACGAACGCGTCGACCTGCGCCTCGGTGTGGCCGGCGGTGAGCGCGACGCGCAGCCGGCTCGTCCCGCGGGGCACCGTCGGGGGCCGGATCGCGCGCACGAAGAAGCCGCGCGCGCGGAGCGCCCTCGACGCGGCGAGCGCCCGCTCCTCGCTGCCGAGGACGACGGGAAAGATCGGCGCGACGACGCGAGAGAGATCGAACCCGAGCGCCTCGAGCCCCGCCTTCATCCGCGCGGAGAGCGCGCGGAGCCGCTCGCGCCGGGCGGGCTCGCCCTCGAGCACGTCGAGCGCCGCGAGCGCCGCGCCGCAGGCGGCGGGCGGGAGCGCCGTCGTGAAGATGAAGGTGCGTGCGCGCGAGACGAGGAGGTCCACGAGACGCCGCGACCCGGCGACGTACGCGCCGAACGACCCGAGCGCCTTCCCGAGCGTCCCCATGTGGACGTCCACGCGGCCCTGCACGCCGAGCGCCTCCGCGAGGCCGGCGCCCGTCGGGCCGAGGACGCCCGCGGCGTGCGCCTCGTCGACGTAGAGCATCGCGCCGTGCCGATCGCAGGCCTCGGCGATCTCGCGGAGCGGCGCAGCGTCGCCGTCCATCCCGAAGATCGAGTCGGTCACGACGAGCTTCCGGCGCGCCTTCGTGCGGGCGAGGAGCTCGTCGAGCTCGCCCACGTCGCAGTGCCGGTAGCGGACGAGCTCCGCGCGCGAGAGCAGGCACCCGTCCACGATCGAGGCGTGGTCGAGCACGTCGCAGAACACGGCGTCGCCGCGCCCGACGAGGGCGGGCGGCACGCCGGCGTTCGCGTGGTAACCGGTGTTGAAGAGGAGCGCGGCCTCGGTCCCCTTGAACGCCGCGAGCCGCCGCTCGAGGGCGCCGTGGATCGGGAGGTCGCCCGCGACGAGCCGCGCCGCGCCCGCGCCCGCGCCCTCGCGCTCCGCCGCCTCAGCCGCCGCGCGCTTCAGCCGCGGGTCGGAGGCGAGGCCGAGGTAGTCGTTCGAGCAGAGGCTCACCATCGGGCGGCCGTCGACCGTGACGACCGGCCCCTGCGCAGAGGCGAGCGGCTCGAGCGAGCGGCGCAGGCCCTTCGCTGCGAGCGCGTCGAGCTCGCCGTCGATCCAGTCGAGTGCCGTCTCGCCCATGCCGCGTCCCTATCCGACGACGGGGAGCGTGCCCTTCCGCTCGCCCTCGACGGCGCGCCGGTTCCAGTCCGCGTCGTGCGGCGCCTCTCCGTCGTACGCCCAGGGCCGGCCGGTCTCGGGCGGGCGGAGCGCGAGCCCCTGGCCCTCCGCCATCGCCACCGTCTGGTCGGGCGCGCGTCCTGCGCTCGTGAGGTAGTTGCCGACCATCGTCCCGTTCGCGCCGGCGCGGAAGATGAGGTCCTGCCGGTCGCCCAGGTTCACCTCGCGTCCACCCATCACGAAGAGGTGGGCGCGCGGCATCATGAGGCGGTAGACGGCGATCGCGGCGAGGCACTCGCCGGCGGTGATCGCCTTCACCTTCGCCATCGGCGTGCCGGGACGCGGGTTCAGGAAGTTCATCGGCACGCACTCGATCTCGAGGCCGCGGATCTCCTCGGCGAGCTCGACCCGCTGCTCGGGCGTCTCGCCCATGCCGAGGATGCCGCCCGAGCAGAGCTTGAAGCCGAGCCGCTTCGCGGTGCGGATCGTCTCGAGCTGCGACTCGTAACTGTGGGTCGTGCAGACGTTCGAGAAGAAGCTCCGCGCGGTCTCGAGGTTGTGGTGGTAGTGCATGAGCCCCGCCGCCTTCAGCCGGACGAGGTCTTGCTCGCGCATGAGGCCGAGCGAGGCGCACGGCTCGACCGCGGTCTCGGCGCGGAGCCGGCGGACCGCCTCCTCGAGCGTGGCGAGCTCGCGCTCGCTCCCGATGCGCGTCCCCGAGGTCACGATGGAGAACTCGCGCGCGCCGGCGCGCTCCGCCGCCTTCGCCTGCGCCACGATCTCGTCCGCGCCGACGAGCGGGTAGACCGGCGCTTCCGCCTCCGGGAAGTGCGCCGACTGCGAGCAGAACCCGCAGTCCTCGGCGCAGCGGCCGCTCTTCGCGTTCGTGATGCCGCAGAGCGCGACCTCGCGCCCGTGCACCGCCTCGCGCACCGCGCGCGCGCGCTCCGTGAGCGCCTCGAGCGCGGCGCCCGAGTCGTGGCGGATGAGCCGGCGGGCCTCGTCGCCGGAGATGGGCTCGATGCCGGCGGGCAGCGGGCGGGTGTTCGTCTCGCACATAGGGGCCGAGAAGATACCAGCCCGGACCCGCTCGTCAACCGAGCGCCCGTCCGCGGTTGACGACATGGACGAGGGCAAGCCCGGCTGGCGACTCGGGAATCGTCCGGCGGCGCCGCGCCGACCCCGCAGGAGGTGGCGGGGCGTGGTCCCCACGCGGTTTGCCGGTGGCTAGGTTTTCCGGAGGGAGGGGAACACGATGCTCTGGACGATCACGGTCATCCTTCTCGTGCTGTGGGCCCTGGGGCTCGTCTCGGGGTCCGCGATCGGCGGGTGGGTTCACATCCTGCTCGTACTCGCGGTCATCTCGCTCATCTTCGCGGTGATGCGGCGCGGGTCGGCGACGGTCTGACGCGGCGTGTGTCGGTGACGGCGCTCCGGTACGCCTGAACGGCGTGTCGGAGCGCTGTGTCATTCTTCGCGCGCGATGTCCCGCGCCGCGTCCCGCCAGAAGACCGTCTTCGCCTGCGCCGAGTGCGGCCAGTCGAGCCCGAAGTGGCTCGGCCAGTGCCCGGGCTGCAGGCGCTGGAACACGATGCAGGAGGAGGTCTCCGCCCCGGAGCCGAAGGGTCCCGCGCGCGGCTGGGGCCCGCACACGACGGCGGCGAAGCCGATCCCGCTCCACGAGGTCGAGGCGAACGACGAGGCGCGCCAGAAGACCGGCATCGGCGAGCTCGACCGCGTCCTCGGCGGCGGCGTCGTGCCGGGCGCCCTCGTGCTGCTCGGCGGAGACCCGGGGATCGGAAAGTCGACGCTCATGCTCGCCGTGCTCGACCGGCTCGCGCGGAACAGGCCCGACCGACCGGTGCTCTACGTCTCCGGCGAGGAGTCGCCGCGGCAGGTGAAGCTGCGCGCGGACCGGCTCGGCGCGGGCGCGGAGAACCTCCAGATCCTCGCCGAGACCGACGCGGAGCGCGTGCTGCGCGCCGCCGAGGCGCTCGAGCCGGCCGCCGTGGCGATCGACTCCATCCAGACGCAGTACCTGCCGGAGCTGCAGAGCGCGCCCGGCACGGTCACCCAGATCCGCGAGGTGACGGCGCGGCTCATGGCGTACGCGAAGACGACCGAGACGCCGGTGTTCCTCGTCGGCCACGTCACGAAGGACGGCGCGATCGCGGGCCCGCGCGTCCTCGAGCACATGGTGGACACCGTCCTCTACTTCGAGGGCGGCGGCGCCCACCCATACCGCGTGCTGCGCGCGCACAAGAACCGGTTCGGCTCGGCCTCGGAGATCGGGGTGTTCGAGATGAAGGCGGGCGGGCTCGTCGAGGTGGCGAACCCATCGGCGCTCTTCCTCGCCGAGCGGCCGGAGGACGCGCCGGGGAGCGCGGTCGCGGCGGTGCTAAACGGGACGCGGACCGTGCTCGTGGAGGTGCAGGCGCTCGTCGCGCCCACCGGGTTCGGCACGCCGCGGAGGACCGCGCTCGGGATCGACTCGAACCGCGTCGCCTTGCTCGCTGCGGTGCTCGAGAAGAAGGTCGGGATGGAGATCCTGGGCTGCGATCTGTTCGTGAATGTCGCGGGCGGGCTCTCGGTCGACGACCCTGCCGCCGACCTCGCGACGATCGCCGCGCTCGCGTCGAGCTTCCGGGACCGCCCGATCCCGCGGCGCACGCTCCTCCTCGGGGAGGTCGGGCTCGCGGGCGAGGTGCGCGCGGTCTCGCAGCCGGAGATCCGGCTCGCGGAGGCGGCGCGGCTCGGGTTCGAGCGCGCGCTCATTCCGGCCGCGAACGCGAAGCACGCGGAGATCCCGCGGGGCATCGCGGTCGAGGGGGTCGAGTCGGTGGCGGAGGCGCTCGACAGGATGGGGTGAGGAGCCGCGCGTCGCCGGGCGAAACGGATCTGGCGCGTTCGTGCGCGCTCGCGTCACAGCCGGAAAGGCAGCGCGACCGTGAGCTCGAAATCGGGAGCGGCCGGAGTGACCCCAACGCCGGCCGCGACGTTCAGGAAGAGATCGCGCGCCACGCTCGTGTAGAGGCCGATGTTCAGGACGCCGCTCAGCCGATCGGTCCCCGGCTCCGTCACGCCCTTTGCCTTCGTTGCGAAGACGCTCGCGACGTCGAAACCGATGAGGAGCGAGGTGTCGGGGGTGGCCGCGAGCAGCGTCCGGAGAATGACGCCGACGGCGTCGCCACGCGCCACGTCCCCGGAACGGAGACTCCACATGTAGTACGCGGTGCCGACGAGCACGAGCGGGTCGTCGCGCCGAACGCCCGTGAACAGCGCCTGGATCGTGTTCGCACCGGTGCCGGGCGACCGATCGCCGTCGCTCGCGCCGGTGGTCGTCTTCCACCGCGCCGTGAGCAGGAGATCCGGCAGCGGCGTGCCTGGCCCGCCGACGAGGAGCTGCTTCGTGAGCCCGAGGGCGACGTCACCGAGCGCCGAGCGCGTGCGGAACCCTGGCGAGTGGTCGGCGATCATGTAGGGAACACGCGCATCGGCCTGCGCCCCGAGCGGCAGCCCGATTCGGGCCGTGATCGTTCCAGTGACGGTGTCTCGCCGCAAGGCATTGGACTCCCGATACAGGTAGTCGAGGTCGGGCTCGAGCTCGATCGCGGCCGGCCTCAGGACGAGGCCACCTTGCCGGACCAGCGCACGCTCCAGCGCGCGAGCGGTCTCGTCGCGCGCCACCTCCGGGTGGTCGGTCGGCTGAGCGGTCGCGAGCGCGCTGCAGCCGAGGATCGCCGTGGCGAGGAGCAGCCGGTGCGCGGCGAGAGTCCGAGCGGTCATCGCGAAGGCCGCCGCGCGATCACGAACGCCACCCTGAGCTTCCAGACACGCTCGAACTCAGCGAGCGAGGCGGTGCGGCGCCCGAACGCGGGATCGGCGAGCTCGACGCGGCTCCCGCGCACGCCGCGGAAGACCACGAAATGGTCGTACCCGTGGAGAGTGACGGGGACGATAACGGGAGCCATCGCGACGAGGTCGTCGAGGGAAACGCGGCCATACCCGTCTGCCTCGTAGCCACGCGCCTCGGCGTATTCCTGGAGATCGAGCAGCGAGAACCCACCTTGGACCCGGACCTTCAAGGGGTCGGTACGACGGAGCATCGCTTCCGCAACCGCACGCTCGGTTACGGGATCGCCCAGATGGTAGGTGAGGAGTGTCGCGAGCGCGGCAGCGCCACAGCTGAGGTCCCACTGCTGCATGACGACGGTCGCGTGCCGCATCTCGGCGAGCGAAACGACGACACGCCTCGACGGGGACGAGGACGCGGTACCGCACCCAAGACAAAGGGCCGCGCACCAGCAGAGGCGCCGTCGAGCTGGCCAGGATGGCACCCGGGTGCGTTCGACCGCCGGCATGGAGTCGTGGGATGGCACTTTCGTGAGCGCGCCGTTCCCGCGCGACCGAATCGTATGCACCGCGCCGCGCGCGGCCGCAGGCGGGGTATCGGCCAGCGGCAACGGGCGCGCAGCGGACCGACTGCGCCGCGAGACCGGCAGCAGGCGGGCGCCAGACCTCGTCGCGGTTGCCGTGCACGAGCAGCGCCCACCGCGGGCCCGCCGTGCGTCTCTCGGCGCGTTCCTTGCCTCGCGGCGTTTGGTGAATCCCCTCTCGCATCCGTGCTGACACACGCGCGCGCCCAAGCGCCTGCTGCGGGTCACGAAGTGCGTGTTTAAGGTTCACCGACAGAAGATCGCTGGCGGTCCAGCGGTCGAGGACGGAGGAACCGATGAACACGGTCATGAAGACTCTGGTCGCAGCCGCGGCGCTCGCCTTCGCGATGAGTGCAACGGCGGCGAACGCACCCCGCCAACCCGCGAAGAACGACAAGCCAGTCAAGCTCACCAAGGCCGAGATGGCCTCGATCATCGCGGGGCATCCGCCCGGATCGGTGAACGGGCTCGTGCAGAGCAACAAGCACGGCACCCCGGCGAACAACGGGCCGCCGCCTTATCCGAACAAGTAGCGCAGACAATCGCAACAGCCGCCTCGCTGCCGTCTGGGCCCCCGGCCGGCGAATCGACGGGCGGCGCCCTTCGACTCCGACCCGGTCCGGCTACGCCGCCTCGAGCGCCTTCTTCCACCTCGCGAGGTGCGCCTCGCGCTCGACCGGGCTCATCCTCGGGTCGAACCGCTTCCCGACCTTCCAGTTCCTGCGGATCTCCTCGCGGTCCTTCCAGACACCCGTCGCGAGGCCGGCGAGGAACGCCGCGCCGAACGCGGTCGTCTCGATGAGCCGCGGCCGCTCCACCGGCACGCCGAGCAGGTCCGCCTGGAACTGCATGAGCAGGTCGTTCTGCGACGCGCCGCCGTCCACCTTGAACACCGGGATCGGCCGCTGGGCCTCGGCGCGCATCGCCTCGGCGAGGTCGTTGATGAGGAAGGCGATCCCCTCGAGCGTCGCGCGCGCGACGTGCGCCGCCGTCGTGCCGCGGTCGATCCCGCGCAGCACGCCGCGCGCCTCCGGGCGCCAGTGCGGCGCGCCGAGGCCGGCGAGCGCGGGCACGAAGGTGACGCCGCCCGAGTCCTTCACCTGCTTCGCGAGCGGCTCCACGTCCGGCGACTTCTTGATGATCCCGAGCCCGTCGCGCAGCCACTGCACCGCGGCGCCCGCGATGAACGACGACCCCTCGAGCGCGTAGGCGACCTCGCCGCCGACCTGCCACGCGACGGTCGTGAGGAGCCCGCGCGACGAGAAGACCGGCTCGGCGCCGGTATTCTGCAGGAGGAACGCGCCCGTGCCGTAGGTGCACTTCGCCTCACCCGCCTCGAAGCAGGCCTGCCCGAAGAGCGCCGCCTGCTGGTCTCCCGCGATCCCCGCGACGGGGATCCCGTCCGGCAGCGCCTTCACGCCCTTCGTCGTCCCGTACACCGCCGACGACGGCCGGATCTCCGGCAGGAGGCTCCTCGGCACGCCGAAGAGGTCCATCATCTCGCGGTCCCACTCGCGGGTCCGCAGGTCCATCAGCAGCGTCCGGCTCGCGTTCGAGACGTCCGTCACGTGCGCCGCGCCCGCGGTGAGCCGCCAGGCGAGGAACGTGTCCATCGTGCCGAACGCGAGCTGCCCGGCGTCGGCCTTCTCGCTCGCGCCCTTCACGTGATCGAGGAGCCAGCGGATCTTCGTCGCCGAGAAGTACGGGTCGAGGACGAGGCCCGTCTTCTCGCGCACGCGCGCCTCGTGGCCGGCGGCCTTGAGCCGCGCGCAGTCCTCGGTCGTGCGCCGGTCCTGCCAGACGATGGCGTGCTGGAGCGGCCTTCCGGAGCGGCGCTCCCACAGGCCAGTCGTCTCGCGCTGGTTCGTGATCCCGATCGCGGCGATTTCGCCGCCGCGCAGCCCGGCCTCGCGCAGCGCGCGCTGCACGGTCGAGATGGTCGAGCCCCAGATGTCCTCGAGGTCGTGCTCGACCCAGCCCGGCTTCGGGAAGATCTGCCGGAACTCCTGGTTCACCTTCGCGCGGACGCCGAGCCGCCGGTCGAGGATCAGCACCGTCGTGCCGGTCGTGCCCTGGTCGATCGCGAGGACGTGCGTCGCGGCCATCGTTCACCTCGTCCTTCGTCGGGCCTGCCGCGCGGCGCGGCGGCCCGGGAGCGGCAGCGCCTCGAGGAAGCGCGTCGCCTCGTCGGCGCAGCGGTCGCGCTCGACGTCGATGCCGACGAGGTGCCAGCTGCGCCGCAGCACCACGAGCTCGGCGGGGCCGCTGCCGATGCGGCGCGCGAGCCGGCGCGCGCCGGCGAGCGTGACGGTGTGATCGTGCGCGCCGTGGATGACGAGCGCCGGTGCGGCGATCCCGGGGAGCTGCCGGGCGACGTGCGCCTCGAGGGCGAGGAGCTCCGCGACCGCCGCGAGCGGAACCGCGTCCATGCAAGGGTTCCGCCGGCGCATCTCGGGATCCGAGACGTCCGAGCCGGCGCGCTTCGGGACGATGGTGCCGCGCAGGAACGGCAGGCCGCCGAGCAGCGCGCCGAGCTTCCCCGAGAGCGTCAGCTCGAGCGCGGGCGCGAGGAGGATGAGGCCGTCCACCCGCGCCGGCTGGTCGTGCGCGAGGGCGCACGCGACGAGCGCGCCCATCGAGCAGCCGACGACGAACGTCCGGCGCGCCCCCTCGAGGCGGGCGAGGTCGCGGCGCGCCTTGCCGATCCACTCGGCCCACGGCACGCCGGCGAGGGCCTGCGGGGCGCCGCCGTGCCCGGCCATCACCGGCGCGAGGCAGCGCATCCCGGCGCGGTGGAGCGACTCCGCGACGGGGTAGAGCTCGAAGGTCGAGCCGGTGAGGCCGTGCAGGAGCAGGACGGCGTCCGGCCCCCCCGCCAGCTCGAACTCGCCGCCGTGCTGGATTCCGGTGCGCGCCAAGGAGACCCACGGTTACCCCCACCGCGCCCGCCTTTCAACGTTCCGGTGCAGGACGCCCCGTCGCGGCCGGCCCCGAATCCTGTTAAGGCCTCGCCATGGCCGACAAACCCACCTCGTCCCCGCCGTCCATCCAGATCCAGATCGAGATCGATCCCGCGACCGCGAACGGCGTCTTCGTGAACTCCGCGCTCGTGAACCACACCGAGACCGAGTTCACGATGGATCTCATCTACATCCAGCCGCAGGCGCCGAAGGCGACCGTCCGCGCGCGCGCCATCACGACGCCGAAGCACATGAAGCGACTCCTCCACGCGATCCAGGACAACATCGCGAAGTACGAGGCCCGCTTCGGGCCGATCGACCTCGGCGACACGCCGCACTTCCCGCCGCCCGGCCCGGTGAACTGAAGGCGGCGCCGGACCGCCGCGCGGCCGCGCCGGCCGAACCTGAACCTCCGTTCCGTCCCCGCCCGCCGTGATCCCGCGGCGTTGGCGCGGGCACGGCCGCTGCTCCGCCACGCCCTCGGCGCGCGACGAACGCGCGCCCAAGGGAACGGAGAGCGTCATGACCGAGGCGAACGGAAGTGGGAAGCGGCTCGCGGTGCTCGCGGTGCTGGAGCGTCCGGACCGCGACGACGAGACGAAGAAGCACACGCGCTGGGTGAAGGTCGGCGTCGGCTGGGCCAACAAGGACGGCAGCATCAACCTCTACCTGGACGCGTTCCCGGTGGGGACGAACAAGCTGCAGATCCGCGAGGACGACCGCGTCCCGCTCGCGCCCGGGACGCGGCGGAACGGCGTGGAGACCATCGAGGTGCGGCCGTGACCGCCCTCCTCCGCAGCCTCGTCGTCGCGGTGGCGCTCCTCGCCGCCGCCCCCGCGCTCGCCGCGAAGAAGGGGCTCCCGTCCGGCGAGCGGATGGACCTGAACCGCGCGACCGTCGCGGAGCTGATGCGGCTCCCCGGCCTCGGCGAGAAGAAGGCGCAGGCGATCGTCGCGTTTCGGCAGAAGCAGCCCTTCCGCCGCCCCGAGGACGTCATGAAGGTGAAGGGGCTCGGCCCCGCCTGGTTCCAGAAGGTGAAGGGAAACCTCGTCGTGGGCGGCGGGGCGCCCGTGGCGAGCGCGGCCAGCGCGGCGCGGAAGTGAAGTGAAGAGCGTGCGACCCCCTCTCCCGGGCGCGTGCCCGGGGCGAGGGGCTCGTCATCAGCGCAGCGTCGCGGCGGCGAGCAGCGCGGCCTCGGCGACCTCGATCGTCGCGCCGTAGACGTCGCCGGTGAGCCCGCCGAGCCGGCGGTTCACGCTCACCGCGACGGCCGCCGCCGCGGCGAGCGCGACCGCCGCGGGAAGAAGCGACCCCGGCGCAAACGGCGCGACCGCCGCCGCCGCGAGGACCGCGGCGATCGCGATCTCCCGGCGGCCCGCGGTCCCGCGGAACGCGCGCCCGAGCCCCTCCTCGCGCGCGTAGGGGAAGAGGACGAGCAGCGGGACGACGGCGAAGCGCGCGACCACCGGCGCCACGACGAGCGGCCAGAGCGATCCGCGCGCGAGCAGGTCCGAGAGCGCCGCGACCTTCACCGCGAGGACGAGCACGAGCGCCGTGGCCCCGTGCGCGCCGATCCGGCTGTCCCGCATGATCCGCAGGGTGCGCTCGCGATCACCGTGGCCGCCGCCGAGGCCGTCGAACACGTCGGCGACGCCGTCGAGGTGGAGCCCGCCCGTCATCCACGCGAGCGCCGCCACCGCGAGGACGGCGGCGAGCGGAGCGTGCAGGTGCGGCCCGGCGAGACGGGCGACCGCGGCGACGAGGAGCCCCATCGCGGCGCCGGGGAGCGGGAACCACGCGCACGAGCGGCCGAGGTCGGCGCCGTCCCAAAGCCGCGGCGGGACCGGCAGCCGCGTGAGGAACCCGAACGCGAGCATGACGTCCCGGAGCACCCGCCCGGCTGCGCCCGGCGCGCGAGGCGGGGCGACGCTCTCGACGGGGAGGCTCATCCGCGCGCCCCGCGATGGTGGACGGCGATCGGTCCGGGCGCGAGGCGCAGGACGACCCCGAGCACCGCGAGCTGGATCTCGGTGGCGACGCTCGCGAGGCGCTGGTGTGCTCGCCCCGCGACGTCGCGGAAGGTGCGGCCGAGCGCGGACTCCGGATGGACGCCCATCCCGACCTCGTTCGTGACGAGGACCACGTGGCAGGGCGCGCGCTCGAGCGCGACTGCGAGATCCCTCACCCGGCGCTCGATCTCGTCCTGCCCCGCGCCGTCGATGAGCTGGTTCGAGAGCCAGAGCGTGACGCAGTCCACGACCGCGACGTCGTACCCGGTCGCCCGGCCGAGGACCTCCGGGACCGCGAGCGGCTCCTCGAGCGTCTCGAACTCCTGCGCGCGCTCCGCCCGGTGCCGGGCGATCCGGTCATCCATCTCGGCGTCGTAGCGGCGCGCGGTCGCGATGAACAGGCGGCGCACGCCGAGCTCCCTCGCCCGCGCGAGCGCGAAGGCGCTCTTCCCCGAGCGCGCGCCCCCGCCCACGAGGACGATCTCCCGTCCAGTCGTCACGCCAGCGCCTCCTTCTCCACGTCCGCGAGCACCGCGAGCGAGTCGTCGAGGTCGGCCTCGCGGAACACCTCGAGCGTCATGACCCCCGCCCAGCGTGCCCGGGCGAGCTCCCGGACGAGCGCGACGGCGCCGGCGCGCGGATAGTGGCGGAGCGACTGGTGGTCCCGACCCGACGGATCCGTCCCGTGCCAGTGCACGACGCGGGTCCGGGCGAGGTTCCGCCGGAGGACGGACTCCACCGCCACGCCGTCGCGGGCGAGGTGGCCGACGTCGAGCGCGACCGAGAGGCCGAGGTCGTCCACGATGGGCTCGACGAGCGCGAAGTCGTACTCGAGCGTCTCGACGGCGATCGTGGAGGGCGAGACGCCCGCCGCGACGAGCTCCCCGAGCGACCGCGCCGCGCACGCCCGCCAGGCGTCCACGGCGTCCGCCGCGCCCTCCCGCTCGACGTGCACGACGAGCGCGTGCGGCGCGAGCGGCGCGGTGAGCTGCGCGGCGCGCAGCACCGCCTCGACCGCGAGGGAGCGGCAGCCGTCGTCTTCGCTCGCGAGCGAGACGATCGGAGCGTGCACCGAGTAGGTGAGCCCCGCGTCGCGCGCGAGGCGAGCGAGGCCGGCAATCTCCTCCGGCGCGGGACCGCTCGCGGGAGACGGCGGCTCGAACAGCAGGATCTCCACGTCGCGGACGCGCCCCGCGACGCGCTCGGCGTTCTCGAGCCAGCCGGCGGGGTGCACGAACGACGTCGCGCCGACGCGGTAGCACGGCGACGGGCTCACGCGCCCACCACCGGCGGCCGCGGAACCCGGAGCCCCGCGAGCCCGCACACGACGTCCCAGTCGAGGTGGATGGCGAGCGCGTCGGCGAGCCGGTCGTACTCCGCCTCGCGGCTCGCGATCGGCGGACCGGAGGGCTCCCCGAGGCCGCGCCGTGCCCGGAGCCGCGCGAGGAGCGCCGCGCGGAGGCCGTCGTCCTCGAGGAGCCCGTGGACGAGCGTCCCGACCACCGCGCCGTCGGGGGACACGGCGCCGTCCTCCACGTCGCACGCGGCGCCGTTCCGGGCGAGGAGCCGGAGCGCGGGGGGACCCGCGAGCCGCTCCACCTGTCCCATGTGGATCTCGTAGCCGCCCACCTCCACGCCCTCGCCGGGCCCGAGGAGCGCCGCGATCGGCCGGGCGCGCACGCGGGCGGTCGTCTTCTCGCGCCGGAAGCGGGTCACGATCGGAAGGAGCCCGAGCCCGGCCGCCTCCTCCTCGTCGGACTCCACGCGGTCCGGATCGAGGACCGCGCGCCCGAGCATCTGGCATCCTCCGCACACGCCGAGGATGGGGTCGCCTCGCGCCGCGCGCGCCGCCAGCTCGTCCGCGACGGCGCTCGCGCGCAGCCAGCGCAGGTCGGGCGCCGTGCTCTTCGAGCCGGGGAGCACGACCAGGTCCGCTCCGCGCAGCTCCTCCGGCTGGTCGACGTAGCGGACGACCACGCCCGGCTCGTGCTCGAGCGCGTCGAACTCGTCGTAGTTCGCGATCCGCGGGAGCCGAACGATCGCGATCTCGAGCTCGCCGGGGGCCGCACGGCGCGTCCGGCGGCGATGGTCGAGCGAGACGGAGTCCTCGTCGGCGATGCGCAGGCCGCGCAGGTACGGGAGCACGCCGACGACCGGCACGCCCGTCCGCTCGCGCAGGAAGTCGAGCCCGGAGTCGAGCAGGCGCGGGTCGCCGCGGAACTTGTTCACGAGGAAGCCGCCCACGAGCGCGCGCTCGTCCGGCGGCAACAACTCCATCGTGCCGACGAAGGCGGCGAACACGCCGCCCCGGTCAATGTCGCCGACGAGGAGCACGCGCGCGCCGGCGGCCTTCGCGACGTCCATGTTGACGATGTCGCGGTCCTTCAGGTTCACCTCGGCGGGGCTGCCCGCGCCCTCGATCACGACGACGTCGAAGTGGGCGCGCAGCCGCGCGAGGGCATCCCGGACGACGGCACGGAGCTCCGGCTTGTGGCGGTGGTACTCGGTCGCGCTCATGCTCGCGGATGGCTTCCCGAGCACGACCACCTGCGAGCGGGAGTCGCCCTCTGGCTTCAGCAGGATGGGGTTCATGTCCACCGTCGGGTCGATGCCCGCGGCGTCGGCCTGCACCGCCTGGGCGCGGCCGATCTCGCCTCCGTCCGCCGCCACCGCCGCGTTCAGGGCCATGTTCTGCGCCTTGAACGGCGCGACCCGGAGCCCGGCGCGGCGGAACAGCCGACAGAGCCCGGTGACGACGAGGCTCTTGCCGACAGAGGAGGCGGTCCCCTGCACCATGATCACGGACCCGGTCATCGCTGGACCTCCTCCTCGAGCGCGGCGAGCAACATGTCCCTATCGCGCGGGGGACGGGCCGCCACGCGAACGAACCCGGGCAGGCCGAACGACGCGCAGTCGCGCACGAGGATCCCGCGCCGGAGTAGACGCCCGCGGAGCGCGGCGGCGTCGCCGGCCTGGAAGGCGAGGTAGGGCGCGATGGACGGCAGGGGCGCGAACCCGAGCCGCTCGAGGCCGCGGCGGAGCGCCTCGCGATCGTCCGCGAGGCGCGCGCGGCTCGCAGCGACGAACTCGTCTTCCGCGAGAGCGGCGAGCGCCGCCGCCTGCGCGGGTGCGCTCGTCGACCAGGACGGACGCGCCGCCTCGAGCGCGGCGACGAGCGACGGCTCCGCGAGCAGGTACCCGACCCGCAGCCCGGCGATCGCGTGCTCCTTCGTCATCGAGCGGACCCTGGCGACGTTCGGCGGGAGCGGGACGTCCGCGTCGCGGTGCCGGTCGGAGAGCGCGAGGAACGACTCGTCGAGGACCAGGAGGACGTCCGGGTGGGCGTCCGCGAGCCGCGCCACGTCGGCCGCCGCGACCGGGAGGCCGGCGGGACTCGTGGGCGCCGCGAGGTACGCCGCCGCCGCCCGCGACCGCCCGAGCGCCTCGGACACCCCGGCGAGGTCCAGGGCGAGGCCGCGCTCGACGCTCGCACGCCACGTCACCGGCTCGCCCCCGGACGCGAGGAGGCCCGCGCGAAACTCGGAGAACGCCGGCTCGACGATCAGCGCCGGCGCGCCGGACCGCGCGACGTGGCGCGCGAGCTCCCACAGGAGCTGGGCCGCGCCGTGCGCGAAGAACACCGCCTCGGCGGGCACCTGCCAGCGACGGCCGAGCGCGGCCCGCACGGCCGTGGCGTCCGGATCGGGGTAGCGCGCGAGGTCGGCGCGCCTCGCCGCCTCGGCGACGGATGGGGCCGGACCGTATGGGTTCACGTTCACGCTGAAGTCCACGAGGCGGTCCGGCGAGAGGCCGAGCTCGGTGAGCTCGGCGGCGACGGGTCCACCGTGGACGCGGCAGCGGGGCGCGAGCGCCGCGCCGAGGCGCGCGGGACGCGGCGGAGCTTCACGCAGCGCCATGGATCCCTCGCGCGACCGCCACGGCGATCGCCGCGCCGAGCGCCGCAGCGGCGAGCGTCGCGAGGAACGCGATCCGCCACGCGGCGGAGATCGTGTCCGCTCCGACCGGCCGCAGCGGCTCGCCGAGCCGGTAATGGCCCACCTTCTCGAGCTCGACCCCGAGGAGCCCGGCCATCACCGCCATCGGCCTGCCCGCGTTCGGGCTCTCCGTCCGCGCGCCGTCGCGCCAGAGGGTCGCGAGCCCGCGCCCTGCGTCGGCGCCTCGCGAGGCAGCGCCGGCGGCGAGCAGGAGGACCGCCGTGACGCGCGCAGGGATGAGATTCAGAAGGTCGTCCGCGCGCGCCGACGCCTTGCCGAGCCATTCGTACCGGCCGCGATAGCCGACCCGTGCGTCGAGCGTGTTGACTGCACGGTACGCGACCGCGCCGGGGACGCCGAGGATGACGAACCACAGGAGCGGCGCGATCGCGCTGTCGGAGGCGTTCTCGGCCACCGACTCCACCGCGGCGGCCGCGACGAGCGGCGCGTCGAGCCGGGAGGGATCCCGGCTGCAGAGCGCCCGCAGCGCCTCGCGTGCCTCGTCGAGGTCTCCCCGCCGGAGCGCCGCCGCGACCGCGCCCGCGGCGTCTCCGAGCGCGCGCACCGCGAAGGTGGACTTGAGGAGCGTCGCCTCGACGAGGACCGAGAGCGCAGGATGGACCCGGACGGCGCGGCAGACGAGCGCGGCGCCCGCCGCAAACAGGCCGGGCACCGCGACGGCCATCGCCGCGCCGAACGCGAGCTGGCGCCAGCGGCCCGAGGCCGGCGCGCGGCGCTCCAGCGCCGAGATGGTGCGCCCCATCCAGACGACCGGATGGAGCCGCGCAGGGTACTCGCCGAGGGCGAGGTCGAGCGCGAGCGCGCCGGCGAGGACCGCCGCGGCGTGGAGCGTCGGGCCCATCGTCACCGCCCGGAGTCCGTCACCCCGGCCGCCTCGAAGGTCGCCATCTCGCTGAGGACGCGGACGGCGGCCTCGAGGAGGTGCAGCGCGAGGACCGCGCCCGTCCCCTCGCCGAGCCGCAGGTCGAGATCGAGGAGCGGCTTCTTCCCGAGCGCCTGCAGGATGACGCGGTGGCCCACCTCGACGGAACGGTGCGACGCGAGGAGCGCCTCGCCGGCGCGCGGGGCGAGCCGCGCCGCGGCGAGCGCGGCCGCGCTCGCGATGAAGCCGTCGATCACGACCGGAACGCGGCGGGCGGCCGCCCCGAGGACCACGCCGGCGAGCCCGGCGATCTCGAATCCCCCGAGCGCGGCGAGCGTCCCGAGCGGATCCGCCGGATCGACCGGGTTCACCGCGAGCGCGCGCCGCACCACCTCCACCTTGCGCCGGTGCGCCGCGTCATCGATGCCGGTCCCGCGGCCCGTGACCTCGTCGGGCGAGATCCCGGTGAACGCCGCGGTGAGCGCACTCGCCGCGGTGGTGTTCGCGATCCCCATCTCGCCGATGGCGAGGACGTTCACGCCCTCGTCGGCGAGCCCCGCGGCGACGCCGATGCCCGCCTCGAGGGCGCGCACCGTCTCAGCGCGAGTCATCGCCGGACCTCGCGCGAGGTTGCGGGTCCCTGGGCCCACCCGAAGGTCCAGCACCCCCTGGAGCCCGGGGACCGGCGCCTTCACGCCCATGTCCACCACGACCACACGCGCGCCGACGTGCCGGGCGAGGACGTTGATCGCCGCGCCGCCCCGGGCGAAGTTCGCGACCATCTGGGCGGTCACCTCCTGCGGGTACGCCGAGACGCCCTCCTCCGCCACGCCGTGGTCCCCCGCCATCACCACGACCGCCTTCGACTCGGCGCGCGGCGCGGCGGTGGCCTGGATGGCGCCGAGGGCGCAGGCCACCTCTTCCAGGCGGCCGAGGCTCGCGCGGGGCTTGGTCTTGCCGTCGAGGCGCCGCTGCACCTCCGCGGCGGCGACGTGATCGGACGGCGGGATGTTCGCGATCGTGCTCTCGAGCAGGCTCATCTGTGGTCTCCCCTTCGTTGGAATTCTTCGAGCCATTCGGCCGCGCCGCGCGCGACCGCGGCGTGCACCGCTGCGCCGACGACGTGGCCGATTGCGGTGTGCTTGCCGGCGTAGACCGCCCCGCGCGCCCGCTCGGGCGCCGCGACGACGATGCAGTCCGTCCCGGTTCCGGTCGCCGGGGCCGCGCTGACGCGGCTCCGCACTCCGGCCTCGAGCACGGCGAGGGTTCGCGCCTCGGCCGCGATCGAGAGCGCCTCGATGAGCCCTTCCTCCGCGAGCGGCTGCGACATCTGGCAGACGACGTTGATCGTCCCGATGCGCGCGACGGGGCCGAGCGGGTCGCCGACGCGGAGCGCGTTCCCGAGCCCGACGGTCGCGACGCAGCGGGCGGTGACGCCGGAGACGCTCCGCACCTCGACGACGTGGCGGTCGAGGGCCCGGCTCGTGAGGAGCCCGACCGCGTCATCGAGCCCCCGCGCCGCGAGCCGCTCGCGCAGCAGCCGCGCGGGGTCCACGGGGGGCCGGAGCTCCGCGTCGCGCACCTCGTGCCACGCGACCGCGGTGGCGATGCGAAGCCCGCCATTCACGATCGCCCAGGAGAGGACCGCGTGCGGCTCCGGAAAGCGGACCACGAGCCAGCGGCCGTCGAGCGCGGTCGCCGGACCGTGGGCGAGCGCCGCGGTCATCGCGCGGCTCCCCGGACCGCCTCGCACGCGGCGACGAGCGCCTCGGCGCCGGAGGGGCAGGACGCCCAGTGCGCGTGCACGTACGACGCAAGGACGTTCGGCGCGGGGGCGTACCCCTCGTGGAACGGCTCGCCGCGCCGGCGCGCGATCTCGTAGATGCGCGGCACGTCCGCCGGCACGCCGACGAGATCGGAGTAGCGGAACTGGTGACCGCGGAAGCGGACGCCGGTCGGGCCGAGGAGCGACGGGCCGCGGGTGGTGACCTCGGCATACCCGAGCGCCCGCAACCGGTCGTGCACGACGGCGACGCCGGGGACGAGCCCGAATGCCTCGTGCTCGCGCCCGTCGCGGGTCCGGATCGCCGACGCGAGCGCCATGAGGCCGCCGCACTCCGCGTAGATGGGACGACCGGAGGCGGCGAACGTGCGCACCGCGGCGCGCATCCCGCCGTTCGCGGCCAGCGCCGCCGCGTGCTCCTCCGGATACCCGCCGCCGAGGTACAGCCCGTCGACGTCGGGCAGGGCGCCTTCCCGCAGCGGCGAGAAGCGGACCAGCTCGGCGCCGAGCGACGCGAGGCGGGCAAGGTTGTCCTCGTAGTAGAAGTGGAACGCCTCGTCGAACGCGACGCCGATCCGGCAGCGCGCGCGCGCGGCGGCCGGCATCGGGACGTCCGGCACCGCGAGCGGCGGCGCCGCGCGCGCGACGTCGAGGAGCGCGTCGACGTCGAGCCACTCCTCGGCGACGCGCGCCCAGCCGGCCACGACCTCGTCGGGCAGCACCGCCTCCGACGCAGTGACGAGCCCGAGGTGTCGCTCGGGGAACGCGAGCTCCGGGCGCGACGGAAGCCCGCCCCGCAGCGGCGGCTCTGCGACCGCCTCGCGCAGGAGCTCGAGGTGACCCTGGCTCCCCACGCGGTTGCAGACGAGCGCGGCGACCCGCAGGTCCGGATCGAAGGCGGCGAGCCCGCGCGCGACCGCCGCGGCGGTGCGCGCCATCCCCGACGCGTCGATCACGGCCACCACGGGCGCGGCGAGCCACTTCGCGATCTCCGCGGTCGAGCCCTCCTCGGAGGTCGCCGATGCGCCGTCGAACAGGCCCATCACCCCCTCGACGATCGCGACGTCCGCGCCGCGCGTGCCATGCGCGAACGTCGCGAGCACCGCGTCCCGTCCCATCATCCAGCCGTCGAGGTTGTGCGCGGGCTCGCCGGACGCGCGGGCGTGGTACCCCGGGTCGAGGTAGTCCGGGCCGCACTTGAACGCCGCGACCCGCAGGCCGCGCCGGCGGAGCGCCGCGAGCAGCGCGACCGTCAGCGTCGTCTTCCCGCTGCTGCTCGAGGCCGCCCCGATCACGAGGCGAGGGATGACCGCGCCCGTCGTCATCAGAAGTCGACCCCCGCGAGCGCCTTCACGCCGCGCGCGAACGGGTGCTTCACCGCACGCATCTCCGTCACGAGGTCGGCCGCGTCCACGAGCGGCGCCGGAGCATCGCGCCCCGTCACGACCACCGTCATCGCACGGTCGCGCGCCGCGACCGCCTCGAGGACCTCTTCGCAGCCGACCCAGCCGCGGTTCACGACGTGGGTCAGCTCGTCGAGCACGACGATCCGGTGGCGGCCCGAGGTGAGCAGGTCGCGCGCCCGCGTCCAGGCCGCGCGCGCCGCGCGCGCGTGCAGGTCCGGGTCGTCGCCCTCCCAGGTGAACCCCTCGCCGAGGGTGAGGAGCTCGAGGCCGGGAACGCCCTCCGCGAAGAGCCGCTCGCCGGTCTTCCAGCGGCCCTTCACGAACTGCACGAACGCGACCGGGAGCTTCCGCCCGAGCGCGCGGAGGGCCATCCCGAGCGCGGCCGTCGTCTTGCCCTTGCCGTCGCCGGTGTAGACGACAAGGAGCCCACGTCCGTCGCTCACGGCCGTCCCCCCGCCGCCGCGCGCGCGAGCAGCCGCGCGCGGATCGCCACGACCTCGCCCACGATGACGAGTGCCGGCGCGTCGCCGGGCCGCTCCCCCACTCGCGCGGCGAGATCGGCGAGCGTCCCGACCACCACCTCCTGCTCCGGCCGCGACGCCGAGGCGATCCACGCGACCGGCGTCCCGGGCGCGCGCCCGTGCTCGACGAGGCGCGCGAGGTTCGCGGCGAGGGACCGCGAGGCCATGTAGAGGACGAGCGTGCCGCCGGCCGCGAGCTTCGACCAGTCGCTTCTGCTAGGCCCCGCGGCGCGGGTGAGATCGTGGCCGGTCGCGAAGGTCACGTCCGAGCTCACGTCGCGGTGCGTGAGCGGGATGCGAGCGGCGGCGGCGGCGCCGAGCGCGGCGGAGACGCCCGGCACGACGTCGAACGGCACGCCGGCGGCCGCGAGCTCCTCGCCCTCCTCGCCGCCGCGGCCGAACACGAACGGATCGCCCGCCTTGAGCCGCACGACGCTCTTCCCCGCTCTCGCCCGCTCGAGCACCGCCGGGTGGAGCTTCAGCGGATCGCGCGCGCGCCCGTGGCAGCGGCGGCCCACCGCGAGCCGCTCGGCGCCGGGCGCAGCCGCCTCGAGCAGCGCCTCGGGGACGAGCTCGTCGTACGCGACGACGTCCGCCGTCTCGAGCAGCTCCGCCGCCCGCAGCGTGAGGAGCCCGGGATCGCCCGGGCCGGCGCCGACGAGGTAGACCCAGCCCGGGCGCGCCGACCAGTCCCCGCGGATCACGGCTCGCCCTCCTGGCTGGCGGCGCGGAAGGCGTGCCCGAACTCCGGCGCATAGAGCCGCGAGTCGGGGAAGGCGTCCGCGGCGAGCGCCGGGCCCACGAGCACCATCGCGGTCGCGCCGATGCCGTGCGCGCGCGCCAGCGCGGCGAGATCCGCGACGCGGCCGCGGACCACCTTCTCGTCGGGCCAGCTCGCGCGATGGACGATCGCGGCTGGGCAGTCTGCGCCGTACGCCGGGACGAGCGCGGCCACCGAGTCGTCGAGGAGCTGGGCGGAGAGGAAGAGTGCGAGCGTCGTGCGGTGCGCCGCGAGCGCCGCGAGCTCCTGCCCCTCCGGAACGGGCGTCCGGCCCGCGGCGCGGGCGATGATCACCGCCTGCGCGACGCCCGGAACCGTCAGCTCGCGCCGGAGCGCCGCCGCGGCAGCGGTGAACGACGAGACGCCGGGGACGATCTCGTATGGGATGCCGAGCGCGTCGAGGCGGCGCATCTGCTCGGCGGTCGAGCCGAACAGCATCGGATCGCCGGTGTGGACGCGGGCCACGTCCTCTCCGCGCGCGTGCGCCGACTGCATCTCGGCGACGATCTCGTCGAGCGTCAGCCGGGACGAGTCGAGGACGCGTGCGTCCGGACGCGCGCGGGCGACGACGGCGCGCGGCACGAGCGAGCCCGCGAAGATGACGACCGGGCAGCGCGCGACCACCTCCGCACCGCGCACCGTGATGAGGTCGGGCGCTCCTGGCCCCGCTCCGACGAAGTGGACGGTCATGGCGCCTCCTCCCCCGCGAGGCCCGCGCCGTCGCGGCCGTACTTCTCGGCGTAGCCGCGCGGCGTGACGAGGAAGCCCTCGAACGCGAACGTCCGGCTCGAGCCGACGATCACGGTGGTGGTCATCCCGATCTCCGCGGCGAGGAGGTGGTCGAGCGTGATGACGATCGTCCGCTGGCCCTCGCGGTAGGCGTCGGTCACCACCGCGACCGGCGTGTCGCCGCGGCGGTGCCGCGCCAGGATCGCGTGGGCCTGCTCGAGCGGCCTGCGCCGCCTCGTGCTCGCCGGGTTGTAGAGGGCGACGACGAAGTCCGCGGCCCCCGCGGCCTCGAGCCGGCGCGCGATCACCTCCCAGGGCGTGAGGAGGTCGGAGAGGGAGATGGCGCAGAAGTCGTGGCCGAGCGGTGCCCCGGCGAGCGCCGCGCACGAGGCGAGCGCGGTGACGCCCGGGAGGATCTCGAGATCCGGGGCGCCGCCCCGCGTCCAACCCTCGTCGCGCAGGATCTCGAGGACGAGGCTCGCCATGCCGTAGACGCCCGCGTCGCCGGACGAGACGAGCGCCACGCGCGCGCCGGCGCGGGCCCGCGCGATCGCCTCGCGCGCCCGCTCGGTCTCCCCGGTCATCAGGCCCTCGACGAGCTCCTTCCCCGCGAGGAGCGGCGCGACGAGAGCGACGTAGGGCCGGTAGCCCACGACCACGTCCGCGCCGGCGATCGCCGCGCGCGCGGCCGGCGTCAGCTGATCCGGCGCGCCGGGACCGAGCCCCACCACCGCGAGCTTTCCCCTGCCCGTCATGCGACCTCCCGTGGAGCCCGGGCGACGGCGACCGTCACCGACCGGCCGTCCGCCGGATCACGCAGCGCCTGCTTCGCGACGAGGAGCCGCGTCGCTCCCGCCGCGAGCAGCGCCGCGGGCTCGGCGACGCCGCGCGTGCCGACATGCCGGCGGACCACGTCCGAGGGGCGCTCGATCCCGGCGGCGCCGTCGAGCGTCGCGGCCGGGAACAGGCGCAGCGGACACCCGAGCCGCAAGGCCAGCGCGACGATCGCGCCCTCGTCGTGCTTCAGATCGATCGTCGCCACGGCGCGCACCGACGCCGGCGCGAGCCCGTGCGCGTCGAGTACGGAGACGACCGCGGTCCACACGGCGGTCTCCGACGCGCCGCGATCGCAGCCCACCCCGACGGCGAGCGTCCGCGGCCGCCAGACGACCGCGCGGCGGAGGACCTCGTCGTCGCGCACGGCGCGGTCGGTCACCGCGATGACCGCGGCCCAGCGCGACAGGTCCCGCCCGTCGAGCGCGCGCGAGACCTCGACGTTCGCGGGGAGCGGCCGGCCCGCCGGCCACCACGCGCCCTCGCCGGCCTCGTCGAGGACCAGCACGGGGTCGCCGTTCACGATGGCGGCAGCCGTCCGCGTGGCATTCCCGGCGGGGTCCTCCATCGTCCAGCCCAGCTCCGCGCCGAGCAGATCGACGCGCAGCGTCCCCTGCGCGTCCGAGGCGGTCGTGACGACGGGGGCCGCGCCCACGACGCGGGCCGCCTCCTGCGCGAGCGCGTTCGCCCCTCCCGCGTGGCCCGAGAGGACCGCCACCGCGAACCGCCCCGCCTCGTCGACGCACACGACTGCGGGATCCGTCCGCTTGCTCTCGAGGAGGGGCAGGACGAGCCGCACGGCGGCGCCGACCGCGAGCACGAAGACGTGGCCGTCGTACTCGGCGAACGTGCGCGCTACGGCCTCCCGCATCGGCAGCGCGAACGGGCGCGCGCCCGGCGCCGCGTCAGCCACCGGAGCGGCGACGAGGAGGTCCGCGCCGAGCCCGTCGGCGAGCCTCCGTCCGAGCGCGGCCCCGCCGCGGGTCACCGCGTGGACCGCGAGCCGCCGGGTCATTCGCCGCCCTCCGGGCGCGTCCGCACGAGCACGGTCGTGAAGTAGCCGCGGGCGCCGGCCTCGGCATCGGCGAGGCGGACGACGTGCTCTCCCGGGCACGACGCGTCCGCGACCACCCAGGCGCGACCCGCGAGCCCGTACGCCGCCAGCCCTTCGCGCAGCTCCGCGAGGTGACGTCCGGCCTTCAGGAGGAGGAGGGTCTCGAAGTCGCGCACGAGCCGTGCGAGGTCCGGAAGGGCGCGCGCCGCGGGGAGCACCGCCAGGCGGTCGTCCCCGTCCGCGAGCGGGACCTGCGCGGCCGCGGCCACCGCGGTGAGGGACGAGACACCGGGGACGACCTCGATGCGCGCCCCGAGCCGCGGTGCGGCGAAGAGCAGGTCGAGGAAGGTGCTGTAGAGGAGCGGGTCGCCCTCCGTGACGAACGCGACCGAGCGCCCCGCCGCGAGCCGCGCG
Source organism: Anaeromyxobacter sp. (assembly GCA_036394835.1). Taxonomy (GTDB): domain Bacteria; phylum Myxococcota; class Myxococcia; order Myxococcales; family Anaeromyxobacteraceae; genus Anaeromyxobacter. The sequence goes on along the minus strand of DASWEI010000098.1, from coordinate 88,213 downwards.
CCGATCACCGCGATCGCCTCCTCCCGGGCGGCGCGGCGCAGGCCCGCGTCGCGCGTCATCGGGAACGTGAGCGGGAGCGTCTCCTGGTCCGGCACCACCCCGACGGCCTCGCGCGCGATGCGGAGCGCGAGCGACTCCCCGCCGTCGGTGGCGCGCGGCGCAGCCACGACCGCCGCGGCGCGGAGCACGGTCACCGCGCGCAGCGTCAGGAGATCGGGCGCGCCGGGGCCGACGCCCACGCCGAAGAGGGTACCGGTCACGCGGTGGGATCCCCGGGCTTCGCGCCCCCGATGAGGAAGACCGGCGACAGCGGCTCGAGCCGGGTCCGGCCGGCGAGCGGCGCGCCGCGCGCAACCGAGAGCGCCATCACCTCGGGCTCGATCCCCGCCGTGCCGAGCGCGCGTCGCGCCTCCTCGAGCGTCTCGAGCGTCACCGCCGCGACGACGATCCGGCCGCCGGGACGCAGGCGCGCGAGCGACGCGGCGACGATCCCCCCGACCGCGCTCCCGCCGCCGCCGATGAAGATCGCGTCCGGGGTGTCGAGCCCGGCGAGCGCGCCAGGCGCCTCGCCGTGCACGACGGCGACGTGGTCCATGCCGTGCCGCCGCGCGTTCAGGCGGCAGTGCTCGGCGGACCCGGCATCGCGCTCGATCGCGAACACCCTCCCCTCCGGCGCGAGCGACGCCGCCGCGAGCGCGACCGAGCCGGAGCCCGCCCCCACGTCCCACACGACGGCGTCGGGACGGATGGCGAGCGACGCGACCGCCACCGTACGCACCTCGCGCTTCGTCACGAGCCCGCCGCGCGGGCGCCGCATGTCGAGCGCCGACTCCGGCAGGAAGAGGAGCGCAGGCGGCGGCCGCCAGGAGGCGTCGGTCCGCGCCAGGAGCAGCACATTCAGCGCGGAGACGTCGTCGCACGCGGCGGCGGCCTCGAGCGAGTCGAGGCGGCGGACCCGCTCGGCCGGCCCTCCGAGGTCCTCGCAGATCCACGCGGCGAGCCCGGTCTCCCCATGGTCGACCAGGTGGCGCGCCACGCGGGCGGGCGACGCCTCGCCGCCGGTGAGGAGCGCGACCTTCCGTGCGCGGCGGACGCGCGCCGCGAGACCGGCGAGCGGCCGGCCGTGCACCGAGAGGATCGCCGCGTCGTCCCAGGCGAGCCCGGCGCGCGCGAAGGCCCACTGCACCGAGCTCGGCTGCGGGAGGATCTCGACGTGCTCCGGCCCGAGGCGCGCGACGAGCCGCGCCCCGATGCCGAAGAGGAGCGGGTCGCCGGAGGCGAGCACGCACACCGCGTGCTCGTCCGCGAGCGCCGCGACGCGCTCGACCGCGCCGGGGAGGTCCTTGCCGAGCACGATCCGCTCGCCCCGGAACTGAGGGAACGCCGCGAGGTGACGCTCCCCCCCGGCGAGGACGTCCGCCGCGGAGACGGCGCCGGCGGCGCGGCTAGAGAGCCCCGCGCACCCGTCCGCGCCGATCCCGACCACGGTCACCGGCCGCCTGCGGGTCACGCGCGGCCCTCCTCTGCGAGGATCGCGAGGGCGTTCAGGATCGCGACCGCCACCGGCGTGCCGCCCTTCCGCCCACGGGCGACGATCCACGGAACGGGCAGCCGCAGCGCCGCTTCCTTCGACTCCACGGCCCCGACGAACCCGACGGGCACCGCGACGACGAGCGCCGGACGCACGCCCTCCTCCTCCACGAGCCGCTGCAACTCCGCGAGCGCCGTCGGCGCGTTCCCGACCGCGATGACCCCACCGTCGAGGAGCGCGAGCCGCGAGGCCTTGCGCATCGCCTCGGCGGCGCGCGTCGAGCCGCGCTCGCGCGCCGCCCGGGCGACGTCCTCGTCACCGATGAAGCAGCGGATGGCCAGGCGCGGCAGGCCCGCGGCGATCATCCGCACGTCGGCGACGACCGGCGCCGCCCCGCGGAGCGCCGCGACCCCCGCCTCGACCGCGGACGGATGGACCTCGAGCGAGCGCTGGAACTCGAAGTCCGCCGTCGCGTGGATGACCCTCCGCACCACCGTCCACGTGCGCGGAGCGAGCCCGTGCGCCCCCGCCTCGCGATCGATGATCGCGAAGCTCTCCGCCTCGATGCGCCCGCCCGCGGGGACGATCCGCTCGCTCATCGGTCCTCCCCGTCCGGCGCCCGCCCGATGACCTCGCCATCGAACCCGACCAGCTCTGCCGCGAGCGCGAGCCCCGGGACGTGTCCCCCGCACCGCTCCACCGCCCGGCGGCACAGCCCCGCCGCGGCGCGCCGCTCGAGCCCCGCTCCGCGCCAGAGCTCGAGCGCGTGCCGCGCCGTGTTCGCGACGGCGATCGCGTCGCGGAGCGCGTCGCCGCCGCCGATGTCGCCGGTTACGGCGGCGAGCAGCCCGAGGTCCACGTCCGCGCGCGACGCGTGGGTCTGGAGCGCGCCCGCGGCGAGCTTCGACATCTTCCCGACCATGGCCACGATCTCGACGCGGCGCGCCCCGCGCGCCGCCGCGTGCCGGAGCGCCGCGCCCATCGCGTCGCCGACCTGCACGAAGGACGGCTCCGGGAGCGCCGGGCGAAGCCGCATCGCGTGGGCCTCGGTCCGCCCGCCGGTCGTGAAGACGAGGGTCCCGAGCCCCGCCGCACGCGCGACGTCGATCGCGGCGGCGACGCTCGCCTCCCACGCCGCCGTCGAGAACGGGCGGACGATCCCGGTCGTGCCGAGGATCGAGATGCCGCCGACGAGCCCGAGCCGCGCGTTCATGGTCCCGCGCGCGATCTCCTCGCCGCGCGGGACGGAGACGGTGACGCGCGCGCCGCGGTGACGGCTGCCCGCGAGCTCGGCGCGCACCATCTCCGCGATGTTCCTGCGCGGGGCGGGGTTGATCGCGGGGCCCCCGATCTCGAGGCCGAGGCCTGGCCTCGTGACCGTCGCGACGCCGCGGCCGCCGCGGATCTCGACGCCGTCGGCCGCGGGCTCCACGTCCGCGACGATGCACGCGCCATGCGTGACGTCCGGGTCGTCGCCCGCGTCCTTCACTACGCCGCACCGCCGCGTCGCGCCGATCTCCTCGGCGAGCGCGACCGGGAAGGAGGCGTGACGGCCGTTCGGCAGCGTGATGGCGATCTCGCGGGGCGGCTCGCCGCGCACGAGGAAGCGCGCCGCCGCGCGCGCCGCCGCCGCCGCGCACGCGCCGGTCGTGTACCCTGTCCGGAGCCCCGCCGGCCGCTCTGTGGCCGCGCCGATCATGCCTCTGCGCGCGGACAGGCGTCGCATGGGTGGATGGCGACGCCGCCGAGGACCTCGTCGAGGCGTTCCTCGAGCAGCTCGAGGAGGCGCGCGTCGGGGCCGAGGTGCCCGGTGAGGTGGACGGCGCGGCCGGGGTGCCGCGCACGGAACGCCTCGACCTCGCGCGCGAGCTGCTCGACGAGGAGACCGGCGAACAGGAAGTAGGGCTGCACGAGGATGGGGCCGTCGTGGACCTTCGCGAGGTCCTCCGCGGCCGGCTCGAAGAGCGGGGAGGTCACCGCGATGAAGCACGGCTCGGCGCGCCGGAAGCCGCCCCGCTCGGCGAGGACGCGCGTCAGCTTGCAGAAGTCGGAGTTCGCGTCCGAGTCGCTCGATCCGCGTCCCACCGGGAGGAGCGCGGTGCGCGCCGCCTCGGCACCGCCGAGAGGAACCTGCTCGCCGGCGCGGTCGAGCGCGAGGTCCACCATCCGGTTCACCACGCCGAGCACGCGAGCCGCCTCGAACCGGACGCGCGGGAAGCGGGCGCGGGCTGCGGCGAGCGCCTGCGGCACGTCCTGCTTCATGTGCCCGGCCGCGAGGAGGAAGACCGGGAGGAGCACGACCCGATCCGCGCGCGCCGCCGCGGCGGCGAGGCCGTCCACGAGGAGGGGCTTCGCGAGCTCGATGTACGCGTGCGAGACGTCGAGGTCGGGGCGGCGCCGCCGGAACGCCTCGACGAGCGCCTCGAACTCGGCGTTCGCGCGCGCCACCCTGCTGCCGTGGCCGAGTATCAGGACCGAGCGACGCTCCACGAGGGCACCTCCACCGGCGCATGAGAATGACGACGGCCGTCGTGCGGCGCCGACGGGTCGAGAGCGCCGGGCGCGCGCAGGCGTGCGCGTACGAGCAGCGGCACGTCCGCGAGCACGGCGGCGACTGGCCCGTCGGCGAGGACCCGCCCCTCCCCGAGCACGACGGCACGATCGGCGAGGAGCGGGACGAGGTCGATGGCATGCGTCGCGACGATGACGGCGGTGCCCCGCTCACGCGCGAGCCGGGCGAGGACCGCCGCGAGCTCCACCTCGCCCGCGGGATCGAGGCCGGCCGTGGGCTCGTCGAGCAGCAGCAGCCGCGGGCACATGGCGAGCACCGCCGCGAGCCCCGCGCGGCGCTTCTCCCCGAAGCTGAGCCGCTCGATGGCGCGATCCTCCAGCGCCGCGATCCCCGCGTCCGCGAGCGCCTCGCGTGCCCGGGCGCGTGCCGCCTCGAGCGCGAGGCCCGCGTGGCGCGGCCCGATCATGACGTCCTCGAGCACCGTCCCGCCGAGGATCTGGTCCTCCGGGTTCTGGAGCGCGAGCGTGGCGCCGGCGCCGACCGCGTCCTCGGGAGAGCGCACCACCGTGCCGAGGACGCGCACGCTCCCCTCGACCGCGGCGAGGCCGACGACGGCCCGGAGCAGCGTCGTCTTGCCGGCGCCGTTCCCGCCGAGGAGGGCGACCCGCTCGCCCGGCGCGATGCGGAGGCGCACGTCGCGCAACGCCGGATCGCCGCCGTGGGGCCGCAGCGTCGCGGCGTCGACGTGGAGCGCCGGCGTCATGGCGCGAGCCCTCCGGCGACGAGGGCGCAGGCGGCGAGCCCGAGCGCGGCGGTCGCCGCGAGCGCCGCGTCGCGCCGCGTCGGCGCGGGGAGCGATGCGGGAGCGAGCGGCCCCGCCGCTCCTCGGAGCGCGAGCGCGTCCGCGGTGACGTCCGCCTGCGCGAGCGCGCGGCATGCGGCGGCGCCGGCGAGCGCCCCCATCGAGCGGACGGACCTGCGCAGCCCGATCCAGCCGAGGCGCAGGCGCTGCGCGTCCCGGATGCGCCACGCCGACTCGGCGAGCGCGTGCCGCTGCCGCTCCGCCAGCGCGACGAGCTCGAGGAGCGGCGCCGGCACGTGCGCCCAGGCGAGCGCGGCGAGGAGATCGGGGAGCGGCGCGGCCGCCGCGAGGGCCGCCCCGACTGCGCCGCAGGCGCCGACGCGCGCGACGAGGAGCGCGGCGGCCCCGAACCGGTCGGGGCTCGCCCCGAGCAGCGCCTGGAGCGCCGCCGCGATCGCGCCTGCGGCGACCGCCGGAGCGAGGGCGCGCAGCGCGCGGACGCGGCGCAGCGCGGCGACGACCGCCACCGCGAGCGCGGCCACCGCGAGCGGGCCGGCGGCGTGCCGGGAGGCGAGCGCGACGCACCACGCCCCGACCGCGATGCCGAGCGCGATGCGCGGATCGACTGCGCGCACGGGGCTCATGGACGCGGCACCTCGCGACCGCGCCGAACGACGAACAGCGCGTGGTACCCGTAGCCGAGCACGAACCCGCCGACGAGCCCGGCGACGAGGAAGGCGAAGAGCAGGGCATCGCCCTCGGGCGCGAACGGCACCGTCCACGGGGTCCGCCCGGCGGCGATGGCGACGCGCTCCACCACCGTCTCGTCCACTCCCGGCCAGCGCTCCGGGGCGGCGGCGCGCGAGACCGCGGCGAGCAGATGGGCAGCGCGGGCGATCACGCGGGCTCCTCGACCGCGAGGCCGGCGCGCACGAGCAGGTCCGGCCGGCGCCGGAGGAGGAAGCGCACCGCACCCGCCGCGAGGAACCCCTCGAGGATGCCGAGCGGGATCTGCGTCGGGAGGAACGCGGCGAAGATCGTGACCGCCGTGGCGCCGATGGGCCGGGCGCCGTGCAGCGCGGTGGCGAGCTCGAGCGAGGTGACGGCGTAGGTCGCCCAGTCGGAGAGGAGCCCCGCGGCGAATGCGGCCGTCCCGAGCGGCGCGCCCGCGCGGCGGAGCCCGTGGAACGCGGCCCACCCGACGAACGCGCCCGCGATCCCCATCGACACCACGTCCGCGCCGAGCGTGGTGAAGCCGCCGTGGGCGAGGAACAGCGCCTGGAGCGCGAGCGCCGCGAGCGTGACGAGCACGGTCAGCCACGGGCCGACGATCAGCGCCGCGAGGCCGGTCCCGCACGGATGCGAGCACGTCCCCACCACCGGCACCGGGATGGGCATGCACGAGAGGACGAATACGAGCGCCGCGACGAGCGCGACGAGCGGCCGGACGCGGCGGTCGGCGGCGGTGCGGCGCCGCAGGCGGACGAGCGCGATCGCCACCGCGACCGCGGCGACGCCCGACCAGAGCGCCGCCCATCGGAGCGGGAGGATCCCGTCGGCCAGGTGCATCGCGCGCGCGGGCGCCGGCCACATGGCCAGGGCGACCCCGAGGAGGATGAGGTTCCGGATGATGGGGTCCCGGCGGGCGATCTCCGCGCCCGCGGGACGGCAGCCTTGCGGCATGGCGTCCTCGCCGCGTCCGGGCAGGTCTCCTGGCTCATGGGTTCGGAGGCTTTCGCCTCGCGCGCCGCTCTCGCCTTCCCCGGCACGTGCCGAGTGGCTCTCGAGAGCGGCTCCCCACTCACAGTGGCGGGACCGCGCCGGAATCTCACCGGCTTCCCTGTCGTGCCCGTGATTGGGCACCCGTACGCTATGAAGGTTGCCTCGTAGCGTCTCGCGCGGCGAGGTGTCAAGGCGCGCGGCCAACCGGCCGCGCCCGTTGGATATCCTCGGAGCACCCGCCGCGTCTCGCGGGAGTACCCGCCGCGTCGCGCGCCGCGCGCGCTATCCTCCGCCCCGTGCGTGACGTGATTGTCCTCGGCTGCGGCTACACCGGCGCGCGGGTCGCGACGAGGCTGCTCGCCCGCGGCGTGCGCGTGCTCGCAGTCGCCCGCGCGGCCTCGAGCCTCGGCGCGACGGCGGACGCCGGCGCCGAGGTGCTCGCGATCGACGCGGCGCGGGCGGGTGCGCTGGAGGCGCTCGCGGCCGCGGCGGCGCGGCGTCCCCCTGGATTCGGAGTCGTCTGCACGATTCCCCCGGTCGAGCGAGGCGGCGCGCTCGTCGACACGACCGCGGCGCTGCTCGCCGCGACCGGACGGCCCGCGCGCGTCGTGTACGTCTCGTCGACCTCGGTCTACGGCGCACGGCGGGCGATCGACGCGTCCTCGCCCATCGCGCCGCGTACCCGGGACGCGGCGCTGCGCGTCGAGGCGGAGCGCGCGGTCGCTGCCGGGCCGTGGTCGTCGCTCGTGCTTCGGGCCCCCGCCATCTACGGGCCCGGGCGCGGTCTGCACGCGAGCGGCGGAGCCCCGCCGCGCCGCGCGGGCGATCCCGACCGCGAGCTCTCGAGGATCCACGTGGACGACCTCGCGGCGCTGTGCGTCGCGGCGCTCGCGTCGCCCGTGACGGGCGCGCTCCCGGTCGCGGACCGCGCTCCGGCGACCCCGCGCGAGGTGATCTCCTTCTGTGCGGCGCTCGGCCTCCCCACCCCGCCGCTCCCGCCGCCGACGGGTACGCCCGCGGGCGGGCGGCGGGTGGACGGCCGCGTCGCATTCGACGCGCTCAGCGTCGCGATCGCCTACCCGTCGTACCGCGAAGGGATCCTCGCAGACCTCGGGCGCGATCCGCCGCCGCCCGGTCGCTCGTGAGCGCCTCACGAGGGATCGGCCCCTCGCTTGACAGGCTGCCCCGCGATTCGCTACTCCGGTCTCGTTCCGAGGATCAGGGAAGTCGGTCCAAGTCCGGCGCGGTCCCGCCACTGTAGCCGGGGTAAAGGTGTCCTCGACGTAGCCGCCACTGCCGCGGAGGTTCGCGGCGGGAAGGTGGAGGACGCCAAGCGGAGAGCAGCTCTCCGCGACCCCGGAAGCCAGGAGACCTCCCTCGGAGCGGGCGGCGCATGGTGCGCCGCCTGCGGTCACGGGTCCGAAGGAGACCCGGCGCATGAACGGGATGTTCCTCCCCACGGGGCGCGCTCGCGCCCTCGTCGTCGTGTTCACGTTCACCCTCGCCGTCCCCGCGTTCGCGGCGGAGCCGTCTCTCGAGGCGGCGCCCGAGCCGGACGCCGTGGCGAGCGCCGCGGTCGGCGCGGCGCCGACCGCGAGCGTCGAGCCCGCGAGCACGCCCTCCACCTCGACCGCGACAGCGTCCCCGCCCTCCCCCGACGAGATCGTCATCGTGGGCCGGCGCCTCCGCACCGAAGCGCAGCGCGATCGGACCGCCTCCGCGACCGTCATCTCCGCGGAGCGCTTCGCGGGCGAGGCGAAGGGGGTCGCGGAGCTCGTCGCGACGGCTCCCGGCGTGGCGGTGAACGACTACGGCGGGCTCGGCCGGCTCGCGACGGCGTCCATCCGCGGCTCCACCGCGGACGGCGTCCTCGTCCTGCTCGACGGCATCCCACTCAACACCTCGTTCGGCGGCGGCGTCGATCTGTCGAGCATCCCCCGCGCCTGGATCGACCGGATCGAGGTCGTCCGCGGTGTCGAGGGGGCGCACTATGGCGCGGGTGCCCTCGGCGGGGTCGTGAACGTGATCACCCGCAGGCCGGCCCCGGGGGCGTGGTCCGCCGAGCTGACGGGCGGGTCGTTCGGGACGGGGTCAGCTGCGGCCGACCGGAGCCTCGGCCTCGGCGACGCGACGCTCATGCTCGCCGGCGGCGTGGACGGCACCGAGGGGGCGTTCCCGTACGAGTTCAGTCCTCAGCGATCCCTCGCGGGCAGCGCGCTCGAGGACCGCACCCGCGCGCACAACGGCAGCGTGCGCGGCGGCGGGCTCGCGAAGCTCGTGGTGCCGCTCGGCGCTGTGCGGCTCGATGCGGTCGCGGAGCTCTCCGGCGGCCGGCGCGAGCTGCCGCCGGACGTCGGCCACGACTCGGACGGCTCGCGCGACTGGCAGCAGGACGCCCGCGCCCTCGCGGCGCTCCGCGCGGTCGTGCCGGGACCGCTCTCGGGGCTGTCGCTCGCGGGACGCGGCGGGCTCCGGCTGGACCAGACGGAGACGCGGCTCGCCGCGCTCGGCGGGACCGCGCGGCAGCAGCGCGGCGGGCTCGCCTCCTCCGGCGCGGAGGCGCTCCTCGATCACGGCATCGGGATCCTGCGCGTCGAGGGCGGCGCCGAGTCGGAGTGGATCGACGCGGACGCCGCCGGCGGAACGCACTCCCGCCCGCGGCTCTCCGCGGCCGCTTCGGAGGAGGTTCGCGTCGCGTCGGGGCGGATCCGGGTCGCCGGCGCCGGACGCATCGACCGCGTCGGCCGTTTCGAGGGCACCTCCGGGAAGCTCGGGGTCACCGCGGCGGTGTGGGGGCCGGTGTCGATCCGCGCGAGCGCGGGGCAGACGTTCCGGGCGCCGAGCTTCGCGGAGCTGTACCTGCAGCAGGGGGTCGCGCAGCCGAACCCCGAGCTCCAGGCGGAGAAGGGAACGGGAGGCGACGCCGCGGTCGTCGTGGACGGGCCGCTCGGGATCGCGAGCCTCGGCGGCCACGCGACGCTCTACCGCGACCTCATCGTCTGGGAGCCCGCCTCGTTCGGGCGCCTGAAGCCGTTCAACACGGGGAAGGCGTTCCTCGGCGGCGTCGAGGCGGAGGCCGCGAGCCCCCCCATCCGCCGGCTCGCGGGGCTCTCCCTGTCCGGCGCGTACACCTGGCTCCGCTCCGAGAACCTGCGCGGCCCCGAGGAGGTCGCCGGCAAGGACCTCCCGCGCCGGCCTCGCCACCGGCTCTACGCGCGGGCTTCGATCGCGCCCGGGCCGGTCACGCTCCACCTCGAGGCGCACTACGTCGGCGCCCAGTGGCAGGACGCGCGCAACGTCCTCCCGGTCTCGTCGTCCGTGCTCTGGAACACCGGCGGGTCCGTCGCGCTGAACCGGGCGCGCTCGGTCACCCTCCACCTCGAGGTCCGCAACGCGCTCGACGACCGGACGCTGGAGGACCCGCTCGCTAATCCGCTGCCAGGACGGATGGTGTTGCTGTCGGTGCGCGCAGGATCGGGCCGGGCGGAGGTGACGCCGTGAAGACGACCATCTGGATCGCAGCCGCGCTCGCGGTGACGCTCGCCGGGTGCAAGACCGAGATCCTCTGTGCCGCAGGCCAGACGCTCTGCGGCGATCACTGCTTCTCTACGGACGTCGATGCCGAGCACTGCGGCGCCTGTGCGGTCCGCTGCGGCTCTCACGAGGAGTGCGACGCGGGCGCCTGCGGCTGCGCGGGCGGGGCGACCGCGTGCGGCGGCGCGTGCGTCGATCTCGTGACCGACCCCGCCCACTGCGGGAGCTGCGGCACCGTCTGTGGCGGGAGTGATGCATGCCGGGCCGACGGCGTCCTCGGCACGGGGTGCGCCGCGAGCTGTCCGGGCGGGACGCAGCCCTGCGGCCGCGCCTGCGTCGAGCTCGCGAGCGACCGCTTCAACTGCGGCGCGTGCGGGACGGAGTGCCGCCGGGGCGAGAGCTGTCGCGCGGGCGCCTGCGCCGCGGACCTCTACGTCGCGTGCTTCGCGACGGATGACGTGCGCCCGGTGAGCGCGAGCCTCCGCAGCGGCATCCCGCAGCCCGCCGGCGACGGTCCCATCGCGCTCGCGGTCGAGGGGAACCGCGTCCACGTCGCGAGCTCGCTCTCCCACTCCGTCACGACCTTCGCGACCTCGTTCCGTGGCCCGGGGTACGAGCACTTCCTCGGCGCGGGCGATCTCGAGGAGGTGACGGCGCACGACGGCCGGCTCTACGTCTCGAACTCCGATGCCGGCACGCTCGTCGTGATGCGCGGCGACACCGGCGCGTTCGTCGACGAGGTGGTCCTCTCGCCGCGCGCCGGCACCAACCCCCGCGAGGTCGCCTTCGTCGGCGACACCGCCTACGTCGCGCTCGCAGGGAAGGACGCCGAGTCGGGTGGCCAGGAGATCGCGGTAGTGGACTTCTCGGGCCCGCGCGGCGTCGTGACCTCGCGCATCCCCGTCGCCGCGCTCGCCGCGCCTGGGGCGCTCGCCTTCCCGAGCGGCGTCGTCGCGCTCGGGACGAAGGTGTACGCCACCACCGGAAATCTGAAGCTCGGAATGTTCGGCTACACCGATCCCGCCGGACCGTCCCAGCTCGCGGTGCTCGACACGGCGGTCGATCCCGTCGCGCTCACGACGCTCGACCTCGGCGACGCCTGCACGAACGCGGGAGCGGTGGCCGCCGAGGGATCGCGGATCTGGATCTCATGCGGCGGGACCGGGAACGTGCTGCCGGTGGACGTGTCCGGCGGGGCGCCGGTCGTCGGAGCGCCGGTCGCGACGGGACTCTGGGGCCCCTGGAAGATCGCATTCTGCCGCGGCATGGGTTACGTGACGGACGCGTGGATGGGCCAGGTGTTCCGCTTCGACCCCACCGGCGCCGCGAGCCCCGCCTCCGCGGCCGTCTGCCCCCTCGTCGGCCAGAACCCCTACAAGTGGGCCTTCGCGGCCGGCGTCGCGTGCGCCCCGTAGCGCTCGCCGCGCTCGTCCTCCTCGCCGCGCTCCCCGGCCCGGCGGAGGCCGCGGACGAGCTCCGCCCGAGCGGCAAGTCGCTCGCCGAGGGCGGCCCCGTCTGGATCGGCGCGCGCCCTGCGGCGCCGCCTCGGCGCGTCGTCGTCCTCGCGCCGAGCGTCACCGACGTCATCGTCGCGCTCGGGCTCGGCGACCGGCTCGTCGGCGTCACCCGGCTCGACGACGACCCCCAAGTTGCGCGGCTGCCGCGCATCGGCGGCTACCTCGATCCGAACCCGGAGGCGGTGGTCGCGCTGCAGCCGGACCTCGTCGTGTGGGTGACGAACGGGAGCGCCGCCGGCCCGGTCCGGAAGATCTCCGAGCTCTCGCGCGCCTCGCGCCGGCCGTTTCCGATCCTGGCCTTGCAGATCGACGGCATCGCCGACGTGCTCGCGGCGCCGCGGGTGCTCGCCGACGTGCTCGGGGAGCCCGCCCGCGGCGAGTCGCTCGCGCGTCAGCTCGCGGCGGGCGTGGACGCGGTACGCCGGCGCGTGGCGGGGCGCGCGCCGAAGCGCGTCCTCTTCGTCGTCGGGCGCGAGCCGCTCATCGTCGCCGGCCGCAAGAGCTTCGCCGAGGAGCTGCTCCGGGTCTGCGGCGCGCGCAACGTCGTGGAGGGCGACGTCCCCTGGCCGGTCTACCCACTCGAGAAGGCGGTCGCCGACGACCCCGACGTCGTCGTGGACGCGGCGGTGCAGGAGGCGCCCGAAGGGATCCGGCGGCTCGCCGCGATCCCCGCGGTGCGGCGCGGCGCGGTGGTCCGGATCGCGAACGACGACCTCATCCGGCCCGGCCCGCGGATGGTGCGCGGGCTCGACGCGCTCTGTCGCGGCATCCACCCGGAGGCAGACCGGTGACGTCGCGCCGCGCGCGCCTCGCGCTCGCGCTCGGCGCGGGGGCGCTCGCCGTCGTCCTCGCGGTCGCGGCGTCGGGGCTCGTCGGCGCGCAGCCCATCTCGCTCCGCGCCGCGCTTGCGGGCGTCGATCCCGACCGGGCGATCCTGTTCGAGCTCCGGCTGCCGCGCGCGCTCGTCGCCGCGCTCGTCGGGTGCGCGCTCGCCGCCGCGGGTACGGCGCTCCAGGCGATTCTGCGGAACCCGCTCGCCGAGCCGTTCGTCCTCGGCGTCTCCGGAGGCGCGGCCCTCGGCGGCTCGCTCGTGCTCGTCGCCTCGGCGACGCTCGCGCGCGTCGCCGGCGCGGCGGGCGAGGCGCTCGGGTCGGCGCCACCCGTCGCGGCCGGCGCCATCCTCGGCGCCGCGCTCTCGACGTTCCTCGTCTTCGGCCTCGGCCGGATCGCCGGGCGGCTCGTGCCGGAGGCGGCGCTGCTCGTCGGCATCGTCTTCAACGCGTTCGTCGCGGGCGTGATCACGCTCCTCAAGCTCCTCGTCCCACCGGAGCAGGCGAGCCGCCTCACCTACTGGCTCGTCGGCGCGGTCGGCTACGAGTCGGGGGCGACGCAGGCGTGGGGCGCCGGGGTCGTGCTCGCCGCCGTCGTCGTCCTCGTCACGCTCTCCGCGCAGCTGAACCTCCTCACGCTCGGCGACGAGGAGGCGGCGACGCTCGGCCTCGACGTGCGCCGCGCTCGCGCCTGGGTGTTCTTCGCCGCGAGCGCCGCGACCGGCGCCGCGGTCGCGCTCGCGGGGCTCGTCGGGTTCGTCGGCCTCATCGTCCCCCACCTCGTCCGGCGCGTCGTCGGCCCCGACCACCGGCTCCTCGTGCCCGCCTCCGCCCTGTTCGGCGCGGCGTTCCTCGTGCTCGCCGACGCACTCGCCCGGCTCGCGTTCCTGCCGCTCGGGACCGAGCCCCCGGTCGGCGCGGTGACGGCGTTCCTCGGCGGCCCGTTCTTCCTCTGGCTGCTGAGGCGCAGCGCGCGCCCGGAGATGGCGCGGTGAAGGGGCCGCCCGCGGGGCCGCCCTGGCCCGATCCGATCGTGGACGTGCGCGGCGCCTCGTTCGCATACCGCGGCGCCGAGGCGCTCTCCGGCGTCTCGTTCTCGGCGCGCGCCGGCGAGTTCGTCGGCCTGCTCGGCCCGAACGGCGCCGGGAAGTCCACGCTCGTCCGGCTCGTCGCGGGCCTGCTCGCGCCCGCCGCGGGCGAGGTGCGGCTCGCGGGGCTCGACCCGTTCACCGCGGCGCGCCGCACGATCGCCCGGGTGTGCGCGCTCGTTCCCCAGGAGCCACAGGTCACGTGGCCGTTCACGGTGCGCGAGGCCGTGATGATGGGGCGCGCGCCGCGGCAGGGGCTCCTCGCGGTGTCGAGCCGCTTCGACCGCGGCGCGGTGGACGGCGCGCTCGCGGCGTGCGACCTCGTCCACCTGTCCGACCGCCGGCTCGACGCGCTCTCCGGCGGCGAGCGGCGCCGCGTCTTCTTCGCGCGCGCGCTCGCGCAGGAGCCGCGCGTGCTGCTCCTCGACGAGCCGACCGCGTTCCTCGACCTCGGTCACCAGGTCGCCGCGATGCGGATGGCGCGGCTCGCCGCGCGGGGCGGGCTCTGCGTCGTCGCGGTGCTGCACGACCTGAACCTCGCCGCGGCGGCCTGCGACCGCGTCGTCATCCTCTCGAGCGGGCGCGTCGTCGCCGGAGGCCCGCCGCCGGAGGTCCTCACCGCGGAGCGGGTGCGCGAAGTCTGGGGCCTGCCGGTCTGGCGCGGGGAGAACGCCGCGACGGGCGCGGCGGTGGTCCTCCCCGCGCTCGAGCGCGGGTGATGGGTCACTGCGGCAGGAACACCTTCAGCGTCGCCGCGATGGTGCGGGCGGACGGATCCTCCATGCTCTGCCGGTAGCCGACGTCGAGCGCGACACCGTTCTGCGTGACGAGGCCCGCGCCGATGGACCACCACTGCGTGTCGAGCGTCTCGTCCTTCATCCACCCGGCGCGCAACGGCACGAGCCGTCCGAGGAGCACCTCGACGCCGGCCGCAAAGCGGTTCGTCGTCTTGCCGCGCCGGTCGAAGTCGGCCCGCCAGTCCCCGGTGAGCTGCAGCGTCCGATCGTTGCCGAGCGCGATGCCGGCGCCCGCGCCCATCGGCGCCACGGCGTCGTTCCCGACGGGCACGAGGTCGTAGCCCGCGAAGCCGATCGAGACGAGGTCCGCGACCTGCCAGAGCACGCCCGCGTCCACCGTGGCGGCCGACGTGTTGCTCGGCCCGCGCACCGAGAGGTACTTGCCGCCGACGCCGAGGTAGAGCTTGTCGGCGATCGGACCGGCGAGCGCGAGGTGGACGATGTTGCCGGTGAAAGTTCCCTCCTGCGCGCGGAGGAACGACACGCCCGCCGTGACGGGCGAGCTCTGCGAGTCCACGATCGACCCGCCGAGGAACCGGTCCACGGTGTCGGCGCCGCGCCGATCGAGCAGGAGCCCCGTCTCGACCGAGTAGCGCTTGCGCGCCGCGATCGCTCCGGGGTTCAGGTAGATGCCGTCGTTCCCGGCGGCGGTGCCGATGCCCGCGGAGAGGCCGAGCATGCGGGGGCCCGCGATGTCCGGGATGCCGCCTGGGGGTGGCGGCTCCGCGGCGAGGGCGCTGCCGGCGGCGAGGAGGGCGATCGCGCAGAGGGTCCGTGCGTGCACCCGGCGGAGGATACGGAGAGGGAGCGCCCCCGGCAAGGACGCGAACTCGCCCCTTCGCGCGCCGTCCGGATCGCGCTACCGTCGATCCACGGGAAGGAGGGCTCCTCCATGCGCAGGCGCGAGGTCCAGCGGTACCGCAGCGTCCTCGAGTCGCAGCTCGCTTCGCTCGTCGGCCACGGCGAGCAGGCGGTGCACGAGATGTCCGGCGCCGGCGGCGAGGAGATCCCCGATCCGAACGATCGTGCCACCGTGGAGGAGGGCCGCAACTGGTCGCTCCGGCTGCGCGACCGCGACCGGAAGCTCATCGGGAAGATCCAGGAGGCGCTCGCGCGCCTCGAGTCGGGCACGTTCGGCAAGTGCTCCGTGTGCGGGAGCGTCATCTCGCCCGCGCGGCTGCGCGCCCGGCCGGTCACGGATCTCTGCATCGACTGCAAGACCGAGGCGGAGGGCGGCGAGCGCTGACCCCTCGCCGCGGCCCGTCCGAACACGAGGCCCCCCGCGCGGTCCGGTGCTAGATTGCCGGCAACATGGCGACGCAGAAGATCCGCAAGGCCGTGATCCCCGCCGCGGGCCTCGGCACGCGCTTCCTCCCGGCCACGAAGGCGGTCCCGAAGGAGCTCCTCCCGATCGTGGACACCCCCACGATCCAGTACATCGTCGAGGAGGCGGTCGCGGCGGGCGTGCGCGACGTCATCCTCATCTGTGCGCGCGGCAAGGACTCGATCGTCGATCACTTCGACATCGCCGGTGAGCTCGAGGCGCACCTCGACCGGACCGGCAAGCACGAGCTCCGCAAGCAGATGCGCGCGATCGCCCAGATGGCGAACGTGGTGATGGTCCGGCAGCAGGAGCCGCTCGGCCTCGGCCACGCGGTGCTCTGCGCGAGGGACGTCGTCGGCGACGAGCCGTTCATCGTCATGCTCGGCGACGACGTCATCGACGCGGCGGTCCCGGGGGCGAAGCAGCTCGCGGACTGCTGGGATCGCCACGGCCTCGGCACCATCGCGCTCATGAAGGTGCTGCCCGAGGAGACCGCTCTCTACGGCATCGCCGCGGGGTCCGCGGTCGAGCCGCGCACGATCCGGATCGACCGGCTCGTCGAGAAGCCGAAGAAGGACCCGCCCTCGAACCTGGCCGTGATCGGGCGCTACGTGCTGCCGCCGCGCATCTTCGAGGTGCTCGAGCAGGTGACCCCCGGCGTCGGCGGAGAGATCCAGCTCACCGACGCGCTCGCGGTGCTCGCGCGCGAGGAGGGGCTGCTCGGCTACGAGTTCGAGGGCGACCGCTACGACGCGGGCGACCGGGTCGGCTACCTGAAGGCGAACGTCGCCTTCGCGCTGAAGCGGCCGGAGCTCGCGCCGGCGCTGCGCGAGTGGCTGCGCCAGGTGACGCGGTGAGGGCGCTCCGTCGCGCCGCCGCCGTGCTCGCGCTCGCCGCGGCGCTCCCGGCGGCGGCCTACGTCCTCCCCGTCCCCGGGATCCTTCGGCGCCTCGGCGAGCGCCGCGCGGCGCTCTCGCTCGACGCGCTCGAAGTGCAGGGATCGCTCCTCGCGCGCGGCGATGCCGCAGAGCGGATCGCGGGGGCCGCCCCGCGTGCAGGCGGCGAGGCCAGCGCTCCGGCGCGCTTCCTCATGAAGGTTCCCGGGCGGTGCCGGCTCGAGGTCGTCCGGCCGGGGGCGCCCGATACCGAGCGGCCGTTCGTCTCCGTGCGCGACGGCAAGGTCACGGGCCCGCTCGCGGACCTACCCTCGATCGTCGCGTTCGCGCGCGCGCTCTGCACGCTCCTCGCGGCGCCATCCTCGGGAGACGCCTCCGGGGTGTTCGCAGGGCTCCTCACCCGCCGCGGCGTCGGGCTCACCGAGGCGACCCTCGGGCGCTTCGACGGCCGGATCGCCTACGTGGTCGGCGGCCGCGCGAAGGACACGAAGCCGCTCCTCTTCGTCGAGAAGGACGGGTTTCGGCCGCTTCGGCTCGTCGCCCCCGAGGGGAAGGAGCTCCTCGACGTGCGCCTCCTCGGCTGGGGGTCGCCGACCGGCGGCGACTGGTTTCCGCGCGCGGTCGAGGTCTGGGCGAAGGACGCGACGCTCCTGCGCTTCACGACGGAGCGCGCGACCGCGAACCCGCGGCTCGCGGAGCAGCTCTTCCCGTAACGGGCGACCGTCCCTCGCGGAAGGCTACCCCGTCGCCCGGTCGTCGCCGCCCTCCTCGCTCGAGTCGGGCTCGACGTCGCTCCGGTACTTCCGCAAGACGCGCTTGAAGTTCGAGCGATCCATCCCCGCCTTGCGGGCCGCGGCGGAGATGTTGCTGTCGCACGCCTTCATGAGCGCCTCGACGTAGCCCTTCTCGAACCGGCGCAGCGCCTGCTCCTTCGCGGCGGCGTAGGAGAGCGAGAGCCACGCCGCCTCGTCGCCGTTGACCGGCGCCTCGCGCACGAGCGGCGCGGTCCGTCCGGTGACGGCGGGCGGCATGTCCCCCTGGAGGATGGTGTCGCCTCGGCACAGCACGACGGCGCGCTCGATCGCGTTCTCGAGCTCGCGCACGTTGCCGGGCCAGCGGTAGCCGGAGAGCAGCTCGAGCGCCTCGGGCGCGACGGAGCGGACCTTCTTCGAGAGCCGCTCGGCGTAGCGGCGCAGGAAGTGGTGCGCGAGCAGCGGGACGTCGTCGACGCGCTCGCGCAGCGGCGGCAGCGGGATGTTGATCACGTTGAGCCGGTAGAACAGGTCCTCGCGGAACTTGCCGGACTTCACGAGCTTCGGCAGGTCGCGGTGGGTCGCGGCGATGACGCGCACGTCCACGCGCACGGAGTCGGCCGCGCCGACCCGCTTGATCTCGCCCTCCTGCAGGACGCGCAGGAGCCGGACCTGGGTCGGCGGCGGGATGTCGCCGATCTCGTCGAGGAAGATGGTGCCGCCGTCGGCGGCGTCGAAGAGCCCCTTCTGATCGCGCTGGGCGCCGGTGAAGGCGCCCTTCACGTGGCCGAACAGCTCGGACTCGAGCAGCGTCTCCGTGAGCGCGCCACAGTTGAGCGCGACGAACGGGTGGGCGCGCCGCGGGCTCTTCGCGTGGAGCGCGCGGGCGACGAGCTCCTTGCCCGTGCCGGACTCGCCCGTGACGAGCACGGTGGCGGCGCTGTAGGCGACCGCGTCGATCATGCGCATCACCTCGCGCATCCCGCCGGAGCTGCCGACGAGCCCCTCGGGCGCCGAGCCGGTCCGCTCGCGCAGCTGCGTCTCGAGCTCACGGTTGCGGTCGAAGAGCATCTTGCGCTCCGCCGCCTTGCCGACCGCGCGCGCGACGAGCTCGACGTCCTCGAACGGCTTCGTCAGGTAGTCGTACGCGCCGGCTTTCACCGCGGCGAGCGCGGTCTCGACGGTCGCGTGCCCGGTCATCATGATGACCTCGACCTCCGGCCGGCGGTGCTTCACCGCCGAGAGCAGCTCGAGCCCGGACAGCTGGGGCATCTTGATGTCGAGCAGCGCGACGTCGAAGTCCTCCTGCGCGAGCTGCTGGGTCGCGGCGATCGGCGACTCGAGCGCCGTCACCTCGTGGCCCTTGCGGCGGAGCAGCGCCTCGAGCGCCTTGAGCAACGTCGGCTCGTCGTCGACGACGAGCACGCGTGCGCGTCTCGTCTCCTGGGTCTCGGCCATCGCATCCCCTCCCTGTCGCGTGGTCACGTCTCGACCGCCGGCAACTCCAGCACGAAGCGGGCCCCGCGCTCGTCGGACGGCTCGAGCCGGATGACGCCGCCGTGCTCCTCGGCGATCTGGTAGCAGATGGAGAGGCCGAGCCCTGTGCCCTGCCCCTCCGGTTTGGTGGTGAAGAAAGGCTCGAAGATCCGCTTCGCGTGCTCGGGACGGACGCCCGGGCCGGTGTCCGCGATCCACAGCTTCACGCGGCCCGGGCCCGCGGGCCCGCAGCCGATGGTCATCGCACCGACGCCGGACATCGCCTGGATCGCGTTCACGAGGAGGTTCAGCGCGATCTGTTGCAGCTGGTTCGCGTTGCCGCGCGCGATCGCGCCGGAGTAGCGGCGCCCGATGTCGACGCGGCCGTCCTTGAGCTGCGGCTGCACGAGGAAGAGCGCGTCCTCGAGGACCTTCGCGAGGTCCACCGGCCCCTTCTCCTCCTCGCGGGGGCGCCGCGAGAACCGGAGCAGGCTCTCGACGATCCGCTTCGCCCGCATCGCCGCGTCCTGGATGAGCCGCAGGTTCTCGGCGTCGTCGGCGCTGCGCTCCTCCTGGCTCATGAGCTGCGCGAACGCGAGGATGCCGCCGAGCGGGTTGTTGATCTCGTGCGCGACCCCGCCGGCGAGCTGGCCGATCGCCGACATCTTCTCGGCGTGGAAGAGGCGGCGCGAGACCTCGCGCTCGTCCGTCACGTCCTTGTAGACGACGACCGCCGCGCCCGCCTCGCCCGCCTCGAACGGGAACGACCGGACGAGCCAGGTCCGCTCGCCGAAGCGCGCCTCGCGTTCGGCGCCGGCCGCGGGCATGAGGCAGCGCGACGGGCACGGCAGCGCGCCGTACGCGTGTTCGCTGCAGCGGAGCGCGGAGAGCATGTTGGGCGTGACGCCGGCGGCGCGCGCGAAGGCCGTGTTGGCGCGCACCACCTCGCAGCCGCCATCGCGCATGATCGCGAGCGGGTCCCCGATCGCGTCGAAGCAGGCGCGCCACTCCTGCGCTGCGCGGATGAGCGCCTGCGAGCGGGCGGCGAGCTTCCCGTCGAGGTCGCGGTTCAGCCACTCGAGCTCGGCGTTCCGCTCGGCGAGGAGCGCCTGGAGCCGGGAGTTGTCCTCCAGGATCCAGAACTGGTCGATGGCGCTCTGGATCGTGATGAGGAGGTGGCCGTCGTCCCACGGCTTCCAGATGAACCGGAAGATCTCGGAGCGGTTCACCGCCTCCTCGATCGCGGTCGAGTCGGCCTGACCGGTGAGGAGCACGCGCTGGATGAGTGGCCAGCGCTCCTTCACGATGCGCAGGAACTCGACCCCGGACATCCCCGGCATGCGGTAGTCGGAGACGACGACCTGCACCGGCTCCTGTGCGAGGAGGGCGAGCGCGCCTGAAGCATCGGGCGCGTCGACGACGCGGCAGCGGGTCCGACGCAGCACGCGCTTCAGCGCACGCCGGACGTTGTCGTCGTCGTCGACGACGAGCAGCGTCGTCTCGGGGACCGGCTCGGGATGCTTCGACCCGGCCGCGCTCTCCTGGGCCTCCACCATGGGTGCGGCATCTAGCTGCATGGCAGGCGCCAGGTCGGCCGGACCCAGGCTGCCGTGTTTTCGCGGTGATGACGGGAGGGTGGAGAGGGTTCGCGTCACACCCGGGTCATTTCATACCCGGATGATGGGTTACCTTGACCGGGGTCATGCGGACGCACGATGGCGCGCGCGGCTCAGGTTTTCGACGCCTCGTACCGATAGGCGGCGGCCTGGTACAGGCAGATCGTGTTCCGCCCCGCCCGCTTCGCCTGGTAGAGCGCCTCGTCCGAGAAGCGGAGCAGGAGCTCGCCCGTGGTGATGTCCTTCGACGGGTAGAACGCGAGGCCGAGCGAGGCGGTGATCTGGATCGTCTGGGGCGCGGGGGCGTCCGCGCCCGGCGCGCCCGTGCCGAGCACGTATTCCTTCGCCCCGAGCGCACGCCAGATCCGCTCCGCCACCGCGAGCGCGCCGGACATGTGCGTCTTCGGGAGGATGACCGCGAACTCCTCGCCGCCGTAGCGCGTGCAGATGTCGGGGTCGCGGATGGAGGCGCGGATGAGCGCCGCCGCCTCACGGAGCACCGTGTCACCGGCCGGGTGACCGAATCGATCGTTCACCTGCTTGAAGTGATCGAGGTCGATCATGATGAGCGACAGGTAGTCGCCGTAGCGCTGCGCCCGACGGAACTCCTCGTGGAGCCGCTCGTCGAAGAAGCGCCGGTTCTTGAGGCTCGTGAGCGCGTCGGTGATGGACTGCTCCTCGAGCTTGCGCTGCATCTCGTGGAGCCGCTCCTGAAGGTGCTTGATGCGCAGCATCGCCGCGCAGCGCGCGAGGATCTCCGCCTCCGCGAACGGCTTCGCGAGGAAGTCGTCGGCGCCGATCCGCAGCCCGGTGACCTTCGAGTCGAGGTCGGACTTCACGGACAGTATGATGACCGGGATGAACGAGTCCTCGGAGCGCGCCTTCACGAAGCGGAGCACCTCGAGGCCGTCCATGTCGGGCAGGACCATGTCGAGGAGCACGAGATCGGGCGGCGCGGCCCGGACCTGCCGGATTGCCTCCTTGCCGTCGCGCGCCTCCGTGATGTCGTAGCCCTCCTTGCGCAGCACCTGGACGAGCCACTCGAGCTGGGTACGCGAGTCGTCGACGACGAGGATCTTCGAGGGCGTGGGCACGAGCGCGGAAGACTATCCGAGATCCCGCACCGCTCGAAATCCCGCCGCCTGGCGACACCGCGTCCACATCGGGAGGGTTTCCTAAAGGCCGGCGCGTAGCTACGTGGACCTCGTGCCCCGCCGCGCCCGACCCGCCGACCAGGCGGCCATCCTCCTCGCCGCCCTCGCCCGCGCGCGCGCCGGCGGACGCGCCGCGATCGCAGCGCTGGACCTCGACTCGACGCTGCTCGACAACCGACCGCGCCAGGCAGAAATCCTCCGCGACTACGGCCGTTTCGCCGGGATCCCGGCGCTCGGCGCCGTCGGGCCCGAGCACCTCCAGGGCTGGGACCTCGAGCGCGCGCTCCGGAACGCGGGGCTCTCGCGCGGCGAGGTGGACCTCCACGCCGCGGCCGTGCGGCGGTTCTGGGAGGAGCGCTTCTTCACCAACGGTTACTGCCGGCTCGACGTCCCGGTGCCGGGTTCCGCCGCGTTTGCGCGGGCGGTGCGCGCCACCGGCTGCCGGATCGCTTACGTGACCGGCCGCCCGACCGCGATGGAGGCGGGCACGCTGCACGTCCTGCGGCGGTTCGGCTTCCCGCTCCCCGACGGGGTCACCGTCTTTCTCCTCATGAAGCCGGGTGAGGCGCTCCGCGACGACGCCTGGAAGGCGATCGCGCGCGACGAGGTCGGCGGGCTCGGCCGGCCGGTGCTCGCGGTCGACAACGAGCCCGCGCACGTGAACGCCTACGCGCGCGCGTGGCCGGAGGCGCTCGTCGTCCACGTCGACACGGATGACAGCGGCCGCCCGGTCGAGGTGGATCGGGCCATCCCGTCGGTCGCGGACCTCGCGCTCCCGGACGCGCTCAGCGACGACGCGGCGGACGCCAGAGCAGGAGCCCCGTAGCGGAGTCGGCGCGCCGCTCGAGATCGCCGTCGTCGAACACGTCGATCGCGAACTCGACGTACACCGCGCGCGCGCTGACGAGGAACCCGGAGCGCACGCCGGGCGCCTGTCCCTCGGCCTCGGCGAGCGCCAGCACCGCCCAGAGCCGCACGCCCGGTCCGTCCGGCTCGAGCGAGACGTTCCCCTGGAGCGAGGCGAGCTCGGCGGGTCCCGCGGCGGCGCACGCGGGGACGTACCCGCGCGCGTCGGCGTCGTACCGGGCGAGCTCGAACGCGTCCACCGCGCCCTGAGCGCGGACGAAGCCGGCGTCGATCTTCTCGAGGCGCGCGAGCTCCCGGATCGCCGCGACCACCTCCTCGCCCTCCTCGATCCGCCCCATCACGCAGCGGGTCGGCCGGCTCTCTCCCGAGATCACAGGAGCGCCTCCACCACGTCCGCGGGGATGACCGGCGCGAGCCCACCGCCTCCGAGGATGTTCACGATCGGAGAGGCCGCCGCGCGGACGACCGAGCCGTCGGGACGCGATGGCCCGAGACCGCAGTAAGTGGAGAGATCCCGGTAGAGCTCGCCGCGGGTCGCACCCTCCGGCGTGATCCGCGTGGCGGGCTTGCGAACTGCGAAGATCCGCTCCTGCGCGACGAAGCCGCCCCCGCGGCGGTCGCCGGCCGCGTCCTGGACGACGTGGGCCCACGCGTCCGGCGGCGTCTCGGCGCCGAGGTGGACGCTCTTGCCGCCGTAGTCCCAGCTCCGCTTCAAGACGAAGGCCTCGCGCTCGGCGACGATCCTCGGCACGAGCGCGGGGTCGAGCCGCCTCGTCCACGGCAGGCGCGCCGCGGCCGCCCGCTCCTCCGCGTCGAGCCCGGCGCGGGCGGCGAGGGCCGCGTCCTCCGCGCACTCCGAGAGCCGCGCGAACAGCGCCTTCGCCTCGAGGAGCCCGTTCACGGGGTTCACGACGACGAAGCGGGCGGGGTCGCGAAGGGCGCGGGCGAACGGCGCCGCGGGATCGACGCGGTGGGCCCACACGTGGCGGTAGAGCACGTCCCACCGCTCCGGCTCGCAGTCCGCTGGGACGAGGTGGGCCGCCTCGTGCCCCATCTGCCGCAGGTGGGCGACGAGCCGGGTGAGCTCGCCCGCTTGCGCGTCGGCGGGGCGCGAGACGACCGCGATCGACGGCCGCTCGCGCGCGCCCCCGCGCGCGTGGTGCACGGCGACGAGCGCCCCGCGGAGCCGCTCCATGTGGCTGCCACAGCGCGCGACGAGAGCGCGCTCGGCGCGCGGCGGTAGCCCGCGCTCCCGCGCGGCGGCGCGCAGCCAGGAGAACGCGGCGAGGTCGGCGTAGGCGGGCATCGCCGGGATCGTCGCGTTGAGCTCGAGCGCGCGCGGGGCGCCGCCCGCCTGCGGCAAGAGGAAGTCCACCCGCGCGACCATCACCGGGAGCGGCGCGTCGAAGAGGCGCGCCATCGCCTCGGCCTCGAGGCCGGAGAACGGCTCGACGAGGGCGGCGCGGTCGCGGACGTCGCCGGACGCGAGGAGGGTGCGCGCGAGCTTCACCGAGCCGGACAGGATCGCCTGCGCCTCCCGGGCGACCGCCGCGATCGCGGCGCGAGAGAGCACCTCGGGCTCCGCGACGAGCGGGATCGGCACGACGGCCCCGTCGGGCCTGAGGACGGTCATGCCCTCGGCCCACGCCCGCTCCGCCGCCGCGCGGCCGATGCGCAGGAGCGCCTCTCCCTCGAAGATCGATTCCATCGTGCTCGCGCGGGCGTTGTGCGGGCCCGACCCCTCCGATAGTGTCCGGACGGTGAAGATCTACACGAAGACGGGCGACGGCGGAGAGACCGGCCTCTTCGGGGGGCCACGGGTCAAGAAGAGCGATCACCGCGTCGAGGCGTACGGCGCGGTCGACGAGCTGAACGCGGCCGTGGGCGCCGCGCGCGCCCTCGTCGAGGACCCTGAGATCGACGTGGAGCTCGCCCACGTGCAGGCGGAGCTGTTCTGCGTCGGCGCCGAGCTCGCTACCCCGCACGGCGCGAAGGCGCGCTCGGCCATCCCGCCCGTGGACGCCGCCTGGATCGCGCGGCTCGAGCGGGCCATGGACGGCTGGGACGCCGAGCTGCCGGCGCTCACACGGTTCGTGCTCCCCGGTGGCACGCGCACCGCTGCGGCGCTGCACGTCGCGCGCACCGTCTGCCGCCGCGCCGAGCGGCGCGCGGTCTCGCTCGCCGCCGAGGTCGAGGTGGACCGGACGGTGCTCGCCTACCTGAACCGGCTCTCGGACTTCCTCTTCGTGGCGGCGCGAATCGCGAACCGGCGCGCCCGGCGCGACGAGCCGACCTGGGACCCGTCGCGCGGGGGCGGGAGCTAGTGCCCGGGTCGGAGCGCTAGGCCATGGCGCGCGCGCGCGTCGCTCTCGTCACCGGCGCCGGCGTCCGCGTCGGCAACGCCATCGCTCGCGACCTCGCGCGCCACGGCTGGACGGTCGCCGCGCACTACCGCACCCACCGGCCGCGCGGCTTCGACGCAGCGCTCGAGGCGAACCTCGCGCTCGCGGACGGCCCGGCGATGCTCGCCACGGCGTTCCGCGCGCGCTACGCGCGCCTCGACCTGCTCGTGAACGGCGCCGCCGCGTTCGACGCGCTCGCGCTCGAGGACACGGACGCCGCCGCGTTCGATGCGCAGATGGACCTGAACGCGCGGGCGCCGCTGCTCCTCGTGAAGGCGCTCCTCCCGCTCCTGCGCCGCGCGCGCGGCTCGGTCGTCAACGTCGCGGACATCGGCGGCGGCCTCGTGCCCTGGCGCGGCTACGCCGCCTACGCGGCGTCGAAGGCGGCGCTCATCCGGCTGACCGAGTGCCTGGCGCTCGACCTCGCGCCGGAGGTCCGCGTGAACGCCATCGCGCCCGGGACCGTGCTGTGGCCCGAGTCGTATTCCGCGTCGCTCCGCAGCAGACTCATGAAGCGGATCCCGCTCGGGCGCACGGGCGAGCCCTCCGACGTCGCCGTCGCGGTCCGGTATCTCGCCGACGCTCCGTTCGTCACGGGCGCCGTGCTCCCGGTCGACGGCGGCCGGCATCTCTCCGGAAGAGCTTAGGAATATCCTGGTGCCCCCGTCCAGGTCTCCCGGGCGCGGCGCATTGAAGCGCCGCACCCCCGCTGTTATGCTCCTTGCGTTTCGTCAATTACTCGCGGGAAGCCCCCGCCACGGAGCCCGAACAGACATGGACGCGATCACCCAGCAGCCGACCACCCCGACGACCCCCGCCGATCTCGGCATGGATGCCTCGCCGGTCTCCCTCACCCCGAAGGCGATCGAGATGGTGAAGGACGCGATGCAGCGCGAGGGGCTCGGCGGCTACGGCATCCGCGTCGGCGTCATGGGCGGCGGCTGCGCGGGCTTCCAGTACTCGATGGACTTCGAGAAGGAAGCGAAGGACGGGGACGTCACGTTCGACCTCGAGGGCGTGAAGGTCTTCGTCGACCCGATGAGCTCCATGTACCTCCAGGGCGTCACGATCGACTACGTCGTCGGGCTCCAGGGCGCCGGGTTCAAGTTCAACAACCCGAACGCGCGCACCACCTGCGGCTGCGGCTCGTCGTTCTCCTACTAGTCGATCACCAGTCGAATGCTCGTCGTCCGCCGCGCGGTGGTCGGCCCGGTCGCCGCGAACGCCTATCTCGCGGCGTGCGACCGCACCGGCGAGGCGGTGCTCGTCGATCCCTGCAGCGACGGCGACCGGGGACGACGGCTGGATCGCCGCGTTCCGGGAGAGCGCCGCGCTGCTCGTGCTCGAGGCGGCCGAGCCGCCGAGGATCGACCGTCACCACGCGGACGGTGAGACGTTCCAGGTGGGAGAGGAGCCGGCGCCGGCTCGCCGCGGCCGTTTCCCCTAGCCCATCGACACGACGCCGATGATGTTCTGCCCGGCGTCCACGTGCAGCACCTCGCCCGTCACGTTCTTCGCGAGGTCGGAGCAGAGGTAGAGCGCGGCGCGCGCGACGTCGTCGTGGTCGATGTTGCGGCGGAGCGGCGTCCGGTCGGCGTTCTCGGAGAGCATGTTCCGCATCCCCTTGATGCCGGCGGCCGCGAGCGTCTTCACGGGCCCCGCGCTGATCGCGTTCACCCGGACACCGTCGTTGCCGAGATCGTCCGCGAGGTAGCGGGTCGCGCACTCGAGCGCCGCCTTCGCGACCCCCATCACGTTGTAGTTCCGGACGACCTTCTCGGCGCCGTAGTACGTGAGCGAGACGATGTTCGAGCCCGGCCGCATGAGAGGCTTGAACGCCCGCGCGAGGCCGACGAGCGAGTACGCGGAGATGTCCAGCGTGATCCGCCAGGCGTCGCGGGTCGTCACGTCGGTGAAGCGGCCGTCGAGCGCCTCGCGCGGCGCGTAGCCGATGGAGTGGACGAGCACGTCCACGTGGTCCCACACCTTGCGGATCTCCTCGACCGTGCGGTCGATGTCCTCGTCCTTCGCCACGTCGCAGTCGACGATCGCCTTCGCGCCGAGGCTCTCGGCGAGCGGCCGGACGCGCTTCTCCATCCCCTCGCCCGGGTAGGTGAAGGCGAGCTCGGCACCCTCCGCGTGGAACGCCTGCGCGATCGCCCACGCGAGCGACCGGTCGTTCGCGACGCCCGTGACGACCGCGCGCTTTCCCCGCATGAGGCCGCCGAGCGAGGAGCGGATGTCGTCCGCCTCCATCTTCGCCCGCGTGCCCTCGACGTCCTTCGGATCCATCGGACTCATCTCCCTGCTCCTCGAGCGCGGAGGGCTTCGAGCGCCTGGCCGAGCTCGCTCCGCGCGTGCATGTCGTTCACCCGGGTCGCCGCGGCGACCCCATCTTCGTAAGCCCGGGCCGCATCCGCGTCCCGGCCGAGCGTCTCGAACGTCTGCCCGAGCATGAGGTAGGCCGGCACGTAGTCCGGCTTCCTCGCGCGGAGCTGCTCGAACTCCGACGCGGCGTCCGCGCCGCGCCCCGCCGAGCGGAGCGCCATCGCGAGCGAGTAGCGCGCGAAGGCGTCGTCCGGGTTCTTGGCCACGAACGCGCGGAAAGCTTCGATCCGCTGCTCCGGAGTCACGGGGGGAAACTTTCTACCCGAAACGGAGGGGGGGTGCCAGCCCGCTCCCCTTCACGATGGCGCTGCGCGTTACATTCCGGGGCGAGATGGCCGGATCGCGCCTCGACGACTGCACGGGTACCCTCATCGCGGGCGGCCGCGCCACGCGCATGGGCGGCGCGGCGAAGGGGCTCCTCCGTGTGGACGGCGAACCGATCGCGGCCCGCTCGATCGCCCTGTTCCTCCGGCTGTTCGGGCGCGCGCTCGTCGTCGCGAACGATCCCGCGCCGTACGCCGCGTTCGGCGCACCGGTCGTCGCGGATCTCGTGGCGGGGCGCGGCGCGCCGGGCGGCCTCCACGCCGCGCTGTCGGCGGCGACGACGCCTTGGGTGTTCGCTGCGGGGTGCGACATGCCCTTCCTCGACGAGGGCGCGATCTCGTTACTCGCCGCGCGCCGGGATGGCGCGGACGCGGTCCTCGTGCGCGCCGGCGGCCGGCTCGAGCCGCTGCACGCCTTCTGGTCCCGCGCCTGCCTCCCCGCGCTCGAGGAGCTCCTCGCGCGGGGGGAGCCGTCGCTGCGCGATCTCGCCGCCGCGGTGCGCGCGCGGATCGTGGAGGAGGCCGAGTGGCGGCTCGTGGACCCGACGGGCCGCTCGCTCGAGAACGCCAACACCCCGGAGGACGCGGCCCGTCTCGGCCTCGAGCCGCCCTCGCCTCACCAGCTGTAGCCGAGCCCGAACTTCAGATAAGGCCCGAACTCCCCGCCGACGAAGCTCGCGAACTCGTCGTTCTTGTCGTTCCCCGCCACCCGACCGCCCACCCCCGCGGCGAGCAGGCCGGTGATGCCGTTCGTCGCGATGAAGTTGTACCCGAGCTCGCCGGACATGCCGAGCCGCGCGAACGTCGTGCTCCCCTGGAACCGCTCGCGGCCCGCCGCGAGCTCGAGGCGCGGCCCGATCCGCAGCCCCTCGTTGTTCCTGCCGATGATGAACAGGTCCGCCCCGGCCATCCCGCCGAACGTGGACGCCGTCCCGTTCGTCGCATCGGCCTCGGAGTAGCGCGCGCCGGCGACCCACGAGAACTTCGGCGCGTCCATGAATGCCCCGAACAGCTCGACGTTCATGCCGAGGCCGCTGAACCAGCCGACCGGGTTCGTCACGAGCGTGTACCCGACCGGACCGCGCGGGCGCATGCCCATCGCCCTCGTGCGGTTGCTGCCGGCGAGCTCGGACGCCGCCGAGCCGAACGCTGCGAGGACACCCTGTCCAGGCTCCGGCGCGGCCGTGGACTGGCCGGGCTGCACGCGCGCCTCCGTGGACTGGCCGGGCTGCACGCGCCCCTCCGTGGACTGGCCGGGCTGCACGCGCCCCTCCGTGGAGTGGCCGGGCTGCACGCGCCCCTCCGCCTGCAGCCGGAGCTGCTCGCGCGCGGCGAGCTGCGCCTGCCGCCGCTGGTCGGCCTGGATCTGGTCGTCCGCGCGTCCCGCCATGAGGTTCGCGCACGCGTCGCGCAGCGCCCTGATCGCCTTCTCGCCCGGCGGCAGCCGCCCGTGCAGGAGATCCACGCACGCGCGGTCGAACGCGTCGCTCGGCCCCGCCGCGGTGGTGGAGCTGTCCGCGCTCGCCGTCCCGCCGGCGGTCGCCGTCCCGCCGGCGCTCTCCGTCCCGCCGGCGCTCGCCGGCCCGGGTCCCGCGTCTCCCTGCGGCTGCGTGGCTTCGGCGCCCTGCTGCTGCGCATCACCCTGATCCTGCGCCTGCCCGCGCGCGATCCCGGCCGCGAGCAGGATGCCGACCCACCCCACGACCTTCCGCATGGACCCCTCCCCATTCCGAGTTCACCCAAAGGCTGCGCATCCTCGGGGGCGGTCGCACCGCTCGGGGGCAAAGCGCGCGGTCGCCGCGCCGCCCCTCAGGAGGCGAGGAGGCGGCCGACCGCGAGCCCGGCGAGCCCGGCCGCGAGGCTGCCGACGACGGTGAGCGCGAGGTTCGCGGCCGCGAGCGCGATGCTCCCCTGGTCGAGGAGCGCGATGGTCTCGGTGTTGAACGACGAGTACGTCGTGTAGCCGCCGAGGACGCCCGCGCCGAGAAACAGGCGCAGCTCCGGCGAGACGCGGCTCCCGGGCAGCGCGAAGAGGAGCGCGAGCACGAAGGAGCCCGTCGCGTTCACGAGCAGCGTTCCGCGCGGGAAGTCCGCGCCGAGCGCGCGCGCGGCCCAGGTGGACACGAGGTAGCGGGCGCCCGACCCGAGCGCGCCGCCAGCGCAGACGAAGAGGAGCCGCAGCACGCCCCCGTTTACCTCGCCGCGGCGGGTGCGGCAATCTCGTGGCGGCGGCGCGGCCGGCGACTTGCGCTCCGTCCGGCGCTCCTCCGCGAACGCCAGGTCCCGATCGCGCAATCGGAATGTGACGAATCCTGAGGAGCCGGAGGCTACGTCGAGCATCGAAGCGACGAGTCCGCCCGAGATCGGCCGGGATCGTGCGCCGCAGCAGCTCAATGCAAGTGGGTGTCGCCATCAGACGCGCACGAGCTTCACGCGCGTGTCGTAGAACGAGACGCTCCCCCCGACCTTGTCGAGCATGCAGGTGTTCTTGAGGTTCGGGTCGATCCACATCGCCGCGTTGGCGTGGATGCCGCCCTGCCGCCGCGGATCCGCCTTCACCGCCGCGCCGTCGATGACGACGTCGGAGGCGCCGTCGCCCCAGTGTCCGTAGCCGAGCGCGAACGCCACGACGCCCGGCCGGATCCCCTCGGTGACGAGCACCTGGCCGACCATCGGCTTCACGACCCCGTTCCTGAAGTCCCAGGTGCCGTCGGGGTTCGTCGCCGACACGAGCTTCACCCGCGCGCCGCTCTCGAGCTTCAAGCGCCGGGCGTCGCTCGCGCTGACGAGCAGCGCGTTCTCCGGGCGGACATCCGTCAGGTACGAGTGCGAGATGGTCCGCGACTTCGTCATGAGCACGTCCCGGAACGTGACGAGCTGCAGGTCGTGGCCCGCCGCCAGCTCCCTCGGCTCGCGGTCGAGCGTGTCCGCGACGGGGACGAAGCGCGCCAGGCCGAAGGCGTGCTTGCCGGTGAACGCGTCCTTCGTCTTCGCGGTCTTCTCCTGGTACAGGTTCACGAGCTTGCCGTAGCGATTCGCGACGCGCGCGCCCTGGTACGAGGCCTCCTGGGTGTCGAACCGCCCGCCGCGCGTGAGCACCGTCACGACCTTCCGCCACGCGGGCCCGGCGATCTTCTCCCAGCGCGCGGCGTCGAACACGCTCTTCGGGAGGTGGCGCCGGCTCTCGAGGAAGATCCGGAGATCCTCGTCGCTCGCGTCCGCGACCGCCTCCTTCCCGTCGAGCGCGACGTTCGCGACGAGCCGGACGTAGAAGTCGTCCGGCCGCGCCAGCTCCTGCCCCGGCCCGAAGCCGTCCTTGCCGAAGCCGGGCAGGCCCAGGCGCTCGGCGAGCGCGAGCCAGAGCGCCTCGTACGAGAGCGGCTGCTCCTCGCCGAACACCTTCACCGTCTCGTTCGGCGAGGCAATCACAGGCTGCCTCACCGGCTGCACCTTCACCGGCATGTTCGGGTGCGAGCCCTGCAGCTCCCAGCGCTCGAGGAAGTGGAGGTCCGGGAACAGGTAGTCGGCGTACATCGAGGTCACGCCGATGGTGATGTCGCTCGCGAAGTAGAGCGGGACGCGCGCCAGATCGGTGAGCGCCTTGATGTTCGTGTGACCGGCCGGCAAGGAGTACGTCGGCGCGGCCATGTACGAGAACAGGACCTTGATCGGGTACGGGTACGCGTCCGCGATCGACGGAAGGATCTCCTCGTAGACGTCGGACGCGAGCGGCCACCAGTTGCGCTTCGCCGGGTAACCCTGGAAGAGCGTCGACTCCTCGTACTTGGCGTCGTGGCGGATGACCGAGAGCCCGAACGCCTTGCCGACCTTGGGCGAGAGCTTCTTCAAGCTGAACGGCTGGCGGTCCGTCTTCGTGCCGTCGTGGTTCCAGGTGGACGCCGCGATCATCCCGCCCGTCCAGTCGAAGTTGCCGACGAGCAGGTTCAGGTTCATGAGCGCGGAGATCGCGTAGAAGCCGTTCGTGTGCTGCGCGGGGCCGCGGTGCATGTCCACCGCCGCCTTCTTGCCGTGCGAGGTGAACTCGCGGGCGACCGCCTCGATCACCTTGGGCTCGATGCCGCAGATCGCCGCGTACTCCGCGATCGTCTTCTGGCCGGCGACCTCCCGCATCACCTGGAGCCCGGACTTCACCTTCACCGGCCCGGCGGGCGACGGCAGCGCCTGGTCGACGAAGAGGTCGCCCTCCACGGCCGCCTTCTCGTCGTTCGGGTCGAACGCGATCGGCTTTCCGTCCTTCAGCACGACGAGGCGCTCGAAGTCGTACTCCTTGCCCTCCTTGTCCTTGCGGACCTCCTTCTCGCAGAGCCCGAGCTCGGAGGCGCGCAGGAACGCGCCCGGCTCTCCGTCCTTCCCGAGCTTCACGAGCCACGCGCCGTTCGACCAGGTGCTCTCGCCGTCCGCCGTGGCGGCGGCCTTGTTCGCGTTCGAGAGGAACTTGGCGTCGAACCGGGCGTTCTCCAGGATCCAGCGCGTCATCCCCATCGCGAACGCGGCGTCGCTGCCGGGCACGACCGGCACCCAGCTCCCCGCCGCCTTCGACGCGAGCTTCGTCATGCGCGGGTCGAGCACGGTGAGCTTCAGCTTCCCGTCCGCGATCCGCTGCGTGATGCGCGGCGTCCGGTTCGGCGGGCCGTAGTTGCCGTCGAAGAGGTTCGCCCCGACGAACACCACGTACTCGGAGTTCTCGAGGTCGGCCTGCCAGTAGAACTTCTGGCCGTCCTTGAACCCGCTGCCGTCGTACTGCTCGCTCATCGCCTTGCAGGCGAAGTAGAGGGAGCCCTGGCAGACGGTCGTGTGGCCGTGGGTGTTGACGGTCCCGAACGCGTCGGTGAAGCGCTTCGCGAAGTCCGACCGCCCACCCTTCTTGCGGCCCCAGAAGTAGACGAACTGGTTGTTCTTCGGGCCGAGGTCCGGGTGGTCGGGATCGATGAGTGCGCCGAGGTTCGCGGCGTGCTTCGCCTTGAACTCCTCGACGGTCAGCTTCTTCTTGCGGAGCTTCGCGACGTCCGCACCCATCTCGTCGAGGACCTTCGCGTCCTGCAGCACGAGGACGTCCTTCAGCCCCTCGACGAGACGCCCCTCCTCGCCCGGCACGTGGGCGAAGAGCTTTCCACCCTTCACGATCTCGTCCACCGCCTGGTCGAACGGGATCGACGTCCACCTGTTCTCGCCCCGCTTCCCGGCGCGCTTCAGCACCTTGCGGATGCGGTAGGGGTCGTACGCGCCCTGGTGCCCCGCCTGCCCCTTCGGGCAGATCGCCGAGTCCACCTTCGCCGCCGCGCCGAGCTCGGTCGTCATCGGCAGGTGCGGCGCGAGCGTGAACGGGTTGTAGGGGCTCCCGTCGATCTTCACGGCCACGCCATCGAGCACCTTCACCTTGATGCCGCAGCCGGTGTTGCAGTTGAGGCACGCGGTGTAGAGCGTCCCCTCCGCGCGCCCGAGCGCGTACCGCTCGGCCTCCGTGAGCTCCCCCGCCGCGGCGCGCGCGAGCAGCCCGTGGACGAGGTCGAGCTGCGAGGCGGCGAGCGCGCTGCAGCCGAGGAGCGCGCCCTGCTTCAGGAAGTCCCGGCGCGACGTCCCGTTCCCATCAGCCATGGCTCACCTCGAGCTTTCCGTTCGCGACGTAGCAGACGCGCGGCGCGGTCCCGGCCTTCGCGTTCAGCACCTGCACCTTGTTGGCCTTCTTCACGAGCGCGACGAGGCTCTCCGGATCGCGCTCGTCGCCGAAGTAGCCCGCGCGGCCGATGCAGCTCGTGACGCACGCCGGGAGCAGCCCCTCCGCGAGGCGGTGCACGCAGAGGTGACACTTGCGCGCCTTCCCGATGGGCGCCGCCTTCGCCTCGCGGCGCCGCGGCTTGCCGTACTCCCACGCGGGCATCGTCTCGTACGCCATGGCGATGGGCATCCCGTCCGAGTGAAACCGGCCGTCGTCCACCGTGCGCGCGCCGTAGGGGCACGCCTTCGCGCAGCGCCCGCATCCGATGCAGCGGTCGTAGTCGATCGAGACCGTGCCGGCGGCGACGCCCTTCGTCTCCTTGCGCGTCGCGCGCCCCTCGACCGGGCACACGCCGACGCACTTCGGCTTGTCGCACTGCATGCAGGGCTTCGGGAGGAAGGTCCGGGTGACCGCGGGGTACGTCCCGTGCTCCCGCTCGAGCACCGGCCGGTAGTGGAGGCTCGGCGGGAGCTTGTTCTCCGAGACGCACGCGACGGTGCAGGCGTGGCAGCCCACGCACTTGCGGAGGTCGAGCACCATCGCCCAGCGTCGCTGGTCCGCGGGGCGCGCGAGCGCGCGCCGCAGGTCCTCTTGCATCGTGATCAGGATGTCCGGTCCCATCGGTTCTCCCTCGCGGCGAGCACCGCGATTTCGCACACGCGGCGGAGGGGGATGAGACCTCACCGGCCGTGTAGGTGTCCACGCCAACCGGGTGCGGCAATCCGCCACTCACTCGCTTGATCAGCGTCGTGGACGGCGGCGCACGACGGGCGTGCGCGCCGGGAACCCCTCGAGCGCGTAGAGCGGCACTCCGCTCCGGACGGACGCCCAGAGCCCTGCGCCCACCTGGACGAAGTGACGGGCGAGCCGCTCCCGGTACCAGCGCGCGGAGCGGGCGTGGAACGCCATGTCCGTCGCGGCCGTGTCGAGCAGCGCGAGATCCTCCTTCGTCACGGCCTCGAGGTAGAGGAGTCCACGGCACATGGCGCCGAGGTTGTCGATGGCGCGCTCGGCCTCGGATCGATCGAGGTACTGGAGCACGCTGTGGCAGATGACGAGATCGAACCGCGCTGAGGCCCGCCACGCCGAGATGTCGCGGCGCTCGTGGCCGTACGTGGCGCAGGCATGCGGCGACACGTCGATGGAGCGATACCTGACCCGCGGCCGGTGCCGCCTGAACCAGCTCCGCCACAGCCCCGTGCCCGCCCCGACGTCGAGGACGGACCGGAGCTCGACCCCGAGCCAGGCGGCGAGGCCACACACCCCGCTCGCGAGGTGCGAGACCTCTCGCGCGCCGTGCACGCGTCCGGCACCGCGGTAGAAGCGGCGGTAATACGCTGCGTCGAATCGAGGGGCGCTCACCGGCCCATTCTGCACGCTCGGGACCGCTCAGGGCGATGCGCGCATCCTTCGCCCGCCCCGGTGCGTCCGATCACGACGAACAGCCCGCCCTCCCGCCCGAGCGTGAACGACCAGGACAGCTGGTGCAGCACGTTCTCGAACCCCCAGCTGTCCGCAGCCGGGGCGAACAGCCCCGCCCCGTCCGGAGCCGGCTCTCCCGTGACGGTGCTGGGGTACGTCCGCACGTACGCGACGCCGCCGGCCTCGAACCACCGCTGCACCTCGGCGAGGGTGTGCCGGTGCTCCTCCGGGTGGGAGTACTGGTCCCGCAGCCACGCCGCGCGGCGGGCGGGCTCGGCGGCGCGGTCGCGCAGCACGGGATCGAGCGGGAACCAGCGGTAGCCGCTCAGCCGGGCGACGGCCCTCCTCACCCGGTGCGGGACCCGCGCGTAGGCGTTGTAGAGTCCGACCACCAGGAACCCGCCGGGGCGCACGAGCCGGGCGATCGCGCGGAAGGAGGCCTCGGGGTCGGGCGTGTGGTGCAGCACGCCGGAGCACGTCACGACGTCGAAGGCGCCGGCGCGCAGGCCGGGCTCTCGCAGATCGGTCTCGACGAAGGACACGCGGGCGACGCCGAAGCGCCGCGCCGCCTCGGCCGCGAGGTCGAGCGAGGCGCGCGTCAGGTCCGCGCCCACGACGAGCCGGTCGCCGGTCGCGAGGAAGAGGCTCAGCTGGCCGGTGCCGCAGCCGACGTCGAGCACCTTCGCGTCCGGCGCGATCGCCTCGTCGAGGAGCCGGGCGAAGGGGCTGCGCTCCGCGCGCGCGCGGAAGGTCGCGTAGCTGTCTCGCGGCGGATATCCCGGGAAAGGCGCGACCGAGTAGAACTCCCGGACCTCGTCGACGCGCGGCTCGAGCTCGCGCCGCAGGCGCGGGATCCCGTCGTGGACGTCGAAGGAGCGCCCGCAGCCGCTGCAGCCCACCACCGCGGGGCCGGCGCGGAGCGCGGCCCCACAGGTGGGGCAGGCGAGCACCGCGAGCAGGTCGGCCGGGAGGCTCGCCATCAGAAGATCGAGTAGATGAACGGCGCGAGCGCCTCCACGCTCGCGGCGAGGAGCAGCACGACCGCCGTGAGGCAGAGGAACACCACGAGGGGCACGAGCCAGCGCTTGCGCTCGCGGTCCTGCCAGAGCCCGCGCACGAGGTCGACCGCCGAGGGCACGATGCTCGCGGCGACCGTCGCGCCGCTGCGGAGCTTGCCACGCTTCCTGATCACGAGACCGCCTCCTCGAGGTGCAGGCCGCTCGCCTTCGCCTTCGCGACGATGCAACGGCCTGCGACGACGAGATCGATCCCCGAGCGCCGGAAGGTCGAGTAGCCCTCGACCGCGCGCGCGACGATCGGCTCGCCGGAGAGGTTGAACGACGTGTTGAGCAGCACCGGGATCCCGCTCCGGGCCCCGAAGGCGAGCAGGAGCGCGTGGAACCGGGGGGAGATCGCCGGATCCACCGCCTGCACGCGCGCGGTGCCGTCGACGTGGGTCACCGCGCCGAGGCGCGAGCGCCACTCGGAGCGCACCGGAAAGACCCCCGACATGAAGCGGCAAAGCCGTGCGCCGCCGGGCGGGAGGTCGAAGTAGCGGTCCGCGACCTCTACCGGGACGGCCGGCGCGAAGGGCCGGAACTCCTCCCGGTACTTCACCTCGCGGTTCAGCCGGTCGCGGGTCTCCGCGCTGCCGGGCGAGGCGAGGATGCTGCGGTTCCCGAGCGCGCGCGGACCGAGCTCGCATCGCCCGTCCATCCAGCCGACGATGCGGCCGTGCGCGAGCTCCTCCGCGACCCGCTCGAGGAGGGCGCGATCCCCGGACGTGCGCTCGATCTCGAGCCCGTCCTCGCGCGCGAGGCGCTCGAGCTCGTCCGGATCGACCGCGCAGCCCCAGAACGCGTGGTCGGGCACGGGGCGATCCGGGCTCCGGAAGTGGAAACGATCCGCGTACAGCGCGGCCCCGAGCGCGCAGCCCGCGTCCCCCGGCGCCGGAGGCACGAAGACGCGCTCGAACCCCGACTCGCGCAGGATGCGGGCGTTCGCGCAGCCGTTCAGCGCGACGCCGCCACCGAGGCAGAGGTCCGGGAGCCCCGTCTCGCGCCGCAGCGCGCGGGTGAGCTCGACGAGGCGGTCCTCGAGGACGCGCTGGACGCTCGCCGCGACGTCCGCGAAGCGGGACCCCTCGGGCGTGGCGAGGTCGATCGGCTCGTCCGGCGACCGCGGCGGCCCGAAGACCTCGACGAGCCGCGAGGACCACGCGCGCCGGCCCGACGCGTGGAAGTCGAAGTAGCTGAGGTCGAGCTCGAGCGCGCCGTCGGCGGTCGGCCGCAGGATCGCGCGCACCTCGTCCTCGAACCGCGGCTTCCCGTACGCGGCGAGCCCCATCACCTTGTACTCGCCCTCGTTCACCTCGAAGCCGAGATAGGCGGTGAAGGTCGAGTAGAACATCCCGAGCGAGTGCGGGAAGCGCAGCTCCCGCAAGAGCTCGATCGCGCACCCGCCGTCCGGCGACCGCGACCCGCGCCCGACCGTGAGCGTCGCCCACTCGCCGACGCCGTCGGCGGTCAGGATCGCCGCCTCGCGCACGGGCGAGGTGAGGAAGGCCGCCGCGGCGTGGGACTGGTGGTGCTCGGTGAACAGGATCCTGCGCGCCGGCACCCCGAGGCGAGACGCGATGATGCCCTTCACCCACGCCTTCTCGCCGAGCGTGTTCTTCATCGCCTGCGGGAAGCTCCGCCAGGAGCGCGGGAACGCTCGCAGCGAGCTGACGAGGATCCGCTCGAGCTTGCGCATCGGCTTCTCGTAGAAGACCACCGCGTCGAGATCGCCCGGCTCGAGACCCGCCTCGCCGAGGCACCACTCGACGGCGGCGAGCGGGAACGCCGCGTCGTTCTTCCGGCGAGAGAGCCGCTCCTCCTGGATCGCGCACACCGGCAAGCCGTCGACGACGAGCGCCGCGGCGGAGTCGTGGTAGTGCGCGGAGATGCCGAGGATCTTCATGGCTCAATATTGGCGCTCGAGCGCCGCCGGCCGCTCGCGCCGCTCGGGCTCGCTCCAGCCGGGGCGCTCGCGGCGCGCCGCGCGCTTCGCCGCGAGCGCGAAGAGCGGCAGGACGAGGAAGTACTGGGCGAGGAGGACGACGGTGCCGAGCCAGCCCGCGAGCGCCGATGCGACACGCAGGTAGCCCTTCCAGAGGCGAGCCGCGCGCGCCAGCCACAGGTGGCGACGATGCCGTGCGGGCGCGATGCGCTCGAGCTGGGTTCGCGTGTAGCGCATGTGGAACACCTCGTCGTGCAAGATCAGGCGGAAGACCTCGCGCGTCTCCTCGTCCGCGATGACGTCGCGGTAGACCGCGAACCGCGCGGCGGCGAGCTTCTCGGAGAGGTGGAGGAAGGCGAGCAGCGACGCATCGCCCTCGTCCTCGACGCGCAGATCGTCGCCGCCGCGTTCGCCGGGGGTGATCCACCTCGCCTCGAACGAGCCGCCTCCGGCGCCGGCGGCGGCGAGCATCGTGCGCCCGCGCGCGCGGAACAGCTCCGCGTGGTGACGCTCGTCCATCGCGTGCCGCAGGAACAGCCTGCGGAGGAGCGGGTCGGCGGTGAGCTCCGCCGCGCGCGTCAGATCGCGCCCGCCGTCCGCCTCGGTGGCGGCGAAGCTCATGAGCTTGCGCGCGCAGCGGTGGGCGTCGCGCCAGACCCACCGGTGCACCGGTCGAAGGATCCGCTCCAGCGGGGGCGCGCGGCGCTCGTCCATGGCGATTAGATGCCCGAGGCTCGCGGTCCGGGACACGCTCTGGAAGGGCACCACGTGCAGGAAAGGACGATGCGCGCGGCGGGCCTGGCCGCCCGGATGCTGACCACCCTCGGGGGGGCAGCGCTCGTCGGCTGGTCCCTCGTGGCCGACGCGCACTGGGCGGAGCGGCACGTCCTCGGCGCGTACTGCGCGACGAACCGCGGCGTGTGGGTCGTGGCGCGCGCGG
Source organism: Anaeromyxobacter sp. (assembly GCA_036394835.1). Taxonomy (GTDB): domain Bacteria; phylum Myxococcota; class Myxococcia; order Myxococcales; family Anaeromyxobacteraceae; genus Anaeromyxobacter. Next base: position 49,583 of record DASWEI010000098.1, on the reverse strand, counting down.
TCCCGTGGATCGCCGCGGCGCTCGGCCTCTTCGCGATGTGGTGGGTCGGTCCCGCCCTCGGGCGCCGGGCGGAGCGCCTCCACATCCGGGAGCAGGCGCGCACGCTCGCCGGGATCGCCGTCGCGGTCGCGGCGGCGCTCTGCGTGGGCGAGGTGGTCGCGCGGCTGCAGCACGATCGGCTGATGCTCGGCGCGCGGTCACCGACGCGGGACGGGCGCGAGGCGCCTATGACACGCTTCGACCCGCGGCTCGGCTGGTCGTACCTCCCGGGCCGCACCACGTGGACGCGCGTTGGCGATCGCCCGATCGCCTACGCCATCGACGCCGAGGGTGATCGCGCCGCGAGAAGCGACGTTCACGCCGACCCCGCCGGACCCACCATCCTGTTCGCCGGAGAGTCGATCGCCTTCGGCTACGGCCTCTCGCACGACGAGACGTTCGTCCACCTCGTCGGCCGCGAGCTCGAGGTCCAGACCGTGAACCTGGCGGTGGTCGGGTACGGCAACGACCAGGCTCACCTGCGCGTGCTCGATGCGCTCCCGCGCTTCGCGCGTCCGCTCGCGGTCGTGACGGTCTTCGTCACGGATCAGATCGAGCGCAACGTGGATCGCTGGCGACCTCGGCTCGGGCTCGCGCCGGACGGGTCGCTCGTCTCCGTACCTGCCTCGAGCGGCCCGAGGCTCGCGAAGCTCCTGCAGCGCCTGCCCTACCACGGCGACGAGCCGCTGCGCGTCACGGCGGCGATCCTCCGTGCGACCGCCGACGCGGCGCGCGCACGCGGCGCGATCCCGCTGTTCGTCGTCACGAACTACGGTCCGGCGTGCCTTCGCGACGAAGGCGACGAGGCGTGGATCGTGAACGAGCTCTTCGTCCGACAGGCGCTGCCGTTCGTGCGCGTGGAGCTCGACGCGGAGGACCTCTTGCCCGGTCTCCTGGAGCGGCACCCGGGCGCACGGGGCGCGCGGAAGATCGCGAGCGCCGTGGAGCGCGCGCTCTCGGATCGTCTCGCCCGCGCGCCGCGATGAAGAACGCCGCGGCCGGCCTTCACGCCTTCCGGCGGTAGGGCTCGAACCAGCCGAGCCCCTCCGCCGTGCCGCGGGCAGGCCGGTACTCGCAGCCCACCCAGCCTCCGTATCCGAGCTCGTCGAGGAGCCGGAAGAGGTAATGGTGATCGAGCTCTCCCGTGTCCGGCTCGTTGCGCTCGGGCACCCCCGCGATCTGGACGTGACCGACGTGGCGCACCCACCTGCGGAGCTTCGTCGTCACGTCGCCCTCGACGATCTGCGCGTGGTACAGGTCCATCTGTACGGCGAGGCGCTCTTCACCGACCTCCTCCCGCAGGGCGTGAGCCTCCGCCTGCGTGTTGAGGAAGTAGCCGGGGATGTCGCGCGGGTTGATGGGCTCCATGAGGAGCGTGATCCCGCGGGCTGCGGTCTCGCGCACCGCGTGGCGCAGGTTCTCGACATAGGTCCCGCGGTGACGGGCGCGGTCCGCGCCGGCCGGGACGACGCCCGACATGGCGTGTAGGCTCGGCGTCCCGAGCGCCTCGGCGTAGCGAAGCGCGCGCGCGACGCCCTCGCGGAACTCCCGCTCGCGGCCGGGGAGCGCGCCGATGCCCCGCTCGCCGGCGGCCCAGTCGCCGGGCGGCATGTTGAAGAGGACGTTCTTCAGCCCGAACGCACGCAGCCGCGCGGCGAGCTCCTCCGGCGGGTGGTCGTAGGGGAAGAGGAACTCGACCGCCTCGAAACCCGCCCGAGCGGCGGCCTCGAACCGATCGAGGAACGGCACCTCGTTGAACATCATCGTGAGGTTGGCGGCGAACCTGGGCACGGTCCCCCCATTGTGGGAACTCGGGTGTCAGAGATCGAGCTTGAAGGCGACCTTCAGCTCGGCGATCTGCTCCTCGGTGAGCACACGCGGGGCGTGCCCGCGCAGCAGCAGGAACAGCTTCGCGGTCTCCTCGAGCTCCTCGATCGCGTTCACCGCCGCCTCGAGCGAGCTGCCGGACACGACCGGGCCGTGATTCGCGAGCAGCACCGCCGCGTGGTGCCGCGCGAGCCCGCGGATGACGTCGCCGAGCCGGGGATCGCCAGGGCGGTGGTACGGGACGAGCGGCAGGCGCCCGATCTTCATCACGTAATAAGGCGTGAGCGGTGGGATGCAGTCGCGGGGGTCGAGCCCGCTCATGCAGGACACCGCTGCGGCGTGCGTCGAGTGAAGGTGTACGATCGCCCCCGCGCCGGCGCGCTCCTCGTACACGCTGCGGTGGAGGAACGCCTCCTTCGACGGGGGATCCCCGGAGATGAGCCGGCCGTCCGGGTCGAGCTTCGACAGGCGCGCGGGATCGAGCGCGCCGAGCGAGGAGTTCGTCGGCGTGAGCAACCACCCGCCTTCGACCCGCGCGCTCACGTTTCCGCTGCTCCCGGCCGTGAGGCCGCGATCGAAGAGCGACCTGCCGTAGGCGCAGATCTGCTCGCGGGTGCGGTGCTCGTTCACGGGAGCCGTCTCCAGGCCTCGAGGAAGAAGTCGCGCGCGCCGAAGTTCCCCGACTTGAGCGCGAGCGACAGCGTTCGCCCGCCGAGCGTACAGGTCCAGGGCACGCCGGGCGCGATCTGGGGACCGATGCGGAGGCCCTTCACTCCGAGCGCGCTGACTACGGCGCCCGAGGTCTCGCCGCCCGCCACGATGAGCTGCCCCACGCCGCGGTCGACGAGCCCGCGCGCCACGGCGGCGAGCGCCTGCTCGACGAGCTCACCGGATCGCTCGCGGCCGAGCTGCTCCTGGACCTCGCGCACGCGCTCGGGCGAGGCGGTGGCGTACACGAGCACGGGCCCGCGCCCGAGGAGCGGCGTGGCCCACTCGAGGGCGGACCTCACGACGTCCTCGCCCGCGGCGAGCCGCAGCGGGTCCACGCGAAAGGCGGGCACGCCCGCCTCGAGCGCGGCGGCGACCTGCCCCTGCGTCGCGACCGAGGAGCTGCCGGCTACGATCGCCCGCGACCCGGCGGCCCGGGGGAGCTCGCCCGGCGCTCCGACCGCTCCGAGCACCCCCGCGGCGCGCCATGCGGGAGGCAGCCCCAGCGCGAGCCCCGAGCCGCCGGTGACGAGCGGCAGCTCGACCGCGGCCAGGCCGATGCGGAGCAGGTCGTCGTTCGAGGTGGCATCGACGATGGCGATCTCGACGCCTCCGCGACGGAGCTCGTCGAACCTCACCGCGAGGCGCTCACGCCCGCCCGAGACGGCGGCGGCGTCCGCGAGCCCGACCCTGCGCCGCGTCTGCCGCTGCAGGACGCGCACGAGGTTCGCGTCCGTCATGGGGGTGAGCGGGTGGTGGCGCATCCCGCTCTCGGAGAGCAGGACGTCCCCGACGAAGAGGTAGCCCTTGAAGATGGTCCGCCCGGCCTCCGGGAACGCCGGGCACGCGATCGTGAAGGGCGTCCCGAGCGCGGACATGAGCGCGTCCGCGACCGGGCCGATGTTGCCCTCGTCCGTCGAGTCGAACGTGGAGCAGTACTTGAAGTAGAAGCGGCGGCAGCCCGCCTCCTCGAGCCAGCGGAGCGCCGCGACCGAGAGGTCCACCGCCTCGGCGGCCGCGATGGTGCGGGACTTCAGCGCGACGACGAGCGCGTCGACCTCCGGCGGCGCCGGCTCGGCCGGCACGCCGATCATCTGCACCGTTCGCATGCCGGCGCGCACCAGCATGCCTGCGAGATCGGTCGCACCGGTGAAGTCGTCCGCGATGCAGCCGAGGAGCGGAGCCACCGCCTACTCCTTCCCGTGAGTCGAGGCCGGGGATCCGGAGGTGCCCGCGCAAAGATGGCGACGGCGGGGAGGGGCGTGTAGTCGCCGCGCGCTGTACGTTGAGCTCCGGGGGGCGACATGAACGTCTCGATCACCGGTGGTGCCGGCTTTCTCGGCGTCCGGCTGGCCAGGCGGCTCCTCTCGAAGGGGACGCTCCGCGGCCCGCGCGGAGGGCAGGAGCAGATCGCGCGGCTCACCCTCGTCGACGTGGCGCCGCCGCGCGGGCTCGACGACCCGCGCGTACGCGTGGTGGACGGATCGATCGCCGATCCGGGCGTCATCGCCGCCGCGATCGACGCCGACACGGACGCGATCTTCCACCTCGCCGCGATCGTGAGCGGTCAGGCCGAGGCCGACTTCGAGGCCGGCATGCAGATCAACTTCGACGCGACCCGGCTGCTCCTCGAGCGCGCGCGGCGCAGCGGGAACAGGCCCCGCGTCGTCTTCACGAGCTCGGTCGCGGTCTTCGGGCCCCCGCTGCCGCCGGTGGTTCGGGACGACACGGCGCCCGTGCCGCAGAGCTCCTATGGCGCGCAGAAGCTCATGTGCGAGCTGCTCGTGCAGGACTACAGCCGGAGGGGCTTCATCGACGGGCGCGCGCTGCGCATGCCGACCATCTCGGTGCGCCCGGGTAAGCCGAACAAGGCCGCCTCGAGCTTCGCGAGCGGGATCATCCGCGAGCCGCTCGCCGGCGAGGAGGCGGTCTGCCCCGTGCCCGCGGAGACGGTCATGTGGCTCATGTCCCCGGGAAAGGCGATCGACAACCTCGTGCTCGGCCACGAGCTCGACGCGGAGCAGCTCGGCCCCTCGCGCATCGTCAACATGCCTGGGCTCTCCGCTACCGTCCGGGACATGGTCGCCGCGCTCGAGCGCGTCGCCGGGCCGGCGGTGTCGCGCCGGATCAGGTGGGAGCCCGACCCCGCCGTCATGCGCATCGTCAGCTCGTGGCCGGGGCGGTTCGACACCCCGCGCGCGCAGGCGCTCGGGTTCGAGGCGGACGCGAGCTTCGAGGAGGTCGTGCGCGCCCACGTCGCGGACACGGGTTAGAACCTCCGCATGCCGACCCGGATCTACCTCGTTCGACACGGCGCGACGCAGCTCACCGCCGAGAACCGCTTCTCCGGCGCCGTGGGCGTCGAGCTCTCGGACGAGGGGCGCGCCCAGGTCGCCCGGCTCGCCGCCCGGCTCGCTCACGACCACATCGCGGCGGTCTACACGAGCCCGCTCTCCCGGACGCTCGAGACGGCCCAGATCCTCGCGCGGTCTCACGGCCTCGCCCCGGTGCCGGACGACGGGTTGCGGGAGATCTCGCATGGACGCTGGGAAGGTCTCACGCGTCAGGAGGTGGAGGAGCGCTTCGCCGAAGAGTACGCGGCGTGGGAGGCCGACCCGTTCACGTTCGCGCCGGTCGGCGGCGAGAGCGGGCTCGCCGTCCTCGCGCGCGCGCTCCCGGCCGTCCGGCGCATCGCCACGGCGCACGACGGAGAGACGGCGGTGATCGTCTCTCACAAGGCGACCCTGCGACTCCTGCTGTGCGCGCTGCTCGGCATCGATCCGCGCGGCTACCGCGATCGGCTCGACCAGTCGCCCGCGTGCCTCAACGTCGTCGATCTCAAGGACCCGGTGCGCGCGCGGCTGATGCTGTTCAACGACGTGTCCCACTACACGGACCACCCGCGCGCGTCGGCGCAGAACCTCTCCAAGTGGTGGGATCCGGGGCGGCGCTGAGCTACACCTCCGAGTCGTCGAGCGCGGCGCCGCTCGCGAGGTGGCTCGCCTCGCCCCAGCGCTCGAGCTCCCATGCTCCGTCCGTCCAGCGCAGTCGGTTCAGCGTGGCGTTGAGGAGCGCGTGCGCCCTGGGCGCGCCGAGCGGGATGCGCATGGCCTCGCGGTAGAGGACGTCGAGCACGCCGCCGTGCGCGACTACGGCGATCCGCTTCGCGGCGGCTTCCCTGGCGATGCGGTCCAGGGTCCCGAGCACTCGCACGCGAAACTGGTTCGGGCTCTCGCCTCCCGGCACGAGGTGGTCGGGATCCCTCGCGGCGTGGCGCGCGAAGTCATCCGGGTGATCCCGCTCGATCTCGGGCCAGGTCTTGCCTTCGAAGATGCCGTACCGGCGCTCCCGCAGCCCCGGCTCGAGCCGCACCGCGAGGTCGGTCGCCTCGGAGACGTGCCGGGCCGTCTCGCCCGCCCGGCCGAGATCGCTGCTGTAGAGGACGTCCGGGCGCTCCGCCGCGACGCGCGCGGCCGCCGCGCGCGCCTGCGCGATCCCTCTCGCGGTGAGGGCGCTGTCGCGCTGCCCCTGGATCCGCCCCTCGCGGTTCCAGGCGGTCTCGCCGTGGCGAATGAGCAGGAACGTGAGGGGGGTGTCCATGCGCGCTGCTCGGCGGCGAGCGGGACCATGCTACGCCGTAACGTTCGGCGAAGGGGATCGCCCGCCGCCGAGGTAGGCCGCCCGCACCTCCTCGTTGTCGAGCAGCTCGGCGGGGGTCCCTTCCAGCATCAGCTTGCCGGTCTCGAGCACGTAGCCGCGATCGGCAACGGAGAGCGCCATGTGCGCGTTCTGCTCGACGAGCAGGATGGTCATGCCGAGCGCGCGGATGCGCTTGATGACCTCGAACAGCTGCTGGACGATGATCGGCGCGAGCCCGAGCGACGGCTCGTCGAGCAGCAGGAGCCTGGGCTTCGCCATGAGACCGCGCGCCACGGCGAGCATCTGCTGCTGGCCGCCGGAGAGGCTCCAGCCGAGCGCGCTCGAGAGCCGCTTCAGGTCGGGGAAGATCTCGAACATCTCCTCGATCTCCGCGAAGAGCGTCGCCCGCCGGAGGCGGCCGCGGCTCGAGGCGCCGAGCATGATGTTCTCGGTCACGGTCAGCCCAGGGAAGACGTGCCGGCCCTCGGGGACGTGGGCGATGCCGAGCCGCACCACCTGCTCCGCGCGCAGGCGATGGATCTCCCGTCCGGCGAACGTGATCCCGCCCGCGCTCGGATGCATGAGCCCGGAGATCGTGCGCAGGGTCGTCGTCTTCCCCGCGCCATTCGCGCCGAGCAGGGTCGCGATCTCCCCTTCCTCGACGCGCAGCGAGACGCCCTTCAGCGCCTGAACCGCGCCGTAGTGGCTCTGCACCTGGTGAAGCTCAAGCAGCGGCATGGCCGGGAGTTCCGAGGTACGCGGCGATGACGTCGGGATGGCGCAACACCTCGGCCGGCGCCCCCTCCGCGATCTTCTTGCCGAAGTTGATGACGGAGATCCGGTCGGACACCTGCTCGATGAGCCCCATGTCGTGCTCGATGAGGAAGATCGTGAGCCCGTGCGCGCTCCGCAGCCGCTTCAGGAGCTCGACGAGGCTCTGCTTCTCGACGGGGTTGAGCCCGGCGGCGGGCTCGTCGAGGAGCAGGAGCTTCGGGTGGCCCGCCAGCGCCCGGGCGATCTCGACCAGCCGCTGGTGGCCATAGGGGAGGTTCTTCACGACGAGGTGCGCGCGGTCCGCGAGCCCCACGAACCCGAGCGCCGACAGGGCGCGCTCGCGCAGCGCCGCGTTCCCGGGCGGGAGGGGATTGCCGTCGCGCTGCGCCCCGACCATCACGTTCTCGAGCGCCGAGAGGGCGGAGAACAGTCGGATGTTCTGGAACGTGCGGCCGAGGCCGCGGCCGGCGCGCTCGTGCGGCGACCGGCCGGTCACGTCCTCTCCGTCGAGGACGATCCCCCCCGCGGTCGGCCTGTAGATGCCGTTCAGGACGTTGAGGATGGTCGTCTTGCCCGACCCGTTGGGACCGATGAGCGCGTGGACGGTGCCGCGGGAGACCTGGATGTCCACGCCGGCCACCGCCTTCACGCCGCCGAAGTGCTTCCGGACCTCGCGCAGGTGCAGGATGGGAGACGTGTCCGCGACGGGGATGTCGAGCTCGAGGGGGCGGACCCGCCCGACCTCCACCGGCGCGGGCCGGGCGAGGCGCTTCCACACCGTCTGGATGAGCCCCCAGATGCCCTCCGGCATGAACACCATGATGAGGATCACCGCGAGGCCGTACACGGCGAGGTAGATCCCTTTCAGGAAGCGGAGCCACTCGGGGAGGAGGATCAGCAGCACCGTGCCGAGCGCCGCGCCGATCGGCGACTGCACGCCGCCCAGCAGCACCATGGTCAGGAACTCGACCGAGCGGCCGAAGCTGAAGTTGTCCGGGCTGACGTAGGCGAACCCCGCGGCGAACAGCACGCCCCCCATCCCCGCGAGCGCCGAGCTGATGGTGAACGCCACCACCTTGACGCGGAGCGTGTGCACGCCGGTGACCTCGGCCGCGAGCTCGTTCTCGCGGACCGCGCGCATCGCGCGGCCGAGCCGCGTGCTCGGCAGCCACCACACGAACGCGACCATCGCGTAGAGCACGGCCGCGCACAGGACCAGGTACGTCCTCGCGTCCGCGAGCACCCAGCCGAACAGCGACGGGCGCGCGATCCCGGCGATCCCGTCGGGCCCTCGGGTGACCGCGATCCAGTTGTTGAGGACCAGATCGAAGATCTGCTGGAAGCTGATCGTGATCATCGCGAGGTAATGCCCGCCGAGTCGCAGCGTGGTCAGTCCCAGCACGAACCCGAGCCCCGCCGCGAGGGCGACTCCGATCGGCAGCCCGATCCAGAAGCTCTGGCCGAGCGTCACCGTGACGAGCGCCACGGCATAGGCGCCGAGGCCGAAGAACGCGGCCTGCGCGAGGTTGATCTGGCCGGTGTACCCGAGGACGATGGCGAGCCCGAGCACCGGCATCGCGTAGGTGGTCGCCTGCATCAAGATGTTGAGCGTGTAGTCACTGACCGTGATGGCGAAGGGGAGGAACGGGAGCAGCGCCAGCACGACGAGCGGCGGGATGAGGCGCGGCCGCAGCCGCGGGCGGCGGACCGTGATCGGTGGGGCCATCGTCGATGTGGCCGCTTCGCTCATGCCTTCTCCGACACCTTCTCCCCGAAGATGCCTTGCGGCCGCAGCAGCAGGAACACGAACACGAGCAGGAACGCGAAGGCGTCCTTGTACGGGACCGAGACGTACGCGGCGGCGAAGGCCTCCACCACGCCGAGGAGGAGGCCGCCGACGATGGCGCCGGTGACGTCGCCGAAGCCTCCGATGATCGTGGCCGAGAACGCCTTCAGGGCGATGGTCGACCCCATCCCGATGGAGACGAAGAGGATGGGCGCGACCAGGATCCCCGCGAGCCCCCCGAGCGCCGCGCTGTAGACGAAGGTGAAGGTGATCATCCCCGCGACCGGGATGCCGACGAGGCGCGCCATGTCCTTGTCCTGGGAGGTCGCCTGCAGCTTCTTGCCGAGCAGCGTGTACTCGAACAGGAAGTACTGGAACCCGACCGCGACGAGCGTGACCGCGAGGATGAGGAGGTACTGGCTGTCGAGGAACACCCCTCCGACCTGGAACCCCTGCGCCCGGAAGACCTTCGGCAGCGGATGCGGCTGGGGTCCGAAGATGGCGAGCACCGCGTTCTGCATGAAGATGCCGGCCCCAAGGGTGCTGATGAGCACCGGCAGGTAGGTGCGGTTCCGGAGCGGGTAGTAGACGCCGTAGTTGAAGGCGACGCCGACGACGGCCATCACCGCAAGCGAGAGGACGAACGACAGGAGATACGGGAGCTTCAGCGAGGACAGCAGGGTCAGCATCGCGAAGGCGGCGACCATGGGGAAGTCGCCCTGCGCGAAGTTGACGACGTTGGTCGCGCGGATGATGAGGACGAACCCGAGCGACACGAGGGCGTAGATCGCCCCGACGGCGAGTCCGGAGAACAGGATCTGGAGGTTGATCGCGAGCACTGGTCACTGCGAGCCGGACGCGGTGCCGCCGTGCGACTCTTGCGACGGCGGGAAGTCGATCCGCGTGATGAAGGCGACCTTGCCCTTGTCGTTCTTCACGACGTTGTAGCCGTGCAGGCCGTCCCCGTTCTTGTCGAAGTTGTAGGTGCCCTCGACCCCCTTGTAACCCTGGGTGGCGAGGATGGCGTTCCGGAGATCTTCCGGCTTGGTGCTATTCGCCTTCTTGATCGCCTCCGCGACGAGCTTCATCGCGTCGTACGTCCAGGACGAGTAGAAGTCGGGCGCGACGCCGTACTTCTTCCTGTACTTCTCGGCGTAGGCTTTGGCCTCCGGGTTCGCATCCGGCGTGAAGTCGGAGACGGAGTAGATTCCGTGGAGCGCTTCCTGGCCGAGCTTCATCGCGGTCTCGGTCACCAGCGAGGGCGAGCCGATCCACTCCGCGTTCACGCCCAGCTGGCGAAGCTGCTTCGAGAAGATGCCGACGTCCGGCGAGTTCGGGATGTACGTCCCGACGACGTCGGCGCCGGACTGCTTCACGGCGAGGATGATCGGGGTGAAGTCCTGGGTGTTGCTCGTGAAGCCCTGGACCAGCACCGGTGTCACGCCGCGCTCCTTGAGCGCGTCGAGGAGCGCGTTCTTGCCCCCCGTGCCGAAGGCGTCGGTGGCGTGCACGATCGCCCACTTCTTGCGGCCGAGCGTCTTCGTGCCGTACTCGGCGATCACCTTGGCGGAGTAAGCGTCGCTCGGGCGCGCGCGGAACACCCACCTGTTTTTGGCGTGCGTCAGCCCTGGGTCGGTCCCCCCGATCATCATCGGGAGGCCCGCCTTCATGATCGTGGGCGCCATCGCCTGGATCTGCGTGCTGCGGACCGGCCCGATGAAGGCGGTGTAGCCTCCCTCGCTCGCCATCTTCGAGAGCGCGAGGACCGCTCCGGGGTTGGTGCTCTGACTGTCGGTGATCTTGAGGTCGATCTGGCGCCCCATCACCCCGCCGGCGGCGTTGATCTCCTCGAGCGCGAGCTTCGCGCCGTTGACGCTGTACGCACCGGACTCCGCGTTGGGTCCGGTGATCTCGGTGACGAGCCCCACCTTGATCGCGTCGGCGCCCGCGGTTCGGACCGGAAGACTCAGCACGAGCGCGGCGAGGACCGCCCCCCAGGATCCGTTCATGGCTCCACCCCTTCCTTCGCTCGGTTCACGTCCCCTTCGCTTCCTCTTCCTTCTTCGCGGCGGCGCGCTTGTGGGCGACGAGGGCGGTGAGGCGCCGGTCGCGCCAGCCCTGACGGCGCGGGCGCTCGCTGGCCGGCAGCTCCTGCAGCCGTTCCGCGGCGACCTTCTCGATCAGCGCCTTGCTCCAGGGCCGCGGCGTCGTCTCCTTCGCGATCTCGTAGTAGAGCGGGCCGTAGCGGGCGCAGTAGTCGGCGAGGCCGCCGGGGGCGTTCAGGTCGATGGTCTCGAACGGCCCCATGAACGACCAGCGCAGGCCGAGCCCGTCCTTCACCGCCTTGTCGAGGTCCGCGCCGCTCACGTACCCGTCCTCGACGAGGCGGAACGCCTCCATGAGCAGCGCGCCCTGGAGCCGGTTCACGATGAAGCCGGGGATCTCGCGGCGCACGAAGATGGGCACCTGGCCGGTGCGCTCGAGCAAGGCGGTGGTCCGGGCGACCACGTCGGGATCCGTCCAGGCGGCGGGGACGACCTCGACGAGCGGGATGAGGGACGGCGGGTTGATGGGGTGCGCCACCAGGCAGCGGTGGCGTCCCTCGAGGTCGGCGGTGAAGGCGGATGCGGGGATCCCGGAGGTCGAGCTGGCCAGGACGGCATCGGCGGGCGCGAGCGCGTCCATCGCGGCGAAGATGTCCTTCTTCGCCTGCACGTTCTCGAACACGTTCTCCTGCACGTACCGCGCGGCCCGCAGCGCCTCGGCCAGGCTCGTCATGGCGGTGATGCGCTGGCGGACGGTGCTCGGCGTCTCGCTGATGAGCCCGTGGGCGTGCAGGTCGCCGAGACCCACCTCGATGGAGTCGAGGGCCGGCGTGAGGGCGGCCTCGTTCGCGTCGTACAGCATCACCGGATGGCCGGCCCGCGCGAAGACCATCGCCCACGCGCGGCCGACCAGCCCGGCGCCGATGACGGCGACCGTTTCCATCGGGCGCGCCTCCCCCCCAGAGAGAGCCTTCAGACGTGTGCGAGCACGTGCACGCGCGTCGCCCCGAAATATGAGGACCCGCCGCGCACGCGGCCCGTACCGCAGGGCGCGACATGGCAGGAGGCTCCTCGGCGAGGACTTCGAGCCCCTGGCCGGCTCTCCGCTACGCCAGCAACCGCTCGATCTCCGCCGGATCGCAGGGCTTCGCGACGTGGCCGTCGAACCCGGCCTCGAACGCCTTCTTCACGTCGTCGGGCTGCGCGTACCCGCTGACGGCGAAGAGCCGGGGGGTGTTCGCGGATGCGCGGAGCGCCCGCGCGACCTCGTACCCGCTCATCCCCGGCAACCCCACGTCGCAGAGCACGATGTCGGGCGGGTTCGCGCGAGCCCGCTCGACGGCGCTCGGGCCGTCGTAGGCCACGTCCACTGAGTGCCCGAGTATCTTCACGACATCCGCGAGCGAATCGGCGGCGTCGGCGTTGTCGTCCACGACGAGGACCCGGCGTGCCCCGTTCATGCGCTGGACGACCGCCGGCTGCCGGTCCTCCATCACCCCCGCGGCGACGAGCGGGAGGCGCACGACGAACTCCGCTCCCTTCCCGGTGCCGCCGCTCTCGGCAGAGACGCTTCCTCCATGCAGCTCGGTGATCCCCTTCACGAGCGCCAGCCCGAGCCCGAGCCCGCCTTCCGCCCGCGCGAGCGTGCGTCGCCCCTGGACAAACGCGTCGAAGACGTTCGGCAGGAGCGCCGGGTCGATGCCCGCGCCCGTGTCGCGCACGCGGATCTGCGCGTCAGCTCCGGCAGCGCGCAGCGAGAGCGTCACCTCGTTGCCCGCGCTCGTGAACTTCGCGGCGTTATGGAGCAGGTTGCCGAGGACCTGCGTGATCCGCGTCGCGTCCGCTTCGGACCAGACCCTCGACTCCGCGAGCACCGTGCGGAGCGCGATCCCACGCTCTTCCATCATCGGCCGGAAGTCCTCTGCCGCGCGCTGCACGACCTCGCGGAGATCGACGCGAGACCGGCGAAGCTCGATCTTCCCGCGCGCGATCCTCGTCACGTCGAGGAGGTCGTCGACGAGGCGCGTCAGGTGCTCGGTCTGGCGCTTGATGACGGTGCGGGCGCGCGACGCCTGCTCGGTCGCGGGATCCGCCTGCTCGAGGATGTAGACCGAGTTGCGGATCGGGGCGAGCGGGTTGCGCAGCTCGTGCGACAGCATCCCGAGGAACTCGTCCTTGCGGCGGCCCGCGTCGTCGAGCTGGGAGGTGCGCTCCGAGACCCGCTGCTCCAGCTCGGCGTTGAGCGCTCGAACCTTCTCCTCGACCTGCTTCCGCTCGCCGATCTCCGTCCGGAGCCGGTCGTTCGAGTCGAAGAGCTGCAGGTACGGCTTGGACACCGACGCTGCGAATGCGCCCTTGTAGATGAGGAAGAAGGCCGCGACCTTGTAGACGTGGCCGAGCACGTTGTACGTGTCGAAACCGGTCTTGTAGGAGGCAAACGCGGCCTCGCTGAAGATCCCGACGATGAAGGCCGCCATGTAGTAGACGAGCAGCCCGTCGCCGGTCCTCTCCATCCGCTTCCAGTACGCTCTCAACGCGAGGAGGAGGAAGAAGATGACCAGGTATTCGGAGAACACCTTGACCGGGGTGAGGCCGAGGCCCGGGACGAAGGTGGCAGGAAGGCGCGACGGGAAGAACGTGACCCCGGTGAAGACGAGTGCGGGCACGGCGAGGGCAGCGAACAGCAGCTTGCGTTTCGTGAGCCAGCTTCGCGGCTGGTCCGGGTAGACGAAGGCGCTGACGAGCAACGCCGATGAGTCGAGGAGCCTCGCCGATATCCAGTACTGGGTCGACTTGTTGGTGGAATTGGCGGTGATGAAGGCAGGCATCGCGGCATTGGCGAGGGCATGCATGAAGTCGATGAGCCCCACCGCGAGAAAAGCCGTGCCCAGGAACAGGGCATGCCGGTCCCTCGACTGGTCGTAGGCGTACCAGCCCACGCCGAACACGGACAGGGACACCATGATGCTGAAGAACTCGGCCGAGTTGTGAAACACCAGGTACGAGCCGATGTTCATCAAGCCATCGAGTCGAGCCGGGAACAGCTCGACGAGCAGGAACGGCACCGACGCGACGAGGAACACCGCCGACAGGATGCGTCTGGCTCGCACGGAGTTCATGTTGCGATCCTCACTTCTCCGATGACGGCGCTTCGCTGCTCGGACATGCCGTGCCCGGCGATGGAGTCAGCGGGCGGTGGCAGCGGTGCCGAGCAGCTCCGCGTCGATCACGTCGCGCAGGTAGCGCTCACCGACGAACCCGACGACGCGCTCCACCTCCTTGCCGCGCTTGAAGAAGAGCACCGTCGGCGTACCCATCACTCCGAACCGGGCCGCCGTCCGGATCGCCTCCGAGGCGTTCAGCTCGGCGACCTTCACGGATCCCACGTACGCCGCCGCGAGGTCCATCACGATCGGCTCGAGCATCCGGCAGGGCGCGCATCCCGGTCCCCACACGTCGACGACGACGGGCAGCTCGGACCGGAGCACCTCGGAGACGAAGTTCGCATCGTCGAGGTGCACCGGTTGCACACGCGCCACGCGCGGCCCGAACAGCCTGGTCAGCAGTCCCATCTCGGCCTCCTCGCGATGAGAGCCGGACGCCAGTGCGAGGTTTCAAGTGGCCGGAGAGAAGGCGCCCTCCTACCTGGCGCCCGGAGCCGCGCGCTCCCGGACGGCACTTGCGCAGGAGCCCAGCTTCCTTCACGTTCGACTGCCAATTGCTCCGCAATCGTGACCTGCACGCCGAGGTCGGCGCGACCCCGCGTTCGCGCCGACCTTTCTCCACGCTGCTCGTTGCGTGCAGCGCGCTGTCGATCGGGCTCTGCCTCTGGGGAACCGTCGGATGGCGCCGCGCGTACCGCGCGCAGGGCGAGGTCGACCATCTCGTGCGGGAAGAGGAGGCCCGGGACGCTCAGCTCCTGCGAATCGTCGCGAGAGGCGGAGAGGCAGCCGCGCAGCTCGCCCTCGAGGGAAGGTTCGAGGCCTCTCCTGCCGAGATCGTCGTCGACGGAGAATGACCCGGGCGGCCACGCCTCCTGCGTCCCCTCTCGCCCTGCGCGCCTCGCCCGGCCAGCAGCCCGACCGAGCCTTCCCATCCCACGCGCCCGCCATCCCGTGCGTCCCCCCGAACTCGGCGCCCCAGATGAACGCTGCACCCCACGGGTTCACGGAGCCACCTTCGCTTTCAGTGGAGGGTCTGCGCGATGGCCACGGTTCTCCCGCCCGGCGAGGCCGGGCTGCTCCGGCCCGGCGAGGTCCGGGTCGACGGAGTGCGCTCGCCGCTCCTCGAGGGCGGCCCACACCACGCCGAGGAGGCCGTGGTGTTCGTCCACGGAAACCCGGGATCGTCGCGGGACTGGGTCGAGCTCGCGGGCGCCGCCTCAACGTTCACGCGCGTGGTGGCGCTGGACATGCCCGCGTTCGGCAAGGCGGACCGGCCGAAGCGGTTCGAGTACACGGTCGCCGGGTACGCGCGCCACCTCGCCGGCGCGCTCGACGGCCTCGGGATCCACCGCGCGCACCTCGTGCTCCACGACTTCGGCGGCCCGTGGGGCCTCCTCTGGGCGGCGGCGCACCCGGACGCGTTTCGGAGCGCGACGCTGATCGACACCGGGCTCGTCCCGGGCTACCGCTGGCACTACCTCGCACGGATCTGGCGCACGCCGCTCCTCGGCGAGCTCTTCATGGCGACCGCGAGCCGGGCGGCAACCCGGCTGCTCCTGCGGCATGGGAACCCGCGGGGCCTCCCTCGCGCGTTCGTGGACCGGATGTACGACGACTTCGACCACCGCACGCGCCGCGCCGTGCTGCGCCTGTACCGCGCGACGGACCTGCGGGACCTCGACGTGCTCGCCGCGCCGCTGCGATCGCTGCGCCGGCCCGCGCTCGTGGTCTGGGGGGCGCACGATCCATACATCAGGCGCGCCTACGCGGAGCGCCAGCGCGAGGTCTTCCCGGACGCGCGCGTGGTCGTCCTCGAGGGAAGCGGCCACTGGCCGTTCGTGGACGATCCGGGCGCCGTCGCGGCGGCCGTGATCCCGTTCCTGCGCGAGCAGGTCGCCACGGCCGCGGCCGCTACGCGCGCTGGCGAGCCTACCCTCGGGCACGAGCCCTCGCCGCCCGGCCACGGAGGCTGATCATGGAACGCGATCACGCCATCGTAGTCGGCGCGAGCATGGCGGGCCTGCTCGCTGCGCGCGTGCTCTCCGACCACTTCGCGCGCGTCACCATCCTAGAGCGGGATCCGCTCCCGCAGGGCCCGGAGGTCCGCAAGGCGGTGCCGCAAGGCGCGCACACGCACCCGAGGTCGCGTCGCGCGTCGCCTGGCACCAGTTCGGCGCCTGGAAGACACGCCGGCCGATAGGGCTGACGATGTCCCAGCAGACGAGGCCGCGTGCCGGAAGGCTTCGTCGTGCTCGGCGATGCGTCGCACCGAGGCGCGGGCGTCCCGGCCGGTCCCGGGCCATGAGAGCGCCCGCCGTGCTCCCGGCGCGCTCCGAGCACTCGCGTCAGCCGCCGTCGACGTCCCCGTCCGCGTCCTCCCCGTGACCGACGTGTCGTTCAGCGCTCAGGGTTCAGGACTGCGTAGATCGTACTCACCCGTTGGCTCCCGTGATGCTGAACAGCCCCGTAGCGCTTCTCGCCCCCGATCATGCCGCCGCCGGCGCGGGACTGGCCCTTTTCCAGCAGGGACATGTCGAGGTGGCGGCGCTCCGCCCAGATCCGGTCACATCATGCCGGTGACGAGGCGCAGCGCACTCGCCGGATCCGGAACGCGCCGACGGCGTGGCTGCGCCGCTTGATCTGAACATCGTGTCCACGTGCTTCAGGTGGTACTCGAGCGTCTCCGGAGCCGCTCGATGAAGGCCGCGTCGACGCCGCGCATGTTGAGCGCGTGGGCGCCCTGCGATCCTCGAGAGGTCCTCTCGCGCCGGCTCGTCCTTCTCTGCAGGAGACGCACGGCCCGTCGGCATCGATGAACAGGGACCGGCCTCACCTCAGCTGAGCGGATGTTTCAGCTCACCAGATCAGCGCTCCGCGCGTCGCACGCGCGTGCTCACGAATCTCGTAGACAGCCTCCTGATCGTTGCCCTTGATTCTGGTGGGCATCCCGAACGGGATCGCGACAGCCTGCTCAAACGTGAGTGGCGTCCCTTGGATCACGAGCGGCTCGGCATCGAGCTGAACCGTCGTGGGGCTCGCTCCCCGTTCCCCGTTGACGGGCCTGTATAGCTCGATCTCCCCCGTGTACCTATTGTAATACGCGGATTCGGGCCACGCCTCCCCGATGTCTTTCCCGTACCTCCATCCGGCAAACGCGTTGCCAAAGTGCAGCGCGAACGACGGGCTGGAGCTGCGATAGTAGTACAAGACGCGTCTTGCCGGGAACTGGCTCTTGGTGAATGCGGCAATCTCGACCTGAGCGTCGCGCTGGTCCTCGATGTACCGGTGAACCGACCTGAACGCCGCCGCCTGGGCGACGCCCACGGCGAGCGCGGCCGCCACTGCGGTGACGAGCATGGCCCGCCCCGCGGTTGCGAACCGCTGCGCGAGCAGCGTCCATGAAAGTGCGAGAACGGCTCCCGTGAGACCCAGGGCCGGGATGAGATAATGGTGGCCCGGTGCGAGGAATTGATCGCTCGGATGCTTCGCCACGAGGAGCACGCACGCCACCTGTGCTGCGATCATCGCGACGAGCGCTCGCCGGAAGGTCGAAGTACGCGCCCCGTCCGGTGCCTCACCCCCGCGACGAACCGCGATCATCGCCCCCACTCCGACGAGCAACCCCGCGGCCATCACGGGCTCGCCTCGCAGCAAGTCCAGAACGACGGCGGGGTACGATGCGAGATCGATGTGCCCACGCGGCCCGTTCCCGAAGGAGTTCCGGAGAAACGAGAGGAACTGATGGAAGAGCGGCCACGCAGGGATGGTGAAGAGCGCAGCCGCGAACGCGGCTGTCGCCGCGAAGATGCCGCGCGAAGCCCACCCGCGGAGGACGATCAGGGGCACGAGCAGGAGCGGTGCGCCGTTGATCTTCGTCGCAAGCGCAGCGCCGGACAAGACCCCCATCGCGACGGCGACACCAGACGATCTGCCACGTTCTGCGCGACGGACCACGGCGACGGCAGCAGCGCCCATGAGAGCCGAAATCGTCGCGAGGACCGGCTCCGGCTTCACGCAGGCGACGTGCGGCAGGACTATCGTCGAGAGGAAGGGCGACGCCTGGGCCAGGACGGCGGAGTCCAGCCGCCTCAACGCCGCATGAGCGACGCGGCCGACGAGGTATAGACCGGACGCATAGAGCGCGAACAGCACGTATTGGATTGCGCGGAGGTAGAGCTCCGGACGCCGCACCACGTCCGCGACGAGGTCACGCTCCCCGATGATCCCGTGAGTCGCACGGACGACGATCGCTCCGATCACGTGGACGAGCGTTCCAGGATGATCCACGTGACCGGGTGGTATTCCACGGGCGACGCTGAGGGCATTCAGCAAATAGCAATAGTCCGGATCGCTGTTGATACCGAGCCAGAACGGCCCCTTCGCTTCGAGGAACACCGCGGCGGCGCCGAACGCTGCCACGGGGATGATGGCGAGAACGAGCTCGGTCCAGCCTTTCCAGGCAGGCGCCGGAGAGTCGACGTTCGCGGATATCGACATGTTTCGCATGGTACCAGACGCATGACCGGATCCGATCCTCGAGCCCGCGTGCCGTGATCCGCCACCGCGAGACAGCTCATTCCACGGCGAGGTCCGCGCACGTCTCGCAGGAGCGCTGACCACGCGCTCGGCGGGGTCCGAGCCGCGCGCGTACGTGCGGTCGAGCTGCGTCGCGTCGGCCGTCATCCCCTCTTTCGCACCATGTGACGCGGGTGCATTCCGCCCCTACGTTACCTGGGCGCTGATGCGTTCGTCGTCGATCGGTCGTGAGCTCCACGGGCGCCCGGCGCAACGGCCACCCCGAGGGCGCCACGTTGGCGTGGAGGGACCGAATGGCTGATGCTCCCGCCGCCAGGCCGTCACGGGGTGAGGCTCAGCCCTCCACCGCCGAGCACGGCGACCATTCCAGTAAACCGGCCCGGACGCCGCCCTGGAAGAAGCGCCGTCCGCTCTTGATCGTCGTCGGCATCGCCGCGGTCGTGGTCCTCGGCGGCGTCGTCTACCTCCTCGCCAACGCGGGGAAGGAGGGCACCGACGACGCGCAGATCGACGCTGACGTGGTGGCGCTCGCTCCCCGCGTGGCAGGGCAGGTGGCCGCCGTCGCGATCGTCGAGAGTCAGGCGGTGAAGAACGGTGACCTCATCCTCCAGCTGGACGACCGCGATTATCAGGTCCGCCTGGCCCAGGCATCGGCCGAGGTGGAGAGCGCACGCGCCCTGGCGGACGCGGCCGACTCGCAGATGGCGGTGGCCGAAGCGGCCGCCCGCGGTTCCCTCACGCAGGCGGAGTCGAACCTGCTCGGTTCCACCCGATCCGTGGCCAGCGCGCGCGCTCAGCTGGAGCAAGCCCGCGCCACTCTCGTCAGCCGCGACGCCGAGCTGAAGCTCGCGGAGGTCAACCTGCGGCGCGCGCGTGAGCTGCGGAGAGGCGGCGCCATCGCGCAGCAGCAGCTCGATCAGATCCAGGCGCAGTACGACTCGGCGAAAGCGGGAAAGGAGGCGGCGCAGGCCAGCGTGGAAGCAGCGGACGAGCAGCTCCGCCGAGCCGAGGCGCAGGTCGGTGAGTCGAAGGGGCGCGTTGCCGCCTCCCGGCCTGTGGACGCGAACATCGCGGCCTCCCGGGCGAACGCGGCGTACCAGCACGCGCGCTTGCGGAGCGCGGAGGCGGGGCTGACGCTGGCGAGGCTCAACCTCGAGTGGACCCGGATCGTCGCTCCGGACGACGGCGTCGTGAGCGGGATCACCGCCCACCCGGCCGCATTCGTGGCGGTCGGACAGAACGTGGCCCAGTTCGTACCAGAGAAGAAGTACGTGACCGCGAACTTCAAGGAGACGCAGGTCGCGAAGATGCATGTCGGCCAGAGGGCCGACGTAGACGTGGACACCTACGGGCGGACCCTTCGTGGAACGGTGGAGAGCCTGTCTGGAGGGACCGGCGCGCGCTTCTCGCTCCTTCCCCCCGACAACGCCAGCGGCAACTTCGTGAAGGTCGCTCAGCGCATCCCGGTGCGCATCGCGCTCGATGGCGTGCCCGCCGGGATGACGCTCCGGGCAGGACAGTCCGTGAATGTCACGATCCACGTCCGAGAGTGACGCCTCGATGGCTGGGCCCGATGAGCATGCGAGCTGGAGGCCCCGCCACAATCCATGGGCGGTCGCGTTCACCGTCACCCTCGCCACGTTCATGGAGGTGCTGGACACCGCGATCGCGAACGTCGCGCTGCCGCACATCGCCGGTGGACTCTCCGCGAGCCGGGACGAGGCGACCTGGGTCCTCACCTCGTACCTGGTCTCGAACGCCGTGGTGCTGCCCATCAGCGCATGGATCTCGAGTCGGGCAGGGCGCAAGCGGTTCTACATGAGCTGCGTCGTGCTCTTCACCTTGAGCAGCTTCCTGTGCGGATTCGCGCCTTCCCTGTCCGCGCTCGTCTTCTTCCGGGTCCTGCAGGGAATCGGCGGCGGCGGACTCGCCCCGAGCGAGCAGGCGATCCTCGCCGACACCTTCCCGCCCGCTCAGCGCGGCATGGCGTTCGCGATGTACGGGCTGGCGGTGGTGCTCGCTCCTGCCATCGGCCCGACGCTCGGTGGCTACATCGTCGATCACACGAGCTGGCGATGGATCTTCTACATCAACGTCCCGGTGGGACTCGTCTCGCTGCTGCTGAGCTCGGTCATGGTCGAGGACCCGCCGTGGCTGCGCGAGGAGAAGGAACGCTCGAAGCGTGTCGCGGTGGACTGGTTGGGCCTGGGGCTCGTCGCGGTCGCCTTCGGGAGCCTTCAGGTCATCCTCGACAAGGGCCAGGAGGACGACTGGTTCTCGTCCCCGATGATCGTCGGGTTCACGATGGCCATGGTCATCTGCATGCTGGGGATGCTCGTGTGGGAGGCGGCCCATCCCAATCCCATCGTGAACATCCGGCTGTTCCGGAATCGGAACTTCGCGACGAGCGTCGCGCTCATGTTCACGCTGGGCGCCGTCCTCTACGGGACGACGGTGCTCATCCCGCTGTTCCTGCAGACGCTCATGGGGTACAGCGCCCAGACTGCGGGCGAGGTGCTGAGCATGGGCGGCCTCGCCACGATGGCAATGATGCCCGTGGTGGGCTTTCTCGTCTCACGCGTGCCGGCCAAGTATCTCATCGCGCCCGCCTTCGCCGGGATGGCGCTGGCGCTGTTTCACATGGCGAGCATCAATCTCGCCATCGACGCGCACACCGTAGCCATGTATCGCGTCTACCAGGCGGTGCCCCTCGCGTTCCTGTTCATCCCGATCAATACCGTCTCGTACATCGGAATTCCGCGGGAGCAGAACAATCAGGTCTCCGGGATGATGAACCTCGCCCGCAACATCGGTGGCAGCGTGGGCATCGCCTTCCTCACCACGATGCTCGCGCGCCGCTCGCAGACGTTCCAGACCCTCCTCGTCGGCCACGTCACGGGTTCGAGCCCGTATTTCCAGGAACGGCTCTCGCATCTGCAGCGGGCCTTCTCCGGCGCGGGACCGGCCCAGGCCCTGCGGCGCGCCTACGGCGTCCTTTACGCGACGGTTCAGCAGCAGGCAGTACTCCTGTCGTACGTGAGCATCATCCGCGACCTGGCCATCGTCTGCGCGGTGTTCGTGCCGCTCATTCTCCTCCTGGCAAAGAGAAACGAGCCGGGCTCGGCCGGCGCAGGAGCACACTGAAGTGCCCGATCCCACGCCGCGAGCTACTGCGGCATCAGCTGCTGGACCCGCTCCGGCTCTTCGCCGAGCCACTCGGGATGCGTGGCGGTGGCATCGAAGATCGACGTGGTCTTGAACGGCTCGAACTCGCCGCGCGAAGCGGCCGTCGCCGTCCTCGCCAGCAGCGCGCCCACCTCCGCCGGCGTCATGGGCCGGAAGGTGCGCGCCGCCTCCAGCGCCTGGTCGAGGATCTCGATGCTGTCGACGCCCGTGATGACCACCGACGTCGGCAGGTTGAGCGCGTAGTGCAGGCACTCGATCGCGCTCACGGTCCCGGACTTGAGGATGATGCCGTTCGCCATGCTCTTCATCCCGAGCACGCCGATGTCCTGCTTCACGAGCTCGGGGAGGACCATCCGCTCGAAGGAGCGGTAGTGCGCGTCCATGACGTTCAGGGGCATCTGCACGGTGTCGAAGGTGAACCCGTGCTCCCTCGCGACCTCCAGCATGTGCAGATGGACCCGGGGGTCCTTGTGCCCGGTGAAGCCGATGTAGCGGAGCTTCCCGGCCTGCCGCGCCTCGACGAGCGCGGCGTTCGCGCCCTCTTCGTCGAAGATGCGGTGCGGGTCCTCGTAGCGGAGGACCTCGTGGTGCTGGACGACGTCGATGCAGTCGGTCTGGAGCCGCCGCAGGGACTCGTCGAGCTGCTTCGCGGCCTCCGCCTTCGAGCGCCCGTCGATCTTGGTCATCAGCACGACCTTGCGCCGGTAGCCGTCGCGGAGCGCCTTGCCCATGCGGATCTCGCTGGCGCCGTCGTTGTAGTCCCAGCTGTTGTCCATGAAGTCGATCCCGCGATCGATCGCGGTGCGAACGATCCGGAGGCTCAGCGCTTCATCGAGGTGCTCGAATCCGAGGTGCCACCCGCCGAGGCCGATCGCGGAGACCCGCTCCCCGGTGCTGCCGAGCGCCCTGTGGGGCATCTCCGAGCGCGCTTCACTCGCAGCCATCTCACGTCTCCTTCGCGCAGCCCTGCACCGCTACACGGCGCGGCCTCCGGGAGGCTGGCGTGCGCCCACGGACCTTGCGACGGTGCGGCCGCGCGCCCCATCGCCGCTCGAGTCGTTCGCTCCGAAGGATACGCATGGCCCAGAAACGCGCGCTGGGGGCGCGGGCCTGCCGACCGTCGCCGCGAGGAGGCGACCCCTCTGCGAGCGCGCAGCGCTGCGGCGACACGGCGGATGTTGCGACCGGCCATCGACGCTGCGAGGCTCGGCGGAGGGAGGCGCCACATGACACGCCCCGCGGACCACGTCACTGCGATCGACACGCCCGCACTCGTGATCGATCTCGACGCGATGGAGCGCAACCTCGGCCGGATGGCATCCTTCGCACGCGGGGCCGGCGTGCGCCTGCGCCCACACGCCAAGATGCACAAGAGCGCGGAGCTCGCGCGACTCCAGATCGCTGCGGGGGCGGTGGGCGTCTGCGTCCAGAAGACATCCGAGGCGGAGTCGCTCGCGGCGGCGGGTATCGTCGACATCTACATCAGCAACGAGGTCATCGCGCCTCGGAAGCTCGCGCGCGTCGCGGCGCTCGCTCAGGCCCTCACGGCGGGAGGCGGCCGGCTGGCCATCGCCGTCGACAGTGCCGAGGGCATCGCGCGGCTCGATGACGCGGTCCGGATGGCCCATGTCGAGCTCGACGTCTTCGTCGAGATCGACGTCGGGCAAGGCCGATGCGGCGTCCCCGCGGCTGATCGCGATCCGGGCGCCGCGGTCGAGCTGGCGCGGCGGATCGACGCCAGCCCCGGCCTCCGCCTCGCGGGACTGCAGGCCTACAACGGGAAAGCGCAACACGTTCGCTCCGCGGAGGGGCGCCGAGCCGCGGTCGCTGCCGCGGTCGTGGCAGCGCAGGCAACGCGCGAAGCGCTCGAGCGAGCGGGCCTGTCCTGCCCACTCGTGACCGGCGCGGGCACGGGTACGTACATGCTCGAGGCGGCGAGCGCCGTGTACGGCGAGTTGCAGGCCGGCAGTTACCTCTTCATGGACCGCGACTACGCCGACAACGAATCCGACGTCGCACATCCGCCGTTCGAGCACGCGCTGTTCGTGCTGGCGCAGGTCATGAGCGTCGGGGCAGACCGTGCGGTCGTGGACGCGGGGCACAAGAGCCACGCGATCGACTCGGGGCTGCCTCGCGTCCACGATCCATGCGGGCGGCGGCAGCTCGCGTTCGAGAACGGGGGCGACGAGCACGGGATCGTGCGCCCGATGAAGGGTGAGCCGCTCCCCGGGCTCGGTGAGACCGTCTGGCTCATCCCGGGCCATTGCGATCCCACCGTCAACCTGCACGACCGGTACGTGGGCGTACGGGGTGGGCTCGTCGATGGCCGCGTCGAACGGTTCATCACCATCGACGCGCGGGGAGCGATCACATAGTCCGGAACCGGGAGCACATCCGCCGGCAGGGTCAGCGAACGGAGCCGGCCTGACGGCGAACATCCGGTCTCATTCTACGCTGCCGGTCGCCGCCCCCAGTAAAGTGAGTACCCGAGCTTTCCGTCGAGCACCGCGCGGAAGAAGGCCCGTTCGTTCTCGAACGCTTTCCGGACACCGGCGAGGCCATACCTCCTCGCTACGCGCAGCACCGTTCGAGCCTTCTCGACGGGCGTGAGCACGGCGCCTGGTCTGCGGACATCGCGGTCGACCCGCACCTTCCAGAACATCTCCGGGCGCGACCAGGGATCGGCCTCGGCCCGGATGTCGCGGGCGCCAGCCCGCCCGAGCATCTCGATCCACTCAGCGCTCTCGAGCGGTGTCGTGCCATAGCGATCCGCGAGCTCGTCCTTCTCTTCAGCAGGCAGCGACGCGCGCCAGGTGGACTCGTGCATGACCACGATGCCTCCGGGCCGGACGACGCGCAGCATCTCGTCGAGGACGGCCTGCGAGTCTTCGGGGATACCTACCGCGCACTCGTTCACGACCACGTCAAACGTCCCCGACGAGAACGGAAGCTGCTGCGAGTCCCCCTGCCGGAACCGGACGCGATCGGCGACGCCGGCGTGCGCGGCGTTTCGGGAGGCGGTGCGCACCATCTCGTCCGAGATGTCCACGCCGCTGACCTCCACACCGAACTGCTGCGCGTAGTAGATGGCCTGGGTGCCCCGGCCGCTCGAGACGTCGAGCAGCTGCATTCCCGGCGCGAGCGCCGCGACCTCGGCCGTCCGGCGGGTCATGGCCATACCCCCCGGGTGGAGCGTCTCGATGCCACTGAGCTCGATGACTCGTTCGATGGTGGGTTCGTGGGTTTCGTTGCGCTTCACGTGTTTCCTCCCTGAGGCCGCGAAGGACGCTGTCCCGGCGTGAGCGCACGGCGGCGAGCGGGCGGGCAGCAGGCCTCGAGCGCGTCCGCGAGGTTGCGAAGTAGGGCGACGAGAGCGTCGAAGCGGACGCGGTAGAAGACCTCCTTGCCCTGCTTCCGCGCCTCCAGGACCCCTGCCTCGCGGAGCGTGCGGAGGTGGCGCGAGACGACCGAGAGGTCCACGGGGCAGCAGCCCGCGAGCTCGGACACGGTTCGTTCGCGTGCGCCGTCCGAGAGGGCGACCAGGATCGCGAGGCGGTTCGGATCCCCGAGCGCCTTGAAGAAATGCGGTGAGAGCCACCGCTTCAGGGCCGCGCAACAGTCCTTGCCGGAGGGCATCGAACCATCATAGCACCCATGCACAACCATGCAAGCGTGCCGGGTTCATCGAAGCCGACGCTGGCGAACCCGGCTTGGTGGCGAGCGCTCAACGGCTCGCCCCACCCAAGTGGCTCATGCGCGCGGAATTGCTGCGACGCACATGTGCTCGACATGAGCGCCCCATCGCAAGCAGTCAGCGAGTACACGCTCACCGCTCGCTCGACCGACGTGTTCGGCCGTGTCCTGTGCGGTGTCCGAGATCATCACTTCATCATCGACGGCCCGGTGCAGAACGGCGCTCCGGGTGAGGAGGTGACGCCCGTCGAGGCGTTCCTGTCCGCGGTCGCCGCTTGCGGCGTGGAGCTGATCCAGGCGATTGCCCGCAACCAGCAGGTCCCGCTGCGCACCGTATCGGTGAGGATGCACGGCATCCTCGATCGCGCCAAGCAAGCGCGCCCCGACTTGAGGACGCTCAACTCGGTCGCGATCGACTTCACCCTCGCGGGCGTCGACGACTCGCAGGCCGCGGCGCTCGTCGAAAGCTTCAAGCGGCTGTGACCACTCTACGGCACGGTCGCGGTCGCGACCCCCGATGTGCAGGTGCGCTACGCCGTCGCGGTGCAGGCCCGCGACCCGCAGGAGTAGGATCGAGGTGCTCGAACCCGAGCCGACCGGCTGCCTCAGAACGTCACCTGGATCGAGACGACGCCGCCGGCGGCCAACGCGATCGGCGGCGGCGCCTCCGCGGTCAGTCCGACGTTCCCGCCGCGGTACCGCTCGAGGTCGCGCGCGAGGCCTGTCGGCTGCGTCAGGATCTGGGCCTCACCCAGCGCGAACCCGATCGCGAACGTGAGCGCGCCCGACCGCCAGCGCTCCCCTGCGAGCCCCGCGGCGAGGCCGATCGCGCCGTTGACGAGGAGGTTCCCTGCGTGCGCGATCCACCCCGCGCCGAGAGTCTGGTTACGGGCATCGCGTGCGAGCGCTCGCTCGAGAGCGGCGACCTCGGCGCACGCGTCCTCGGCGCGGTCCGCCGCCGGCGGGGAGCGCGCCACCGGCGGCACCAGCAGGATCTGGAGGACCCCGAGCGCGCTCGTCGCCGCGCCGGCGAGCAGCACGGTGCGACTGGACCGGTCCGGCGTGAACGGCACCGCGACGAGCTGCCCGACGGTGAGTGCGCCATCCACGACCCCCCACGTGCGCATCCACCGCTCCGCGGAAGGACGCTCCGCCTCGATGCGCTGGCGCAGAAAGGCGGTGCGGGCCTCCACCGGAACCGCGGCGACGGCGGGGACGTCGCCGGGACAGGCCGCGCCGGCCGCGGTCGGGGCGAGGAGCGCGGCCGCGGCCGCCAGCGCCGCCAGCGCCCTCCCGCGAGGTCCCCGCGCGCGGACTCTCTCCGCCCGGTCCCGTCTCACGGCTGCTCCTTAGCACGGCGCGCGATTGCGCCGGAGGCCCGGATTGGTCGCTGCGGTCCGGCGTGGATGAGCGATAAGGGAGGGCCAAGCCGGATAACCCGCGGAGACCCCATGCTCGCGACCCTCTTCCTTCAGCCGCCGTCGTTCGATGGTTTCGACGGCGGCGCCGGCTCGCGCTATCAGGCCCGGCGCGAGGTGCGCTCGTTCTGGTTCCCGACGTGGCTCGCTCAGCTGGCGGCGCTCGTGCCCGGGAGCCGGCTCGTCGACGCGCCGCCCGCACAGCTGTCGCTCGCCGACGTGGTGCCGCTCGCGAAGGAGTACGAGCTGGTCGTGATGCACACCTCCACGCCTTCGTTCGCCTCCGACGTGAGGGTGGCGCAGGCGCTCAAGGCGGAGAACCCTCGGCTCCGCGTCGGGCTCGTCGGCGCGCGCGTGGCGGTCGATCGCCCCGGGAGCCTTGCGCGGGCGGCGGCGGTCGACTTCGTCGCCGGGAACGAGTTCGACTTCACCATCCGAGAGGTCGCCGAGGGGCGCCCGCTCTCGAAGATCGCCGGCCTGAGCTGGCGCGACGCAAGCGGGGCGGTGGTGAACAACCCGGAGCGCCCGCCGCTCGAGGACATGGACGCGCTCCCCTTCGTCACCCCGGTGTACGCGCGCGACCTCCGCATCGAGGACTATTTCCAGGGATACCTGCTCCACCCGTACGTGTCGTTCTACACGGGCCGGGGCTGCCGGAGCCGGTGCACGTACTGTCTCTGGCCGCAGACGGTGAGCGGTCATCGCTACCGCACCCGCAGCGTGAAGCACGTGGCGGACGAGATCGCCTACACGAAGCGCGCCTTCCCGCAGATGAAGGAGCTGTTCTTCGACGACGACACCTTCACGGACGACCACCTGCACGCCGAGGCGATCGCACGCGAGGTGGGCCGCCTCGGCCTCGTCTGGTCATGCACGTCGAAGGCGAACGTCCCGCGGCGCACGCTCGAGGTGCTCCGGGATAACGGGCTGCGGCTCCTCCTGGTGGGCTACGAGTCTGGAAACCAGGTGGTCCTGAACAACGTCAAGAAGGGGGTCCGCCTCGACGTCATGCGGCGGTTCACCGATGACTGCCATGACCTCGGGATCGCCATCCACGGCTGCTTCATCCTCGGCCTGCCCGGCGAGACGCGGGAGACGATCGCGGAGACGATCCGGTTCGCCTGCGAGCTCGACCCCCACACCATCCAGGTGTCGCTCCCCGCTCCCTACCCGGGGACCGAGCTCTACCGTCAGGCGATCGAGAAAGGCTGGCTCGACGCCGCGAACGCGGAGCTGGTGGACGAGCACGGCGTCCAGCTCGCGCCGCTCAGCTACCCACACCTCCCCCATGCCGAGATCCACGCGGCCCTGGAGACCTTCTACCGGCGCTTCTACTTCAGGGGCAGCAAGATCGCGGAGATCGTGGGCGAGATGCTCCGGAGCCCCCACATGATGCGACGCCGCCTTCGCGAGGGGGTCGAGTTCTTCCAGTTCCTCCGCGAGCGCCGCGGCCGGGCCCCTTGCCCTCCGCGCGCCGTCGCCCCGTGACTCGCGCCGCGCTCCTCCTCGCCCTCGCAGGGCTCGCGCTCGCGACCGCGTTCTTCGCGCACGCCGGCTTCGCCACGATCGTTTCCGCGCTCGGGATCGCGGGGCTGGGGGTCGTCTGGGCGAGCCTGCTCCACGTCCTGCCGATGGCGCTGAACGCGCGCGCGTGGCAGCTCCTCGTCGGCGGGGGCGGGGGCCGGGGCCGATCGCTCCCGTTCTTCACCTGGCTCGTGTGGGTCCGGGAGGCGGTGAACGGGCTCATGCCCGTGGCGCGTGTGGGGGGAGAGCTCGCGACGGCGAGGATCATGATCCAGCGCGGCGTGCGTGGCCCACAGGCGGCCGCGAGCCTCGTCGTGGACGTGACGGTATGCATCGCGACGCAGCTCGTATTCACGATGATCGGGATCGCAGCGCTCGCGGCGCGCGCGCCGGGGGGATCGCTCGTGCGGGCGGCATCGGTCGCCCTCGCCGCCTCCGCCCCGATCGTGGCGATTCTGGTGGTCGTCCTGCGCACGCGAACGTTCGAGGCGCTCGGCCGCATCGCGCACGCGATCGCAGGGCGCCGCCTCGCCTCCGTCGTCGGGGCCGGCCGGCGTGTCGATCGCGCGACGCGGGCCATCTACCGGCGGCCCGCCCGGGTCGCGCGATGCGCGGCGTGGCAGCTCGCCGGCTGGATGGCGGGCGCCGCCGAGGTGTGGGCGCTCCTCGCATTCCTCGGCCACCGGGTCTCGCCGGCGGACGCGGTCGTAGTCGAGGCCGTCGTGCAGGCGCTCTCGAGCGCGGCGTTCGTCGTCCCCGGCGCGCTCGGGATCCAGGAGGCCGGGTTCGTGGCGGCAGGGAGCGCGCTCGGGCTGCCGGCGGAGACCGCGCTCGCGCTCGCGCTGGGGCGCCGCGCCCGCGACGTCCTCGTGTTCGTGCCGGCGCTCGTCGTCTGGCAGTGGCAAGAGGCCCGATCTTTGTTAGGTGCTCGGCGCGCCGGCGCGGACGGTGGCGCGCGTTCCTGACGCGCGCCCCTGGTGAACACGGCCCAGGCGGGACATTGCGGTCGGGCTCCCCAGGACGGATGCTGGCGCCCGCACGCACCGGAAAGGGGGAGGTTCGGCCCGCGCGCGCCGCGGAGTCCTCTCGGGTCAACGAGCTTCCTATGGCGACACTCCTCGATCGCATCGACTGTCCTCGCGATCTGAAGCGGCTCGCCGCGTCGGAGCTCCCGGCGTTGTGCGAGGAGATCCGCGGCGAGATCATCGCCACCTGCGCTCGGACCGGTGGCCACCTCGGCTCATCGCTCGGCGCGGTCGAGCTGAACGTCGCGCTCCACTACGTGTTCGACTCGCCGACCGACCGGCTCGTCTGGGATGTCGGGCACCAGGCGTACGCGCACAAGCTCGTCACCGGACGCCGCGACCGGTTCTCGACGGTCCGCACCGAGGGCGGGCTCGCCGGGTTTCCGGAACGCGCCGAGTCGGAGCACGACGCCTTCGGCGTCGGCCACGCCTCCACCGCGGTGAGCGCGGCGCTCGGCATGGTCGAGGGCCGACGGCTCACGGGCGCCGCCGGGAAAGTCGTCGCCCTCGTCGGCGACGGTGCGCTCACCGGCGGGATGGCGTTCGAGGGGCTGAACCAGGCGGGCTATCTGAAGCGCGACCTCCTCGTCGTCCTCAACGACAACGAGATGTCGATCTCGCCCAACGTCGGCGCGGTCTCGGAGTGGCTGTCGAAGCGGCTCGCGTCGCCAGCGGCCGCGCGCCTGAAGGCGATCGTGAAGGGCGCGCTCCAGGACATGCCCCACGGCCAGGGGACCATCGAGGCGTTGCGCCGGGGCCTCGAGGCGGCGAAGGCGCTCTTCACCCCCGGCATGCTGTTCGAGGCGCTCGGGTTCGAGTACGTCGGCCCGGTGGACGGCCACGACGTGGCAGCCCTCGTCGGAACGCTCGCGCGCCTGGCGCCGCTGCGCGGACCGGTGCTCCTCCACGCGCTGACGACCAAGGGGAAGGGCTACCCGCCCGCGGAGGCCGACGCGGCCACGCGCGGCCACGCCCTCTCGTTCTTCGACCCGAAGACCGGGAAGCCCGTCTCGAAGCCAGGCGGCCTGCCGCCGTACACCGAGGTGTTCGCCGACGCGCTCTGCGCGGAGATGGAGCGCGACCCCCGTGTCGTCGCGATCACCGCCGCGATGCTCGAGGGGACGGGCCTCGTCCGCTGCAAGCGGCGGTTCCCGGAGCGGACCTACGATGTCGGGATCGCGGAGGAGCACGCCGTCACGTTCGCCGCGGGGCTCGCCTGCGAAGGTCTGCACCCGGTGGTCGCCATCTACTCGACGTTCCTGCAGCGCGCGCTCGACCAGATCATCCACGACGTCGCGCTTCAGCGCCTGCCCGTCGCGTTCGCGATCGATCGCGGCGGGCTCGTCGGGGCGGACGGAAAGACCCACCAGGGCGCCTTCGATCTCTCGTATCTCCGGTGCGTGCCCGGCATCGTCGTGATGGCGCCCTCCGACGAGAACGAGCTCGCGCACATGCTCCGCACGGCCCTGGAGCTGCCCGGCCCCGCGGCCTTCCGGTTCCCCCGGCGCGCCGTGGTCGGCCTCGCTCCGGAGCCGCCGCGCAAGCTCGAGATCGGCAGGGGACGGTGGTTGCGCCCGGGCGGCGCCCGTCCGGACATCGTCCTCGCCGCGGCGGGAACGCCGGCCCGCGCGGCGCTCGCGGCTGCAGCCCTGCTCTCCGCGGACGGGATCGACGCGGCCGTGCTCGACGCGCGGTTCGTGAAGCCACTCGACGAGGAGCTCCTCTGTGACGCGGTCGCCGACGCACGCCGGCTCGTCACGATCGAGGAGGGCACGATCGCGGGCGGCTTCGGGGCCGCGTGCCTCGAGGCGCTCGCGGATCGCGGCGTATTGGCGGGCGTGCAGGTCGCCCGGCTCGGCCTCCCCGACGCGTTCGTGACGCACGGCGACGCGGGTCGGCAGCTCGCCAGCCTCGGCCTCGACGCGACGGGGATCGCCGCGGCGGCCCGCGCGCTCGTGGGGTTTGCGCCCGCCGACAGGACGCCTTTGGCCGCACCGCACGCGCGGGGCTTGGCGGCGGGGTGACGCACATGCGCAAGGTCCTCGTCACGGGCGCGAACGGCTTCATCGGCGCCAACGTCGTCCGGGCGCTCGTGGCCCACGGCGAGGACGTGCGCGCCTTCGTCCGGTCCGGGTCCGATCGGCGGAGCCTCGCGGAGCTTCCGGTCGAGATCGCGGAGGGCGATCTGCGGGACCCGGACGCGGTGCGCCGCGCCGTCACGGGCTGCGCGCGCGTCTTCCACGTCGGCGCCGACTACAGGCTCTGGACGCCCAATCCGCGGGAGCTCCACGACACGAACGTGCGCGGGACGATCCACGTCCTCGACGCCTGCCTCGCGCTCGGGGTCGAGCGGGTCGTGCACACCTCGACGGTCGGGACCATCGGGCTCTCCGCCCTGCCCAGCCCCTGCGACGAGACGACGCCCCTCGCTCCCGGCCAGATCGGCGGCCACTACAAGCGCTCGAAGCTCGACGCGGAGCGCGTGGCGCTGTCGTACGCCGCGCGGGGGCTGCCGGTCGTCATCGTGAACCCGACCGCGCCCATCGGACCCTGGGACGCGAAGCCCACGCCCACCGGGAAGATCGTGGTCGACTTCGCGCACGGCAGGCTCCCGGCGTTCGTGGACACCGGCCTCAACGTGGTCCACGTGCGCGACGTAGCGGAGGGGCACTGGCTCGCGGCGGAGCGCGGGCGCGCCGGCGAGCGCTATCTGCTCGGCCACCGCAACATGACGCTGCGCGAGATCCTCGAGACGCTCGCGGAGCTGCTCGGTCGCCCCGCCCCCCGCATCCGCCTGCCCTATGCCGTCGCGTGGGCGGCAGGCGCCCTCAGCACCGCGGCGGCGAACCTCGTCACGCACCGTCCGCCCGCGATCCCGCTCGAGGCCGTCCGGATGTCGCGCCGGCGGATGTTCGTCGATGCCTCGAAGGCGGTGCGGGAGCTCGGGCTCCCCCAGACCCCCGTCCGCGAGGCGTTCGAGGACGCGCTCCGCTGGTTCGCCGCGCGCGGCACCCTCCCCCAGCTGCCTCCGAGGACCGCCGCATGGGCATCCCGCTGAAGCAGGCCGTCACGGTCGGAAAGTACGTCGTCGGCCGGCGCCTCCGCCGCTGCAGACGCTACGCGCTCGTCCTCATGCTCGAGCCGCTCTACCGCTGCAACCTCGCCTGCGCCGGGTGCGGGAAGATCCAGCACCCGCCGGAGACGCTCCGGCGCATGCTCTCGCCGGAGCAGTGCCTCGCCGCGGCGGAGGAGTGCGGCGCGCCGGTGGTGAGCATCGCCGGCGGCGAGCCGCTTCTCCACCCCGGGATCGGCGAGATCGTCCGGGGGCTCCTCGCTCGGCGCCGGATCGTCTACCTCTGCACGAACGGGCTCCTGCTCGAGGACAAGCTCGCGCTCTTCCGGCCCGACGACGCCTTCAACCTGAACGTGCACCTCGACGGCGACGAGCGTCACCACGACGCCGCCGTCCAGCGCGCGGGCGTCCACCGGACCGCGGTGGGGGCGATCCGTGCTGCGAAGGCGCGGGGCTTCCGCGTCACGATCAACTGCACCATCTTCCTCGGCCACGACCCGGAGGCGCTGCACCGGTTCTTCGACGAGATGACCGCGATCGGCGTGGACGGGATCATGATCGCTCCCGGCTACGCCTACGAGCACGCGCCCGACCAGGCCCACTTCCTGCGTCGCGAGCAGACGCGCGCCCTCTTCCGCGAGGTGCTCGCTCCCGCGGCGTCGCGCGGCTGGCGCTTCAACCACTCCCCGCTCTACCTCGACTTCCTCATGGGCAGGCGGGACTACGTGTGCACGCCGTGGGGCAGCCCGAGCTATGGCGTCCTCGGCTGGCAGCGCCCCTGCTACCTTCTTTCTGACGGCCAGGCCGCGACGTTCCGCGAGCTGATGGAGACAACGGACTGGGATCGCTACGGCCCCGGCCGCGATCCGCGCTGCGCCAACTGCATGATGCACTGCGGATACGAGCCGACCGCCGTCGAGGACGGCATGGCGTCGCTCGGCAACGCCTTCCGCTCGGTCCGCTCGATCTTCTGAAGGAGCTCTGATGCCGCACGACGTCGATCGCAAGGACAGCCACCTCGACCTCGCGCTGGAGCGCCAGGTCGAGTTTCCGCAGGGAGACGCGACCGGCTTCGGCGCGCTCCGGCTCGAGCACGACGCCCTCCCCGAGCTGGACCTCGATGACGTCGACCCGGAGACGACGCTCCTCGGCAAGCGCCTCGCCGCGCCGCTCGTGGTCGGCGCGATGACGGGCGGCACGGCGCGCGCCGCGGAGATGAACCGGCGCCTCGGGCTCGCCGCCGCCCGCTGCGGCATCGGCTTCGCGCTCGGCTCGCAGCGGAAGATGCTGGCGGAGACGGCGACGCGCTCGACCTTCGCCGTCCGGGAGTGGGCGCCGGACCTCCGCCTCGTCTTCGGGAACATCGGGGCGGTTCAGCTCAACTACGGCGTCGGCCTCCCCGAGCTCGAGCGCCTCGTCGCCGACGTCGGCGCGGACGCGCTCTCGCTGCACCTCAACCCGCTCCAGGAGGCGATTCAGCCCGGGGGAGACACCCGCTTCTCGGCGCTTCTGCCCAAGCTCCGCTCGGTCGCCGCCGGGCTGGGCGTCCCGGTGCTGCTGAAGGAGGTCGGCTCCGGGATCTCCGAGACGACCGCGGTCAAGATCCGGGATCTCCCCGTGGCCGGGGTCGAGACCGCCGGCGTGGGCGGCACCTCCTGGTCGCGCATCGAGAGCCTGCGGACGCCCGACCCCGTGAAGCGCGCGGTGGGTGAGCGCTTCACGCGCTGGGGCATCCCCACCGCGGAGAGCGTCGCGATCTGCCGGCGCGTCCTCCCGGACCGGGTGGTGATCGCCTCCGGCGGGATCCGCAACGGCATCGAGGTCGCGAAGGCGATCGCGCTCGGCGCCGACGCCGCGGCCATCGCGCTCCCGCTCCTCCGCGCCGCCGAGCGCTCCGTAGACGAGGCGGTCGAGGCGATCTCGCGGATCGTCGCAGAGTTGCGCACCGCGATGTTCCTCACGGGCGCGAGGACCGTCGCCGACCTGCGCACGCGACGGCTGCTGCACGCGCGCGATCTCACGGCCGAGCCGGAGGGGGAGCTCCGGTGAGCGGAGGAAGCCCGCGCCCCAGCCGCCCCTCCGACGCGATCGTGGTCGGAGCGGGCATTGCCGGCCTCGTCGCCGCGACCGAGCTCGCCGCGCGCGGGCGCGAGGTGCTGGTGCTCGAGCACAACCACCAGGCCGGGGGCCTGATGGCGGGCATGCGGCGGCGCGGCTTCCACTTCGACGTCGGCTGCCAGTCCTTCGAGGACATGGGGATCCTCTTCCCGCTCCTCGAGGGCTACGGCCTCTCGGACCTCGCCACGTTCCGGCGGGCGCGCTACCGGCTCGTCATGCCCGGGCTCGACGCGACCGTCGAGTCGATCCCGCAGATCGGGGCGGAGTTCCAGCGCGCTTTCCCGGAGTCGGCCGGCGCGCTCGGCCGCGTCTTCGACCTGCACCAGCGCACCTCCGACCTCATCGGGCGCCTCTTCGCGCCGGGGCGCGTGCCGTACGTCCGCGACGGCGACGCCCCATCGCTGCCGCGCTGGGCGCTCGGCGGGCTCGCGCCGGCGACGCGCTCCCCGGGCGCCTTCCTCGCCCACTTGCGTGACCTCCGCACCTGGCTCCTCGAGGACTTCGACCGCTGGTACGAGCGCGAGCTCCCGCCATCCGCCGCGCGCGACCTCCTCTCCCGGTGCGGCTACAGCCGCATGAACGTCTTCACCGCCTCCGCCTTCTGGCACCTGTGGGCGCACGACTACTGGTACCCGCAGGGCGGGCTGCAGGCGTTCTTCCAGCGCTGGGTGGCGCGGCTCGAGGCGCGCGGCGTCAGGTTCCTGTTCAAGCGGACCGTGGTCTCGCTCGACGCGCGCGGGCGGCGCATCGAGGCGGTGGCCACGCAGCGCGGCGAGCGGTTCCAGGCCCGCGAGGTCGTCTACACCGGCGACTGGCGGCAGGCGCTCGCGCTCGTGGGGCGGGACCGCTTTGCGCCGCGTCAGGTCGAGCGGTTCGACCGCACCGCCCACGCCGACGCGCTCGTCTCCGTCTATCTCGGCCTCGATCTCCCTCCCGAGGCGCTGCGCGAGCGGCTCGGGACCTCGCACGTCTTCTACTTCCCGAGCGCCGGCTGCCGGACCGCGCTGGGCGACGACGCGGGTGCGCACCGCCGGGCGTTCCTGGAGGTGACGTCGCACGGGATGTTCGATCCGTCGCTCGCGCCGCCGGGGCAGTCCGCCGTCGTGCTGCAAGCGTTCACCCGCCACGACTGGCAGGACGGCTGGGGCACCGGCCTCAGCGGCGACCCCGGCCGCGAGGGGCGGCCGCCGCCGCGGCCGCCGGAGTACCGCCGCCTCAAGCGGCGCGTCGCGGAAGACCTCCTCGCCGTCTTCGAGGGGCTCGTCCCGGGGGCGCGCGACCGCGTCGTGTTCCTGGACGTTGGCGCACCACCCTCGACGGTGCGGTTCACGCGGAACTCCTTCGGGGGAAGCTGCGGGTTCGCGCTCGACTGGCGGAACTTTCCGTTTCTGCGCCCGCTCGGGAACGCCGGAACGCCGCTCGAGAACCTCCACGCCGCGGGTCACTTCACCGTCTGGCCGGGTGCGGTCCCCACCGCCGCGCTCTCCGGGAAGATCGCTGCGCAGCGCGCCGACGCGCGGCTGCGCCACCGCGCACGTGACGGCGTCCAGGCCGCGCCGGAGCTCGCAGAGCTGGACCACGCCGTACGCGAAGGAGGGGGCGCCGCATGAGCACGAACGCACGGACCATCGCCACGTCCACGAACGGGCGCGCCCGCGCCGAGGGCCTCGCCCAATGCTGGGAGGTCCTGCGGGTGCACGGCAAGACGTTCCACGTGATGGCGAAGCTCCTCGGCCCGGAGCGGGGAGACGCCATCGCCGCGCTCTACGGCTTCGCGCGCGTCGCGGACGATCTCGTGGACGAGCGCTCGCCGGATGCCCGCCCGCAGGAGATCCGGGACGAGCTCCACAGGATGCTCGCCTTGCTCCGGGGTGCCGTGGCCGGCGAGCCGGTCGAGCCGCGCTGGCTCGTCCTCGGCGAGGCCGTCCGCAAGTACGGAATTCCCCTCGAGCCCTTCGATGACCTGGTGCGCGGCCTGGAGATGGACCTCGACGGTTGCCGCTACCGCACGTTCGGCGACCTCGCCCTCTACTGCTACCGGGTGGCGGGGACGGTCGGTCTCATGATCACGCCGGTCGCGGGCTACCGAGAAGGCACCCGCGCGCTCGAGCATGCGAAGACGCTCGGCACCGCCATGCAGCTCACGAACATCCTGCGGGACGTCGGACAGGATCACGCCCGCGGAATGGTCTACCTGCCCGAGGAGGACCTGGCGCGGTTCGGGCTCTCGCGGGAGGACCTGCCGCGCCACGCGGGCGAGGACGCCTTCCACGCCCTGATCGAGTTCGAGATCACGCGGGCCCGCCGACTTTACACGGAGGGGCTCGAGCTCATCCCGCTCATGACCACCGCGCGCGGGCGCGCCGCGTTCCGGTTCGCCGCCGACGCGTACGGCGCCATCCTCGACAAGATCCGCGCGAACGGGCACGACGTCATCACCCGGCGCGCCTCGCTCTCTCTCCCGGAGAAGCTCGCGATGATCCCGGCCTCCGCGTGGCACGCCTGGCGCGCGGGCGCGGCTCGCCCCGATGCGCCCGCGCGAGCCGGGCGCCCCTCATGACGGTACCCGAGCGCGCTGCCGCGCCCGCGCGGCTGGACGGCGCGCTCGTCGAGGCAGCGGACCACGCCGCCGCGGCCGCCCGGGAGTTCCTCTTCCGCGTCCGCCGGGGGGAGCACTGGCACGGCGAGCTGGAGTCGAACACCAGCGTCACCGCCGAGTACGTGATGCTGCGGCAGGCGCTCGGGCTCGACCCCGCCGCGCGGCGCGACGAGACCATCCACTACCTCTGCGGCCGCCAGAAGGCGGACGGGAGCTGGGGGATCGCCTGGAACCTGCCCGGCGACGTCTCGACGACGGCCGAGACGTACCTCGCGCTGCGGCTGCTCGGCGTCGAGCCGGGCGATTCGCGGCTCCGCCGCGCGGAAGCCTTCATCCGCGCCGCGGGTGGACTCGCCAGGGTGCGGGTGTTCACGCGCATCAACCTCGCCCTGTTCGGCCTGTTCCCCTGGGACGCGGTGCCGGCGGTCCCGCCGGAGATCATCTTCCTGCCGGCGTCGGCACCGGTGAACGTCTACCGTCTGGCGAGCTGGGCGCGCTCCACGATGGTTCCGCTGTTCATCGTGTTCCATCACCGGCCGGTGTTCGCGCTCCCGAACGGCCGCTCCGCCGAGAATGACTGGCTCGACGCTCTCTGGCTCGATCCCGCCCGGAAGCGCGTTCCCTACAGGCCGTCGGTGCGCGAGACGCTCTGGCGGCACGGTCCGGGATGGAAGGCATTCTTCAACGCGAGCGATGCCCTCCTCCGCGCCCACGACGCGGTGCGCGGGGTCGCGCCGCTGCGGCACCTCCGGGCGCGCGCCCTGCGCGCCTGCGAGGCGTGGGTGCTCGCGCACCAGGAGACGACCGGCGACTGGGGCGGGATCTTCCCGCCCATGATGAACGGCGTGCTCGCGCTCGTGCTCCAGGGGCACGCGCTCGACGCGGACCCCGTCCGGCGCGGGCTCGCGGCGCTCGAGGCGTTCTCGATCTCCGACGCCGAGGGATTCCGGGTCGAGGCCTGCCAATCGCCGGTGTGGGACTCGATCCTGGCGCTCGTCGCGCTCCTCGACTCGGGCGCCGACCCCGCCGATCCGCGCATCGTGGCTGCGCGCCGCTGGGTCGAGGCGCGGCAGCTCACGCAGGAATGGGGCGACTGGAAGGTCTACAACCCCCGCGGCCCGCCTGGCGGCTGGTCGTTCGAGTATTCCAATACGTGGTACCCGGACGTCGACGATACGGCCGCGGTCGTCGTCGGGCTCGTGAAGCAGGACCCGCGCGCGCGCGACGGCGCGATCGTCGCGCGCGCCCTCGCCTGGCTGCGATCCATGCAGAACCGCGATGGCGGCTGGGCGGCGTTCGACGTCGACAACGACCGAACGTTCCTGAACGAGATCCCGTTCTCGGACATGGATTCGCTCTGCGACCCCTCGAGTCCCGACGTGACCGGGCGCGTCCTCGAGGCGCTCGCGATCTCGGGCGAGACGGGCGGCGATGCGGTGGCGCGCGCCCTCGACTACCTGCGCCGCTCGCAGGAGCCGGAGGGGAGCTGGTTCGGCCGCTGGGGTGTGAACTACGTCTACGGCACCTCGAACGTGCTGAACGGCCTCGCGCGCGCTGGCGTCCCCGCGTCGGACCCGATGGTCGCGCGCGCTCTCCACTGGCTGGAGTCGGTCCAGAACGACGACGGCGGCTTCGGAGAGGGGCTCGAGTCGTACGCCGATCGCGCGCGCATGGGAGAGGGCCCTTCGACCGCCTCTCAGACCGCGTGGGGCATCATGGCGCTCATCGCCTACCGCCCACCCTCTGACCCAGCCGTCGCGCGCGGCGTTGCCTGGCTCGTGGCGCGCCAGCTCGAGGCGGGGCCGGCCGCGGGCTCGTGGCAGGAGGAGGAGTTCACCGGGACCGGGTTCCCGCGCCACTTCTACATCCGGTACCATCTCTACCGTCATTACTTTCCGCTCATGGCGCTCGGCCGGTTCTGCGCTGCGGCGGCGGGGTAGCGCGTGCCGATCGCCGAGACGCTGCGGCTTCTGTGGGGCACGGTGATTCACCGTCCCTACGTCTGGGCGTTTTTCGCCTGCTTCCTCGCGTTCGCGCTTCGCCACCTCGGCGCGCGGCGCACGATCACGTTCGCCGTGGCGACCTGGGCCATCGCGTTCGCCTCCGAGTACAGCTCGACCCGCAACGGCTTTCCGTTCGGGCGCTACGAGTACTTCGACGCGACCCGCGCGCGCGAGCTGTGGATCTCGAACGTACCGTTCTGGGACTCGCTCTCCTTCGTGTTCCTCTCGTACTTCAGCTTCGTCCTCGCCGCGGCGATCCGCTCGCCGCCCGCGGCGCTCCGGCAGACCCCCTGGCCCGGCCTGCGCGCGCGCTCGACCCCGCTCGTCGGCGGAGTCCTGATGATGCTTCTCGACGTCGTCATCGACCCGGTGACGCTGCAGGGCGAGAAGTGGTTCCTGGGACGGATCTACGCGTACCCCGGCGAGGGCTTCTGGTTCGGGGTGACCGCCGCGAACTTCGCCGGCTGGTTCGCGGTCGGGGTCGCGTCGCAGTGGCTGTTTCAGCGCTGCCTCGAGTGGCTCCCGTGGTGCCGCGGCCCGTGGCGGCCCGCGCCGCGGCGGCTCGCCTTGGCCGCCGTCGGCGCGTACGCCGGCGTGCTGGCGTTCATGCTCGCCGTCACGGTGGCGATCGGCGATCTCTCGCTCGCCCTCGCGAGCAGCGCCGTGAGCGCCGCCACGCTCGCCGTCGTGGCCCGGGCGCTCCGGCCGTCGCGGGCGATCGCCGCGGAGGCCGGCGCGTGATCCTCGTGTGTGCACCGACGCGCGTCGAGGCGGAGGCCTGCCGGCGCGGGCTCGCCGACGCGGGCGCCCGCGGCGTCGAGGTGCTCCAGACCGGCGTCGGCCCGTCGCGCGCCGCCGCGGCGCTGTCCGCCCGCCTTCGCCGCGGCGCTGCGCCCTCCCTCGTCGTCTCTTCGGGGTTCGCGGGGGCGCTGACCGAGGGGATCCCGCTCCACGCGCTCGTGACTGCGGCGGGCCTCCATCGCCTCGGGTCCGACGGCGCGGTCCCAGTCACGCTGCCGCCCGGGGCGCTCCTCCTCGCCCCAGGGGCGCTTCCGTGCCAGATCGCGACCGGCGATACCGTGCGGATCGGCGACGCGCCGGCGCTCGCCGCGCCCGCCGCCGTGGACATGGAATCGGCCGCGCTGGCCGAGACCGCTGCGGCTGCCGGCGTGCCGCTCGAGGTGCTGCGCGTCGTGACGGACACGCCGGGCCAGCCATTTCCGCCGTTCGTGCGCGCGCTCGGCGCCGCGCTCTCCGCCCGGTCGGGGCGCGCGCGCCTCGCCGCGGCGCTGCACGCCGTCGCCGGCGCGGCCTGCCGCCCCGCCGAGGCGATCGCCTTCGCGCGCTCGAGCCTCGCTGCCGCACGGGCGCTCCGCGCCGCGTGGCGGGAGCGCGGGTGAGGGATGGTGCGCAAGCTCATCATGACGGCGGACGACTTTGGCGCCTCGGCGGCCGTGAACGCCGCGGTCCTCCGCGCGCACCGCGAGGGCGTCCTCACGAGCGCGAGCCTGATGGTGACCGGCGATGCAGCCGGCGAGGCGGTGACCCTCGCCCGCGCGACCCCGTCCCTCGCGATCGGGCTGCACGTTGCGCTCGCGGATGCCCGGCCCGCGCTCCCGGCGAGCGAGGTCCCGCACCTCGCCGGCGTGGACGGCAAGCTCGAGCGGCACCCGGCGCGCGCCTGGCTCCGGCTGGCGACGAGCGCCGCGGCGCGGCGGGAGGCGGCGCGCGAGGTGGAGACCCAGTTCGAGCGGTTCGCCGCGACGGGCCTCGCGCTCGCCCATGTGGACGGCCACCACCACCTTCATCTCCACCCCGCCGTCTTCCCCCTGGTCGCTCGGCTCGCGTCCCGGTTCGGCGCGCGAGGGATCCGGCTCCCGTGGGAAGGGCTCCGCAGCTTCCCCGGAGCATCGCCCCGGCGCGCCGCGCTCGATGCCGCGGTGCTCGGCACGCTCGCGATCCGCTGGCGCGGGGAGGCGCGCCGGCTCGGCCTCCGCTTCGCCGGACGGGTCCACGGGATCCTCCGGAGCGGGTCGATGGACGCCTCCTACCTGCTCGCGCTGCTCGCGCGGCTGCCCTCCGGCAGCGCCGAGATCTTTCTCCACCCCTCGACGTCCACGGGCGATGTGTTCGGCCCGAACCCAGGCGATCTCGCTGCGCTCGTCGACCCGGCGGTCCGCGCCGCGCTCCACGGCGGCGGCTTCGAGCTCACCACGTACGCGGCGCTGGAGGAGGCGTGACACCGCTCGCGCTCGCGCTCCTCGCCCTCACCGCGGCGAGCTGTGGGTACTGGCTCCTCGCCCTCTTCGCGGTGCGCCGCCTGCTGGCTCATCCGCCGCCGGCGCCGCCGGCGCTCCCGCCGGTGTCGCTCCTCAAGCCCGTGCGCGGGCTCGAGCCGGGGGCGCGAGAGAGCTTCGAGAGCTTCCTCCAGGTCGACTACCCGGAACGCGAGGTCCTCTTCGGCGTCGCCGATCCGGACGACCCCGTCCTCCCCCTCCTCGAGCAGCTCGAGGCCGAGCACCCTGCGCTCGCGATCCGGATCGTGGTCGCGCCCGCTCCCGGCCCGAACCGGAAGGCGCAGCTCCTCGAGGCGCTCTCACGCGCCGCGCGGTTCGACGTGCTCGTCGCGACGGACGCCGACATGCGCGTCGCGCCCTCCTACCTCCGCGACGTCGTCGCGAGCCTCATGGCGCCGGGGGTGGGGCTCGTCACGTGCCCGTACCGCGGCGTCGCACCGGCATCGCTCCCGGCCCGTCTCGAGGCGCTCCACATGGGCGTGACGTTCCTCCCGTCGGCGGCGATGGCGAGCGCCATCGTCGGGATCCCGTTCGCCATGGGCTCGACCATGGCGCTCAGGCGAAGCGACCTCCAGGCCGTGGGTGGGTTCGGCGCGCTCTCCGACCACCTCGCCGACGATTACGAGCTCGGGGCGCGCGTCGGCGCGCTCGGCCGGCGTGTGGCGACGTGCCCGCACGTCGTCGCGAGCGTGCTCGGCCGCGCGCGCTTCCGCGACGTCTGGGACCGCGAGGTGCGCTGGAGCCGCTGCGCGCGCGCGGGCCGGCCGCTCGGCCACGCCGGCTATGCCCTGACCTTCACGACGCCGCTCGCCCTCGCCGCGCTCGCGGCGAGCGGCTTCGCGCCGGAGGGGTGGGCGGCGCTCGCCGGCTCGCTGGCGCTCCGCTGGATCGTGGCGACCGCCGCCGCGCGCGCGACCGGCGATGGCGCCTCGCTGCGCGCCTTGCCGCTGCTCCCGATCCGCGACTGCCTCACCGCCGCGGTCTGGGCAACCGCTCTCGTCGGGCGGCGGGTCGTCTGGAGGGGCGAGGCCTTCGAGGTGGATCGCGCCGGGCGGCTCCACCCGCTCACGGCGGTGACGCCCGCGGGCGCTCCCGCCGCGCGATCCACAGGGCGGCCGGCAGCGCGGTGAAGTCGGCGAGCATCGCGAGCAGGAACGCGGCGGCCGTCACCACCCCGAACTGCCGGAGCGGAGGAAAGCTCGAAAAGGCGAGCCCGAGGAACCCCGCCGCGTTGATGAGCGTGGCGAACACGATGGCGCGCCCGGACACGCGCAGGGTGTGGCGCAGGGCGCCATCGAGGCCGCTCCGCCCCTCGCCCTCCTGCAGGTGGTGGAAGAAGTGGATCTGGTCATTCTCGGTCGTGCCGAGGACGGTGGTGGCGATGAGGATCGTCGCGACGTTGAGCGAGGCGCCGAAGAGCCGCATGCCGAGGAAGGTGACGAGGATCGCGAACACCGAAGGGATCATCGCGAGCAGCCGGGCCGAGGCGGAGCGGAACACGAACAGGAAGGCGACGATGATGAGGCCGACGGTGAGCGCGAGGCTCTGCGTGAGCGTCGGGACGAGGCTCGCGCCCACCTTGGCCTGGAGGAGCGACTCCCCCACGACCTGCATGGAGGCGCGGCGAAGGGCAGGAATCTCGGCGGCGGCGTTGGCCCAGGCGGCGCGGATCCCGTCTGCGAGGGCGCGGTAGTCCGCCTCGTCCTTTGCGGTGAACGTGACGGTGAGCTGCGCGTTCGCGAGCGTTCCCACGTCGATGAACCCGCGCAGCTCCGGCTCGGTGAGGAGGAGCTGCTCCACGTCGCCCGCTGCCCGCGCGAAGCCGACCGGGTCCTCCGGCAACCGCGGGTCCTGGCCTGCGAGGTGGCGCCGGATCTCGAGGAAGGTGGTCGGGCCGACGACTGCGTTCACCAGCGGGAGCCGCTCGATCTCCTGCGCCACCCGGGCGATGCCACGGAGCACCTCGGGTTCCGTTGCAGCGGCCGGCGGGGTGCGGATCCAGACTCGCGCCACGTCGAGCCCCGAGACGTGCTCCTGGAAGAAGACCATGTCGCGGCGGATCGGGAGGTCCGGGTCCACGTAGTCGAGCGCGTCCACGCCGACCCGCATCGGCGTGAGCCGGCCGGGGATCCCCACGAGCGCGACGACCCCGCCGGCGGCGAGCGCGAGGGCGCAGGCGAGGAGCGGCCAGCGCCAGCGCCAGGTGAACCCG
Source organism: Anaeromyxobacter sp. (assembly GCA_036394835.1). Taxonomy (GTDB): domain Bacteria; phylum Myxococcota; class Myxococcia; order Myxococcales; family Anaeromyxobacteraceae; genus Anaeromyxobacter. The sequence continues at coordinate 5,917 of DASWEI010000098.1, read as the reverse complement.
GGCAGCGCCTCGGCGATCGCGTCGTAGGCTCGGGACCGCACCGCCACGGTGCGGCCGGTAGGCGTCCGGAGCGTCCGCTGCAGCCCGGGGAAGACGACGAACGCGACGACCCAGGAGAGGGCGAGCCCGGTCGCCGTCCAGATCCCCATCTCTCGCACCGGCCGGATCGGCGAGACCGCGAGTGCGGCGAAGCCCACGGCGGCAGCCCCCATCGAGGCGGTGACCGGGAGGAACTTGTTCGCGAGCGCCTGAAGCTGGTGGACGTCCACGTCGACCCCCTCCGGCTGATCGACGAACCGCGAATGGATGTACACGAGCGCCGCGAGGGCGGTCACCATCACCGTGAGCGGAACGAGCGCAGACACGACCGTGAAGGCGAAGCCGAGGAGCTTCCCTGCGCCGAGCGCCAGCGCGACGGCAACGGCGAGGGCGAGAAGGATGGCGAGGAGCGTTCGCCAGGAGCGGTAGAGGAAGAAGGTGATCCCCAAGATGAGGAGCCCGAACACCGGGAAGTTGCGGAGCGACGCCCTCCCCGCCTCGCGCTCGATCCAGGACTCCACGTACGGCGCGCCCACCTTGCGGATCTCGCGCGCCGCTCCGGTTCGTGCGCCCGCCAGAGCGGCATCGATGCGCGCGAGCGCCGCGTCGCGCTCGGCTGGGCCGGTCGCCGCGATCTCGACCGCGACGCCGAGGAAGCGGTCGCCGATGAGCCCTTGCCTGCGGAAGAGGTCCGCTCCCGTCGCGAAGCGCCGGAACGCCGCCGCCCCGACGGCGTCCGGGACGAACGCGGCGTGAGCCCGGCGGTACACGTCGAGCGCCGACACCGGCGTGACACCCGGCAGCGCCCGCAGCGCCGTCTCCGCTCGGTCGAGCTCGTCGAGCACCGCCGACGCCCACGGGTCGTCCGCCTCGAGGAGGAGCAGGACCACGTCCGCCTCGGGGAACACCTCGTGAAAGGCCCGCGTCGCGACGTAGTCCGGATCCGAGGGAACGAGGAGCCGATCGATCGCGCCTTCGGAAGGGATCCGCGCGGCGAGCGCCGCCGCGGCGCAGGCCGCTACGGCCGTGACAGCGAGGATCGGGACCCGCAGCGCGACGATGCGGCGGAACGCGCGGGCGAGCCGGTTCTCCGATTGCATGATGGGTCGCAGGTTATCAGCGCGTGGGCCGTCCACCCCGACGTTCTCGTTGCTGCCCCCCACGGAGGCGCTAAGCTGCCGCCCGATGCGCCTCGCGCTCGCCGCGATCCTCCTGTCCTCCCTGAGCGCGGCGCGCGCGCCCGCGACCGCTCGCTCGACGCTCGTCGCCTGCGCGCCCGGCTACCCAGGGACGACCGAGGAGGCGCAGCCGAACATGGACGCGCTTGCCTCCGCCGCCGCGCGCGCCGCGCGCTGGCCGGAGGGTGCGCTCGCGGCGGTGTACGAGCCGAGCGAGCGCAGCGGCCTCGCGCGGCTCGCCGGCCAGGACGTTGGCGTCGCCCTCGTGCCCTTGCCCTTTTACGCGAAGCACCGCGCGGCGCTCAGGCTGCGCCCTCGTGTCGAGGTCGTGAACGAGGGCGCCGGAGTTGGCGGCGAGACCTGGGCGCTCGTCGCGAAGCGAGGCCGCGTGACCGCGGCGTCCTCGCTCACCGGCTTCGCCGTCGCGTCGAGCGCCGGGTACGCCCCCGAGTTCGTCCGGGCGGTGCTTGCCGGCTGGGGCCGCCTCCCTGCCGACGCCCGGATAGCCGAGTCGTCCCAGGTGCTCTCGACCCTGCGCCGCGCGGCGTCGGGCGACGACGTGGCGGTGCTGCTCGACGGCACGCAGGCGGCGGCGCTCCCTTCGCTGCCGTTCGCCGGCGAGCTCGAGGTCGTGGCGCGGTCGGACCCGCTACCGTCCGGGCTCGTCGTCACGGTCGGCGACCGCCTCCCAGAGGCGCGCTGGCGCGCGCTCGAGAGCGCGCTCCTCGCGCTGCCCTCGACTCCCGACGGGAGCGCCGCGCTCCAGGGGCTCCGGGTCGCGCGCTTCGCCCCGCTCGACCCCGCTGCCCTCGCGAGGATCGATCGCCTCCTCGCCGGGACGCGGCGGTGAGACGGGTCGCAGCGATCGCCCTCGTCTGCGCGCTGGCCTGCACGCCGGCGCTCAGGACGCCGCGGCCCATCGGCACGAGCGGTCCGCCGGCCGCGACAGGCGCCCGGAACGCGCCCGAGCTGCTCGCCGAGGCTCGAGCGCGCTTCGCGCGCCGCCCCGACCTCGACGAGGTCAGACAGGCCGAGGCGCTCTTCCTCGCCGCCGTGGGTGCCGACCCCAAGGACGTCGCCGCGCTGTACGGGGCGATCCAGGCGAAGATCTGGCGCATCGACCACGACCGCTCCGTCGATCGCGGCGCCCTCGCGTCCTCGGCCGTGGACGCGGGCCAGTGGTGCCTGCGCAGCGCACCGGCGAGCGCCTGGTGCGACTACGGGCTGGCGCTCGCGCTCGGGGTGCAGGCCCGAGAACGGCGCGCCACCGCGGTCGATGGTCTGAAGCGCATGGTCGAGCACCTCCGCCGTGCCGCCGCCGAGGATCCCGGCGTGGACGACGCCGGCCCGGACCGCGTGCTCGCGCTCGTCCTCGCGCGCGCGCCGGGATGGCCCGTCGGCCCCGGCGACCCGGAGGCGGCGGTCGAGGCGGCGCGCCGCGCGGAGCAGCGCGTCCCCGAGCACCCTCCGAACCCGATCGCCCTCGCGGAGGCGTTGCTCGCGACGGGCGCAGTCGCCGAGGCGCGCGCCGCCGCCGAGCGGGGCCTCGCGCTCGCTCGCGGCTCGGTCGGCGACCCCGACGCTCCGGAGTGGGTCCGCGACGGGGAGGCGTTGCTCTCGAGGGCGCGCGAGGCACGCCCCACCGATGGCGTCGGCTTCTCGCCCTGAGCCTGTCGAAGGCTGGGGAACCCTCCCAAGGGAGTCATCGCACGGGGGCGGTCCGATCCGACCGCCGTCGACGCCCACCGCGATCAGGCGTCCCCGCCTGGAGACGACCGGCTCGCGGCCATCGTGACGAGACTGTGCTCGACAGGCGAAGCCGCGAGCGAGGGAACGGCGAGCGAGGGAACGGCGAGCGCGGGAATCGATCGTGCGGTCATGGGTTCGCGCGATGGCAGGGGCGATCTCGCTGCTCGGGCCCGTAACGGGCCGTACCGAGGCGGCGCGGCCGGTCGCATGGCAGGACCCCGGGCCTTTCGCGCAGCCATTCCTGCAGCTCCCGTTCGACGCTCCGGAGCCAGTCGCCCGCGGCGTGCTCGAGCTGAGCATCCGGACGCTGTACTCGAACAGCATCGCTCGGGCGCAGGCGGCCGGGCTGTCGGTGGACGTCTCGGTCGAGACCGCCGCCCCGATGGGGTCCGTTCGCTACGGTCTGGGGCGCGGATTCGAGGTCCAGCTCGCGATCCCCGGCGCCATCGAGTACCCCGGCTTCCTCGCTCGGCCGATCAAGGTCGTCGAGGGGCTGTTCGGGAGCGTGAACCCGTTGCGCGCCGGGCCAACCCCCGCGGCCGCACGCTTCCGGGTCGTGCGCGATGACACGTCCGGGATCGACTGGTCGGGCACCGACGGGAGCGCGGGCGATCCGTTGGTCGGGGTGAAGCGTCGCGTGCGCACCCAGAACGGCTGGGCCCCCGCGCTTTCCTGGCGCGCCGCGCTCAAGGTCCCCCTGACCCCCCTTCCCTTCGGCAGCGGGCTGTTCGAGGTGGGGAGCGGTCTGCTCGCCGGCTGGACGTTCGGCGCCTTGTCACTGCGGCTCGCGACCGATGTGATGATCCCGGAACGAGGCCCGTTCACGGCGGCCGCGCTGCGAACGCGGCCGCACTTCACGGTCCAGGTCGGCCTCGCGCGCCGCCTCAGCTCATGGCTCACGGGGATGCTCCAGGCGAGCGCGCACACCTCGGCCATCGCCGAGACCGGGATCGGCGTCATGGACGGGACGACGACCTACGTGCTCGCCGGCGTCGCCGTGGAGCCGACCCGGCACACGTCCGTCGGGTTCGGGGTCGTGGAGAACGTGCTGCATTCGTCGCGAGGCGCCGACATCTCGGGGGTTCTGGACTTCGCGTGGCATCCCTGAGACGGCAGGCGGGCTGGCGCGTTTCCATTGGCGCTATCCATGTCAGGCGTCACGCCCCTCGCCGGAGTGCTTCGACCAGATCCGTCCGCTCCCACGCGAACCCTCCATCCGCGTCGGGGGCGCGACCGAAGTGGCCGTACGCCGAGGTTCGCGCGTAGATCGGCCGCGCGAGGCCGTGGCGATCGCGGATCGCCCGCGGCGTGAGCGAGACGAGTTGCCGGAGCGCGGCGGCGATCCGGTCGTCGGGCGCCTTTCCGGTCCCCTGCGTGTCGACGTACACCGCGAGCGGCTCGGCGACGCCGATCGCGTACGCGAGCTGGATCTGGCAGCGGTCGGCGAGGCCGGCCGCAACCACGTTCTTCGCGAGGTGGCGCGCGGCGTAGGCGGCGGAGCGATCCACCTTCGTCGGGTCCTTGCCGGAGAACGCCCCGCCGCCGTGCGGGGCCGCGCCGCCGTAGGTGTCCACGATGATCTTGCGCCCCGTGAGCCCGGTGTCGGCGGCGGGTCCGCCGTGCACGAACGAGCCGGTCGGGTTCACGAGGAGCCGCGTCTCCGGAGTGAACCATCCCTCCGGGAGCACTTCCTTCACGACCCGCGCGGCGAGGTCGCGCAGCGCCGCGTTCGAGAGCCGCGGCGAGTGCTGGTGAGACACGACGACCGTGTGCGCGCGGACGGGCTTTCGGTCCACGTATTCGATTGTGAGCTGGGACTTGGCGTCCGGGCCGAGGTCGTCATCACCCTCCTTCCGCCGAACGGCGAACCGTTGGAGGATCCGGTGGGCGTAATGGATCGGCGCGGGCATGAGCTCGGGCGTCTCCCGGCAGGCGAACCCGAACATGAGCCCCTGGTCGCCGGCGCCCTCCTCGCCGTCGGCGCGCGCGTCGACGCCCTGCGCGATCTCGGCCGACTGCGCGTGCACGTGCGAGTCGATCCGCACCGTTTGCCAGGAGAACCCGGGGGAGGCGTAGCCGATGTCGCGGATCGCGGCGCGCGCGACGTTCTCGAGATCCACGTCCGGGCCGCGCACCTCTCCCGCGACGACGCAGCGATCGGCCGTGACGAGCGTCTCGATCGCCACGCGGGCGCCGCTCGCCTTCCGTAGGAACGCGTCGACGATCTCGTCGGAGATCCGGTCCGCGACCTTGTCCGGGTGTCCCTCGGACACCGACTCGCTCGTGAAGAGATGACGCCTGGGCATCGTGCTTGCTCCTCTCGTGATCGCGCTACCCGGCTGCAGCGGGGCGCCGCTCCGCGGTGCGCTTGTAGAAGTACTCGTTGATCTCCCGGTAGAGCTCCTTCAGCTTCGCGGGCGGAATGGCGCTCACGCCCTCATAGGCCTCCGTGAAGTGGACCTGACCGTGGGCGACGCGCGGCGAGATCTTCCCCTCGCTGACCAGGTCTTCGAAGAGCGCCGAGCCGGGCAGCGGGCTGTAGATGCTCCAGCTCCACCGGTCGAGGTCGAGGTCCCGCGCGAGCGCGAAGGTCTGCTCGACGTCCTCGAGCTGCTCGCCGGGGATGCCGATCATGAAGAACCCGAACACGTTCACGTAGCGCTTCGCGAGCCGCACCTTCTCGCGGATCTGCTCGACGTCGATCCCCTTGTTGAGCTTCTGCAAGGTTCGAGGCGAGCCGGACTCGATCCCGAGGTCGAGCTGCGTGAGGCCCGCGTCGCGCATCATCGCGAGCTCGGCCTCGTCCACGAGGTCGATTCGCGTGAGCGCCTGCCAGGTCACGCCGACCTTCCGCTCGACGAGAAGCCGGCAGAACTCGGCGGTCCACTTCCGGTTCAGGTTGAAGATGCTGTCCTTGAACCAGATGCTCTCGATCCCCCACCGCCTCTTCA
>DASWEI010000097.1:0-6054 GCA_036394835.1 Anaeromyxobacter sp. | reverse complement strand
CTCGGGCGCGCGAGCGCGTCCGCGATCCCTGCCGTGAGCGCGCTGCGCGCGCTGCGGCGGTTCGGGGCGCTCCTCGGCGAACGCGTGCTCGTCATCGGCGCCTCCGGCGCGGTCGGCTGGTTCGCGATCCAGCTCGGCCGGCTCGCCGGCGCGGAGATCACCGCGTGTGTGCGGTCCTTGGAGCGAGGCGCCGGGTTGCGCGAGCTCGGCGCGACCGACGTGGTGACTGACCTCGCGCACGTGAAAGGTCGCTTCCGCGGCGTCATCGATAACGTCGGAGGCAGTCAGCTCGTGCAGGCGTTCCAGCTCTTGAACGAAGGTGGCTCCGTGCAGACGCTCGGGTCGATGTCGGCAGAGCCGGCGGTGTTCCCGCCGTACAGCACCCTGGGCCCGCGGCGCGCCATCGAGAGCTTCTGGGCCGGCAGCCAGATGAGCGCGGATCTCGGCTACGTGCTCGGGCTCGCGGCCGCGGGGCGGCTCGAGCTGACCGACGGGCCGTGCCACGACTGGACCTACTTCGAGCGCGTCGCGACGCAGCTCGCGGAGTCGCCCCGGGCGGCGAGGGCGATCATGTCGGTGCATCGCAACTGATCGGCGGGCGCCGCGCGAGCTTTCGCTTCGGCGAGCTGCTCGATCGCCGGCGAGGTTCTTCACGGCGGCGGTTCGCCCACATCCGTGGACGGTCACCGGCCCATGCTCTGCCGCATCGCGCTGGACACCGGAGTGCGCAAACGCGAGCGAGAGCGTGGCGCACGAGAGCGGACGTGCTTTCACCCAGAACGCCGAAGGCCGGCCGCGACCCGGAGAGGCGTCGAACGCGCGCTGGCGCAACCTCGACCGGACGCGGCGGCCGCTGTGGCGCCTCACGCTGGAGGAACTGGACCTCGTCACCGGCCAGCTCGTGGTCCGCCGGACGCTCTGGCGCGACCAGGAGGGCACGCCGAAGGGCGGGCGCACGCGGGAGGTTCCGCTGTCGCTCACGCACGGGGTGTGAAGGACGTGTTCAGCGGGCGTGCGCGCGGGCCGGCCTCGCGAAGCGGCTAACGACGCTGGACCTCCGGCAGACCCGTTAGTGCGCCGAGGATCTCGCGACGCGCGCCGGACCGGGCCTGCGCGTCGTGCTCGTTCGCGAGCGCCTTCGCCTCGGCTTCATCTTCGGTTTTGGCCGACGCCCGCTGCTCGACTCCGTTCGCGTCGGTCCAGCACATCCACCAGAACCGCGCGTTGTTGCGCCGATACACGAAGGCCATGTGTTACCTCCCTTCGCGGCCCGGGCTGCGAGGATCTGGCGGGCGCGCTCGTGCACGTTGAGGGGTTCACCAACAGCTGCATGGGCGGCCACGCTCACCTGCTCGGCGGCAGCGACGACGTCATCCACGTTGACCAGGTACTTCTGCTGCTTGGGGTCGGCGTTGCGATTCTTGAGCCGCTTCGGGATGCGGCCGTCGCGGGCCCACGCTCGGACCGTTTTCACCGGAACGCGCGTCAGCCGGGATGCCGCCGGCGGCGTCATCCAGCGAGACGGTTGGACCGAAACGGTGGGCGTGAGCCGCACATCCAACTCACCGCGAACGATCTGCAGCACCGCGTGAACGAGCGCCGGGGCCGAGTACGCGTTCCGGGGTCGTTCCACCGCCTGGGACCGCGCCAAACTCAGGAGCCACGGTCAGAGCGGCCAGGATGGGCCGGCGTCGATCCACGCGATCCCACGCGATACGAGGACCGCAATCTGGGCGTCCGGCCGCATCCGTGCTCGCCAGCGTGACGTCTGGCCCGAAGCGCGACGAAGGAACGTTCGTTGCCATCCGAGGGGCTCCTTGTAGCCTCCGCTTACAAACACCTACGTCAGCCTACACGGCGACACTGACTCTGGATTGGGGAAACCGCATCGCGATGGGAGCGCGTAATTTTGCGAGTCATTCCGCGGTGGTAGGCCTGCGGCGTTCGTCGACGCCGCGCTCCAGATGACATCGGCGCGCCGTACCCGCTCGCCTGGTGGGCCGACGCCACGCGTTGTGGTTACGACCAGGTAGTAATAGATTCTACTCGGAGGAGCCGGATGGCCGAGAAGGCGAACATGGCGGTGAAACTGGACCCCGGGATCCGCGAGAGGCTCCAGGCGCTCGGCGAGGCGAAGCGACGGAGCCCACACTGGCTGATGGTCGAGGCCATTCGCCTCTACGTGGAGCGCGAGGAAGAGATCGAGCGCGCCCGCGCGGAGACGCGGGAGCGCCTCGCTCGCTACGACGCGACCGGCGAGTACATCGCCGACGAGGACGTGCAGGCGTGGCTCAAGACGTGGGGCACGGCGAATGAACAGCAGCCGCCCGCTCGCATCCGCAAGGTGCGGACGCGGTGAAGACGCTCCGGTGGACTCCGGACGCAGTTCGCGACCTCGCCCGACTCCGGGACTTCCTGGGGTCCAAGAACGCCGCGGCCGCCGCTCGCGCCGCCGAACGGATCCTGGAGGCGGCGGCGACGCTCCGGGAACGCCCGGAGCTCGGCCATATCGTAGAAGACGAAGACTGGCGCGAGCTGCTCGTACCCGCCGGCCGAACCGCCTACGTGCTGCGATACCGCATCGACGAGGACGCGGTCGTAATCGCCCGCGTGTGGCACAGCCGCGACGACCGGTGACTAGGCGCACGGTGAAGGACGTGCCACGAGCGGCGTCGCGCAGTCACGTCCCATGGCGGCGAAGTCGGTTCGTGTCCCGGACTTGACCACCGTGAGTCCGTTTTACACAGAGATCGGGACTTGACCGGGTACTTCAGCATCCGGATCAACGACCAGTACCGGATCGTCTTCCGCTTCGAGCGCAGCGATGCGCGCGATGTCCAGATCGTCGATCACCACTGAGGTGAGGACCACCATGCTGCCGAAGAACCGACCTCCGACTGCGCCCGGCGAGATGCTGCTCGAGGAGTTCCTCAAGCCTCGCGCCATCACGCAGGTCGAGCTCGCGTCGCGGATGGGCGTTCCGATCCAGCGGGTGAACACCGTCATCAACGGGAAGCGGGGGATCACCGCGGAGACGGCCATCCTCCTGTCGGAGGCGCTCGATACGACGCCCGAGTTCTGGATGGGGCTCCAGGCCGACTACGACCTCTGGCATGCTCTCCGGAAACGGGCGGCGGCGAAAGGGAAGGGGAGCGTCGTCGCGGCGCGCGTGCGGAGGACGGCGGTCCACGGAGCGAGCCGCCATCGTCCCGCGTGAGCCGCCTGGTTCCGGTCGTCGCCCATCGGGTTCTGACCTTGGCACGGGTCGTCGCGCCTCGACGAGGCGCTGGACCAGCTCAGCGGGTGGAACGCCACGGGCTCGATCAGGCTGCGAAGAGGTCGACGGAGCCGTCGTCGGAGATGACGATCGCGATCGTGCCGCTGCGCCCGGTCACGTAGCTCGCGGCGGAGTTGAAGCGGGACCCGCGCGCCGCGTCGCCGTGCGCCGTCGCGACGCCGTCCAAGATGACGCCGATCGCGTGGCACACGCCCGCCGGGTCGAGCAGGAACGCTCCCCCGATGCCGGTCGCGGCCTGCAGGACCTCTTCCTCGAGCACGCGCGGCGTGATTCGCGTTCCCTGAGCCGAGAGACGACGCGCCTCGACGGACGCGCTCGCCGAGATGACGAGGGTGGTGCCGCAGCCCGCCGCCAGGACGGAAGAGACCGCCGCCCACATCCGGACGACGTGAGCGTCGTCGTGCCCAGGGAGGACGTCCCGCACGAGCGCCTCGAAGCGATCGCGCGCGATGGGCGGGTGCGGGAGCATCGGCCGGCGGTTCTCGACCACGAAGAGGCACTCGCCCGCGTGCCGGAACTCCCACCGCGAGCGGCCCGAGAATCGCACCTCGAACAGGTCCTCGCGCGATCGCTCGGACGGCGCAGCGACACGGCCGAGACCCCAGATGGTCGAGGCGTCGCACAGCGGCTGCACGCCGGCGCGGCTCATCTGCAGCAGCTTGCGCGCTGCTCGCGTCCTGCGAAGCGGGACGGGCTCCGTCATCTCGAGGAGCACCTCGATGGACGGATGCCCTCGCCCGCAGAGGAGCAACGTCCCGTTCGTCTCCGTGCGCTCGTACGTCTCGGTCGAGAGCGAGTCGCACGCCGCGAACAGCGCGCCCGCGCCCTCGGGGTCTGCGACCGTCTGGAGCGCGTCCCGCATCACCTGCGACGCGACTCTCCGGATGTGGTCCTCTTCGCCGCCGACACGCAGCTCCGCGAGACGCTCCTTGAACCTGGACACGGCGCGAATGTACCCCCGCGCGGCCGTCTGCCGTAAGGTAGCCGCGAGGCGAACGCGGCGATGACGAAGCCAGTCCTGCTGTTCGAGCACCCTGCCTGCGGGCTGCACGACCCTGGCCCGGCGCATCCCGAGGGCACGAGCCGCCTCCCCGCGCTCCTCGGCGCGCTGGCCGCCGACCGCGAGCTCGAAGGCCGGCTCGAGAGGCGGCTTGCGTCCCCGGCGAGCGACGAGGACCTGCTCCGGGTTCACACCCCGGAGCACGTCGCGAGCGTCCGGGCGGCGGCGACGCGGGCCGCGAGCACGTCGGCCGCGGTGTCGCTCGACCTGGACACCGCGGCATCCGCCCGGTCGTGGGAGGCCGCTCTCGCGGCGGCCGGATGCGCAGTGTCAGCCGCGGAGCCGTCGTCGCCGGCTCGACCTCCGCCGCCTTCGCGCTCGCGCGTCCGCCTGGCCACCACGCGATTCGCGTGTCCGCGCGGCACGTTCGTCGAGCTGCTCGTGACGGCGCCGTGGAACCTGCTCGGCCCCGACGACCCCCGTGATCCGCGGACGGCGCGAGGAGCGGGAACGCGTGGCCGCTGCGGGGTCCGACTCGATCCTCAGGCTCGCGCGCAGGCACCCCGGCGAGGAGGAGCGCCGGAGCCCGTGGATGCTGCTCGAGCCGAGCCGCGCGCGCACGGCCGTCGCAGTGCGGGAGCCGATCCCGGCCGTGGGTTGAATACGCCGATGACCGTTCGGTCGAGTTCGCGGAATACCGCGTCCACCACGCTTCCCGACAGCGCACCGGCCACCGTCTCGGGGGCAACGCTCCGGAGAAAGTGACGCACGCACCGCCGGGGGCTGTTCTGTCTCGCTAGGTCCTGGAGTGGGTCATGACCTAGCGACCGCGCGCGCCAAGACTGTGGGGGTGCTCGGACGCCGACGGATCATCTGCGCTGTGAGCGTGGTCATGGCCATCGGCTGCGCGACAGGGAGAAGGCGAGAGGGGCCCCAGGTGCACTCGGTGCGTATCGAGGGCGCGAAGAAGGTCAAGGAAGGGGAAATCAAGAAACATATCCTCACCACGCAGAACAGCTGGATCCCCTTCTCGCAAAGGCAGTACTTCGACGAGAACGCGTGGAAGACGGACCTCCGACGCATCGAGAAGTTCTATCAGGCGCAGGGCTACTACCAGGCGAAGGTTACCCGCGCGGAGGTGAAGCCCCACGGACGGAAGGAGGTGGACGTCGTAGCCACCGTGGAGGAGGGCGACGCGACCCGGATCCGCTCGGTCCACGTCCAGGGGCTGGATGACCTCCCCGACGCGGACCGGAACCAGCTACTCGACAAGGTCAAGCTCGAGGCCGGTCAGATCTTCATGGTGGAGCGCTGGGACGGGCTCAAGGAGAAGCTCCTCCGCACTCTCCAAGAGGAGGGCTACGCGGCGGCGACCATACAGGGCGAAGTCAAGGTGGGCCTCGACACCCGCGCGGCCGATGTCACGGTCAGCATCGACCATGGTCCACGATACCGGTTCGGCCCCTTGTCCGTGAAGGAGCGCACGCCGTCGCGGGTCTCGCCTTGGCGCGTCGCGGAGCAAGCCGCGGCGGAGACGACCCCGGGCGACCGGTACTCCTTGAAGGCGCAGAGCGCCGCGGAGGCGCGCGTCTTCAGGATGGGAGTCTTCGGAGCCGTGAAGGTGAACGCGGGGAACCCCGACCCAGGGACCCTCACCGTTCCATTGCAGGTGGACGCGCAGGAGTCACGCTTCCACACGCTCGGCGTCGGTGGCGGCATCGCGGTGGACCAGACCCGGCAGGAGGTCCGCGCAAAG
>DASWEI010000096.1:0-22955 GCA_036394835.1 Anaeromyxobacter sp. | reverse complement strand
TTGCGGGCTTTCTCGCTCGACTTGCATGTGTTAGGCACGCCGCCAGCGTTCGTTCTGAGCCAGGATCAAACTCTCCAATTAAGAGTTTTCTCCTGCCTGCCGCCTCTCTCGAGGCGAGCTGGCATTTGTTACGGAATGATTTGCAAACTCAAGGAACGCGGAACCGCATTCCTTCGTAGGCTTGCTATTCAGTTTTCAAAGACCGAGCTTCGCCCCTCGATCCGGGATGACCGCTCCCGAGTCGAGTCTTGACCGCCGCGGAGTCGCGAAGACAACCGTTCTGCGTCAAGAAGGGCGGCTAACTACCATCGCCGTCCCGGTTGCGTCAAGAGGAAAACTCGAGACCAAGGCCCCGAACTGCCTCCCACCGCGAAGGGGTTGATTTTTAGATCAACCCGCTTCTCCCGTCAAGTCTTCCCGGCGACCACTTCCGCTTCGCCGTTCCGACCGAGGGGCGCTGCTTCTACCCCCTCGCGGGCCCCTCGTCAACCAAGCGCCAATCTTTTCTTCGACTTCCGACCGGCGCCTCGCCGTTCCAACCGAGGGGCGCTGCTTCTACCCCCTCACCGGCATCCCGTCAACCAAGCGCCAGTCTTTTCTTCGACTTCCGACCGGCGCCCTCGCCGTTCCAACCGAGGGGCGCTGCTTCTACCCCCTCACCGGCATCCCGTCAACCAAGCGCCAGTTCTTTCTTCGACTTCCGAGCCGGCGAATCGCTGCTGAGGGCGCGTCTTCTACCCGCGGCTCCCCGTGGTGTCAAGAAGTGCGTGTCGGAATCGTGACACGCGACCGGCCGCCGTAACCCGGCGGGACTACGGGCCTTTTATGCCGGACGCAGAGTCGCCCCCCTGCGCGCCTTCGCGAAACCCGGAGCAAGGTGGCGAATGCCGCTTCTGCGCCCACGGCGACGGCCGCTAGGGCGCCCACGCGCGCACGTCGACGGAGTGTCGCAGGCACTCGGCAGCGGCGGCGGCCGCCCCCGGATCGGCGCGCCCGCCGCGCTTCGAGCGCTCGTGCGCCGCAATGGCCTCGAGCCGCGCCTGCGCCGCGTGGAGCTCGTCGTTCACGACGACGTAGTCGTACGTCGAGAGCCCGCGCGCCACCTCGGCCTGAGCGGCCGCGAGCCGCCGCTGGATCACATCGTCGCTGTCCGTCGAACGCCCGCGCAGGCGCCGCTCGAGCTCGGCGAGCGACGGCGGCACGATCAGCACGGTCACCGCGTCGCGTGGAAACGCGCGGTGGAGCTGCTCGCCCCCCTGCACGTCGATGTCGAAGATCGCGATGCGTCCGGCGCGCAGCGTCTCGTCGATCGTCGAGCGCAGCGTGCCGTAGCGCTGGCCGAACACCTCGGCCCACTCCGCGAACGCGCCCTCCGCGACGAGCCGCGAGAACGCCTCGGCGGAGACGAAGTGGTAGTCGGCCCCCTCGCGCTCGGCGCCGCGCGGCGCGCGGGTCGTGGCGGAGACGGAGAAGACCGCGTCTGGATGGGTGGCGCGGAAGCGGTGCGCGAGCGTCGTCTTCCCCGCCCCCGACGGCGCGGAGAGCACGAGCAGCAGCCCCGGCCGCGCACCCTCACTCGACATTCTGGACCTGCTCCCGCAGCCGCTCGACCTCCGCCTTCGCGGAGACCACGAGGCCGGCGATCTCTGCGCTCTGGGACTTCGAGCCGATCGTGTTCACCTCCCGGTGCATCTCCTGGACGATGAAGTCGAGCTTGCGGCCAGCGGGCTCGCGGCCGCCGAGCAGCGCGCGCGCCTGCGCGAGGTGGCTCCGGAGCCGGATCACCTCCTCCGTGACGTCCGTCCGGTCCGCGAACAGCGCGACTTCCTGCGCGAGCCGCGCGGGATCGAGCGGGATCCCGCGCGTCAGCTCCTGCACCCGCTCGGCGAGGCGCGCGCGGTGGTGCTCGATCGACTGCGGCACGAGGGCTGCAGCCTTCGCGACGAGCCCCTCGACCACATCGAGCCGGCCGGCTAGGTCGTGCGCGAGCGCCTCACCCTCGCGGGCGCGCATCGCGACGAGCGCGTCGAGCGCTACGCCGAGCGCGCCGCGGAGCGCCTCGCGGGCCGAGTCGAGGTCGATCGCCCGCTCGTCCAGCCGGACGACGCCCTCCGCGGTCGCGACGTCCGCGAGCGTCACCGCGCCCACGAGCCCGAGTCGCGCCCGGAGCTCCTCGTAGGCTCGCGCGTAGGCCTCGGCGAGCGCCACGTCGACCCGCGGCGCGACCGCCGCGGCCGAACCGGAGCGCCGCACTGTGACGTCCACGCCACCGCGCGCGAGCCGCTCCCGTACGAGCTTCGAGGCGTCCACCTCGAGCGCGGCGAGCTCCCGCGGCAGGCGGACCTTCACCTCGCAGTACTTGTGGTTGACCGAGCGGATCTCTACGTCGAGCTCCTCGCCCGCGGCGCTGCCGCGACCCGAGCCGAACCCGGTCATGCTACGGATCATGGTCCCACCCGATCGAACATGCGTCCGGGGACCGTAGCGGCCGGCCGCATGAGCGTCAACAGGAGCGGGAGGGCACTCGCCTCGCGGCGCCCCGTCTAGAAAGTCCGTGCCTCTTCGAGCAGCATCACCGGGATGCCGTCGTCGATCCGGAAGGCGAGCCGGCAGGCGAGACAACGGATCTCCGCTTCCGCCTCGCGGAACTCGAGCTCGCCCTTGCACCTCGGGCAGGCCAGGATCTCCTTCAGCTCCGCCGGCAGCGCGGCCGGCCGCTTCTCGTCCGCGGTCATGTTGGGGTTCTCGCCTTTCCGAGCTTGTCGATGAGCTCCGAGGTGGAGTGGTCCTTCGGGTCGCCTGCGACCGCGACGCGCCCGCCGTAGGCGCGCACCTCGGCCGCCTCGGGGATCGTCTCGGGAGTGTAGTCCGTCCCCTTCACGTGGACGTCCGGACGCAGCGCCCGGATGACGGGGACGACGTCACGCGAGTCGAAGAGCACTACGTGGTCCACGCAGGCGAGCGCCTCGAGGATCTCGGCGCGCTCCGCCTCCGGCACGATCGGTCGGCCCGGGCCCTTGTTGAGGCGCGTCGAGAGATCGCTGTTTACGGCGACGACGAGGAGGTCGGCCTCGGCGCGCGCGCCCCGCAGGTACCGGAGGTGGCCCACGTGGAAGAGATCGAACACGCCGTTCGCGAGGGCGATCGTGCGCCCGCTCCGGGTCGCGGCGTCCCGCACGGCGGCGAGCTCCTCGACGCGGATCCGCTTCCCGCCGGTCACGGCCGCAGCAGCTCCGCAGCGAGCTCGTCGCGCGAGACGGTCGCGGTCCCGGGCTTCTGCACGACGAGCGCCCCGGCCACGTTCGCGAGCCGGGCCGCCGCGAGCGGGTCGCCGCCCGCGGCGAGACCCGCGCAGAACGTCGCCGCGACGGTGTCGCCTGCACCGGTGACGTCCACCGCGTCCTGGCTCCCGTGCGCCGGGACGTGGACGGGCGGCGCTCCGCGCCGGAACAGGGACATGCCGTTCCGCCCGCGCGTGACGAGCAGGACCTCGCACCCGACCTTGCGCTGAAGGACGCGGGCGGCGCGCTCGAGCCCGCCGCGCTGCGAGAGCGACACACCCGACGCCGTCTCGAGCTCGACCTCGTTCGGCTTCACCATCGTGAGGCCGGTGTAGGCGCGCAGGTTGTAGCGGGAGTCGACGCACACCGGGACCCCGCGCCGCTCGAGTCGCTGGAGCGCGTCGATGGCGTCCGGGCCGACGGTGCCCGAGCCGTAGTCGCTCGCGAGCACCGCGCGCGCGCGGCCGCCGAGCTTCTCCAGCGTCCGGACGAGCCGGCGCTCGACGGCGACGGGCAGCGGCTCCGCCGGCGCCCGGTCGAGCCGGATCATCTGCTGGCGCCGCGTGGAGCGGCCGCCGGCGAGGATGCGGGTCTTCGCCTCGGTCGGTCGCCGCTTCACGCGCTCGATGCCCGAGACGTCGACGCCGCGCTCCTCGAGCTCGTCGAGGAGGGCCGTTCCGAGCGCGTCGTCACCCACGGCGCCTACGGCCCTGACCTTGACGCCGAGCGCGGCGAGGTTCTGGGCGGCGTTGCCCGCTCCGCCCGGCACGAGCTCGGAGGACTCGTACCGGACCACGAGGACGGGCGCCTCCCGGCTCACCCGGTCGGTCTCGCCGTAGACGTACTCGTCGGCGACGAAGTCCCCCACGACCACCACCTCCGCCCGCGAGAAGGCGGGCAGCAGGCTCGCGAGCGGCGGCAGCTCGGGTTCGCGGAGGCGGCGCACGCCAACGGTCCTACCGCGCGCGGTCCGGGTTGGTCAATTTGAGCTCGCTCGAGATCCGTGCCCGCGGCGAAGGCGCGCTCATTCGTGGGGGCCCGCTGGCGGGCCGGCGCAGCCTCATCCGGCTGCACCTGCGTTCGCATCGTGAGCGGCGGGAGCCGGCTCCGCGGGCCGGGTCTTCCAGCGCCGGTGAAGCCAGTACCACTGCTCCGGATGGAGGCGCACCCAGCGCTCCAGGCGGTCGTTCAGGTCCTGCATGAAGACGAGCACGTCGCGCTCGCGGTCGCCCGTGTCGGGCGGCTCGAGCGGCCCCTCGAACACCACCCGGTGGCGCCCGTCCCCGAGCGGATAGGAGACGACGAAGATCACCGCCGCGCCGCTGCGCATCGCGAGCACGGCGGGCGTCGGCGCCGTCGCGGCAGCCACGCCGAAGAACGTGGGGAACACGGCGTGCCGGAGCGCCTGGTTCTGATCGATCACGTAGCCGAGGAACCGCCCCGCCCTGATCGCGCGGACCGCCGCGGCGAGCGTGGAGCCCTTCGCCACGACGAGATCCTCTACGCCCGAGCGGCGGCGGAGCGCACGCCAGAGGTCGTTCGCGCCGGACTTTCCCATCTTCCGCGAGATCATCGTGACGGGCGTGCCACGCAGCGTGTGTGCCGCGGCGAGCACCTCGAAGTTCCCGAAGTGCGCCGTCGCCGCGATGACGCCCTTCCCGCGCGCCTTCGCCTCCTCGAACTTCTCCCAGCCGTCGTACACGAAGATCCGCTCGAGCTCCGATCTCGGCAGGAAGGGCAGCCGGACGAAATCCGGGATCATCTGGCCGAGGTTCCGGTACGTGCGCCGCGCGATGTCGCGCCGCTCGACCTCCGACCGCTCCGGAAACGCGAGGCGCAGGTTCTCGAGCACCACGCGCCGCCGGATGCCGAGGACCCACACGAGGCTGCCGACGAGGGCGCCGAAGGCGCTCAGCCAGCGGTACGGGATGCGGGCGAGGAGCCGGCCGAGGAAGGACATGGTCAGGGGCTCCGCGAGGGCATGGCGTCGGCCACCGTCGAGGGCAAGGGGGACGACGCGAGCGCCGCGTCGAGCGCCGCCTCGAGGCCGTCCCCTCCGGCGACCACCTCCGCCTCGATCCGGAGCGCCCGCAGCCGCTCGTGCGCCGCGAACGGTCCAGGGAGCCGGACGGCGTCCTTCTCCGTCGTCACGACGAGCTCGCAGCGGGCCTCGTCGGCCGCGCGGAGCGCGCCCTCGAGATCGCGGGTCGCGAAGCGGTGGTGGTCCGGGAAGACCCGCTCCGCCGCGACCTCGGCGCCCATCGCCGCGAGCGTCCGCCGGAAGCCGCCCGGGCGGGCGATCCCCGCGAGGAGGAGCACGCGGCGGCCGCGCAGGGCGTCGCGCCCGTACGCGCGGGCGAGCGTGCCGTCCACGACGTCGACGGGGGCGTGGCGCGACTCGACCGGATCGCGCGCCGTCGCCTCGCGCGCGAGGGCGCGCAGCGCCACGAGCGACGCCGCGCTCGCCTGGTCCACGCGCGAGAGCCAGACGAGCCCGGCACGGCGCAGGGCCGACCGAGGCTCTCGGTTCGGACCCGCGGGGAGAAGCCGCCCGTTGCCGAACGGGTTCGCGGCGTCGAGCACGACGACGTCGAGGTCGCGCGCGAGGGCCCGGTGCTGGAACCCGTCGTCGAGGAGGAGCGCGTCCGCCCGGAGGTCCCGCACGGCGGTGCGGGCGAGCTCGGCCCGCCGCGGGCCGCAGAGGACCGGCGTGGCGGGAAGGCGCCGTGCGACGAGCACCGGCTCGTCGCCGCCCTCGGCCGCGCCGAGGAGGAGCCGCGCGCCATCCGAGACGATCCGGGCGTCGGTCCGGGCCGCGCCGTAGCCACGCGAGAGGACCGCGATGCGCCGCCCGCGCGCGAGCAGCCGGCGCGCGACCGCGATCGCGGCGGGTGTCTTGCCCGCGCCGCCCACGGCGAGGTTCCCGATGGAGACGACCGGAACGCCTGCGCGCGCCGCGCGCAGGATCCCGGCGTCGTGGAGCGCGCCGCGGAGCGCGACGCCGGCGCGGAACAGCAGCTCGGGGAGGCGCAGCGGTGACGCGAGCAGCGCCAGGCTCCCGCGCTCCGACCACCAGATCGCCTCGAGGAGCCCGTGTGTCATCGCCGCAGCAGCTCGCGCGCGCCCGCGAGCACCGCCTCGGGCGCGAGGTCGGAGAGGCAGCGGTGGTGCCCCTCGGGGCAATAGTCGCCGCCGTGGTTCGAGCACGGCGCGCAGGCGAGCTCGAGCGCCAGGGCGCGCCCCGGCGGCGGCGGGCCCCAGCGGGCGGTCGAGGTCGGCCCGAACAGGGCGAGCGCCGGCGTGCCGACCGCGCTCGCGAGGTGGACCGGGCCGGAGTCGCACGCGACGAGGAGCTGGACGCGCGCGATCGCGGCGGCGAGCGCGTCCACCGGCAGGAAGGAGAGGTCCGCGGCCACGCGGGCGCGCGTCGCGGCCCGGAACGCGGCGAACGCGTCGCGATCGGAGGGGCCGCCGCAGAGCACGATCGAGCAGCCGTCGGCGGCGAGGGCATCTGCGACGGCGGCGAACCGGTCGGACGGCCAGCGCTTCGTCGCCCAGCGGGCGCCAGGCGCGATCGCGACCACCGGCGAGGGCACGCCCTCGAGCGCGTCGGCCGCGAGCGCGCGCGCCTGTGCGGAGAGCGCGATCTTGACCGGCCCCGGCTCGAACGTCCCGAGCGGCGCGAGCGCCTCGGCGTAGAGCCGGGTCTGGTGGGCGCGCACGAGCGGCGGGTCGGACCCGAAGAGGGAGAGGAACGCGCGGAGCGCCGTGCGGCGCCGGAACGCGGCGCGGAGGGGGGCGGCCGGGCGGGCGACGACCGCGCTGCGGAGCTTGTTCTGCAGGTCGATCGCGAAGTCGAAGCGACCGCGGAGCCGGGCGGCGACCGAGAGCGCCGAGTTCTGCCCCTCGCGCGCGAGCCGGTGGACCGCGGCGAGCTCGGGAAGCCCCTCGAGCAGCGGCGCGTAGAGCGCGTCCGTCACCCACTCGATCCGGGCGCGAGGGAACCGGGCGCGCAGCGGCTCGAGGATCGATGTCGCGAGGACGACGTCCCCGAGCGCGCTGTAGCGGACGACGAGGATGGACGCGGGATTCATGCCGCCGCCTTCCCTCGCGGGAGCATCGAGAGCATGTGCTCGACGTTGCGCGCGCTCGCACCTCGGATCGCGCCGACGGAGCGGCGGGCGAGCGTGCCGAGCTCCTCGATCTGGTCTGGGCGCGAGAGCAGCTCGTCGGCGACCTTGAAGAGCTGCTCGGGGGTCGAGACTTGCAGCCCGCCGCGGCCCTGCAGCACCTGGACCGAGTCCTTGAAGTTCTCCATGTGTGGCCCGAACAGCACCGGCTTCCCCTGCGCCGCGGGCTCGAGCACGTTCTGCCCACCCCGGGTGACGAAGCTCCCGCCCACGAAGACCAGCGTCGCGAGCCGGTAGGCCGCCGCGAGCTCGCCGATCGTATCGAGCACGATCACCTCCGCGTGCCCCGCCACAGCGCCGCCGCTCCGCAGCCGGACCGGTAGCCCCGCCTCGGCCGCGAGCGCCATGATCCGCCCGGCGCGCTCCACGTAGCGCGGGGCGATCACGAGCTGCAGGCCCGAGTGGCGGGCGCGCAGCTTCGTGTACACGCTGAGCAGGAGCTCCTCCTCGCCCTCGTGCGTCGAGCCGGCCATGAGGACCGGCCGCCGCGTGTCGATCCCCATCTCCACCCGCAGCGCCTCCTCGCGGCCGGCGGCGCCGTCGAGCACGAGCGCGTCGAACTTGGTGTTGCCGGTGACCCAGACGCGATCGGGGGCGGCGCCGAGCGCGAGCACGCGCTCCGCCTCCTCGTCGGAGCGCATGAGGAAGCAGTCGATTCGCCGGAGCGGGTTCGAGATCGCGCGGAAGAAGACGCGGTAGCGCGCCATCTTGTCGGGATTGAACCGCCCGTTCGTGAGGGCGATCCGGACCCCGGCCTTGCGCGCCGCCCGGATGAGGTTTGGCCAGATCTCGGTGTACTCGAGTACGAGCAGGTCGGGTCGGAGCGCCGCGACCGCGCGGCGGGTCGCGCCGAAGAGATCGTAGGGCGCATGGACGATGACGTCCGCCTCCGTCAGCTTCTTGCGCGCCATCGCGAGACCGCTGTTCGTGATCGTCGTGACGATGATGCAGCACCCGGGGAGGCGCCCCTTCAGCTCCTTCATCATCGGCTGCAACGACAGGAGATCGCCCGCGCTCGCGCCGTGGAGCCAGATGCGCGGGCTTCCGTGTCCGAGGTCGAACGAGCGCCGGTAGAAGCCGAGGCGGAACGGGATCCCGTGCCGCAGCTTCGGGTGCCAGATCAGCACCGGGAGCGTCACGGCGAAGAGCAGGTAGCTCGCGATCGCGTAGAGGAGGTGCACGTCCGGCCCGCTCCGTTCTTACTCGATGCCGACCGGGTTCGTGAAGATCCAGGGCCGGCCGTCCCACCGGCCCTCGACGCGGTAGTCGCCGGGCGGGCAGCTGCCGCCGTCGCAGTCGAAGGGCACGACGGCCTCGCCCGCGCGGGCGGCGGGCGTCCGCTGCGCGACGACCGCTCCGTCGCGCAAGAGCGTGAACCGTGCGAGCGAGAGGTCGGGCGCGTCGACGTGGAGGTCGAAGCCCCTCCCCTCCCGCGCCCGGACGAGGCGGACCTCGCGCGCCGGCGCGACGCCGTCGAACACACAGACCGCCCGCCCGTCGGTGAGCGCGGCCGTGACGCCCCGGACGTCCTGGACGGCGTCGCCGGAGAGCGGGATCGGCAGGTGCATCGAGAAGGCCTCGAACGCCGCCCGGTAGCTCGGGTAGCCGTGCGCGTCCGCGGAGCAGAGGAGGACGCGGGCCGGGCGGCGCGGATCGTTCCTCCGCGCGGCGCGCAGCTCGGCGTCGAACCTCCGCCGCTCGTCGTCGTCGCCGTCCTGTAGCGCGAGCACCGCGCGCGCGCCGTCGAAAGGCAGCGCAGCCGCGGCGAGCGCGGCGCGCCCCCATTCGCGGCCGACCACCACCTCGCCCCAGGACGTGTCGTTCGAGACGATCTCCATCCCCCGCCACGCGCCGCGCCCCCACCCGGTGAACGGGCGGCGCGGATGGAGCGGGTGGGCGATCACCGCGGCGCCGCCGAGCCTGGCGATTGCGCCGAGTGGGTCGCCGTCGCGCTCCTCGACGGTGAGGGCGCGCGGCACGCCGAGGGCCGCCACGTGGCCGAACGGGGTCGAGACCTCGGTCCCCTCGACGACGAGGACGCCGTTCCGCCAGCCCTGGTCCTCGGGCGTCATCACGTTGTGGTCGGTGACGACGACGAACTGGAGCCCGGCCTCGCGCGCGGCGGCGACGACCTCGTCGAGCGTTCCGCGGCCGTCGCTGTGGGTGGTGTGCACGTGCCACGCGCCGCGCGCCTCCCCCTGCGACTGCGGGAGCCGCACGGCGCGCTGGGCGCGGACCCGGATGCCGAGCGCGAGCCAGGCGCCGAGCGCGACGACGGCGGCGGCGAGGAGGAGCTTGCGGATCATGCGAGCCACCGGGAGGAGGCGCGGGTCGGCGTCCGCATCAGGCGCGCGCCGCCGTCGGCCGCGCCTCGCCGAGCTCCCGTTCCTCTCCCTCGTACACGCGGTGGAGCCGCGCGTACTCGCCGCCCCGGGCGACGAGCTCGTGGTGCGTGCCCATCTCGACGACGCGGCCGCCCGCGATGACGACGATCCGGTCGGCGTTCCGGATCGTGGAGAGCCGGTGGGCGATGACGAGGATCGTGCGCCGCGCCTCGCGCTCGAAGGCGACGAGCCGGTCGAGCGCGCGCTGCACCTCGCGCTCCGTCTCCGCGTCGAGAGCGCTCGTGGCCTCGTCGAGGACGAGGATCGGGGCATCCTTCAGGAACGCGCGCGCGATCGCGATCCGCTGCCGCTGACCGCCCGAGACGTTGCTGCCGCGCTCCCCCACGATCGTGTCGTACCCCTGCGGCAGCGCCGCGATGAAGTCGTGCGCGTCGGCGAGCCGCGCCGCGCGCTCCACCTCCGCGAGCGGGACCTCCGGCCGGCCGTACGCGATGTTGGCGCGGACCGTGTCGTTGAAGAGCACCGTCTCCTGCGTGACGAGCGCGATCTGCGAGCGGGAGCTCGCGAGCGTCGCGTCGCGCAGGTCGATGCCGTCGATCGTGACCCGCCCGGAGGTCGGGTCCCAGAAGCGCGGCAGGAGGTTCGCGACCGTCGTCTTCCCTCCGCCCGACCCACCGACGAGCGCGACCACCTCGCCGCGCCGGATCTCGAGGTCGAAGTCGCGGAGGACCGGGCGCTCGCCGTCATACGAGAACCCGACCTGCTCGAAGCGGATCGCCTCGCGGAACGGCGCGAGGACGCGGGTGCCCGTGTCGTCCACCGGGCTCTTCGCGTCGAGCACCTCGAAGATGCGCTCCGACGCGGCGAGCCCCGCGATGGCGGTCTGCCCGACGCGGCCGAGCTGCTTCACCGGCTGGTAGAGGAGCATCACCGCGGCGATGAAGGAGAAGAACTTCGCCGGCTCGATCTCGTTCGCGAGGATCCGTCCGCCCACCCACCAGATCGCGACCGCGATGCCTGCGGCGCCCATCACCTCCATGAGCGGCGACGAGACCGCGCGGACCCGGAAGCTCCTGCGCATCACCCGCAGGTAGCGGTTCACCTGCTCGCCGTAGCGCGTCGACTCGAAGCGCTCCATCCCGAACGCCTGCACGACCCGAATGCCGGCGAGCGCCTCCTGGATCATCATCGTGAGCGAGCCCGTGTCCGCCGCGGCCTTCACCGTGAGCGCCTTCAGACGCTTCGTGAGCCGGAGGACGGGCCAGAGCGTCAGCGGGACGCCGCAGAACACGACGAGCGACATGCGCCAGTCGAGGATGAAGCAGTTGGCGAGCATGACGACGAGCGTGAGCCCGTCCCGCACGTAGCTCGGGAGCGCGCCCGTGACGGCCGCGTCGACCGCCCACACGTCCCCCGCGACGCGAGAGAGCAGGTCGCCGGTGCTGCGGGTCGAGTAGTACGCGGGCGAGAGCGCCAGCATCTTGTCGAACAGCGCCCGGCGCAGGTCGGCGATCACGCGCTGGCTGACCATCGCCATCAGGTAGAACTGTCCGTACGTGGCGAGCCCCTTCACCAACGCCACCACGATGATGACGAACGGGAGCGCCGTGAGGATGCTGCGCCGATCGACGTGCGCGAGCGTCGCGTCGAAGTCGACGCCCTTCGGCACGAAGTTGCGGAGCGCGCCGAGCGCCTTCACCTGACCGGTGAAGAGGAACTCGAGCGCCGGTCCGAGGAGGTTCGCGTAGGCGGCGGTGGCGAGCGACAGCACCACCATGCAGAGGATCGCCGACGCGATCCGCAGCTTGTAGGGCGCCGCGAAGCGGAGGAGTCGCTGGTAGGGTCCCAAGGCGCGGCCATCCTATGCCAGAACCACCCCGCCGTGCAGGCCGCCGCGCCCCGGCCGGCGGGCGATCGGGCGGGGGCCCCACCGCAGCACCGCGCGCGCGAGCGCCGGCAGCGGAGCTACTCCTCGAGGCCCTTCACCTTTCCATCGGCGCGCCGCCGCTCGATGATCTTCTGTGCGATGTGGGGCGGCACGGGGTCGTAGTGCGCCGGCTCCATCGTGAAGTAGCCGACGCCCTGGGTGAGCGAGCGCAGGTCGGCGTCGTAGGTCATCGCCTCGGCGTGCGGGCAGAGCGCGCGGATGAGGACGCCGCGCGCGAGCGGCTCCATCCCCTGCACCTTCGCGCGGCGGCTGTTGAGGTCGCCCATGACCGCGCCGACGTACTCCTCCGGCACCCGCACCTCAAGCTTCATCACCGGCTCGAGCAGGATCGGCCGCGCGTCGAGGACCGCCTTCTTGAACGCCATCGAGCCCGCCACCTGGAATGCCATGTCCGAGCTGTCGACGTCGTGGTAGCTGCCGAAGACCAGCTTCGCCTTGAAGTCCACGACCGGGTAGCCGGCGAGCGGTCCGGCGCCGAGCGCACCGCGGATCCCCTTCTCGACCGACGGGATGAACTGGCGCGGGATGGTGCCGCCGACGATCGCGTCCTCGAACTCGAACCCCTCGCCGCGGGCCTTCGGGTGGAGCTCGACATGCGCGTCGCCGTACTGGCCGTGGCCCCCGGTCTGGCGCTTGAACTTCCCCTGGGCCTTCGAGGCGGCGGTGATGGTCTCGAGGTACGCGGGCGACGGCGGTACGAGCGTGATGTCGACGCCGTGTTTGCGCTTCACGCGCTCGACGGTGACCTCGATGTGCGCCTGCCCCATGCCCTGCAACAGCATTTCCCCCGTGTCGGAGGATCGGGCGAGCTCGAGGGACGGGTCCTCCTCGATGAGCTTGTGGAGCGCGGCGGCGGCCTTGTCGTCGCCGGTCTTCGCGTGGACGGCGTACGACACCGGGCGGGTGTGCTGCGCGAACGGAGGCAGCACGACCGGCGCGTCACGGTCGCAGAGCGTGTCGCCGGTGTGCGCGTCCTTGAGCTTCAGCAGCACGACGAAATCGCCCGGTCCGGCCTCCTGGACCTCGGCAGTCTGCGCGCCGTCGGTCCGGTAGAAGTGGGTGACGCGCTCCTCCGTGCGGGTGCGCGGGTTCATGATCCCCATGTCGGGCTTGAGCACGCCGGCGAAGACGCGGACGTAGTCGATGCGCCCAGCGAAGTGGTCGATCGTGGTCTTGAACACCTGCCCGCAGAACGGCGCGTCCGGCGCCGCGCTGCGCAGCGTCTCGCGGCCTCCGAGGTCCTTCCCCTTCACCTCGCGCCGCTCCGGGCCGGGGAAGAGCTGGACGGCGAGCTCGAGCATCTCGCGCACTCCGACGCCGCCCTTCGCGCTCACGACGGCGACCGGCAGGAACTTCTGCGCCGCCGCGCCCGCGGCGACGCCGCGGATGACCTCCTCGGGGGTGAGCGCGCCGCCCTCGAGGTACTTGCCGAGCAGCTCGTCATCGGACTCGGCCGCGGACTCGACGAGCGCGGTCCTGAGCCGCTCCGCCTCTGTCTTGAGATCCGCGGGGACGTCCGCCTCGGTCCACTTCGCGAACGTCTTGCCGTCGTAGACGTGCGCCTTCATCGCCACGAGGTCCACGATTCCGGTGCACTTCCCGGTGCCGCCGATCGGGAGCTGCAGCGGGACGGGCTTCACCTTGAGCGAGGACTCGATGTCGGCGAGCGTCCTCGCGAAGTCGCCGAGCTCGTGGTCGAGCCGCGTCATGACGCAGATCCCGGGCCGGCCCGAGTCGGCGAGGACGTCGTACGCCCGCTCCGCGCGATGGCGGGCACCCTCCGCCGCCGAGACCGCGAGGAACGCCCCGTCCGTCACCTGCAGCGCCCACTCCACCTCGGTGAGGAACGCGGCGAACCCGGGGCAGTCGAGCACGTGGAAGGCGCGCCCGCCCTCCTCGAAGCTCTCGGGGTGGAGCGACAGCGTGAAGTTCCGCTTCTTCTCCTCCGGCTCGGCGTCGAGGCGTGAGGTCGATCCCTCCGGCGACGCCCGCTTCGCGTCCGCGACGCGCAGGAGCGCCTCGACGAGCGCGGTCTTGCCGGCGCCGTCGGCGCCCAGGATCGAGAAGGTGCGGATCACGCGGGGGATGGCCATGTCGTCGTCTCCGGGCTGGCGTGCAGCAAGTGAAAGGATGCACCGGAACCGGGCGGGCGCGCCACGGCTTCTTTCACCCGGCGCCCGCCCGGACGCCCCTGGTTCGCCTCGAGCAGCGGGAAGACGTGGTCGCCCGGGAACCTCGTGCTTCCCGCCCGGGGCGTCGACCGCCCGCCCTCCTCGCGCTCGCGCAGCTCGAGGTGCGGGAGGGGGCGGCGCCTAGAACATCCGCGGCAGCCCCTCGCGGAGCCCGTCGAGCATGAACTGGATGGCGACGCCCACGAGGAGGAGGCCCGCCGCGCGCTCGACGATGGCGAGGCCGGTGCGGCCGAGCACCCGCTCCGTGCGTGTCGCGCCGGCGAGGACGAGGTAGCTCGCGGTGGCGGTCACCGCGATCGCGCCGAGGACCGGCAGGGTGTGCCACCACGGCCCCTCTCGCGCGCGCGCCATGAGGACGATCGCGGTCGCGATCGAGCCTGGACCTGCGAGCAGCGGCATCGCGAGCGGGACGATGGCGACGTCCTCCTTCACCGCGCCCGCCTCGACCTCCTTCTCGGTGATGCGGGTGCGCGATGGCTGCGTCCGGAGCATGTCGAGGGCGAGGAGGAGCAGCACGATCCCGCCCGCGATCCGGAACGCGCCCAGGCTGATCCCGAGGAGCCGGAAGATCCAGTGGCCGGCGAGCGCGAAGGTGGCGAGGACCACCCCCGCGGTGAGCGCGGCGCGCAGCGCCGTCTCCCGGCGCTCCTCCGCCGAGTGATCGCGCGTCATCGCGAGGAAGAACGGGACCGCGGAGAGCGGATCCACGACGAAGAAGATCGCGGACAGCGAGACGAGCGAGAGGGTGAGGATCTCGGCGGCCACCTGCACCGAGGGTACCGCGCGCGCGGCGCGGCGGCCACCCGCGCGCACCGCCGGAGATCAGGCGGCGCGCGGGCGGCCCGCCGGCGGCCGCACGGCCCGCGCGAAGGGCGAGAAGCGCATCGACCAGACCTTCCGCATCGCCTCGAGGACGATCCGCCGCGACATCTTCGACTGGCCCAGGCGCCGATCAGCGAACACGATCGGCACCTCGACGACGCGGAAGCCACAGCGGAGCGCACGGAAGGTGAGCTCGATCTGGAACGCATACCCCGTGCACTCGACGCTCGCGAGGTCGAGCGCCTCGAGCACCTCGCGCCGGAAGCATTTGAACCCGCCGGTGAGGTCGCGCACGCGGACGCCGAGGATCGTGCGTGCGTACAGGCTCCCGCCGCGCGACACGAGCCTGCGCCCGAGGCCCCAGTTCACGGTCCCTCCACCCGGGACGTACCGCGAGCCGAGGACGAGATCGGCGTCGCGCGCCGCCGCGAGCAGTGCGGGCAGGTGGCGAGGGTCATGGGAGAAGTCGGCGTCCATCTCGAGGACGAGCCCGTAGCCGCGCTCGAGCGCCCACGCGAAGCCGGCGAGGTAGGCGCGGCCGAGCCCCTGCTTGCGCGCCCGGTGGAGCACCTTCACCCGCGGGTCGCGCGCGGCGAGCTCGTCGGCGAGCTGCCCGGTCCCGTCGGGGGAGTCGTCGTCGATGACGAGGACGTCCACGTCGGGAACGATCGCGTGGATGCCCTCCACGATGGGCGCGAGGTTCTCGCGCTCGTCGTAGGTCGGAAGGCAGATCACCGCGCGGCGCACATCGTCCATGTCGTCACCCCATCGCACGCGCGACCTCTTCCGCCACGCGCCGCGCCGCCCCCGGCTCCCCGAGGGATGCGCGCACCTCGCGCAGCCCCTGCAGCTGCGTCTCGCGGGCGACACGGTCGCCGAGCAGCCGCTCGATCTCCTCCGCCATCCGCTCCGGGCTCGCCTCCCGCTGGAGCAGCTCCGGGACGAGCCCCCTACCCGCCAGGATGTTCACCAGCGCGAAGTGGGCAATCCGCACGAGGAGGCGCCCCACGAGGTACGACAACCACGACAGGCGATACACGACCACCATCGGCCGGATCATGAGCGCCGCCTCGAGGGTGGAGGTCCCGCTCTTCACGAGCGCCGCATCGCTCGCGCCGACGACCTCCTCCGTGCGCCCGTCGACGAGCTTCACCTCGATCGTGCGGTGGCCCGCGAGGTACGGGGCGAGCTGCTCCCTCGCGAGCGTCGGCGCCACCGGCACCACGAACTGCGCGTCGGGGTGGGCGGCGCGGATCCGCTCGGCCGCCGCGAGCATCACCGGGAAGATCCGGCGCAGCTCGCTCGGGCGGCTCCCGGGGACGAGCGCGACGGTCGTGCGAGAGGGCGCGAGGCCGAGCGCCTCGCGGTACCGCTCCGGCGCCGACGGCAGCGGGCGATCCGCGAGCGGGTGGCCGACGAAGCGGGCCGACACGCCGGTGCCTTCGTAGAACCGCTCCTCGAAGGGCAGGATGCAGAGCATCCGGTCCACGACCTTCGCGATCTTCTTTGCGCGGCCGGGGCGCCAAGCCCAGATGGTCGGCGAGACATAGTAGACGACGGGGATCCCGAGCTTCTTCAGCTTGGCGGCGAGCAGCAGGTTGAAGTCCGGG
The DNA here is from genome assembly GCA_036394835.1 of Anaeromyxobacter sp. Lineage (GTDB taxonomy): Bacteria > Myxococcota > Myxococcia > Myxococcales > Anaeromyxobacteraceae > Anaeromyxobacter. The sequence goes on along the minus strand of DASWEI010000096.1, from coordinate 6,567 downwards.
AGGTCGACGAGGAGCGCCGCGCGGGGGCGTCGCTCCTTCGCGGCGCGGCCGAGCGCGCGCAGGATCCCGAGGATGCGCGGGAGGCGCGGGAGCACCTCCGCGAGCCCCATGACCGAGATCTCCTCGGCCGGGGCGAGCGCCTCGAGCCCCGCCTCGCGGAGGCGCGGGCCACCCACGCCGAACGCCCGGACCTCGGGTCGGAGCCGCCGCAGCTCCTCGAGCGCGCGCGCCGCGTGCAGATCGGCGCTCGCCTCGCCGGCGACGATGAGGATCTCCTCCGCCACGCCGAGGTCATACCACGCGCGGCGGGGCGGGCCCGCGTGGTACCGTGGCCGAGGCGCCGCGCGACGGCGCAACGACCGTGTCGCTCTTCTCGCGCAAGCCCCGGACCAAGACCGAGATCGTCGCCGCCGCCGACCGCGCGCGCGCCCGCGGCCGGGTGAAGAAGGCGATCGCCGGGTACCGCAAGGCGCTCGAGTCCGACCCGACCGATCCATCGGTGAACGTGAAGCTCGCGCCGCTGCTCGCGCGCGAGGGCGACTCGGCCGGCGGCGCGTCCTGCTTCCGCGTCGCCGCGAGCCGCCACCTCGCGCAGGGGTTCACCGACCGGGCCGCCGCGGTGAACCTCGCCGCGACCGCGGTCTTTCCGCTCGACGACGGGTTCCGGCTCGAGCTCGCGCGGCTCAACGTCGCGCGCGGCCGGAAGCTCGACGCGGTGAACACGCTCCTCGAAGGTGGCCGGGCGCAGGCGCGCGCGCGGCGGCCGGACGTCGCCGCGGCGCTGCTCGGCCGCGCGCTCGAGATCGAGCCGTGGCACCTCGAGACCTGCCTCGCGCTCGTGCCGATCCTCGCCCGGAGCGGCCACCCCGTCGAGGCGCGGCAGTTCGTGGACGGGCTCCTCACGGTCTATCGCGGCCCGGCGCGGCGGCGCATCCGCTGGGTCGCGTTCCGCACCTGGCCCGGCGTGCGGACGCTCTGGCGGTGGCTGACGGCGAGCGGGTAGCCGCGCCGCGAGGCCGTGACGCGTCGCCGTCGCGGGACGCGCTCTAGGACTGCCCCGCCGCCACGAGGATCCAGCGCAGCGCGAACCCGCCGACGAGCACGAGCGCCGGGGCGACCGCCGTCGCGGCGAGGTGGAGCCGCCGCTCGAGGAGCTCCATCGCGGACGGCACGACGAGCCCCGCGGCGACGACGAGCGCCCAGAACGGCGCAGTGTACGGGCCCCCGAGGACGAGGTCCGCAGCGGCGCGGCTCGCGCCGCCGCCGGTCGCGAGCCCCACGAGGAAGAAGAGGATGAGCGCGACCTCGAGCCACATCGCGTGAACGTCGGCGCGGGCGAGGAAGGCCCGCTCGTCCGCGCTGACGCCCATCAGCATCGTGAACGCCGCGCCGCTCGAGATGCCCGACACGAGGAAGAGCGGACCGAGGAGCGCCGACCCCCAGAGCGCGCGCGCACCGAGCGCGGACAGGAGGACCCCCGTGTACCCGCCGAGCCCCACGGCGGCGATCGCCGCCGCCATCCGGAGCCCGCGCGCGTGCCGGAGCGCGAACGCGCGCCCGGACGCGACCGGCCGCCGGAGCGCGGGAACACGCGCCGCGAGCGCCTCGGCGTCCTCGTCCGCGATCGTCGCGAGCCCGAACAGGATCGCGATCGGGAACACGATGAGGAGGATCCAGGCGCCCCACGACATGGGGCTCGTCCAGCGGAACGCGAGATAGAAGCGGAAGACGTGGAGCTTGTGGGAGAGGTCGAGGAAGAGCGCCCCCATGCCGAGCGCGAGCAACGCCGGCGCGATGAAAGGCAGGAGCCGCGCCGCGCGCGAACGCGGGCCCGGCCGCGACCAGAGCAGCGCCGAGAGAAACAGCGTCCCCGCCGCCATGCCGCCGAGGAAGAGGTAGACCGGGATCTCCCATCCCCAGACGTGCAGCTGGGGATCGATGAACCGGCTGTGCCGCGCGATGTCGAGCTCGTTCATGTGGTGTTCCTCCGCTATCCGCTGCAGCCGCCGCCGCCGGCCTTCCGCTTCGCAGGCGCCGCGCCGCCCGCCGCAGGCGCGGGCGGAGGCGCCGCCTTCATCCCGGTGAGCGCGGCCTGGAGGCCCGCGCGGAGCCGGAAGCTCTCCTGCTCCGGGACGCCGGCGCCGGGCGCGGGCGGCGCCGGCGGAACGAGCGCGAAGCTTCGCCATGCCTCGAAGCCGCCCTCGAGCACGAGCACGTTCCCGCGGTAGGCGCGGACCTCTGCCGGCGGCTCGCGGAGGTCGCCCTCCGCGACGACGACGAGGTCGCGCGCCGCCGAAACGTCCGCGAGCGCGAGGTCCTTCAGCGTGGCAGCCGGCGCGCACTCCGCGCCCGGCACCCGGCTCGCGGCGCACTGCTCGAGCGGCCGCAGGTCTAGGATCCTCACGTTCCAGGGCTCCGCGAGCACCCGGCGCGCGAGCGCGGGCGCAGTGATGCTCCGCGCCGCCGCGGCCGGGACGGCCGCCGTGCCGATGGGCAGCAGCAGGGTCACGAGCGCGAGCACGCCGACCGCGCCCACGCCCGTGAACACCCAGCGACGCGCGGCCCGCTCCGTCTCCGGAGGCGCCCCGAGCATCCGCTCGATCTTCTCGCCGAGCAGGAACGCGCCGATCGCGACCGCGACGAGCGCGGCGGCGATCACCGCGGGGGGGACGCGGAGCAGGTCGTACAGGTAGACGTGCCCGAGCGCGCCGCTCGTCTGGAAGCGGGCGAACGGGCCCCGCGTCTCGAGCTCAGCCCAGATCACCTGGCCGACGAGGACCCCGGCGTAGGCGAGGAGCGCGTCGAGCTTCCCGGAGGCGATCCCGACGAGCGACGTCCCCGGGCAATACCCGGAGGTGATGATCCCGACGCCGATCAGGAACCCGCCCGCGATCATCGGCCACAGGAAGGTCTCGCTCGACACAGAGTCCGCGAGCGCGCGGAGATCGAGAGCGCCGAAGCCCGAGACCACGACCGTCCCGAGCACCGCCGTCACGACTGCGGTGAACATCACCTTCAGCATCACCATCTCGGTGCCGAAGAACTGCCGTGCGAGCTTGCGCGAGTCGCCGAACCCGGCCCGCTCGAGCACGAACCCGAACCCGAACCCGACCGCGACCGCCGCGACCATCGCGACCTGCGGGTTCTCGACCGCCGCCTGAAAGGGGAAGAACGTCATCGCCACTCCCTCCTCGCGAAGTAGGCGGCGGCGTAGCCGCCGGCGAAGATCGCGAACATGAACGCCCAGCTCCCAGCGGACATCAGCCCGCCGCCCGTGAGCGCCTGGCCCGAGGCGCAGCCGCGGGCGAGCCGGGCGCCGACGCCGAGCAGGACCCCGCCCCCGATCGCGAAGGCGAGGCGCGGCGCGACGGCCGCCGTCGGGCCGCGCGTCACCCCGGGCGCGAGCCTCCCCGCGCTGTACGCCGCGACGAGGCCGCCGAGGAGCGTGCCGATGCCGAGGAACACGAAGTAGTTCGCGAGCGGGCTCGGCTCGGCGGCGAGGTGCGCGAGCGGCGGGGTGGCCGCGACGTGGCCGGGCGCGAGCTCGCGCAGGCCCGAGGCGGCGATCCGGAGCGCAGGCCCCGACGCGCCGAGCCCCTTGCCGACGAACAGGTAGGCGGCGAGGAGCACGAGCCCCAGCGCGACGCCCGCCAGGTATGGATTCCAGAACTTCGACGGATCGCGCTGCATGGCGACTCCCGCTAGGTGAGGAAGAAGACGTTCGGCTCGGTGCCGGCCTCGGGCTTCACGACCGCGTGGCGCCGCGACGCGAGGAGCCGCGACACCGCGCTCCCCGGGTCGGCGAGGTCGCCGAAGGTGAGCGAGCGGGTCGGGCAGACCTCCGCGCACGCGGTGACCTCGCCGCGCACGACGCGGTGCAGGCAGAACGTGCACTTGTCGGCGTGGCCGTCCGGGTGGACGTAGCGCGCGCCGTATGGGCACGACGCCATGCACGCCTTGCACCCCGTGCACTTCGAGGCGGTGACGAGGACGACGCCGCCCTCGGCGACGTGGGACGCGCCCGTGGGGCAGGACGCGACGCACGGCGCGTCCGAGCACTGGTTGCACCGCTCGGAGCGGATCTGCATGCCGAGGTTCGGGAACGTCCCCCAGACCTCCTGCACGATCCAGTCGCGGAAGCCGCCCTCCGGCAGCGCGTTCTCCGTCTTGCAGGCGATGACGCAGGCGTTGCAGCCCACGCAGCGCCGCGTGTCCACCGCCATCGCGTAGCGCTTCTTCGCAGCCATCTACGCCGCCTCCCCCGCGCGCTCGACGCGCACGAAGTTCACGTTCATGCCGGTGCCGCCCATGATCGGGTCGACCTTGTACCGGCTGGTGAGCTGCGCGTCCGACGCGCCGCGGCCGAATGCCCGGCGCTGCTTCTTCGCGGTTTGGCCAAAGCCGTGGACGAGGAAGACGCAGTCGCCGCGGATCCGCTGCGTGAGCTTCACCCGCACCGGGGTCGAGCGGACGCCGTCCTGGTTCACGAGCACGACGCGTTCGCCGTTCACGAGCGGCGTCACCTCGAACCCCGGGAGGCTGCGCGCCGCGTCGGCGTTGAGCCACACCTCGTTCTCGGGGTACGGCTCCGCGAGGAGCCGGTTGTTCGTCGTCCGCCCGAAGGTGTGGAGTGGGGCGCGGCCGGAGAGGAGGCGGAACGAGCCCGGAGGCCCATCGTCCTGGGGCCGGTAGACCGGCAGCGGGTCGAACCCGAGGGCGCTCAGCTCCTTCGCGTAGAGCTGGATTTTGCCGCTCTCGGTCGCGGCGCCGATGGGCGCCCCCTCCTCCTCGCACGTCGCGACGGGCGGGCCGAGCAGCACCCCCTTCGCGGCGAGCTCCTCGTACGAGAGCCCCTTCTGCGCGAGCCGCGCCCGGACGTACTCCTTCGCGTCCTTCCACGGAAACCACGCACCGAGGCCGACGCGGTTCGCGAGCTCCTTCGCGATCCACCAGCCCGGCTTCGAGTCGTGGAGCGGCTCGACCACCGCCTGCCGGATCGCGACGAACGGCCGCTTGTACGCGGGCGCCGAGACGTCGTCGTCGCGCTCGAGGTAGGTCGACTCCGGCAGGACGACGTCCGCCCAGCCGGCGATCTCGGCGGGCAGCACGTCGACGGCGACGAGGAAGTCGAGGTGCTGCATCTTCTCGACGAGCTCCTGCCGCCCCGGCATCGCCTGCACGAGGTTGCAGCCGTACACGATCCAGGCCTTCAGGTCGTAGAGCGCGTGGCCGGGCTTCGTCGCGTCGCACAGGCCGCTCGCGAGGACCTCCGTCGCGAGCGGGTAGCCGCCGCCCTTCGGCCGGTCCGCGACCGGCGCGGCCCCGCCGTGATGAGGCAGGTCCGCCGGGAGCGGGTAGCCGGGGAGCGGGAACTTCGCCGGGGTCAGGTACCCGCCGCGCCGACCCCAGCTGCCGAGCAGCGCGGCGAGGATCGCCATCGCCCGCTCGCGCTGCGTGTCGTCGCCGTACCAGACCGTGTGGCGTCCGGGGTGGATGAGCGAGGCCGGGCGCGCCCCCCCGATGAACCGGGCGGAGGCGCGGATGAGCGCGGGGTCGACGCCGGTGATCGCGAACGCCCACTCGGGCGTCTTGTCCGCGACGTGCGCGGTAAGCTCGGCGAACCCCTCCGTGTACTGCGCGACGTAGTCGGCGTCGTAGAGCTTCTCCTGCACGAGCACGTGGATCCACGCGAGGAGGAGCGCGATATCCGTGCCCGGCTTGATCGGCAGCCAGTAACGCGCCTTGCCGGCCGCCACGGAGAAGCGCGGGTCCACGACGACGAGCCCCGCGCCGTTCCCGATCGCCTCCGCGAGCTCCTGCACCTGGGTGTTGTGCATGTTCTCGCCGAGGTGCGAGCCGATGAGCGTGATCGCGCGCGCGTTCGCGAGATCGATCGGCTCGGGCGATCCGAGCGGGGTCCCATAGGTGATGGTGAAGGCCGCCTCGCGTGGCCCGCGGCACTGCGCGTAAGACGGCGCGCCGATGTTGGGCGACCCCCACGCCTTCATGAAGTGCTTGAACCAGACGCCGCCCGAGCCGTGGGTGAAGAGCGCCACCGCCTCGCGTCCGTGCCGGCGCGCGACGTCGTCGAGCCGCGCGCCGACCTCGTTGAGCGCGGCATCCCAGGAGACCTCCTCGAACACGTCGTCGCCGCGCTGCGAGCGCCGCACGAGCGGGCGCCGGAGGCGGTCCGGATCATAGAGCTGTCCGGTGGCGCCGGCGCCACGCGGACACAGCATGCCGCGCGAGAGCGGGTGCTCGGGGTTGCCGGTGATCTTCGTGACCCGCCCGTCCCGGACGTGCGCGCGCACGCCGCAGCCCCAGAAGCAGAGCTCGCAGTAGGTCGAGACCACGCGGTCGCCGTCGGTCGCCGGGTCGGGAACCGGATCGCGATCGAGCCCCCACCAGCGGGTCGCGACGCCGGACGCCGCGGCGACGCCGCCCGCGGCGGCGCCGATCTGGATGAACTTCCTTCGGGTGAGCTCCATGTCCTCCCCCAGCGCCGCGGTCAGCCGCGGTCGCACTTCTCCATGCAGCCGACGAGCTCCGCGAGCGCCGGCTCGGCGA
>DASWEI010000095.1:0-34792 GCA_036394835.1 Anaeromyxobacter sp. | reverse complement strand
TCGCGGACGCGCCTCGGCCGCCGCACTCCTCGTTGCCCGAACCCGGTGACCTTCGGCTCGTCCCCTCGCGCATACGCACGCTTCGACGCGCCTCGCTCCGCCGAGATGTGACGAATCATGAGCGCGAAGCGGGGGAGAGGGTCGGGGAGAGGGGGTTGTCGGCCTGCGCGGATAGTGTAGGCCATGGCTCGCCTTCCGCCGCTCGAGTTCAGGCGACTCCTTCGCAGGAAGTCGACGGATGCCGAAGCATGAGCTCTGGAGTCGGCTGCGGCGTCATCGCATGGGGCAGAAGTTCCGACGCCAGCACACGGTCGGTCCGTACGCGCTCGACTTCTACTGCCGTAGCCCGCCCCCTCTCGCCCCAACCCTCTCCCCGGGCTGGCGCCTGGCTGGCGCCGGGGCGAGGGAGAACTGGCTGAGAGGTCTGCCGCCTGCCGGGGCGAGCGGAAAACTGGCGGAGATGTCTGCCGCCCGCCCGAGTAGGTTCTTCAACAGCTGGCGGGGCCTTCAGAGCTCGATGACGTGCGGTGCCGCGAGCACGCGCCGCACGAGCCCGTGCAGGCGGTGCGGGAACGACGCGCCGGGCAGCGCCATGAACGGGCAGAGCCCCTGTACGATCGCCACGCCGTTCGCCCGGCAGAGCGCGAGCGCGGCATCGCTCGCCGAGCCCGCGCCCGCGCCGCGGTGGAACCAGATCCGCTTCACGCGCGCGACGAGGCAGTCGCGCACCGCCTCTTCTGCGCGGTCCGCCGGGACGAGGAGGAGCACCGCCTCGGGCGGGGGGACGACGTCCTGCACGCGCGGGAACGCGGGGAGGCCCTCGGCCTCGGCGAGCGCGGGGTTCACGGGCACGACGTCGTAGCCGCGCCCGCTCAGCGCACGGACGACGCCGCGGCTGAAGTCGCGCTCGTTCCGCGACACGCCGACGACCGCGATCCGCTTCACCGCAAGGAAGAGACGCGCGACCTCGATGCTCGACGGTACCATCCGAACCTCCGCGGCGAAGCGTACGGCGGCACTGCGGCGCGGACCGCGGGACACGTCGCCGTGCGTCCCCGTGCCGCGCGGCAATGCGACTCTGTCATGAACCTGTCACAGCGCGCGGATCGCGGCGGCCACGACCCCGAGGTGACAGGCGGCCGCGACGATGACGAGCGCGTGGAAGACCTCGTGGTACCCGAACACCCGCGGGAAGGGGTCGGGTCGGCGCACCGCGTACACCACCGCACCCGCCGTGTACGCCGCGCCCCCCGCCCCGAGCAGGACGATGGCTCCTCCGCCTAGCGCGGCGCCGAGCGCCGGCACCACCGGGACGACCACCCAGCCGAGGAGGACGTAGACGGCCGCGACGAGCGGCTTCGGCGCGCGCACCCAGAGGATCGACTGGAGGACGCCCGCCGCCGCGCCGCCCCACACGACGGCGAGGAGCGTCGTCCCGGTTCGCTCCGGCAGGAGCAGGCAGATCGGCGTGTAGGTCCCGGCGATGAGGAAGAAGATCGCCGAGTGGTCGAGCCGGCGCATGAAGAGCCGCGCGCGGGGCGGCCAGGTCGGCCGGTGGTAGAGCGCGGAGACGAGGAACAGGGTGAGGAGCGACGCGCCGTAGATGTTCGCGGCGAGGCGCGCGCGCCCCGGAGCCGCGGCGACCGCGAGCGCGAACCAGGCGAGGAGCGCGAGGCCGGCGGCGATCTCGTGCGAGACGCCCCGCAGGAGCGGCTTCACGGGGGCGAGCGTGGTCGTGGTCACGGACCCGGATCCTGGCGCCTGCGCGTCACGCGCGTGTCACGGCGCCCCGCGCGCGACTCACCTCGCGCTTCCGGATCGGGAGCGGCGGTCCGCGTGGCGCGCGAGCTCACCCGTGCGCGCTTGACGTGGAGCACGACGGGGAAGCCGCGGGCGGGTAGCCTGCTGCACCGTGGCGACCCGAACGAACTCCGCGCGCTCCGTCGCCGACCCCTTCCTGCTCGAGTGACGAGGTCGAAATGTTCCCGACGAAGCACCTCGCTCCACTGCTCCTCGCGCTGGCGCTCGCGGTCCCCGCGCGCGCCGAGGAGCCGGCCACCGGAGTCCTCACCCGCGCGCCGGCGGTCGTGAGCCCCGCGACGCCCGACTACCCGGAGGCGGCGAAGGCGCGCGGACTCTCCGGCGAGGTGACCCTCGAGCTCGACGTCTCCGCGCTGGGTGAGGTCGTCGGCGCCCGCATCGTGAAGCCGGCGGGCGACGGCTTCGACGAGGCGGCGCTCGCGGCGGGGCGCTTGCTGCGCTTCTCGCCCGCCGAGATCGACGGGAAGCCCGCGGCGGTGACGCTCGAGTACCGCTTCCGGTTCGACGCGCCTCAGCCCGCGCCGCCGCCGGTCGCGGCGGCGGTGCTCCGCGGCGTCGTGCTCGAGCGCGGCACGCGCGAGCCGCTCGCCGGCGTCGCGGTGGCCGTTGGCGACGCAGCGTCCACGTTCACCGATCGCGAGGGCCGGTTCGAGCTCGCCGGGCTACCGCCCGGCCCGGCGAAGGTCGTGGCGAGCGACCCCGCCCACCACCGCTTCGAGACCGACGAGGTGCTCGAGGCGGGCAAGGCGGTGGAGGTGAAGTACTGGCTTCGCCGCGCGGTGCGCGACGCGTACGAGGCGGTGATCGTCGGCGAGCGCGAGAAGAAGGAGGTGACGTCGGTCACCATCACCTCGGGCGAGGTGGGGCGCGTCGCGGGCGTCTCGGGCGACACGGTGAAGATCGTGCAGAACCTCCCCGGCGTCGCGCGCGCGCCGGGCGGCTTCGGGATGCTCGTCGTCCGAGGCGGGAACCCGACCGATACGCGTGTCTACGTGGACGGCGTCGAGGTGCCGCTCGTGTTCCACTTCGGCGGCCTCACCTCGATCGTCCCGAGCGAGCTCGTGGACGCGGTGGACTTCGAGGCCGGCAACTTCGGCGTGCGCTATGGGCGCGCGACCGGCGGCCGGATCGACCTCCGCACGCGGGACCCCAGTTCGAAGCGGCTCCACGTCGTCGCCGACGGGAACCTCTACCACGCGCTCGCGATGGTCGAGGGACCGGTGGGGGACGACGTCAGCGTCGTGTTCGCCGCGCGCCGCTCGTACGCCGACGCGATGATCTCGGCGGCGGCCCGGTCGAGCGACGCGTTCGGTGTCTCGATCGCGCCGCGCTACTACGACTACCAGGGGAAGGTGACCTGGCGCGCCGGCCCGGATGACACGCTCCGGCTCTCGGTGCTCGGGGTGGACGATCGGATGGAGCTCACCGGCATCGACACCGGCCGGCTCGAGGAGCTCGATCGGTTCCGGATCGGGACGGGCTTCGTGCAGGCGACGGGGTCCTGGGACCACCGCTTCGGCGAGGGCGCGCGGGCGCGGCTCGCGATCGCTCACGGCGTCATCGACATCTCGAACCGCTTCGGGGGCTTCGCCTCGGAGCGCGACCACTTCCAGCTCACGACCCTCCGCGCCGAGGCGTCGAAGGACCTCGGCGAGGCGCTCACGCTCGCCGCCGGCACGGACACCCGCTTCCTCCCGAGCTCGTCGCTCCAGCTCGAGTACCCGGAGATCCCGCCGCCGAACCAGCTGCCCGACCCGGACCCGCGGAAGATCCGGGCGCTCCTGCGGCTCCAGGCGATGGAGGCGGGGCTCTGGTCGGAGGCGACCTGGAAGCCCCTCGAAGGGCTCGTGATCGTGCCGGGCGTCCGGCTCGAGCGCGAGGTGCTCCTCAACACGATGACCTGGTTCGACCCGCGGCTCTCGGCCCGCTACACGGTGCGGGACGGCACGACCGTGAAGGGCGCCGCCGGGGTGTACCACCAGCCGCCTGTGCCCGTGTACCTGACGCACGAGTGGGGAAACCCGGAGCTGCACGAGGAGGGTGCCTGGCACTACATGGCCGGCCTCGAGCAGCGGGTCGCCGGCCCGATCACGCTCGACCTGCAGCTCTACTACAAGCGGCTCTTCGATCTCGTTCTCCCCACGGACACGGCGGAGCGCTACGTGAACGGCGGCACCGGGCGCTCCTATGGCGCGGAGCTCCTCCTGCGCTGGAACCCGGGTGGCCGCTTCTTCGGGTGGCTCTCCTACTCACTCTCGCGGAGCGAGCGCGACCAGAAGGTGATCAACGGAACCATCATGCCGAGCGGCGACGCGTTCGATCAGCCGCACAACCTCGTCGCGCTCGGCACGCTCGAGCTGCCCGAGCTGTGGGACGGCTTCTCCGCCGGGTTCCGCGTCCGCTACTCGACCGGCAACCCGTACCGGCGGACGGTCGGCGCGGTGTTCGACGCTGACGCGGATCGCTACGAGCCGGTGCAGGAGGCGTCGGCGGGCGCGCGGATCCCGGACTTCTTCCAGCTCGACCTGCGCGCGGACAAGCGCTGGACCTACCGGACGTGGGTGCTCTCCGCCTACCTCGAGGTCCAGAACGCGACGAACCGGAAGAACCCGGAGGACGTCGCCTACAACTACGACTACTCGCAGCGCGGCTGGGCCACCGGCTTGCCGCTCTTCCCCTCCTTCGGCATCCGCGCCGAGTACTGAGCGCTCCGGAGACCGACCATGAACCGCACGCCCCTGCTCGCCGCCGCCGCCCTCGCGCTCTCCGCATGCACGCCGGACTTCGCCCCGGCCTCGATGGTGGACAAGCTGCGCCTCCTCGCGATCCAGGCCGAGCCGCCGGAGATCGAGCCCGCCGACGTCGGTACCGCGGCGCCGGACCGGGCGACGCTCACCTCGCTCGTGCTCCGCGCCGACCTCGACGCGGAGTCCGCGCGCACGACGACGGTCGTGCACCTCGCCTGCGTCCCCGTGCCCGGGAGCCCCGCGCCGCTCCCATGCGTGATGCTCGCGACGCTCCGCGATCCCGCTGCGGCGATCGCGGCGGGCGCCCAGCAGGCGTGTTCGGCGGGCGCGGGGGCCGGCAGCGGCGCTCCCTGGCCGGCGATCGAGCTCGCCGGGCTCGAGGTCTGCGTGGGCGCGACCTGCGGTCCGGCGGTGGTCGGCGGGATGCCGCTTCCGCCCGCCCAGGTCGCGGTCCCCTCCGGTTTCGCCTTCCCGCTGCAGGGCCCGGAGCGGATCCTCGGGGTCCAGGCGGTGGTGCTCGCCTTCGCGCTCGAGGCGACGCCGGACGAGCTCGTCGCGGGAGTGGGCACCTCCTGCCCGGCCGGCGACGTCGCGGCGAACCTCGCGCGGCTCTGGCCGGCGCGCGAGCACGTGCTCTCGACGAAGCGCGTGCAGATCCGCGGCCCCGACGCGCCGGACGAGCCGAACCGCAACCCGAAGCTCGACGGTATCCGGGCGGGGAGCACCGACCTCCTCGACCCCGGGATCGTGACGACGCTCGTTTCGGGGGAGATCTCGCTCACCGCCGTTCCGGTCGGCGAGCCCGAGCTCTACACGAAGCTGGACGCGGCGGGCGTGCCGATCGAGAGCGCGCGCGAGGAGTGGGTCTACTCCTGGTTCTCGACGGCGGGCGAGCTCGACGCGCTCCACACGCGAGGGGGCGAGGCGGACGCGTGGACGGTCGCCGCGGGCGCGCCGGGCACCCGCGCCGTGGTGGTGGCGGTGGTGCGCGACCTGCGCGGCGGCACCGCGTGGGCGGTGCGCGACGTCACGATCGCGCCCTGACGCGAGGCGGGCGGCCTACCGGCGCCGCTTCGGGCCCCACGAGCCGACGGAGCGCGGCTTCGCGCCCGCGTCGCTCGACCGCTCGCCGCCGGTCGCATGTCCGCCCGCCGCGTGCTTGCCGGCCGCGTGCGCACCGCCGCCGCTGCGCTGGCCGTGGCCGCCGCTCGAGGGCCGGGCGCGCTTGGGGTGCGCCGCGGGGCGGGCGTGGTGCGCGCGGCGCGGCGCGGAGTCGCGCGGCTCGGCGGAGCGGGTCACCTCGGCCTTGAACGTCTCGGTGTCGCGCGGCACGTCCGCGCGCGGGATCGCCGCGCGGACGAGCTTCTCGATCGCGACGAGCTGGTCCTTCTCCTCCGGAGCGGTGAAGCTCGAGGCGCGGCCGCTCGCGGCGGCGCGGGCGGTCCGGCCGACGCGGTGGACGTAGTCCTCGGGCACGTGCGGCAGGTCGAAGTTCACGACGTGCCCGATCTCGGCGACGTCGATGCCGCGCGCGGCGATGTCGGTCGCCACGAGGACGCGGTACGTCCCGTCCTTGAAGCCGTCGAGCGCCATGCGCCGCTGCGCCTGCGAGCGGTCCGCGTGGATCCGCGCCACCTTGTGGCCGGCGCGTCCGATGCCCTTCCACACGCGATCCGCGCGCCGCTTCGTCCGGGTGAAGACGAGCGTCGTCACGTCGTCCCGCTCGAGGAGCGCGAGGAGCAGCGCGAGCTTCTCGTGCTGCTCGGCGAGGAAGACCTGCTGCTCCGCGCGCGCGGCGGTCGTCCCGCTCCGCGCCACCTCGACGCGCACCGGCTGGACGAGGTGGGCGCGGGCGAAGTCCGCCACCTCCGCGCCCATCGTCGCGGAGAAGAGGAGGGTCTGCCGCTTCTTCGGGACGCGGGCGAGGATCCGGTCGAGCTGCGGCTTGAACCCCATGTCGAGCATGCGGTCGGCCTCGTCGAGGACGAGCACCTCGAGCGCGTCGAGCTTCGCCGAGCCCTGCTGGAGGTGATCGACGAGCCGGCCGGGCGTCGCGATGACGACCTCGGCGCGGTGGCGGAGCGCGTCCGTCTGCGCGGCCATGCCGACGCCGCCGATGACGACGGCGCCGCGCACGCGGCGGCTGCCGCCGAAGCGGGCGAGCTCCTCGCCGATCTGCAGCGCGAGCTCGCGCGTCGGGGCGAGCACGAGCGCGCGCGGGCCGGGCTTACCGGGCGTCGCCGCGAGCCGGTCGATGATGGGGAGGAGGAAGGCGGCGGTCTTGCCGGTGCCCGTCGCGGCGGTGCCGACGACGTCCTGGCCTGCGAGCGCGGGGGGGATCGCCTGCGCCTGGATGGGCGTCGGATGCTCGAAGCCGGCGCGGTCGAGGGCGTGGAGGGACTCCGGGGAGAGCTTCAGATCTGCGAACGACTTCGTCAAAGCGGTGAGGCTCCTCGCGCCGTCGGCGCGAGGACGAAAGGGTCCGCAGCGCGCCGCGCGTTCTGTGAGGCCGGATGTTCTTCGGGGACCGCGCGCGCCGGGGAACTCCCGGCGGGTGAAGCGTCGAGGCGCGGTGCGGGTCGAAACGGCCGCGCGACGTATATCCCGGCTGGGGCAGCGGGGGCAACGTGGCGTCCCGCCTGGGCTCCGGTTAACCGCTGCAGGTGCAGCAGGATCTGCTGCCAGGCTTCGCGTCCGACTCCGGGTTCCCCGAGGGGCTCGTCTACCGGCAGGGCTTCCTCACGCCCGTCGAGGAGGCGGCCCTGCGAGCGCGCCTCGCGGCGCTCGAGCTCGGCGAGCTCACGATGCGGGGCTTCGTCGCGAAGCGGCGCGTCGCGCACTTCGGGCACGGCTACGCGCTCGACGCGCGCGAGCTCTCGCCCGCCCCACCGCTTCCGCCGTTCCTCGTCGCGCTCCGCGCGCGCGTCGCGCCGCTCGCCGGCGTCGCGCCCGAGGCGCTCGCGATGGCGTCGGTCCTCCGCTACCCGCCGGGCGCGGGCATCGGCTGGCACCGCGACGCGCCGCCGTTCGGCACCGTCGTCGGGCTCTCCCTCGGCAGCGCCGCGCGGTTCCTGCTGCGCCGCGGCGGCCCGGGCGGCGACGAGCGCGAGCTCCTCCTCGCGCCGGGCGATGCCTACGTGCTCGCGCGCGCCGCCCGGTGGGGCTGGCAACACCGCGTCCCGCCGGTCCGCGCCGAGCGGTACGCCGTCACGTTCCGTACGATGAGAGGCGACGCCCGGGCACAGGCTGGATAGGACCCGGATCACCTGCCGCGGTGCCCGTCAGGGACGCGCCGCACGCAGCGTCGCGCGGTCACACGCGTGTTAGCTTCGCTCGTACCGGAGGGATCGAATGGCGCCAGAGCGACCGGGGTCGAGGCAGCTTCCGACAGGCGTCGCCGGCTTCGATGCCGTGCTCGAGGGCGGCCTCCCGGAGCGCCGGATGTATCTCGTCCAGGGGGATCCGGGCGCCGGCAAGACCACGCTCTCGCTCCAGTTCCTGCTCGCCGGCGTGGCGAGCGGCGAGCGCGCGCTCTACATCAGCCTGTCCGAGACGCGCGAGGAGCTCGACTCCATCGCCCTCGCCCACGGCTGGTCGTTCGAGGGGCTCTCGATCCTCGAGGTCTCGAGCGACGCGGCGCGGGACGAGGTCGACACGACGCTCTACCAGCCGTCCGAGGTCGAGCTCGGCGACCGGATGCGCGAGATCCTCGAGCACATCGACCGGCTGAGGCCCACGCGGATCGTGCTCGACTCGTGCTCGGAGCTGCGGCTCCTCGCGCAGAGCGGGCTCAGGTACCGGCGTCAGATCCTCGCGATGAAGCGGCGGCTCGCGGAGCTGAACTGCACGATCCTGCTCATCGACAACCCGCAGCCCGGCATGTCGGACACGCTCCTGCAGAGCCTCGTCCACGGCGTCCTCGCGATGGAGCAGCTCGCCCCGCAGTACGGCGCGGAGCGGCGGCGGCTGCGCGTCATGAAGCTCCGCGGGCTGCGCTACCGGGGCGGTTATCACGACTTCGTCATCCGGACGGGCGGAGTGGTCGTCTTCCCGCGGCTCGTCGCGGCCGAGCACAGGCTGGAGGTCCCGCGCGATCGGGTCTCGAGCGGCCTCGCCGAGCTCGACGCGCTCCTCGGGGGCGGGCCGCAGCGCGGGACGAGCCTGCTCCTCATGGGCCCGTCCGGCAGCGGCAAGTCTTCGATCGCGGCGCGGTACGCGCTCGCCGCGGCGGAGCGGGGCGAGCGGGCGGCGATCTACGCGTTCGACGAGAGCGTGGCGATGCTCCACGGGCGCGCGGCATCGCTCGGGTTGCCGCTCGACCCGCACGTCGAGCGCGGCACGCTCTCCGTGCAGCAGATCGACCCGGCCGAGCTGTCGCCGGGCGAGTTCGCCCATCTCGCCCGCCGCGCCGTGGAGGTCGACGGGGTCCGGGTCGTGGTCCTCGATAGCCTGAACGGCTTCATCTCGGCGATGCCGGAGGAGCGGTTCGTGCTCCTGCAGCTCCACGAGCTCCTCACCTACCTCGGGCAGCGCGGCGTCCTCACGCTCCTCACCGTCGCGCAGCACGGGCTCGTCGCCGGCGAGGGGACCGCGCCGGTGGACGTGAGCTACCTTGCGGATACCGTGCTCCTGTTCCGCTACTTCGAGGCGAGGGGCGAGGTTCGCAAGGCGCTCTCCGCGGTGAAGAACCGCTCCGGACCGCACGAGAAGACCATCCGCGAGCTCCTGATCGACGACGGAACCGGCATCCACGTCGGCCCGGTCCTCTCCGAGTTCCGCGGCGTGCTGACCGGCGTGCCGGACTGGGCGCGAGCGGACGGTGGCACGGCGGCGATCGGCGAGGAAAGCGGGTGAGCGTGCGCTCTCTGCCAGCCGTCGCCGAGCGGATCGTGGTCCTCGCGCCGTCGGCGCGGGACGGCCCCATGACCGTCGCGATCCTCGCGAGGGCGGCGCTGCCGGCGGTCGTCGCCCACGACGCCGCCGACCTGTGCCGGCACCTCGACGTGGGCGCGGCCGCCGTGCTCGTGTCGGAAGAGGTCTTCGTCCGAGGCGGCGGGGCGCCGCTGCGCGACTGGCTCGCCCGGCAGCCGCCCTGGTCGGACCTGCCCGTCATCGTCTTCACCGCAGAGGGCGCGGCCGCCGAGGGGCGCAGCCTCGCGCTCGAGACGCTCGCGGCGATCGGGAACGTCACCCTGCTCGACCGGCCGGTGCGCGTCGTGACGCTCCTCACCTCGGTGCGCGCGGCGCTGCGCGTGCGCCAGCGGCAGTACCGAATGCAAGACCTTCTCGAGCAGCTCGCGAGCTCGGTCCGGACGCGTGATCAGTTCCTCGCCATGCTCGGCCACGAGCTCCGAAACCCGCTCGCGGCGATCCACACCGCGACCGAGCTGCTCGTCCGGGTTCCGTCCGAGCCGGAGTGGCCGGCGGGGGTGATCGCCCGGCAGAGCCGGAAGCTCGCGCGCCTCGTAGACGACCTCCTCGAGGTCTCGCGGGTCGAGTCCGGCAAGATCGCGCTGCACCGCGCCGTCACGGACCTGCGCGCCGTGGTGGAGCGGTCGGTCGAGGCGATGGCGGGCCACGCGGAGCGCGTCGGTATCCAGCTCGATGTGACGCTCCCGGATGACCCGGTGCCGGTGGACGGCGACGCTGTCCGCCTCGAGCAGGTGATCGGGAACCTCCTCACGAACGCGGTGAAGTACACGCCGTCGGGCGGAATCGTGGCGGTCGCCGTGGAGCGCGCCGCGGGCGCGGTGCTGCTCCGGGTCCGCGACACCGGCGTCGGCATCGCGCCCGACCTGCTCGAGCGGATCTTCGAGCCGTTCACGCAGGCCGCGACGTCGCTCGACCGGAGCGAGGGTGGCCTCGGGCTCGGCCTCGCGCTCGTCCGCGGGCTCGTGGCGCTCCACGGCGGGCGCGTCGCGGCGCGGAGCGACGGCCCCGGGCGCGGGGCCGAGTTCGTCGTCGAGCTGCCGCTCTCCGCCTCGGCGACGGCACCGGCGCCGGTCACGTCGCAGGCGCCGCTCGAGTCGGACGAGCCGGCGACGCGCCGGCACGTCCTCGTCGTCGAGGACAACGCCGACAACCGTGACACGCTCGTCATGCTGCTCGAGTCGTTCGGGCACGACGTCGTCACCGCCAGCGACGGGCCGAGCGGGGTGCGGGTGGCGCTCGCCGCGCATCCGGAGGTGGCGATCGTGGACATCGGCCTGCCGGGGTTCGACGGCTACGAGGTGGGACGGCAGGTCCGACAGGCGCTCGGCCGGACCGTGACCCTCGTCGCGCTCACGGGCTATGGCCAGGCGGAGGACCGGGACCGCGCCCGCGCTGCGGGGTTCGACGTCCACCTCACGAAGCCGGCCGACGTCGCGACCGTCGCCGCGGTCGTCGAGCAAGCCGGCCGCTTCGCGGCGCACGCCTGAGCGAGGGTCCCGCCCGGCTCCACGCCGGCCGTGTCGCCATCCGCCATTGCGGAATTTCGCCTTGACCCAGCATCCGTCATAACGGATGGTAGCGTCTCGCTCGACGGGTCGAGCGGACAGGAGAGGACATGGCGAGGATCTTCGAGGACAACAGCAAGAGCATCGGCGGGACCCCTCTCGTCCGGCTCGACCGGCTCGCGCAGGGGCTCGGCGCGACGGTCGTCGCGAAGATCGAGGGGCGGAACCCCGCGTATTCGGTGAAGTGCCGCATCGGCGCGGCGATGATCTGGGCGGCGGAGCGGGATGGCGTCCTCAAGCCCGGCTCGCGCGAGCGGACGATCGTCGAGCCGACGAGCGGGAACACCGGCATCGCGCTCGCCTACGTCGCCGCCGCGCGCGGCTACCCGATCGTCCTCACGATGCCCGAGACGATGTCCCTCGAGCGCCGCCGCATGCTGCGGGCGTTCGGCGCCGAGCTCGTGCTCACGGAGGGGTCGAAGGGGATGCCCGGGGCGATCGCGAAGGCGGAGGAGATCGTCGCGAGCGATCCGAAGAAGTACTTCATGCCGCAGCAGTTCAAGAACCCGGCGAACCCCGAGATCCACTTCCGCACGACCGGCCCGGAGATCTGGGATGACACCGACGGCAAGGTGGACATCCTCGTCTCGGGGGTCGGGACCGGAGGCACCCTCACCGGCGTCTCCCGGTACATCGAGCGCGAGAGGAAGCGGCCGCTCTTCTCCGTCGCGGTGGAACCAATCCACTCGCCGGTGCTCACTGCGCTCCGCAAGGGCGAGCCGCCGAAGCCCGGGCCGCACAAGATCCAGGGCATCGGCGCCGGGTTCAAGCCGGACGTGCTCGACCTCGAGCTCGTGGACGACGTCGTGACCGTCTCGAACGACGAGTCGATCGAGGCGGCGCGACGTCTCCACCGCGAGGAAGGCATCACGGCGGGAATCTCCTCGGGCGCGGCGGTCGCCGCGGCGCTCCAGGTGGCGGCGCGCCCCGAAGCGAAGGGGAAGCTGCTCGTCGTCATCCTGCCGGACGCGGGCGAGCGCTACCTCTCGTCGGCGCTGTTCGAGGGGATCCCGGCCTAAGGCTAGCTCTCGGCCACCGGATCCTTGCGCTGCACCGGGCCGTGCTCCTCGCGCCAGGCGGCGAAGCCGCCCGCGAGGATCTTCACCGAGGTGAACCCGAGCACGCGGAGCTGATCCGCGACGCGGGCCGCATCGGCCTCCGCGTCGTGCGCGCCGTACACGACCACCGGGCACCCGCGCGACACCCGCGTCGCGTCGCGCGCGATCGTGGGCAGGCGAACGCGGACGGCGCCCGAAACCTGCTCCTGCGCCTCGGCCCAGCTCGGGTCGCAGCGCGCGTCCACGAACTGGACCGGCTCGCCCTTCGTCATCCGCGCCACGACCTGGCGCGGGGTGATCCTCGAGACCATCAGCACCGGCAACTCCTTTCGCTGGCGGCCGCCTTCGCGCTCCGCCGCGTGCTCTTCACATAGTGGGCCGGGACAAGGGCAGCCGCGGGATCCTGCGTCGCGTCGATCTGCTGCTCGTGCGTGCTGGAGAACCGGCGTACGCGCGCGGTCCCGCGTGCTGCTGCTGCCCTCCGTGGCCCTGCCATTCCCACCCCGTTCCCGGCCGCTCGCGCGATCCGCGTCGAGGTGGTGCGCGACATCGGTGCAGCGGGCGTGCCGCACTGCGGCGGCGAGGCGTTCGCCACGGCCGACGGGCGGTTCCGTCCGTTGCGCGAAAACCCTGCGCTCGCGCGCTGCGCGCGGCACTTCGCGGTGCGAAGCGCCGTTCACGCTGAGGAGAACGTGCGCGCAACGACTTCGATTCCCATGCGGGGCGTCCCGAATGGCACGCACGCGCCTGCGACGGGCCCGGACGTCAGCTCGGCGCGACGAGGTCCGCGAAGACGGGAGGAAGCCCCAACTTCAGTTGGGAGGAGACGAGATGACGAAGCGTGATCCCGGGAAGCACAAGGGAGCGGAGCCGCCGGTGAAGCCGGGCGAGCCGCGCCCCGGCGACGAGCGGCGCGGGCCAGACTGGGAGCCCGCGAACCCCGAGTGGTCGCCCCCCGGCCGACCGCGTGGCGAGGAACCGCCGGCGCCCGGCCAGCCGGCGAAGAAGGGCGACGACGTAGGGCCGGGCCCTGCGAAGCTCGGCGATCCGCCGATCGAGGAGGGGTTCGGCAAGCGGTCACGCCACGGCGCCGACCGAAAGCCGCCCCCGGACCCGGACGCGTAGGGGACGTCTCGAGCCCGAGCGCGGGGAGGGCGAGAGTCGCGGCGGGAGCCGCGAAAAAAGAAGGGGCCCCGCCCACCCCCGCAGGCAGGGCCCCCGGGCGGCGCGCTCGGTGCGTCGCCACGAGCCGCCTTCAGTGCGCGTCGGGCCTCACCTCGCGGCCGGCGCGCTCGAGCCCGCGGCCGAGCCGCTGGCGCGCCTGGCGCGCCGCGAGCTCGCCGCGCCGGAGCGCCTGCTCGACGACGTCGCGGCTGCGGTCGAGGACACGCGCGATGCCGCGCCCGATCGCGTCGCGGCTCCGGTCGTACGCCGCCGCGCCGACGTTCGCGAGCGCGTTCGCGGGCGGCTCGTCCGGCGCGCCGGGGTGCGGCCGGGTCGGGGCCGACGCCTTCGCCCGGACGAGCGCTGCGCCGAGCGACTGTACCTCCTCCGGCGAGAGCGTGCGCTTCATGGCCGGGAGGAGATCGCGCTCCTCCTCCTGGACGTGCCGCCGGACGTTGTCGATGAGGACGCGCACCTTCGGCTCGAACCGCTCGTCATCCGGGCCGAGCCGCTCGATCTCGACGAGCGCGAGCTTCGCGAGGTGGTGCTCCTCGAGGGCGAGCAGGACCCCGGGCGCGCGACCGTCGAGCCGCCGGCGGAGCATGGGGTACACGAGCTGCTCCTCGATGGCGGTGTGGATCGAGAGTTCGCGCACCATCCTGTCCGCGAGCCGCTTCCGATCGGCGGCGCTCTTCGTGCGCTCGAAGCGGCGGAAGAGCTGCTCCACCGCCTGGTGATCGTTCTTGAGGACGCTGATGGCGTCGCCGGAGGTCGAGTTGTGCTGGGCCATGGCGGCAACGTCGACACGGTGCGTGGGCGGCGCAACGCGTCATCACACGTCGTCGCCACGGAGGAAGGCCGCGGCGAGGCGACCGCACGGACGGGCGAGCGGATGTCGTCGTCGGAGGGGGAGCACCAAGAGGAGACGCTCCGCGTTCCCGTGCGCGAGGAGGACGTCGAGGTGACGAAGCGCCCGCGCGTTCGCGAGGAGGTGCGCGTGTCGAAGACGGCGCGGCAGGAGGAGCGGCGCGCCGAGGGCGACGTCCGGCGCGAGGAGGCGCGGGTCGAACGCACCGGCGACGAGGAGAGCCCGGCGCGCGGCCACGTGCCGGGTCGCGACGACGAGTCGTGACGCTCGCTCGCGTGAGCCTCGCCCGCTACGGGGCGAGGCTCACGCGCGGCTGGCAGGCGGGCGGATCGGTCCAGGTGAGATGTGCTCTACAATCGCGGGCTCATGGGCGGCCCCGAGCGCTATCGGTTTCGCGACGACGTGCTCCGCTCCGCCGCGTCGCGCACCCGGCGCCGGCTGCTCGTCTCGATGATCGCGGCCGCGGCCGCCGTGGTCGGTCTGTGGGCGGCGGCGCTCCGCCCGCAGGGCGCGGGGCCGCGCACCCTCGGCTTCGCGCTCGTGCTGCTCGGGGCCCTCGCGTTCGTGTCGCTTCGCCGCCGCCTCAGCCGGCTGCACGCGCGCTGGACCTCGTTCGAGCTGACGCTCGACGCGGAGGCGATCGGGCGCGAGGTGGTGGGGTTCCCCTCCGTCCGGATCGCGCGCGCCGAGGTCGCGGCGATCGGCGAGCGCGCCGCCGGGATCGTCGTGTCCGATCGCGCGGGGCGCGCGCTGCTCGTGCCCCGCGAGCTCGAGGGTTACGAGCGGGTGCGCGAGGCCCTCGCCGCGTGGGGACCGCCGCGCACCGACGCGTCCTGAAGGTCGAGGTGACGCGGGCGGCGTGACGCGCGCCGCTCGGGGAGCTGCTCCGGTCCGTACCGGGGCTACCTCGACGCCGCGGCGAGCCTCATCGAGCCGCTCGTGCAGGGCCGTCGCTCCGAGCTTCCCTGAACGCGGGCGGCACCCGATCCGCCCACGGCCGCGCCTGCTCGAGCTGCGCGGCGAGCCGGAACAGCGTCGCCTCGTCGCCGAACCGCGCGACCGCCTGGACGCCGACGGGGATCCCGTCCGCCGTCCAGTGGAGCGGGACGCTCATCGCCGGCTGGCCGGTCTGGTTGAAGGGCATCGTGTACCCGGTCGCCTCGAACGACCGGCCACTCACCTCGGCGAAGAACCTCTCGAGGAGGACGCGGGAGCGCACGCGGGCGACGAGACGGAGCGCGAGCCGCTCGAGCCGCGACGAGGCCACCGCGCCGAGCGGCAGGGGCGGGTGGGCGAGCGTCGGGGTGAGGAGCACGTCGTGCGCCTCGAAGAACGCGCCGATCGCGCGCGAGGCGCGCTGCATCTCCTGCTCGGCGAGCACGAGGTCCTTCGACGAGAGCACCTCGCCGCCGGCGACGAGCGCCCAGGTCTCGGCCTCGAGCACGTCGGGCCCGGGGCGGCGGCCGGTGGCGCGCGCGGCGAGCTCGACGTCGGCCGCCGTCGTCGCGGCGAGCGCCACGACGTAGGCGTGGACGAGCGCGTCGCGCGAGAACGGCGGGCGCGCCTCGACCACCTCGTGACCGAGCGAGGCGAGGAGCCGCGCGGCGTCGAGCACCGCCTCGCGGCACTCGGGCGCGGTGGTCTTGCCGAAGAAGGACTCGTACGTCACCGCGATCCGGAGCCGCCCCGGCGGCGCTCCGACCTCCTGCGAGAACGGCCGCGCGGGCGGCGGCGCGGCGTACGGGTCGCCCGGCGCCGGGCCCGCGAGCGCATCGAGGATCGCCGCCGAGTCGCGGACCGAACGCGTGATCGCCCCCTCGACCGCGAGCCCCGAGAACACCTCGCCGAAGCGCGGCGCGAGCGAGACCCGGCCGCGGGTGGGCTTGAGGCCGAAGATCCCGCACGCGGAGGCGGGGATGCGGATCGAGCCGCCCGCGTCGCTGCCGTGGGCCGCCGGGACGATCCGGGCGGCGACCGCGGCGGCCGAGCCGCCCGACGATCCCCCGGCGGAGCGCCCGGGCGCCCAGGGGTTCCGCGTCGCGCCGCGCAGCTCCGGCTCGGTCGTGCCGAAGATGCCGAGCTCGGGCGTGTTGGTCTGGCCGAAGAGGACGAGGCCAGCGCGCCCGAGGCGGCGCACCACCTCCGAGTCTTCATCGGGCACGAAGCCTTCGAGGAGGCGTGACGACCCGGTGAGCGGGTGGCCCTTCCACGCGGCGAGGAGGTCCTTCACGAGGAACGGCACGCCCGAGAGCGGCCCCGGCGGCAGCGGCCCCGCCGCCCGCCGGCGCGCCTCGTCGTCGTAGCGCGCGACGATCGCGTTGAGCGCCGGGTTGCGCGCGTCGGCGCGCTCGAGCGCCGCCTCGAGCAGCTCGAGCGCGGTCACCTCGCGGCGCGCGACGAGCTCGGAGAGCGCGAGCGCGTCGAGCTGGTCGTACTCGGGGATCCGCATGAGGGACTACAACTCATAGTCGAACGCAGGCGCGCACACCACCCCCGCGTGGGCGACGCCCGCCGCGCAGCCCCCGCTACTGCTTGAGCTGGGGACGGTGTCCCGCCCCCTCGTCGAAGCCGTGCGCGAGGACGAAGTGGAACATCGGCGACGGATCCTCCGCGGTCCCGCCGACGAGCTCGAAGATGTACTGCCCCTCGTCGCCGTCCGGGTCGGGCAGCGCCTGCACGAACAGGATCTCGCGCGCCTCGACGAGGATCTCGCCGAGCAGCTGCTTGCCGCGCAGGAGCTGGACGGTCGGCGTCCGGTCCTCGTCCTCCTCGAGGTGCCAGTGCAGATCGTCGGCGTCGAACAGGTAGGCTTGGGGCGTTCCCGCGCGCAGGATGCAGTTCGGGTGGCGCTTCAGCCACCTCCAGAACCGATCGAACGCGAGGGTCGCGCCGGTCTCGACCGTCACGGACATGGGTGGGAATATACCGCGCGGTGTCGAGGGAGGTGCGGCATGAGAAAGCTCGGGCTCGCGGCGGTCATCACAGCCATGGCGTGCGCGACGACGGGCGAGCCCGCCGGGCTGCCGCCGCCGTCGTTCCGCGCCGTGCACTCCGTCGCCCTCGTCCGGACGGTGGACGACCGCGCGGGCCGGCCGAAGGACCCGCTCGACGGCCTCGACGAGTCGCTGCGCGCCCGCGGGTACACGACGCGCATCGTCGAGCTCGGGCGGCAGCGGAAGCCGGAGCTCGCGGGCGTGGAGAAGCTCTTCGGGCAGCTCGAGGTCCGGGCAGCCGCGGGCCGGTCCGAGCGGCTCGGGACACCGCCGTTCGCCGACGCGGGCCGCGCCGCAGGCGAGACCGTCGCGGCGCTCGGCGTGGACGCGGTCGCGACCTACCACCGGCTCGACTGGCGGCGGCCGTTGCCCCCGCCGACCGCCGACACTGCGCTCCCGGGCTCGCTCTTCCCTCCGCCTTCCGCCCCCGCGAGGGGTCCGGTTGGCGCGCTCGCGCTCGTCGATCGCAGCGGTCACGTGGCGACGTTCGCATGGGGGGAGGCGAGCGCGCTCGAGGATCCGTCCGTCCCGATGAACGCGCTCGAGGCGATCGACTTCCTCGTCCGCGCGCTCGCGGGCGAGCCGCCGGAAGAGTGAGTCAGGTCAGTCTCGCACGCGCCGGTTGAGGGTCGAGACCGCCTGGACCACCCCGCCGCGGAGGTAGAGCCGCGGCACGCGCGCGGTGACGCCGGCGAGGATCTCCCAGGAGATCGTGTCCGCGAGCGCGGCGAGCTCGTCGGCGTCGACGCGCTCGTCGCCGTCCCGGCCGATGAGCGTCGCGACGTCGCCGACCGTGACGCCCGGGACGGCGGTCACGTCCACCATGCACATGTCCATCGCGACGCGGCCGACGACGGGCGCGCGCCGGCCTCGGACGAGCAGGTGCGCACGGTTCCCGAACCCGCGCCGGTACCCGTCGGCGTAGCCGCACATCACGAGCGCGATGCGCGACGCGCGCGCCGCCGCCCAGGTGCGGCCGTAGCCGACGGTGGCGCCGCGCTCCACGTCGAGGAGCCGCGCGACCCGCGCACGCAGCGAGAGGACCGGCCGGAGGTCCGCGTCGGTGCCGCACCACGGCGCCGGCCGGTAGCCGAACATCGAGAGGCCGGCGCGGACCGCGTCGAGCGCCATCTCCTGGTCGAGCAGGACGCTCGCGGACGCGGCACAGTGGCGCTCCTTCACGAAGGGGAGGCGCGCCGAGACCTCGCGCAGCACGTCGAACTGGCGGCGCGTGAAGCGCTGGTCGCCTTCCTCCGCCGCCGCGAAGTGCGTGAAGAGCCCCTCCACCTCGACGCCCGGGGTCGCGCGCGCCCGCTCGGCGAGCGCGACGAGCGCGGCGGGGGCGAGGCCGTGACGGTTGAGGCCCGATTCGAGCTCGAGGTGGAGCGGGACCGTCCAGCCGGCGCGGCGCCCTGCGGCGGCGACCGCCTCGACGAAGTCCCACGTTCCCACCGTCGGGCGGAGGCGCAGCGCCGCGACGCGCTCCGCGTCCGAGGGCGGCGTGTAGCCGACGACGAGGATCGGCGCGTCCACGCCCGCCTGCCGGAGCTCCTCGGCCTCGTCCACGCAGACGACCGCGAGGCCGGCGGCGCCCGCGTCGAGCGCGGCTCTTCCGCAGGCGACCGCGCCGTGACCGTACGCGTTCGCCTTCACCACCGCCCAGACCCGAGCGGGCGCGGCGCGCGCCGCGAGGAGCCGCACGTTGTGGGCGAGCGCGTCGAGATCGATCTCGGCCCAGGTGGGCCGGCCGCTCCACGCGGAGGGGAAGAGGGACATGGCGCCCATGATAACCGGCGAGCCGCGTCCCGGTGCTACCCTGACCGTCCTTCCACCGGGCGTCCGACCGCCCGCATTGGAGCCCCATGAGCCAGAGCCGCTACCAAGACCTGTGCAAGTCGCTCGCGGAGGCACGCACAATCAAGATCCCTATCTCGGCCGAGCAGCTCGCCTCGCTCGTGAAGGACGCGTAGCGTCGCTCCGGCGTCGCTACCTCCGATCCGCCTTCCCCTCCGCGCCCTCCGCCGGCTCCGGCTTCGGCTTTCTCGGAACCACGACGACCCGGTAGACCTGCCGGGCTCCACCGCCGCCGGAGCGGTCGAACGAGCAGATCGTCGTCCCCACCTTCAGGCCCTTCAACCCTCGGCCGTCGGGGGTGATCGCGACGACGGCGAGGTCGTCGCAGCGCGGCATGATCCCGAGCCCCGCCTCCTCGTCACCGACCTGCAGCGTGATCACGGGTGCCTCGTTGCCCGAGGCGTGCGCGGGGAAGATGAGGACGGCGAGGAGCGGGACGGTGAGTGCGCGCATGGATGGGATGCTACACCGCGATAGAGCCGCGGCCCTTACCGCCTCCATCTGACGAGGGGACCGTCCGTGGCGGGCGCTCCGCACGTCTACGCAAAGAGCCGCTCCCGGCGACGGCCGCGGGCCCACAGGTCGTCGGCGACGAGGCACCCCGCGCAGCGCCACGCGCCGCCCGGGTCGGGCGCCTCGGCGAACCGCCCGCAGCCGCAGCGCGGCAGGTGCGAGGTGAGGAACGCCAGCGCCTGCGCGAGGACCGCCCGGTCCCGCAGGATGCGGCGGTGGCCGAGGCCCGAGGTGACGACGAGCCGCGCGCGCCACGCCTCCGCGAGCGCAACGCCTGCCGCGAGCGGCACCTCGCGGTCGTCGCGGTCGTGGACGACGAGGAAGGGAGGCGGAGCGGCGGGCGCGAGCCGCACGAGGTCGACCGCATCGTAGGGGAGCCCGACGCGCCGCACGATCCGCGCGTCGACCGCGGCGCGCACCCGCGGGGAGAAGGCGAGCGCGGCGGCGAGCCCGTCCACGAACGAGACCGGCGTCGTAGGCGGCGCGAGGAGGACCGCCGCGTCGAGATCGAGGCCGCGCGACGCCGCGAACGCGAGCGCTCCCGCGCCGAGCGAGTGCCCTGCGGCGACGCGCGCGGCGAACCGCTCGGCGACCGCGACCGCGGCGTCGGCGAAGTGGAGCATCGACGCCACGTGGCCGCTGGAGCGACCGTGCGCCGGGGCGTCGAAAGCGACGGCGGTGCAGCCGGCGGCGGCGAGCGCTTGCGCGAGCGGCGCGAGGTCGCCGCTCCGTCCGCCCCAGTCGTGGACGAGGAGCACCGTCGGTCCCGTCCCGAGGCTGAAGCCCCGGAGGATGCCGCCGCCGTGGGCGAGCGCGAAAGGCTCGGTGGCGGCGAGCGCCTCCCTCTCGCGCGGCGGCACGCGGTGGCGCGGGGGCGTGAGGAAGAGCCGTGCGCCGGCGCGCCCCGCGAGCGCCGGGGAGACGGCACCGAGGGCGCCGAAGGCAGCGCGGAGCGGCCAGGTGCCAGGAGAACGACCGTTCGTGCTTTTGTGCGTGTGCGACATGTTCGTGACCTCCAGGTTCGAAGCCGGACTGCGGATCAGGCCGGCGGCGTACGACAGGACGCGAGGAGCCGCTCGAGCGCGCGGCACGCGCGCGTGCTCGCGCGCGGGTCGCCGAGGAGCCGGCTCGCGTGGTGGGTGGAGAGCATGATCCCGTAGAGCTCGAAGGCGACCTGCTCTGCGTCCACGTCGCGACGGAAGTGGCCTTGTGCGACCGCTCCCCTCACCGCGGCCGCGAGCGTGCCGACCCACTCGCGCTGCAGCGCGACGAGGCGCTCGCGCGCGGGGCCGGGGCGGTCGTCGAGCTCCACCGCGGCCTGCACGAAGATGCAGCCGCCGGGCTGCGGGACCTCGATCGGCCAGCGGAGCCACCGCTCGACGAGCGCGCGCAGCCGGGGCTCGCCGCGCGGAGCCTTGAACGCCGGTCGGAGGACGACCTCCCCAAAACGCTCGGCCGCCCGCTCGAGCGTCGCGATCTGCAGCCCTTCCTTCGACGCGAAGTGGGCGAAGAGGCCGCTCTTCGAGAGGTCGAGCGCACCGGCGAGCCGCCCGATCGTGAGGCCCTCGAGCCCCACTTCGCTCGCGAGCTGGATGGCGCGCTCGAGGATCGCGCCGCGGGTTTCTTCTCCCTTTCCCATGATGCTCGAAAATAGAACGACCGTTCGTTCGATGCCAGTCCCCCCGCCGGGGCTACTGGAGCGACCCGCACGAGCGTCCCGCCCGCCCGCCCGTTATGCTCCCGCCCGCATGTGCGGCCGCTTCACGCTCACCGAGCGCGACCTCGCGAAGCTCGCGCGCGGCTTCCTCGCGGACCTCGACCCGGCGGGTGAACGCGATCGGCCACGACGACCTCGCCTGCCTCGAGCCAGCGGAGCCCGAGCGGCAGCTCCGGCTCCTGTAGCGTCGCGCCGCGCTGGATGCGCATCGTCCCCCTGAGATGTCCGAGCCGAGCCGCACCGCCGCGCGCGTGGAGCGCGTCGCGCCTGGGATCCTGCACTGGACCGTGCCCGACGACCGGATCGGTTTCCGGAGCGACGCCTACGCCGTCGAGGGAGACGGCGGGACCGTGCTCGTCGATCCGCTGCCGCTGTCCGAGCGCGCGCTCGCGTCGCTCGGCGCCGTCTCCGCGATTGTCCTCACGATCCAGTCGCACCAGCGCTCCGCCTGGCGGTACCGGGCGCGCTTCGGGGCGAAGGTCCACGCGCCCGCCGGCGCCGAGGGGCTCGAGGAGGAGCCCGACGCCTGGTACGAGGACGAAGCTGCGCTCCCCGGCGGCCTGCGCGCGCTCCACGCGCCGGGGCCGTGCGACGCGTCCTACGCGCTCCTGCTCGGGGGCGGGCGGCGCGCGCCGGTCGCGTTCGTCGGGGACCTCGTGACGCGCGAGGGCTCGCGCGCGCTCGCCTTCGTGCCCGATCGCTACCAGGACGCGCCGCGGGCGACGCGGGAGAGCGTGCGGCGCCTCGCGGAGGAGCGGATCGCGGTGCTCTGCCCCGGGCACGGCGCCCCGCTTCGGAAGGGCGGGCGGGCGGCGCTCGCGGCGGCGCTCGCGCGGGACCGCGGCGGGTGAGCGGAGGCGAAGGCCCGACGCGGGCGGCGCGCGCGGTCAGCGGCTCGAGGCGGTCTCGGAAGGCGACGCGCCGGGCGAGTACGAGACGAGCCCCGCGGTCGCGTGGCCGATCGCGAAGTCGGCGCTGATCCGGACGACGATCCGGCGCGCGTCGTCGCTGAACCAGACGAAGGTCGGGTTCTTCTCGCTGAACTTCCCGGTGAAGCCGGTCGGCACGCGCACCTTCACCGCCTGGAACGTGCCGGCCTTCGTCTCGACCTTCTCGCGGCCGACGACCTCCGCCACGACCTCGTTCACCTGGCGGCCGGCGAGCACGCGGAAGTCGTGCTTCGCGCCGGGCTCGAGGCGCAGCGACCGCAGGCGGTAGATGAGGGCGACGAAGTCCACCGTGTCCGGCGGGACGTCCACGAGGTACGTGTTGTCGTACTTCCCCTTCTCGCGGATCGTCGCCTTGTTCGTGGCCCGGTCGTACTTGACCGTATCGGTGTGCCGGTAGCTCCCCTCGACGGCGTCGATCGACCCCGAGCGCGGGAGCCCGGTCGAGACGTCGAGATAGGTCGCGAGCTGCTGGCGGATGTTGATCAGGCTCAGGATGGAGCTCGTCTGCGCCTGGAGGAACACGGGCGCGATGGTGGGGTCCACTTTGCCAACGAAGAGGCGGACCTTTCCCATCGCGACGCCGAGATACGACACCGTGAACTCCATCGTCTCGCTCGAGCGGGGGACGGTGAACGCCGTCGCCGCGGGAGCGAACTCGAGGGCGGCCGTCGTTGCTGCGGCCACAGGGGACTCGAGTGCCGGAGGCACCTGCGCCGGGACGGCGAGGGAGAGGAGGAGCGCGACGGAGGGGGCGAGCACGGGAACCAGGGCTGCACGCAGCGTACCGCGCCTCGCGTCCGCACGCACGGTGGGACGCCCTCCCACCTCTCACCCGACGAAGCTTCCCTCATAGGCGGGATCGTCTAGGCCGAGCGCCTCCGGCGTCGCCTGGAGCGGCCGGTAGCAGTCGAGCATCACCGCCACCTCGTTCGTCGCCCGGGCTCCGATCGAGCCCTCGTAAGCTCCGGGGTGCGGACCGTGCGGAATCCCGGCAGGGTGATGCGAGATCGAGCCGACGCCGACACCCCGGCGGGACGTGAACTCGCCGCGGACGTAGAAGAGGACCTCGTCCACGTCCACGGAGGCGTGCGGATACGGGCAAGGGATCGCCTCCGGATGAAAGTCGAGCGGCCGGGGGACGAACGAGCAGACGAGCGCTCCGCGGGCGGCGAACGTGCCGTGCCAGGTGGGAGGCAGGTGGACGAGCCCGGCCCGCGGTTGGAAGTTCAGGATCGGGAACGCGAACGGGTAGAGCGATCCGTCCCAGCCGACGACGTCGAGCGGCGAGGCCTCGAAGCAAAAGCCGTGGAACGCGCCGCTCCGCTTCACGACGAGCTCGCGGATGCCCTCGTCGGAGGGCCCCTTCCACTCGACGCGCCGGAAGTCGCGGTGCGAGTAGGGCGCGTCCATCCGCAGCTGGCCGGTCTCGTTCCGCCACTGCGACGGGAGGTGAACCCCGCCGGCCGCCTCGATCGAGAGCCAGCGCTGCGGCCCCGCGTCCGGGACGAGCCGGTGGAGGAGGCCGCGCGGCACGTAGACGTAATCGTCCTGCTCGAAGCGGAGGTCCCCGAGCGGTGAGCGGAGGAGCCCGCCGCCCTCGAGCACGTAGAGGAGGTCGTCGCCGTCGCCGTTCGAGAAGTAGACCGGGTCCTCGGCGCCGGGAGTGACGAGCGAGAGCACGAGGTCGTCGTTGAAGAGCAGCGGGACGCGCGCGTCGACGGGCGGCCCGCCGTGCGGCGCGAGGTCCTGAGTCCGGAGGTGCCGGCGCGCGAGCGGGCGCGGCGGCGCAGCGCGCGGAAACGGGAAGCCGTGCCGGACCTCGGCCGGCCGCGTCGCGTGCGGCCGCCCGCGGTGGTACGCGAGCGTGTACGGGCCGTCGAAGCCCGCGCGGGTGTATGCCTCCTCGTAGAGGAGCTTCCCGTCCGCGTCGCGGAAGACGAGGTGGTGCTTCCGCGGCACGACCCCTTGCACGATCCGGTCGAGCATCGCCTCGGGCCCGCTACGCGTGCCCCTCCCGTTCCTGATCGCGCTCGATCGACTCGAAGAGCGCGCGGAAGTTCCCGGCGCCGAACCCCTCGTCGCCCTTGCGCTGGATGATCTCGAAGAAGAACGGGCCGGCCTCCGGCTCGCCGTAGAGCCCCGCCGAGTCGCGCAGGAAGATCTGCAGGAGGTAGGCGCCGGGCCCCGCGCCGTCGACGAGGATCCCGAGCTCGCGCAGGGCGGCGAGGTCCTCGTCGATCCGGCCGATGCCGCTCGCCGCGATGCGTGCGGGCAGGGCGTCGTAGTAGCTGCCGGGCGTCGCCATGAACTCGACGCCGCGCGCGCGCAGGCCGCGCACCGCGGCGAGGATGTCGCGCACGCCAAGGGCCGCGTGCTGGATCCCGTCGCCGCGGTGGTCCTCGTTGAAGACGTTGATCTGGGAGGACTTGAACGCCGGACGCCACGGCTCGTTGTTCGCGAACTTCACGCCGGAGCCGGGGTCGCGCATCACGACCGAGCGGAGGCCCGACCCCTTCTGCGCCTCGAGCGCGGCGCGGCGTGCCTCGGCGACGTCCTTCGTATGGAACGAGATCTCCCAGAACTCCTCGAGGCCGAGCACGTGCTCCATCCAGAGGAGCGCCGGCTTCATCGTCTGGAAGTTGGAGGTGAGGTGGTCGATCCCGTCGAAGCCGAAGGCGTTCCGACCGCCGCGCGGCGCGTCGTGCCGGACGAGGCCGGGGTAGATCGCGGGTGCGCCGCGCCGCTCGACGAAGCGGAAGGTCGTGTCGCCGAGCGGCGTCGTCACGTTGAACGTGCGGAGCGCGCCGCCGTCGTCCTCGTGGACCTGCACGTCGGTGATGGGGTTCCCGCCGCGCTCCTCGAGGAGCCGCAGGCAGCGCTCCGCGTCCTCGACCTCGAACACCACCGTCCCGACGCCGTCCGGGTGCTTGCGCAGGTAGCGCCAGGCCCGCCCCCCCTCGCCGAGCGGCTGCGAGCAGACGATCCGGACCGCGCCCGCCTCGAACACCGCGCTTCGCTGCCGGCCCTCGTGCTCGAGCGCGGGTCCGCTCGCGGCGACCTCCGCGAAGTCGAGCCGGTCGAGGTAGAAGCGGCGGCTCCGCTCGAGGTCGTGCACGTAGTAGTGGAGCGCCTCGATGCGCCGGAGGCCGAGCGGGGCGAGCTTCGCCGTCACGGCGTCCTCTCCTCCGGGGGTGGCGCGTCGGGCTGCCGTTCGGGATCCGCGGCCTGGAACTGCGCGAGCGAGAGGCACGCCTCCTCGATCCGGCGCAAGATCGGGTACGGCGCGAGGTCGACCCCGTAGCGGCGCGCGTTGTAGAGCTGCGGGACGAGGTAGCACTCGGCGAGCCCCGGCCCGTCGCCGTGGCAGAAGCGGCCAGCGCGCCCGTCATCGACGGCGCGCTCGAGCCCCTCGAGCCCGCGCGCGATGTGCAGGCGGGCCCACGTCCTGTCCAAGCCCTTCTCCTTCTCGCGCAGCATCTTCAGGACGATCGCGTTCTGGAGCGGCTGGATCCCGGAGTTGACGTGCTCGGCGAGCGCGCGCACCCGCGCTCGCCCCTCGAGATCGGGCGGGAGGAGCGCCGGCGTGGGCCAGCGCTCCTCGAGCCACTCGAGGATCGCCATCGACTGCACGATCCGGAACGCGCGGCCGTCCTCCTCGATCTCGAGCACCGGCACCTGGCAGAGCGGGCTCCGCGCGCGGTGCGCCTCCGAGAACTGCTCGCCTGCGGCGAGGTTCACCGGCCGGAGCTCGAAGCCGAGCCCCTTCAGCGCGAGGCCGATCCGGACGCGCCACGCCGAGGAGGATCGCCAGAACGAATAGAGCCGCAGGGTCATGGCGCCACCACCCGCTGCGCGATCGTGCCGAACAGGTTGCGGCCCGTGCCGTCGCGCATCTCGATCTCCAGCGTGTCGCCGGGCAGCATGAAGCGCGTGCGCGGCGCCCCGGCGTCCACGAGCTCCTGCGCGCGCTGCTCGGCGATGCAGGAGAAGCCGCGCCCCTGCCCGGCGTTCGACACCGTGCCGCCGCCGAGGATGGTGCCGGGGGTGAACCCGCGCGTCTTCGCGACGTGCTGGACGAGCTCGAGGAAGGAGAAGTGCATGTCGGGCCCCGCGTCGAGATCGCCGACCTGCTTCCCGTTCCAGCGCAGGACGATGCGCAGGTGGACGCGGCCGTCGCGGAAGGCTGGTCCGAGCTCGTCCGGCGTCGCGGCGAACGGCGAGAACGCCGTCGCCGGCTTCGACTGGAAGAAGCCGAACCCCTTCTCGAGCTCGGCCGGCACGAGGTTCCGGTAGGTGAGGTCGTTCGCGAGGCACAAGAGGCGCAGGCAGCGCGCCGCCTCGGCGGCGCGCGTCCCCTGGCGGACGTCGCCGAGGACGACACAGACCTCGCCCTCGAAGTCGAGCCCCCAGGCAGGGTCCGGCAGCGGGATGTCCTCGGTCGGCGCGAGCAGGACCCCGCCGCCGCCCTGGTACACGAGCGGGTCCGTCTCCATCGTCGGCGGCGGCACCGCGCCGCGCGCGCGGCGCACGAGCCGGATGTGGTTCAGGTACGTCGAGCCATCCACCCACTCGTACGCGCGCGGCAAGGGCGAGAGGAGCGCGCGCGGGTCGATCGGCTCGCCGCGGACCTTTCCCGCGTCGAGGTCCTGCGCGAGGTCGCGCAGCGCGGGCTCGCACGCGTCCCAGCGGTCGAGCGCCGCCTGGAGCGTGCGCGCGACACCGTCCGCGGGCGCGGCCGCCTCGCCGTCCTTGCGGACGACGAGGAGCCGGCCGTCGCGGCTCCCGTCCCGTGCCGTCGCGAGGCGCACGGCCCAGAGTTAACCGCCGCGGGGCGCCGGGGCGAGCGCGCCGGGAGGGTGGGACCGGCACCCGCGCGGGCGGCGTTGCGCCCCGGCGAGGGCGCCGGCTATGAACCGGGTGTGCCCGGCCTCTCGCTGACCGTCCACGGCGCGATCACCGAGATCCCCGCCGCCGAGTGGGACGCGCTCTTCGCGCACGAGCCGGACCTCGCGAGCCCCTTCGTCCGCCACGCCTTCCTCGCCGCCGCGGAGCTGAGCGGCTCCGCGTCGCGCCGTACCGGCTGGGCGCCGCGCCACCTCGCGCTGCGGCGAGGCGGGAGGCTCGTCGCGGCGGCGCCCGCGTACGCGCGGACCGACTCGGACGGCGACTTCTCGCGCGACTACGACCTCGCCTCCGCCGCCGGACGCTCGGGCGTCCCGTACTACCCGAAGCTCGTCTTGGGCGTCCCGTTCACGCCCGCGACGGGCCGCCGCCTCCTCGTCGCGGGCGGTGAGGATCGCGCCGCGCTCTCCGAGGCGCTCGTCGCCGCGGCGCGGGGGCTCGTGCGCGAGGAGGGAATGGGCGGGCTCCAGGTCGTGTTCCCGACCGCCGAGGAGGCGCGGACGCTCGAGGGGCTCGGCCTCGCCGTCCGCGTGGACTTCCAGTACCACTGGCGGAACGAGGGCTTCCGGACGGTGGACGAGTTCCTCGCCCGCTTCCCCTCGAAGCGCCGGAACGCCATCAAGCGCGAGCGCGCCGCGCCAGAGCGCCAGGGAATCGCGATCCGGACCGTGCGCGGCGACGAGCTCGGCCGCGACCCGGCCCGATGGGCGGCGGACTGCCACGCGCTCCACAGCGCCTCGACCGACCGGATGACGTGGGGGATGCGCTGGGTGAACCGGCGCTTCTACGAGCGCGTCCTCGCGGGCATGGCCGACGCCATCGAGGTGGTCGAGGCCCGCCGCGAGGGGCGGCTCGTCGCGATGGCGTTCAACCTCGCGTCGCGCGTCCGCCTCTACGGCCGGTACTGGGGGGCGATCGAGGAGCACCCGTTCCTCCACTTCAACGTCGCGCTCTACCACTCGATCGACGAGTGCATCCGGCGCGGCGTCGAGGTGTTCGAGGGCGGCGCCGGCGGCGAGCACAAGATGAGCCGAGGGTTCGAGCCCGCCGAGACCTACGGCGCGCTCCTCCTCGCCGACCGCCGGCTCGACGCCGTGGTGCGCCGCCACCTTGCGGCGGAGCGCGGTGAGCGCGAGGACGCGGTGCAGCGCTGGCGCGACGATCACCCGCGCCTCGGCGGATGAGCCGCCGCGTTCTACTGGCGCGGCCTCCTCACGAGGGCCGCAGCGGCGGGTCCGCCGCGGCAGGTCGCCGCGCCGACCCGAGCCGGAGCTCGCGCCGCCAGACGGCGCCGCCGTGCGCGCGGGCGAGCGCGCGGGCGTCGGCGAGGAGCGCCTCGAGCGCCGAGGGCCCGAGCGCGGGTCCCGCGTAGGAGAGCGAGCGGAGCACCGCGTCGAGCCGGTCCTCGTCGAGCCCGACCTCGTCTTCGAACCGCTCCTCGACGGGCGGCGGCAGGCCGGCGGCGGCGAAGAGCCGCGCGACGGGCGGCGGGTTCGGGCGCGCCTTCGGGTTCGCTCGCGCGAGGAGGACCGCGAGCGCGCGGAGGAACGGGGTGTCAGCGAGCGACGGCACCACGACGGCGAGCGCGCCGCCCGGCGCGAGGAGGCGCAGGATCTCGCGGCCGCCCCGCTCCGGATCGACCCAGTGAAGCGCGTCCGCGACGAGCACGAGGTCGAACGCGCCTCCGGGAAGGCCGGTCTCCTCCGCGGCGGCGTGCACGGGCTCGATCGCGAGCCCGGCCGCGTCCGAGGCGAGGAGGTCGAGCATCGCCCGCGCGGGCTCCACCGCGTGGACGCGCGCTCCTGCCCGGGCGAGGGGGAGGGCAAGGTGGCCGGTGCCCGCGCCGAGGTCGGCGACGCGCGCGCCCGCGCCGCCGCCGAGCTCGAGGAGGCGCGCGACGAGCGCGGGCGGGTAGCCGGGCCGGCGCCGGTAGTCGGCGGCGAGCCGGTTGAAGACCCAGCGCGAGGGGTCGTCGACGCGAACGCCGCGGCGGGACACGCCTCTCTTCTACTACGGCGCCGAGCCGAGCCGGTCGCGAAGCGCCTCGAGCGTCTGCATGAGCGACTCGAGGCCGCTCAGCGTGTCCGTGACGCCCGCGCGGAGCGCCGCGCGGACGAGCGGGTCCGCCGGCAGCTCGTGCGCCGCGACGTCGCGGAGCGCGTGCGCCGAGCCGCGCAGCATGGTGACGGTTCCATGAACGAGGGGGACGACCGCATCGAGCTGAGCCCGGGTCTGCATCGCGCCTCCAGGAAGAAACGGGTGGCGGAGCATGGGATCGCTCGCCGCCGAGCGGGAGCCCCTCGATTGAGGTCCGCACCCGCAGGGAGCACTCGGAGTGCGACAATGCGCGCAGCGTCTCGACGCACTGCGGCGAAGGCTCGTCGACGCGGCCGCTGCGGAGCGCGCGCGCCAGCCGTCCCCGGGGCACGCGCTCCCCTCGCCCCGCGCTGCGCGCGTGCCCGGACGTGCTCACGTTCGCGCCATGAGAGCGCTCACGTACGACGGGCCTTTCCGCGTGAAGGTCCGCAAGAAGCCGGACCCGCGCATCGAGCACCCGCAGGACGGCATCGTGCGCGTCACCGCGGCGGGGATCTGCGGCTCGGACCTGCACCTGCTGCACGGGCTCGTGCCGGACACCCGCATCGGCCAGACGTTCGGGCACGAGATCGTGGGCGTCGTGGAGGAGCTCGGGCCGGAGGCGACCGGGCTCTCCGTCGGCGATCGCGTCATGCTGCCGTTCCCGATCTTCTGCGGCTCCTGCTTCTACTGCCAGCGCGGCCTCACCTCGAGCTGCGAGAACACGAACCCGGCGACCGACGCGACGAGCGGCGTCTACGGGTACGGGCACCTGACGGGCGGCTACGACGGCGGGCAAGCCGAGTACGTTCGCGCGCCGTTCATCGCGGTGGACGCGGAGAAGATCCCGGACGACCTCGACGACCTCACGGCGCTGCCCCTCACGGATGCGCTCGCGACCGGCTACTTCGGCGCCGAGATGTGCAACCTGAAGGGCGGCGAGACGGTCGTCGTCTTCGGGGCCGGTCCCGTGGGCCTGTTCGCGATGCGCTCCCTCTGGCTCATGGGGGCGGGGCGCGTCGTCGCCGTGGATCACGTCGACTACCGGCTCGAGTTCGCGCGGCGCTGGGCGGGCGTCGAGACCCTGAACTTCGCGGACGCGGACATCATCACGACGATCAAGGGGATGACCGACGATCGAGGGGCGGACGCCTCGATCGACGCGGTCGGGCTCGAGGCGGCGGGTTCGGGGGCCCACCGGGCGACCGGGATCCTCGGAAAGCTCGAGGCTGGGTCGCCGGTCGCGTTCAACTGGTGCGTCCACGGCACGCGCAAGGGCGGGACGATCTCCGTCGTCGGGGTGTACGGGCCGCCGTACGCCGCCTTCGACTTCGGGACCGCGATGAACAAGCAGCAGACGATCCGCACGGGCCAGTGCCCCGTGAAGCGCTACATGCCGCACCTGCTCGAGCACATCCGCGCCGGGCGCATCGATCCGAAGCCGGTGTTCACGCACCGCCTGCCGCTCGACGACGCGCCCGCGGGGTACCGCACGTTCGCCCAGAAGCGGGACGGGTGCATCAAGGTGGCGCTGTTCCCGGACGGCAGGACCGTTCACTAGGAGGCGACGGATGGCAGCGAATGACCCCACCGGCGGGACGACGCAGCGGGCTCGCGATCCCTCGGGCGCGACCGCGCGCGGCGGGCCACCGCCGGTCGAGCCGGTCGATCTCGATCCGGCGAACAGGCCCGGCGTCCCGAAGGAGCGCGCTCCGCAGCCTTGGCCGAACTCCCGCCCGATGCCGAAGCGGATGACCTCCGCGCCGTCGACGCCGAGGCACGGCAGGCCGAACAAGCCCATGCCGCCCGTGTACGGGACCGCGGTCCCGCCGCGCGGCCTGTCCGGCGCGATCCGCAAGGCGGCGTACCGCGTGCCGGACCACCGCGTGAAGCACTGGATGCTCCTGCTCCTCGCCGACCGCGTTCAGTCCTGGGGGCTGCGCGTGCGAAGGATGCTCTCGATCGCGCTGCCCGCCGCTGCGCTCGCGCTGCTCGCGCGCCGGTTCGCCCGGGCGTGAGCGCCGACTAGGGAGGTCTCCGCCGCCGCGGGCAGGTACCCCATCGGGACGAGGCCGGTCCACCGCCAACTCGCTCGCGACGAGAAAGCGTTCGCTTTCGGCGCGGCGCCGCGTGTAGCAATGGGGCGAACCGGAGGACCGCGTGAACGTGCCCGAGGAGGTCCGCGCCGCAGCGCGTCGCGCGCTCGCGCTTGCGGACGCCGCGCTCACCGCACAGTGCGAGGAGACGTTCTTCGTCGCCGGCGGGCCGGGCGGGCAGCACCGCAACAAGACGGAGAGCGGCGTGCGGCTCGTCCACCGGCCGACCGGCACCGTCGTGACCGCGACGGAGCGCCGGAGCCAGGCGCAGAACCGAGGCGTCGCGCTCGATCGCCTGCGCGAGCGGCTCGTCACGCTCGCGCGGCGGCCGAAGGCGCGGCGCGAGACGCGCCCGACGCGCGGGTCGAAGGAGCGGCGGCTCACGGAGAAGAAGCGCCGCGGCGAGCGGAAGGCGTCGCGACGAGACTGGGAATAGCGGCGGCGCGGAGAGCAGCGGCGTGCTACGTCCGGAACGGCCCGCCGGACGGCAGCTGCTGCTGTGAGGCGAGCGGCACCGGCTCGACGATCCCGGCGTCCACGAGCCGGCCGACCGCCGCGCGGACCTCGTCGGGGACGATGCCCGAGGTCTCGAGCGCCTCGCACAGGTGGGGCAGGCCGAGACGCTTGCCGGAGAGCTCCGCGAGGATCACGCCGTCGCCGGGGGCGAGCCGCCGTGGGCCTGCCCAGCCCGCGAGGGCCGTGTCGAGGGCAGTCCGTCCGCTCGAACGGGAACCGAGGACGGCGCTCCGGTAGGCGGCCTCCGCCTCCGCGCCTGCGGCTGACAAGGTGAACTTCTGTCCTCGCGGCCACTTCTTCCGGCCGTCCGTCGGCTTGCCTGTCTGCACAGAGGCGTATTTCCGCCAAAATCGCGTGGATGTCAACGGTCCGGACGACCGGGGGCCGCGGGGTGGCGGCGCGCGTCGGGCCGCGGCATGAACCCACGGGTGCGAGCCCGACCGCAAACGACCCTTCGCGCCGCGCCCGGATGGGGGCGGGCGCGGGTGCTCGCGATCGGCCACTCCACCCGACCCATCGACGAGCTCGTCGAGCTCCTGAAGGCGACCGGAGTCGCGACGCTCGCCGACGTCCGCACGATCCCGCGCTCGCGCGCGAACCCACAGTTCGACGCGGCGGTCCTCGCGCGGACCGTCGCGCGCGCCGGGATCGGGTACGTCCACCTGCCGCGGCTCGGCGGCCTTCGCCACGCCCGCAAGGGATCCGATGAGAACGCCGGCTGGCGCAACGCGTCGTTCCGCGGCTACGCCGACCACATGCAGACGCCCGAGTTCGAGGAGGGGCTCTGCCAGCTCCGCGCGCTCGCGCGCGAGGGGCCGGTGGCGTTGATGTGCGCGGAGGCCGTCCCATGGCGCTGCCACCGCTCGCTCCTCGCCGACGCGCTCCTCGCGCGCGGCGTCGTCGTCGAGCACATCACGGGGCGCGGCCGGACGCGGCCGCACCGCCTGACGCCGTTCGCCCGGCTCGACGGCCGGCGCGTCACGTACCCGCCGGCGCGGCCTGCCGAGCCCGCCGCCGGTGGTGCAGCACGATGACGAGCCCCGCGATCGCGTCGAGGAGGATGAGGACGTTCGTCACGACGAACACCCAGTTCGCGACGAGCAGGCTGTAGACGGTGAAGCCGACGGAGGCGGCGATCTGCCCGATGAAGAGCCACTTCGAGACGCCCTCGCTCGAGCCCTCGCGCCACTGCTTGAGCACCTGGAGGACGAGCGTCGCGAGCAGGATGGATGAGCTGAGCCAGCCGAGGAGCTCGGGCACGCGCCTCACGGTGGCTTCGCCGCTCCGCCGCGGCACGCCGGGTTGCGTCCGTCCGGCCCCGCGCACAGACTCGGGCCCCCGCCGCCCGCCCGGAGGTCCCGTGCCCGCACCGCTCCTCGCCGTCTCTCTCCTCGCGTCCGCCCTCTCGGCCGTGGGCGGCTCCGCCGCCGCGGCCGGCCGCGCCGAGGTGCGGCCGGCGCGGGCCGAGGTGGCGGCGCTCGTCCGCCGCTGCGTCGCGGCTTACGGCGGGAAGGGCGCGCTCACCCGCGCGGCGGTGACGAAGCAGGAGGGGCGGGTCACCTCGCTCCTCCACCCGGGCGTGGACGGCCGGATCGTCCGCGGCTACGCGCGGCCCGGGCGCCTCCGCGTCGAGATCGTCTTCCCGGGGTCGCCGCCCGAGATCCGCGTCCTCGACGGCGGCCGCGGGTGGCGCAACGGCGAGGAGGTGGAGAGCGCGCGGCTCGCCTCGATGCTCCTGCAGGCGGCCCGGCTCGACCTGCCCGCGCTCCTCGCCGCGTGGGAGAAGAAGATCGAGGATCGCGGGACCGGCGACGCGGACGGCACGCCCGTCCGCGTGCTCGCCCTCGAGCCCGCGCCCGGGATCGTGGTCGAGGCCGCGATCGACGTGCGCACCGCCCTCGTCGTCCGGTCCCGGGGCTCGTCTCGTGACCCCGGCATGCCGCTCGAGTTCGTCACGACGTACGGCGACTTCCGGAAGGTGGACGGCGTCATCGTCGCGTTCCACGAGAAGAACTGGGCGAACGGCCGGTCCACCGGAGAGACCGTCCTCGAGAAGGTGGAGTTCCCGAAGGCGCTGCCCGACGCCGCCTTCCGCCCGTGAACCGCGGAGCCGCAGCCGACGTGGTCGTGGACGTGGACGTCGACGTGGTTCTCGACCTCGACTTCGACTTCGACCAAGACGAGTCTGAACGCGACCGGCCCGCTACGTGCCGATCCGGAGCAGCGACAGCACCGGCCGGTCGGGATCGTGCGGGCCGGACAGGTCCACCTCGCACACGATGGCCCAGTCCACCTCGCCCGCCTCGTCGACGATCCGCTGCACCGCCTCCCAGCGGTGCGCTCCGGTCTCCTTGACGAAGGTGTGGTGCGGCCTTCGCGCGGCGGGCGTCGTGTCGATGCGCGGGTGGGCGGCGAAGTAGGGCGCGAGCTCCGCCTCGAGCCGCGCGGCCGTCCACTCGGTCCCGGGGGCGAGGGCGACCCGCGCCGCCTCGAAGTCCTTGCGCGCGAGCGCGACGAGCAGCGCGTGCAGCTCGTTCCGGAGCCGCGCCGCGAACGCCCGCGGGTCCGCCCAGAGCGGCGGCGGGCCGAGCGCGGCGCGCGGGTCCGCGGTGGGCGCCGCCTGGAACGCGGGGTCGCGGAGCCGCTCCCACTCGTCGATGAGCGAGGAGTCCACGCCCCGCACCGTCGCGCGCAGGAACGCGATCACGTCGAGGAGCTCCTCGTCCCGGTAGGCCTCCGGCACCGTCTGGACGAGGGTCTTGTACGCGTCGGTGAGATAGCGGAGCAGGAGTCCCTCCGACCGCTGCAGCTCGTACTCGCGCACGTAGTCGGCGAACGTCATGAACTTCTCGACCATCTCGCGCGCGACCGACTTCGGGCGGATGTTCTCCTGCCCGACCCAGGGGTGCTTCGCCGCGAACTCGTTGAAGGTGGCGTAGACGAACTCGCGGTTCGGCTTCGGGTACTCGACCTTCTCGAGCTCCGCCATCCGCGCGTCGTACTCCATCCCCTTCGCCTTC
>DASWEI010000094.1:0-3936 GCA_036394835.1 Anaeromyxobacter sp. | reverse complement strand
CAACGTCCTGCTCGCGATCCTCGCCCCGACCGCTCGCCGCCTCATGTGCGACATCTCCCCGTGTGGCGGGGGCAGGTGCTTCTTCGCCGTGACGCCCAGCGGTGACATGTTTCCGTGCAGTGAGTTCATCGGGCTCGAGGCATTCCGCGGCGGGAACCTCTTCCGCGACGAGGTCGAGCAGGTCCTCGAGAGCCGCCCATTCCACCTCGTCACCGGCCGGAACGTGGACGCGATCGACCCGTGCCGCCGGTGCGCCATCCGTCACTTTTGCGGATCACCGTGTCCGGCGGAGGCTCACGAGATGAACGGCGGGATGGATCACACCGGCGCCTTCTGCGAGTTCTACGAGGAGCAGGTCCGGTACGCGTTCCGCCTGATCGCGGACGGCCGGGAAGGCGCCTTCCTTTGGGACGGGTGGGACCGCGGCACGAAGACCACGTTCGCGCTCGCTGCGGGCTGACAGGTTCGCGCGCCGGGTGCGTGTGACGCTCCGGCATGAGGCCCTGGCTGCGCAGGGCGGCGCGGCCCGCTTCCGCTGGGTGAACGCCTCCGCTAGGACGTGAGCGGCCGTACGAAGGCGCGCCTTCCGCGCTCGGCGCGCGCGCGGAAGGCGCAGCCGTCGAGGTGGTCGTTCACGATCCCGACAGCCTGCATGAATGCGTAAATGGTGGTCGGCCCGACGAAGGTCCAGCCGCGCTTCCTGAGATCCTTCGAGAGGGCGATCGACTCGGGCGTCGTGCTCATCCGGCGGAGCGTCGCCCAGGTGAGCCGTCGCGGGCGCGAAGCGGGGTCCGGCTCGAAGCGCCAGAAGAAGGCGACGAGGGAGCCGACCTCATCGCGGAGCTCGCAGGCGCGGCGAGCGGGCAGACCATCTCGAAGAGCCGGACGTCGTCGGCGGTCGGGTACCCCCACTCTTCGTCGTGGTAGCGGAGGTACTCCGGCGCGGAGACTCCCCACACGCAGCGAAGCTTCCGGTCGGGCCCGGCGAGGAGCGCGCGCATGGGCGCTACCGGACGAAGAACTCCTTCCCCAGCGCCTCCAGCGTGTCGACGATGCCGGTGTACGAAAGCTCGGCCTGAGCAGCCATCGTCGGGCCGACGAAGCCCTGGCGCCGCCACTCGTCCGCCTTCCGCTGGACCTTGAGGCGCGTGTGGTCCCACGCCGGGCCCGCGAACATGTCGACGTGTTGGCGGCTGAATGCGCCGGTCGCGTCCATCGAGAACGCGAGGCACGAGACGATCGGCAGGCAGTAGGGGCCCGTGACCGCGGTGTTGAGTGGCACCGGCATGAGCGGCATCACGTGCGAGCCGCGGCAATCGCCGGCCACGAAGTGGCCGAGGAGGTACGGCTCGACCGCCTCCTCCGGCGCGGGAAAGATCCCCTGGGTGCGGACGACTGCGACCGGATCGTCCTTGCCGGTGTACGTGCCGGCGATGTTGTGGAGCCGCGTCGCGCTCACCGCGACGATCTGCTCGTCGGGTTTGTGGCGGGAATGGATCGCCTCGATCGCGAAGCGGTCGGGGTTCTGGAGCAGCGCCGCAACGTCCCACACCCGCTCCGGGACCTCGAGACGGATCAGGCGGTCCCGATCCTTGTGATCCATGTCGATGACGG
Organism: Anaeromyxobacter sp.; assembly: GCA_036394835.1. Classification (GTDB taxonomy): domain Bacteria; phylum Myxococcota; class Myxococcia; order Myxococcales; family Anaeromyxobacteraceae; genus Anaeromyxobacter. Next base: position 2,322 of record DASWEI010000094.1, on the reverse strand, counting down.
TGAGCGTGAATCCCTTGTGCAGCTTCGGATTGAGGAGCAGCCCGCCGTCGTGCATCGGATCGCAGAACACCGTGTAGAGCGGGTAGTTGAACGCGCCCGGGCTGCACTTGTCCGCGGCGAACACCAGGATCGCCTCCGCGGGCCGGTCCTTGCTCCGCGGATCGCGCTCGAATTCGATCTCCGCCACGCCGGGTCCGGCGCCGCGGATGTTGCCGGAGGGTGCATCGACCAGGAGGTCCTGTCCCGCGCCGTACAGCCCCTCTTTCTTCGCAATCTCGGTGCCCGCGACGAAGCAGCTCCAGGCGAGCTCGTGGACCGCCTTGGCGCCCGCGCCGTGCGTGTGGGTCATGATGAGCGCGATGTCGTCTCCGGTGTGCGTGACCATGGCGTCGATGAGGAGCTTGCGGGGTCCGGCGCACGCCGACCCGAGCCTCTCGCGGAGCGCCGCGACCGTCGCCTCTGACGGCCTGGTGTGGCCGCCGATCGAGCCGATGTCGGCTTTGATGACCGAGAAGGTGATCTTCATCGCTGTTCCTCCTCTCGACGGCACGACCGGCGGGCGGTCCACGCGTCGGCCGGTACACCCGCGCCGCGACGACCAGCCAGGCGACAAGCACCCCGCAGGATCCTGAAGGTCATGCCGCGCCTCCCTCGATCAACGGTGGAGCCGCTCCCCTCGCTCGTCAAACAGGTGCGGCGCTCGACCGTGCCCAGATTCTGATCTGGGGGCAGAACGCGCTCCTTGGAGGGGCACCGATGAGACGACAGGCAATGATGTGGCTCGCGTTCGGCGCCGCGCTCGTTGTTGGCGCGGGCGCTGTACGGGCGGACGACAAGCAGAAGACCCGCGCGGCGGCACCGGAACAGGCGGGGGAAAAGGCGGCTTCAAAGGAGCTAAGCGGTCGCGTGGTTCAGGCAAGTCCAAGCAAGCTGTTCGTGGAGCACATGGGCGCCGTGGTGGAGTTCAACATCGCCTCGGACGCGCAGTTCTCGGGCGGCAACCTCCGGAGCGGGACGGATCTCAAGGAAGGGCAGGAGGTCCGGACGAGCTTCACCGTCGAGAACAACACCACGAACGTCGCGAAGCGCGTCACGCTCGCGCGCGAGGCGGCTGGAACGCCGGGGAAGGCTCCGGAGCAGGGATCGGCGATGCCGCCCGGCTCCCCGAGTGCTCCTCCGAGCAGCCCGCCACCGCTCGAGCCGGGCACGCCGCCGGCGCCAAGGTGACGGCGCCGCCGCGGACTGGCTGGAACTCGACGTTCAAGGTCCGAGTGCGGCGCTCACGCGCGGGTGGGCGCCGCGCATGGCGCTGCGGATCGCGCGCGGATAAGTCCTCGCCATGTTCATCGCCATGAACCAGTTCCGAGTGGCCCCCGATCGGTGCGAAGACTTCGAGAGGGGCTGGAGCGAGCGCGAGACGTACTTGAAGGAGGTGCCCGGGTTCGAGGACTTCCACCTCCTCAAGGGACCGGAGGAGGATGGCGCGCGACTCTACGCGTCCCATAGCGTGTGGCGCGACGAGGCCGCGTTCACGGCGTGGACGGAGTCCGAGGCGTTCCAGAAGGCGCACCGGCAGGGCCGCTCGACCGCGGGCACCATCCTGGGCCCACCGAGATTCGTGGGTTGGCAGGTGGTGCTGTAGGCCGGGGCGGGGAGCTCCAGGACGTCCTCGCGCCCGGGCTGCGCGTCCTGTTCGTGGGCATCAACCCATCGCTCGAGTCGGCGCGGGTGGGACACCACTTTGCGGGCCCGGGCAATCCGTTCTGGCGGCTCCTCCACGCGGCGGGGTTCACGCCGGAGCTGCTCCGGCCCTCGGATGACCGGCGGCTCCCCGAGTTCGGCTTCGGCATCACGAACCTGTGTCCGCGGGCGACGCGCACCGCGGCGGAGCTGACCCGGCGCGAGTACGAGCGCGGTGTCGGGGAGCTGGTGCGGAAGGTCGAGGCGACCCGGCCGACGACGGTGGCGCTCGTCGGCGTCACGCTCGCGCGCATCGTCCTCCCCGGGAGTGCGGAGGCAGGACCGGGGCCGCGGCTTTCATCCTTCGCAGGGGAGCGGGTGTTCGTACTCCCGAACCCGAGCGGCCGGAACGCGGCGTTTCCGAGCTTCGAGAGCAAGCTCGTGTGGTTCGTCAGGCTCCGAGAGTTCGAGCTGCGGGAGGCCGCGGGCGGTAGAGGTGGGTCTTCGGATTCTTAGCCTCGTTACGCGAACGTCTTCAGCTCCCAATGGTTCGCCGGGTCGTCGCACCGCAGGAGGTAGACCGCTCCGTCATCGCCTCGGACCTTGAAGTATCGGTGGTCCGGGGCGAACCAGCGGTCGATC